>NZ_JALJDY010000018.1:0-76448 GCF_023242425.1 Pseudomonas sp. MWU12-2029 | reverse complement strand
AGGAACAGCATCGCAGCTTCATCTACGAACCCGGCACCTTCCGCCCCTTGGCGATGCTCGACGGCAAGGGCCCGAAACGCGCCTGCCCGTTCTACTACCAGCTCGACCACCTCGGCACCCCGCAGGAACTGACCGACTACAGCGGCGACATCGTCTGGTCAGCCAAATACAGCGCCTACGGCAAGGTCACCTCGCTGAAACTGGCGACCGAGGACTACCTCGACCAGCCACTGAGGTTTCAGGGGCAGTATTTCGATGCGGAAAGCGGGCTGCACTACAACCGGCATCGGTATTACGACCCGGACGTTGGACGGTATCTGACGCCGGATCCGGTGAAGCTGGCGGGTGGGTTGAATCAGTACCGGTACGTGCCGAATCCGACGGGGTGGGTGGATCCGTTGGGGTTGACGTCCAACTGCCCGCCGCCGAATAAGCCGGGATGTCCGGTGCCGGATCGGGTGAGTGGTTCAGTTGTTGATGAGGGTGAGCCAGCACTGCCGAAGATGACGGCGCAAGAGCGGAGGGCGAGAATTGATGAACTAGCGGAGGGCAATGCCTACAGGCGTTTGGAGGAAATGGAGAGGTCCACGCCAGGCGCACACTTTTTAGAGAAACACGGCAAGCAGACCACGCTGGCCTCGCAACAAGAACGTTCACTTACAGGAAGAAATCCTACAACGGGCATTATTGAGATTTACACCAACGGGAATAAAGCTGGGCAACCAAAAATACCCAGTGCGGCCACACATTTTTTCAGTTATCGAGACCAGTTGAACGCCATACATCGTGCTCAGCTGATTTTTAGGCGAAATGGGATAGTTGCTACAAGAGAACCGATGAATATGGGCAAAATTGTCGGTGAGGGTTACAAAAGAGGAGGAGTGACTTATGGGCAGCAAACACATGCGATAGTGATTTTAAATGGCTCTGGTAAGCCAATAACCTCTTATACGGAATTTATGGAATGAAACGTAAGCCTGAATATTTTGTATTGCGCGGACTGCTTTTTCTATTTGATATAGACAATACCCGTGACGATGCTCGTGAGAAAATCATTGTTTCGAAGAATGTTAATGACAAGGAAGAGCTTGCTGAACTGTTCGATATTCTTATGAAACCTGAGTTTCTTTCCTACAGTTTTCATGAACGCGAGTGGTGTATCGATACGCTGAAGCACTACTTGGAGGCTGGTGACAGCTTTGATGCTGTATTCACAAAAATCACAACCTACTTTGATGACGATGTAGCGGATCAACGTCAGTTCATGCAGGTTTTGTTAAGTTGCTTGTTGAGGTATCACATCGATGACTCAACGGAGAGATGAGGCTGACACAGGGAGTGGCCGTATTTTGAAAATCAGCGCTGGCCAATAACCTGCGGTGAATGAAGGTCAGGAGCCGTAAGACTATCAATCAAATGCACACTATACCCCGGCACATTCTTAGCATGATGCTTCGCCTGCGAAGCCATCTCCGCCAACTGGCTCGCATCCAGTTGCGCACAAGCCTCAGGATGCAAGTGCACAACGCCAATGGACAGTGACAACAACGGAAACTCCTGCCGGATCCCCTGGCGATTCGGCGCAACAAAACACCCAGCCTCAAGGTGTTCGGGCCGATAAAACCGTCGGCATTGACTCTGAAAATCATCAAGCAATTGGTTGAGCCGTTTGCGCCAATCCTCCGGGCCGAGCACCAGCAGAAAATCATCCCCCCCAATATGCCCGACGAAATCGCGGGACGGGTCTACGCGTTCGTTCAGGCATTGCGCCAGACACAACAGCACCTCATCCCCACGCCCATACCCATAGATATCGTTAAAGGGTTTGAAGCTATCGATATCGACATAGCAGATCACCGACTCGCGCCCCTGTTGCAGTAGTCGGGTGAGGCATTGCTGGATCGGTACGTTGCCGGGTAGCAGAGTCAGCGGATTGGCATACCGAGCCTGCTGGATTTTCAGCTCGGTGATCAGTTTGAGCACGTCAATCACCCGGCCCAGGCCCAGGTAGCTGCCGTTGAGGGTGATGATGAAGTCTTCTTCGATGCGCTGTCGGGCGCGGCTGGTGATCAGGCGGCTGACCTGTTGCAGCGACTGACTCATTTCCACGGCGAGGAAATCGTCGTTCATCAGGCGGCTGATCGGTTTGCGGGCGAACAGGTCGGTGGCGAACGGCTTGAGCAGCGCATCGGACAATGAATGACGATGCACGATGCCGCACGGCTGGCCTTGTTCGTCCAGCACCGCAAGCGAGTTCAGGTTGGCCTGGCGGCGAAACGCTTCGAGGACGGTGGCGGTGGGTGTGTCGCGATTCACGGCCGGCTGATCGTTGAGCAGGGCGCTGAGGTCGCTGCCTTCGTCATTCAGCGCGACGGAGCTGCTGTCGTGTTTGGGCATCAGGGCCCGGGCGTCGCGTGGCGGGTGTTCCTGCGGGCGCCCGAGCAGGTAGCCCTGGACCAGATCCACCCCCATTTCGGTCAGCACCGCCAGCTCTTCCGGCAATTCGATACCTTCGGCAATCACCTGAGCCCGGGAGGCCTTGGCGATTTGCAGGATCGATCCAACGAATTCGCGCTTCAACGCGTCCTGATGAATGCCGTCGATAAAGTGTCGATCGATTTTCACGTAATCCGGCCGCAACTCCGACCACAGGCGCAGACTTGAATAACCCGCGCCAAGATCGTCCAGTGCAATCGAAAATCCCATCGCCCGGTAGTGATGCAGCGCCGTTTGCAGCAACTGAAAGTCGTCGATCGGGGTCTGCTCGGTGAGTTCGATCACCACCTGGCTCGGTGGAATGCCGAAATCCTGCAGTAGTTGCAGCGTACGCCCCGGCTGGTGCGCGGCTTCGAGCAGGGATTCGGGAGAGACGTTGAGAAACAGTTTGCCCGGCAATTGCTGTTCGTTGAAACGGCGGCAGGCGCTTTGGCGGCAGGCGATTTCCAGTTCGCTCAAACGCCCGGCCTGACGAGCCACGGCGAACAGGGCGATGGGGGAGTGCAGCGGGCTGTTGGACGGGCCGCGAGTCAGGGCTTCATAACCGAGAATGCGTCGTTCGGAGAGGCAAATGATCGGCTGGAACAGGCTGTGCAAACCGCTTTGAGTCAGGATCGAGCTCAAGGCACTCAGCTGTTCGGTCGTGGTCATGGCAATCTCTGGCGATAAAAAAGGACTGGGAGCGCTCTCGATGAAGAGAACCGCTCCCAGTCCTTTATTGCACGACAGAATGATGACTGTTTGATGACGATCCGGGGATCGTCACCATTAAATTGCCATCACCTTACTTCTTGGCCACCTGATTGCTCAGCTTCAGGTAATCCAGCAGCACGCGCCCGGTCTCGCTCAGGTAGGCGTCGTCTTCAGGTTTGACCTTGTCCGGCTCGGCTGCCGCGAGGGCGTCGTCGTCTTCTTTCTTCAGCTCTTTTAGCGGTTCTTCGCCTTTGGCCTTGCGACGGATGTTTTCCATCGCCAGTTGCTTGGCGTCGATGTCGGCGTGCTGGGCACGACGATCGGCTTCATTGAGGCTGACGGTTTTCTCTTCCAGCAGCTTCTGCGCCAGGGCCAGCTTGTCGCGGATGAACACGAACTCCGCGTCCTTGGCCGAACGGGCGTCATGCTCGGACTTGAGCTGGGCCAGATACGGCTTGAACGGGTCGACCGCCGGTTTGATCGCCGCGCGGATGGTGTCCCACGGCATGGCTTCCGGCAGGGCGCTCTCGCCGATTTCCTTGGTGTCGATGATCGACGGGTAGTCGATGTCCGGCAGTACGCCCTGATGCTGGGTGCTCTGACCGGAAACCCGGTAGAACTTGGCCAGGGTCAGTTTCAGTTCGCCATGGTTCAGCGGCTGAATGGTCTGCACGGTGCCTTTGCCGAAGGTCTGGCCACCGATGATCAGTGCGCGGTGGTAGTCCTGCATGGCGCCGGCGAAGATCTCCGAAGCCGAGGCGGACAGGCGGTTGACCAGCAGCGCCATCGGGCCTTTGTAGAACGCGCCCGGGTTTTCATCTTCAAGCACATCGACCCGGCCATCGGCGTTACGCACAAGCACGGTAGGGCCCTTGTCGATGAACAGGCTGGTCAGCTCGGTGGCTTCCTGCAGGGAACCGCCGCCGTTGTTGCGCAGGTCGATGACCACGCCGTCGACTTTCTCTTTCTGCAGTTCGGTCAGCAGTTTCTTGACGTCGCGAGTGGTGCTCTTGTAGTCCGGATCACCGGCACGGAATGCCTTGAAGTCCAGGTAGAAGGCCGGAATCTCGATCACGCCGAGCTTGTAGTCCTTGCCGTCCTGTTTGAGGCTCAGGATGGATTTCTTCACGGCCTGGTCTTCGAGCTTCACCGCTTCACGGGTGATCGGCACGATCTTGCTGGTCTGGTCGTTCGGCGCATTGCTGGCCGGGATGACTTCCAGACGCACCACGGTGCCTTTCGGACCACGGATCAGCTTGACCACTTCGTCCAGGCGCCAGCCGACCACGTCGACCATCTCTTTGTTGCCCTGGGCAACGCCGATGATCTTGTCGGCAGGAGCAACCTGCTTGGTCTTGTCCGCAGGACCTGCCGGCACCAGACGCACGACCTTCACTTGATCGTTGTCGCTCTGCAACACGGCGCCGATGCCCTCGAGGGACAGGCTCATGTTGATGTCGAAGTTTTCCGCGTTATCCGGCGACAGATAGTTGGTGTGCGGATCGTAGGACATGGCGAAGGTGTTGATGTACGCCTGGAAGATGTCTTCGGCACGGGTCTGGTCCAGACGCGCCAACTGGTTCTTGTAGCGTTTGGTCAGGGTTTCCTGGATCTGCTTCGGCTCTTTGCCGGCGATCTTCTGCCGCAGCACTTCGTCCTTGACGCGTTTGCGCCACAGGTCATCGAGTTCGGCTGTGGACTTGAGCCACGGAGCATCCTTGCGATCGATCAGCAAGGTTTCCTTCGTGGTGAAGTCCATCTTGTCGACGCCTTTGTCCAGCTCGGCAATGGCGAAGTCCAGACGCGCTTTCACGCGGTCCAGATAACGCTTGTAGATGGTGAAGCCGGCGTTGAGGTCGCCGCTTTTGAGGAAGTCGTCGAACTGGTACTTCCACTTGTCGAATTCGGCGATGTCGCTGGCCATGAAGTAGCTGCGCGACGGGTCCAGCAGCTTGATGTAGCTGTCGTAGATGATCGCCGAGCGCGCATCGTCAAGCGGCGGCTTGCTGTAGTGGTGGCGCTTGAGCAACTCGACGACGTTCAGACTGGCAATCACTTCATCGCGATCAGGCTGCAACTTGTCCCAGCTGTTGGCTGCGAATGTGCTGCCCGACACCGGCAAGAGGCCGATACCGATGAAAAGAGCGAGGGCGGTGCTGGGGAGCAGATGCTTCATGCTGATTCGACGCGGGGACAATTGATAACGCATATTAGGCCGTCTTTGAAGTCGCCGGTACCTCTACGCTCTGTACGATAACTGCTGTTCAGCGATCGTTCAGACCCCAGGGCCGGTCGCATAATGCAAAAAGCCCGGCGCTACAGCTTCGGGCTCAGTCCAGACTCACTATGGAGGCACTGTGAAGGCATTGCAAGGCGTTGAAGGTCAAGTGGCATGGGTTGATGAACCAAGTCCTGCGTGTGATGTAGGACAAGTTCGCATCCGGGTGGCGGCAGCGGGCCTCAATCGCGCGGATTTATTACAGAAGGCGGGCCTTTATCCGCCGCCGCCGGGTGCCAGTCAGGTGCTGGGGCTTGAATGCTCCGGGGTGATCAGCGAAGTCGGCGCGGGCTCGTCCTGGCAGGTCGGTGATCGGGTCTGCGCCTTGCTGGCCGGGGGCGGGATGGCCGAAGAAGTGGTCGTCGACGGGCGGCATGTACTGCCGGTTCCGGAAGGTGTGTCGCTGATCGAAGCGGCTGCACTGCCCGAGGTGTACGCGACCGTCTGGCTGAATGTGTTTCAACTCGCTGCGCTCAAACCGGGTGAGAAAGTTCTTCTGCATGCCGGCGCCAGTGGCATCGGTTCTGCCGCCATTCAACTGTGCAAGGCGTTTGGCAATCCGTGCTGGGTCAGCGTCGGATCGGCCGAGCGTCTGGCCTACTGTGAAGCGCTGGGCGCCCAGGGCGGTGTGGTACGCACTGACGATCTGGAAAGCCTGCGGGACTTCGGGCCGTTCGATGTGATCCTGGATCCGGTCGGCGGCAATTACTCGGCGCTGAATCTGAAGCTGATGGCTCAGGACGGGCGCTGGGTGCTGATCGGCCTGATGGGTGGCCGCGAAGCGAAACTCGATCTGGCCCAGGTGCTGGCCAAGCGTGTGCAACTGTTGGGCTCGACCCTGCGCAGCCGTGACGATCAGTTCAAGGCGGATCTGTTCAGCGACCTGAGCCAGCACGTGTGGCCGCTGTTTTCCGAAGGGCGCCTGAAGCCGCAACTGGCCAGGACCTTTGCGATCAAGGATGCCGAAGCGGCGTTCGCCGAGCTGGCGAGCAACACGGTCGCCGGGAAGCTGGTACTGGTGATCGACGACAGCCTGAGCTGATCATCGAGGCTTGTGGGAGCAAGTGTGCTCCCACAAGACAATCGTTTACTTCCAGAGATGGATCGGCCAGCCGGATTTCTCGGCCTGCTCGCGCAACACCGGATCCGGATTGACCACATGCGGGTAATCCACCTTCAGCAGCAGCGGCAGGTCATTGCGTGAGTCGGAATAGAAACTCGCGCCCTCAAGGTTTTCCTCTTCGGCGTCCAGCCACTCCAGCAAGCGGGTGATCTTGCCTTCGCGATAGGTCAGGGTGCCCACGGTGTGGCCGCTGTACACGCCATGGGCCACTTCCAGTTCGATGCCCAGAACCTCGTCGATGCCCAGCCGTTCGGCAATCGGTTTGACCAGGTGCGTGCCCGAGGCCGAGATCACCAGAATCCGGTCACCGGCCTTGCGGTGGGCGGCGATGGTTTTGGTCGCGTCGCTGAAGATGATCGGTTCGATGAAGTCCTCGACCCAGGGGCCGACCAGATGCTCGACTTCCTCCGGGGTGCGGCCGATCAGCGGTTCGAGGCTGAACTCCATGTAGTCTTCCATGCGCAACTTGCCATGGCTGTAGGCGTCCATGAGTTCATTGTTCTTGCGCATGAACGACTCGGGATCGACCCAGCCCAGGCGGCCCATCTGCTCGCTCCAGAGGGTGGCGCAGTCGCCGTGGATCAGGGTTTCGTCCAGATCAAAAATTGCCAGGGCCATCAGTGCAGTTCTCTCTTCAACGTCAGCAAAGTCATCAGGCTACCTCACACAGGGCCGTCGGATCGATGGAAAGCGCCAGGCGCTGACCGTCGGGGTGCAGATCCGCCGCCGAACGGTTGAGCACATCCACCACCAGTTCCACGCCCCGGGCCTCGATGCGGTAGCGGATGACGTTGCCCAGCAGGCTGTGGCTGCGAATCTGTGCATCGAGTTCGCCATCCAGGCTCAGTTCGATGGCCTCCGGGCGAATTGCGATGCGATGGCTGATCGGCCGCTGCAACAGCTTCGAGGCACTCTCGGCATCCAGCAGGTTGTAGTTGCCGATGAAGCCGGCGGCGAACACGTCGACCGGTGCGGTGTAGAGGGTTTCGGCGTCGCCGCTCTGTACGATCTTTCCCTGATTCATCAGGAAAATCCGGTCAGACATGGTCAGGGCTTCTTCCTGATCGTGTGTGACGAAGATCGTGGTCAGGCCGAGCTCGCGCTGGATCTGACGGATCTGTTCACGCAGGTGTTTGCGAATCCGTGCATCAAGGGCCGACAGCGGTTCGTCCAGCAACAACAGACGCGGACGGGTGACCAAAGAGCGGGCGAGGGCGACACGCTGGCACTGACCGCCGGAGAGTTGATGCGGATAACGACTGGCGAAGTCGTTGAGTTCAACCAGTTTCAACGCCTCGGTGACACGCTTGTGGCTGTCGTCCGGGTTGACCTTTTGCATGCGCAGACCAAAGGCGACGTTCTGCTCCACGGTCATGTTGGGAAACAGCGCATAGCTCTGGAACACCATGCCGATCCCGCGTTTCTGCGGGGTGAGCGGAACGATGTCGACGCCATCGAGCAGAATCTTGCCGCCATCCACCGGCGTCAGGCCGGCGATGCAACGCAGCAGGGTGGATTTGCCGCAACCGGACGGGCCGAGCAGGGTGACGAATTCACCCTTCTGGATTTCGCAGTTGATGTCGCTGAACACCGTGGTGCCGGCGTAGTTTTTTTGCAGGTGTTGGACGCTGACATAGCTCATTCGCTTTTGTCCTTGTTCAAGATGTTGGCGACCCAGGTCAGGACCAGCACGAAAAAGAAGTAGGAAATCACCAGAGCACTGGTGAAGTGGCCGCTGCTGTTGCGCATGTTGTTCAGATAAACCTGCAGGGTTTCGTAGCGGGTGCCGACCAGGATGTTGGCGAACACGAACTCACCGAACAGGAACGAGAACGACAGCAGCAACGCGACCATCAGGCCCTTGCGCAGGTTCGGCAGCACCACCAGGAAAGCCGCCTGGAAGGTGCTGGCACCGAGCAGTTGGGCGGCGTCCATCAAGTCACGGAGGTTGATCGCCTGCAGGTTGTTGGTGATCGCCCGGTACATGAACGGCAGTGCCACGGTGAAGTAGCAACCGATCAGGATCCACGGCGTGCCGACCATTGCGAACGGCCCGGAACCGTAGAGCTGCAACAGACCCACCGACGACACCACCGGCGGCACCGCAAAGGGCAGCAGGATCAGGATGTTCATCAGCGCATCAAGTTTCGGGAAGTGGTAATGCACCACGAACAGCAGCGGCAAAATCAGCACCACCGAGAGGGTCAGCGCGCCGACGCACACCAGCAGCGACTGGCCGAAGGCGTGCAGAAAGCGCGGATCACTCCACAACTGGATGTACCACTTGAAGGTGAAGCCGCTGGGCAGCACGGTGGCCGACCAACTGCTGGCGATCGAATAGATCAGGGTGCCCAGCAGCGGCAGCAGCAGAATGGCGAACAGCAGGTAGACCACGACGCGGTGGTAGACGCCGGCCGGGCCGGATTCAGCGCGAGACATGGTAGCTCCTCTTCAGCAGCAGTTGATGCACGACGGTCACCAGGGTCATCAGCGCCACCAGCACCACGGCCAGGGCGCTGGCCAGGTTCGGATCGAGGGAAATGTCGCCGGACACCATCGCCGCAATGCGGATCGGCAGCACGTTGAAGTTGCCGGTGGTCAACGCATACACCGTGGCATAGGCGCCGAGGGCGTTGGCCAGCAGGATCACGAAGGTGCCGAGCAGCGCCGGGGTCAGCACCGGCAGGCCGATGTGGCGCCAGAACTGCCAGCCGTCAGCGCCGAGCAGCGCTGCGGATTCACGCCAGTCTTCACGCAGGGCATCGAACGCCGGGTACAGCAGCAGGACGCCCAGAGGAATCTGGAAGTAGGTGTAGAGGATGATCAGCCCGGTTTTCGAGTACAGGTTGAAATCCTGAATGATCCCGGCCTGTTTCAGCATGATGGTGATGCTGCCGTTGAAACCGAGCAGGATGATGAACGCAAAGGCCAGGGGCACGCCGGCGAAGTTGCTGGTCATGTTGGCGAAGGCGTTGACGAAATTGCGCAGTTTCGAATCGACCCGACGCAGGGAGTAGGCGCCGAGCACCGCGATGATGATCCCGAACACACTCGACCAGAAACTGATTTCGAGGCTGTACTGGATCGCCTGCAGATAGAACTTCGAATTGAAGATTTTGCTGAAGTTGGCGAAACCCCAGCCGAACTCTTCCGATTGCAGGCTGTTGATCATCACCCAGACCAGCGGGGCGATTTCGAACACGATAAAGAACAGGGCGAAGGGCACCAGGCACAGGGCGGCCAGCCATTTGCCGCGAGTCATTGAGTTCACTTGAGCAACTCCCGGCACACAGGTTTGTCGTGAGGTACGCCGAGCAACTCGCAAACGGTGCCGCAGAGGTCGGTCTGCTTCGGTGTGGCGTCCGCGTTCAGGCTGAAGGCGTCGCCGAGCACGAACAGCGGCACCTGGCGTTCTTCCGGCAACAGGCCGTTGTGCGAGCGGTCGTTGTTCATGCCGTGGTCGGCGGTCACCAGCACTTGATAACCGGCGTCGAGCCAGCCTTGCAGGTAGTCGGCGAGGATGATGTCGGCGCTGCGTGCGCTGTTGCGGTATTGCGGGGTGTCGAGGCCGTGTTTGTGGCCGGCGTCGTCGATGTTCATCGGGTGGATCAGCAGAAAATCCGGGGCGTGGCGCAGGCGCAGGTTCTCGGCGTCGGCGAACAGGTGCGAGTCCGGATAGTGATCGTTCCAGTAGAAGTGGCCGTTCTGGATCGGCAGCGTCGGGTCATCGGTGTGACGATCCCGTGCGGCCACGAACGGCGAGCGGTTGTAGAGCTCGCTGACCCAGTGGTACGCCGCGGCGGCGGTTTTCAGACCGGCATCACGTGCGTAGTGATAGATGCTGCGCTGGTTGGACAGGCGCGAGACGTTATTGTGGACGATGCCGCTGTCGATGGGCGGTACGCCCGTGAGGATGCATTCGTAAAGCGGTCGGGACAGGGCCGGCAGCTCGCACTCCAACTGGTAGAGCGCGGCGCGTCCTGCGCCAACGTAAGCCTGCAGATGCCCCATGGCGTGACGCGCGACTTCGTAATTGAGGCCGTCGAGCACGACAAGGATGACGTTGTGCTTCATAGGGGCAAAAACTCCGCGAAACAGATCAGATTCGAATTCAATGCAGATGCCCTTGCGGGAGCGAGCAAGCTCACTCCCGCAAGGGATTTCCAGCGATCCCGGACGTGGGATCTACAGAATTACTTCATCTCGACGATGACTTCTTCGTTCCACTTCTGCGGCAGAGCCTTCGAGGTTTTTTCCCACGCATCGGCGTCCTTGATCGGCGTGACTTTCTTGTACTGCTCGTTTGGCAGCAGCTTGGCTTTCACGTCTTCCGGCAGGGTCAGGTGCTCGGCGCGGATCGGACGGGCGTTGCCACGGGCGAGGTTGGTCTGGCCGGCGTCGCTGAAGATGTATTCGCGAGTCAGCTTGGCGGCGTTCGGGTTTTTCGCGTATTTGTTGATGATGGTGGTGTAGCCGGAAATCACCGAGCCGTCGGACGGGATCAGCACCACGTAGTCATCCGGGTTGGCCATCTTGGCCTTGTAGCTCAGGCCGTTGAAGTCCCAGACCACGCCGACTTCGATCTCGCCTTTTTCCATGGTGGCGATGGTCGGGTTGGCCATCGACAGGCGACCCTGCTTGGCGATGTCTGCGAACAGCAGCAGGGCAGGCTGGATGTTTTTCTCGTCGCCACCGTTGGCCAGTGCTGCGGCAAGTACGCCGTTGGCAGCTTGTGCAGCGGTGCTCACGTCACCGATGGAGACCTTGTATTTGCCGCCCTTGAGGTCAGCCCATTTGGTCGGTACTTCGGAGCCGTGCAGCAGTTTCTTGTTGACGATGAAAGCGATGGTGCCGGTGTAGGCCAGTGCCCAGTTGCCGTCCTTGTCCTTGGCCCATGCAGGAACCTGATCCCAGGTGGTCGGCTTGTACGGTTGCACCACGCCTTGCTTGACCGCGATCGGGCCGAAGGCCGCGCCGACGTCGCCGATATCGGCGGTGGCGTTGTCTTTCTCGGCGGCGAACTTGGCGATTTCCTGGGCCGAGCTCATGTCGGTGTCGATGTGTTTCAGGCCGTAGGTCTTGGCCAAGTCTTCCCAGGTGCCTTTCCAGTTGGCCCAGTCATCGGGCATGCCGACGCTGTTGACGGCGCCTTCCGCTTTCGCAGCGGCTTCGAGGGTTTTCAGATCATCAGCCGCCATGGCGGCGGTGCACATGGCAATGGTCGAGCCTAACAGTGTTGCCAGGAAAAGCTGTTTCATTCCGAAGCTCCTTGGTCGTGTTCAACGCTGCGATTGCGGTTTGTGTTGGTCTAGGTCAGCAATACCTGAGCCAATGTAGGGGGGCTGGATGACACTTTGATGTCGGCGCATGCCTGACCAGCGATTATTTTCTCCGGTATCTACGGCTGCCCGGTAAGCGTAGACCACCCTCAAAGTCCCGGCAGGCAAGGGACTTGGCCGATGTATTGCAAGTTGTCAGGGCGACCGCTCGGTAGTTTTGTCATCTCTCGGTCATCTGCACTGCCTAGGCTTGCAGCACGACCGAACTGCGCAATAGTCGTGCGGTTTTGCCCCGAAACAGTGCTGGTCTAGTCCAGATAGGTAACGTTGATGCGCGATGAGGCAACAAAAGCGGTGACAGCCATTGGGCAGATCCTTCAGGAGCAACTCGACCACGGTTTGCTCGTGGCGGGCAGCAAGTTGCCGGCCGAGCGCAAGCTCAGCGAGTTGTTCGGCACTACGCGGATTACGGTGCGTGAAGCCTTGTTGCAACTGGAGGCGCAAGGGCAGATTTATCGCGAGGAGCGTCGGGGCTGGTTCGTGTCGCCACCGCGCCTGGCCTACAACCTGATGCAGCGCAGTCACTTTCACGCGATGGTCAGTGCGCAGGGGCGGGTGCCGTCGACCGAGGTGATTTCGGCGCGGCTGCAACCGGCGTCAGCGGCGGTGTGTGCGTGGTTGCAGTTGCCGGCGTTGTCGAGCGTGATTCAGATCTGCCGGTCGCGGCGGATCGACGGGCGGCTGGTGTTGTATGTGGAGCATTATCTGAATCCGCAGTTTTTTCCGGGGATTCTGGAGTTTGATTTGAATCAGTCGATTACCGAGCTGTATGCGCGGCATTACGATTTGCACTATGGGCGGGTGCGGTTCGAGATTGTGCCGACTTCATTGTCGGTGGATGCGGCGGCGGCTTTGCGGGTGTCGGTGGGGAGTCCGGGGTTGCGGATTGCTCGGGTCAATTATGATCAGTCGGGGCGGTTGATTGATTGTGATCTGGAGTTTTGGCGGCATGATGCGATTCACGTTGGGGTTGATGTTGTTTGACCTTGGCGGCCTCAGGGCCGACCAGGTTTTGGGTTGTTTTGGGTGAATATCCGTTGCTTCGGGTGTGGCGGCTGACGGTTTCGCCCTTACGGCGAGTCCCTTTTTCAGACGCCAAAAAGGAACCAAAACGCTTGGCCCCTGCGTTCGGCCCCTCGCTGAGGCTCGGGGTTCCTTCGTTCCGGGATTCATCCGGGGACATCGCCTACGGTTTGCTTCGCTGCACCTCCTCTCGATGTGTTCGACTTCGTCGAACGGCGCTACGCGCCTACCCCCGGATGAATCCCTCCACTCAGCCTGCCGATGGGGCCGGCACGTCAAAAGCGGTACTCGAGCTAACGCTCATCGTTTTGAGTGGGGGAGGCGTGGAGGTTGGGTTACTCCTGAGTTTGGCCACCACCGCCTGCGGTAATCACCTGCACATTCATCCTCGGTGTCGCCAGATCCAGTCCTGCCTCATCCAGATGCCGTTTCAGCGACAGGTTGAACGCCCGTGAAACTTCCCACTGTTTGATCGGGGCGGTCTTGAAGCGGGCGCGCAATATTGCGTTGCCGGATTCGAAGCTTTCCACCCCCTGAATCTCCAGTGGCGACCAGATGTTGCGGCGTTGCAGCGGGTCGGTGCGCATTTTCTGGCCGACTTCGCGCATCAGTTTGATGGCTTCGTCGATATTCATGTTGAACGGCACCGCCACGCGGAAGATCGCGTAGCCGAATTCCCGGGAGTAGTTCTTGATGCTTTTGATTTCGCTGAACGGGATGGTGTGGACGATGCCGTCGATGTCCCGCAGGCGTACGGTGCGGATGGTCAGGCCTTCGACGGTGCCGAGGTGGCCGCCGACGTCGACGTAGTCGTCGATGGCCAGGGAGTCTTCGATGATGATGAACAGGCCGGTGATCAGGTCGGCCACCAGTGACTGCGCGCCGAAACCGATCGCCAGACCGATCACACCGGCACCGGCCAGCAGTGGCGTGACGTTCATGCCCATGTTCGCCAGGGCCACGATCAGGGCGATGATGAAGATCGCCACGAACAGCACGTTGCGGATCAGCGGCATCATCGTTTGCGCGCGGGCGTTGGCCAGGCCTTTGCGGGAGCGGGTGAGGGCGTGGTGGACGGCGGTGTCGCTGAGGATCCAGATCAGCCAGGCAAAGATCAACGTGCCGATGAGGCTGAACAGTTTGACGCTGATGTCGTGGCCTTCGCCTTCGGTGAAGCCGATCAGTGACATGCCCCAGACCCGTAGGCCGAGTTCAATGAAGGCCAGCCACACCAGCAGGTGCGCGAGGGTGTAGAAGAAGCTTTTCAGGCGCTCGGAATACAGCGCGTGGCGTTTTGGCCCGCGTTGGGGTTTGAGGGCGTGGCGGCGGACGAGGCCGTTGATGACCATGCACAACACCAGCAGCACGGTGCAGATCAGCGACTGGCGCAAGGCTGTGCTGGTGTCGCCGGCGGAGACGAAGGTGGCGAACAGGGAAATCCCTACCAGCACCAGCGCCGGCACGTACCAGAAGGTGCCGAGGATATCGATGGTGTCGCTGAGGGCGCGACGGGTCAGGCGGCGGGACAGTGGCTGGTTGCGGATCAGGTGCGCGATGGGGCGGCGAAAGCGCAGGATGAACAGGCCGGTCGAGAGCGCCGCCAGCACATTGGTGACGGTGGCGGCGGTGTGGGCCAGGTGTACGCCCAGACCTGCCACCAGACGCGGATCGTTCAGCCCCTCACCGAATGCGGCGAAGCTGCCGATCAGCCACAGCGGGCGGAAGGCCTGATGCCGCAGGATGTACAGCGCCCGGTGGCGGTGCGGGCCGTCGAGTACGGAAAAGGCGATCACGCAGATCGCCGAGAAACAGGTGCCGACCACCAGTGCGTAAGCCAGGACCATCGCCAGGCTTTTGCCCAGGGACGATGGCAGCGCGTAGCTCATGTAGACGGTGATGACCAGCGCGATCATCCACGGCCCGAGCTTGCGCAGGGCGAAGCGCAGCATGTCGAGGGCCCGGGGGTGTTGCGGCAGTTCTTCGGTCAGGCCGAAGCGCATGCGCACCCGGTGGCCGAGCCAGATCAGCGCAGCGGCCAGCAGGCTCCAGACCATCAGGATCATGGCGAAGCCGAAGATGATCGGCAGCCATTCGCTGGCCGGCATTATCAGGGCGGACAGTTCATCCTTGGCCAGTTCGAATTCGGCGGACCAGCGATTGAGCGGGCTGTCGCTGCCGGTGAACTGTTTTTCGAAATTGGCCAGGGTGCCCCCGATCAGGCCCAGCACGCCTTCTTCCGGGGTGGCCTGGGCTTTTTTCGTGGCGTCGCGCAGTTTTTTCAGGTCGCCCAGCAACTGGGTGCGCTGCTGATCGTTTTCCAGGGATTTGATGACTTCGTCGAGGGACTGGCCGAGCGGTTCCTGGGCTTCCGGTTGCGCCTTGTTCGAGCCATTGAGCAGACCGGGCAGACTCACCGCGTGGGCAGGCGCCGACGGCAGCAGCGTCATCAGGCAGACGAGGAAAAGGCAGGGCAGGGCAAAGAAACGAGCGAACACTAGGCGGTCAACCTCGCAAGGGGCGGATCGGGCGAGTGTACGAGCCCGCCAGAATCAATGCGAGCCGGGCGCGGATTTATTCGTTGAGTTTGGCGAGGATCTTGTAGACCACGGTGGCCAGGATCATCAGCATGCCGATCCACATGGCGAGCACGCCGGCGTTCTTGTCGCGGAAGTTGAAGCCGATCGCCAGCAGAATCATTCCGGACAGGATCGGAATGAGCATGGAGTGAAACGCAGACATCGAGATCATGGCGACAGCCTTGTCGAAGGGGATGACTTGAGTCTAGGTCGCTTTTTGCCGACCGGTGGTGATGTGTATCAGAAATGAGCCGGTTTCGCAGGGCAGGGATCGCAACGCGGAGTTGCGATCCCCATGGTTTCTACGGCAGTTCGCGGCTGGCGTAGAACGCGCTCAGCACTTTCACCAGATGCGCCAGGTCATGGCTGCCGCACAGTTCGCGGATCGAGTGCATGGCGAACGTCGGCAGGCCGATGTCGACGGTGCGCACGCCCAGGTGGCTGGCGGTGATCGGGCCGATGGTCGAGCCGCAGCCCATGTCGCTGCGCACCACGAAGCTTTGTACCGGTACTTCTTCGGCCATGCACAGATGACGGAAGAACCCGGCGGTTTCGCTGTTGGTGGCGTAGCGCTGGTTGCTGTTGACCTTGATCACCGGGCCCGCGTTGAGTTTCGGGCCGTGGTTGGCGTCGTGCTTCTCGGCGTAGTTCGGGTGTACGCCGTGGGCGTTGTCGGCCGAGACCAGCAGGGATTTCTGGATGGTGCGTACGAACTCGTCACCTTCCGGCAGCAGACGACGCAGGGTCTGTTCCAGCATCGGGCCGTCGGCGCCGCATGCCGAGCAGGAGCCGACTTCTTCGTGGTCGTTGCACACCAGCACGCAGGTTTCTTCGGTGTTGGCGGTCAGCAGGGCTTGCAGGCCGGCGTAGCACGACAGCAGGTTGTCGAGGCGGGCGCCGGCGATGAAGTCACCGTTCAGGCCGATGACCGCAGCGCTCTGGGTGTCGTAAAAGCTCAGCTCGTAATCGAGCACCACATCGGCATTCAGACCGTGCTCGCGGGCCAGTTGATCGGTCAGTACCGCACGGAAATCCACACGTTCGTCACCGGCGAACTGCGCGAGAATCGGCGGCAGTTCGGTCTGGGCATTGATCGCCCAGCCCTGGTTGGCTTCACGGTTGAGGTGAATCGCCAGGTTGGGAATGATCGCGATCGGGGCCTTGAAGTCGATCAACTGGCTCTCGACCTTGCCGTCACGACGGAAGGTGACGCGGCCGGCCAGCGACAGATCGCGGTCGAACCACGGCGCCAGCAGCGCGCCGCCGTAGACTTCAACGCCCAGTTGCCAGAAGCCCTGGCGCTGCAATTCCGGTTGCGGCTTGACCCGCAGGCACGGGCTGTCGGTGTGAGCACCGACCAGACGGATGCCGTCGTGCAGCGGGGAGTTGCGGCCCATCTTGATCGCGACGATCGAGGAGTCGTTACGGGTGACGTAGTAACGGCCATTGGCTTCGGTGTGCCAGGTCTCGCGCTCGTCGAGGCGCACATAACCGGCGGCCTCCAGGCGTTGAACAAGGCTGGCGGTGGCGTGGAACGGGGTAGGGGAGGCCTTGAGGAAGTCGATCAGGCCTTGGTTCAACTCTTCGCGCATAAGAAGCTCCAGACAGCAATGGGCGGGAGTTTAACGCATCGGCCTGATGCTTGGGACATTGTGGTGGGGTCAGAACGGCGCCGGACAGTCGAAGCGCAAGCGCTCACCGGTTTGCGGGTGGGTGAAGCTGAGCATGCTGGCGTGCAGGCACAGACGCGGCCAGGCGGCGAGGGCTTGTTCGTGAGCGTAGAGCCCGTCACCGAGCAGCGGATGACCGATGGACAGCATGTGTACGCGCAACTGGTGCGAACGGCCGGTGATCGGCGTCAGCTCGACGCGGCACCAGTCGCCGCAACGTTCCAGCACGCGCCAGAAGGTCAGGGCGTGTTTGCCGAACTCGTGGTCTACGACGTGGCGTGGTTTGGTTGGCGGGTCGTAGCGCAGGGGCAGGTCGATGCTGCCGCTGTCCAGTTCCGGCTGGCCCCAGGCCAGGGCGGTGTAGGCCTTTTCGGTTTCGCGGTCGTGAAACTGCCGCGACAGTTCGCGGTGGGTATCGGCGTCGCGGGCCAGCAGGATGATGCCGGAGGTTTCCCAGTCCAGACGATGGACAATACGCGCTTCCGGGTAGCCGTTTTCCTGCAGGCGAGTGATCAGGCAGTCCTTGTTGTCGTCGGCCCGGCCGGGCACCGAGAGCAACAGGGTCGGTTTGTTCACCACCAGTACGGCGGCGTCCTGATGGATGATGTGGATGTTGGACAGCGGCATTAAAACAGCCTCGTAACAAATGCCAACGGCGGCTCAGGGCCCTTCCGGTGTCGGAAGGGCCCTGAGCCGCCGTCGTTCTTGCCGGATCGACTCAGCGATCGGGCAGGGTGATGTTGAGTTCCAGAATCGAGCAGCTGCCCTGGCTTTCCAGTGCCACGTGTACGTCGTCGTTGCCGATGTTGACGTACTTGCGGATCACTTCCACCAGTTCCTTTTGCAGGGAAGGCAGATAGTCAGGGGTGCTGCGCTGGCCGCGTTCATGCGCCACGATGATCTGTAGACGCTCTTTCGCGACCGAGGCGGTACTTGGCTTTTTGTTGGCACGAAAGAAGTCAAAAAGGTTCATTACCTACCTCCAAACAGACGCTCGAAGAATCCCTTCTTCTCGACATTCAGGAACCGGTGTTCTTTTTCCTTGCCCAGCAAGCGATCAACGGTATCGCTGTAGGCCTGGCCGGCGTCGCTCTGGTCGTCGAGGATAACCGGGACGCCCTGGTTGGAAGCCTTGAGCACGGCCTGGGATTCCGGAATGACACCCAGCAGGCGCACGGCGAGGATTTCCTTGACGTCTTCGACGCCCAGCATTTCGCCTTTTTCGACGCGCTCCGGGTGGTAGCGAGTGATCAGCAGGTGTTCCTGGATCGGCTCTTCGCCGCGTTCGGCGCGACGGGACTTGCTGGCCAGCAGGCCGAGCATGCGGTCCGAGTCACGTACCGAGGACACTTCGGGGTTGGTCACGACGATCGCTTCGTCAGCGAAGTACATGGCCAGGTGGGCGCCTTTCTCGATGCCCGCCGGGGAGTCGCAGACCACGAACTCGAATTGCTCCTTGAGCTCCATCAGGACTTTTTCCACGCCTTCCTGAGTCAGCGCGTCTTTGTCGCGGGTCTGGCTGGCGGCCAGTACGTAAAGGTTTTCCAGGCGCTTGTCTTTGATCAGGGCCTGTTGCAGGTTGGCTTCGCCGTTGACCACGTTGACGAAGTCATACACCACGCGGCGCTCGCAACCCATGATCAGGTCGAGGTTACGCAAGCCCACGTCGAAGTCGACGATTACTGTTTTGTGGCCGCGCAGAGCGAGGCCGGTACCGATAGCGGCGCTGGTGGTGGTCTTACCCACACCACCCTTGCCGGATGTAACCACGAGAATCTTGGCCAAGGTGTTTCACCCCTAAGGAAGAAGGACTGTTCAGCCCCTGAAAAACATCTCTTGAAAACTACTGCAGTCGGACAGCCTTGGCTGGAATTCGGCTTTTGGCCTTTTTCCTACTTCGTTTGAGCCGTTTTCGCTACGTTTTAGAGATGCTTGGAAAATGCGGCAGTATCCGTTAAAGCCGAATGATGTTCAACACGTCGCCCGACAGGCTGACCTGTACACCCGAACCCCACATCGGATCGCGACGCAGGTCTTCGGAAACCTTGTAATGGCCTGCGATGGAGATCAGTTCAGCGCTCAATTGCTGACAGAAAATCCGCGCCTTGGTGTCACCCTTGACCCCGGCCAGCGCACGACCGCGCATCGGGCCGTATACATGGATGTTGCCATCGGCGAGAAGTTCCGCCCCCGGACTGACCGAGGACACCACCACCAGATCGCCACCTTGCGCATATATCTGTTGGCCACCACGTACTGGCGTGGTGATGACGCGGGTCGGTTTGACGGTCGGCTCCGGCGGCTTTTCCGGCTTCTTCGGTGCAACGGGTTCGGCGGTTTCCAGCGGCCGTTCACGGGCGCCGGACGGCGGCAGCACCGGAATGTCGATGGCGATGGCGGCAGCGATGTCTTCGATGCGACTGGCGCGGATCGCCAGGGTGCGCAGGCCGTGCTGGCGGCACACGCGCATCAGGCCCGGCAGATCGACCGCGCCTTCGCTCGGCGGCAGTTTGTCCAGCGCCAAGACCAGCGGCGCGTTGCTGAAGAAATTCGGTGCCTGGGCGACTTTGGCGGCCAGTTGCCGATCGAGGCTGTCCAGGTCGTTACGGGACAGCTCGAGCACCGTGATGGCGAGCATGCTGCCCTTCAACTGGAACACGGGATCTTGGTCTGGCGATTCGTTTTGGCTCATGTCGGCATACAACGGCTTGTCACTAAAAGTGCCGAGACTTATAACGAGAACGCCCGCCAGCCGCAAGCCGGGCTGAACGATGTAGAATGCGCGGCCACTTATTTACGGAAGCTTTAATGGATCGCCCGCGTTTTCGAAAAGCATTTCTCGCTCCGCGCTTCTGGCCGCTCTGGTGCGGCCTGGGGCTGTTGTGGCTGACGGTGCAGTTGCCCTATCCGGCATTGCTGGCCATCGGTCGTTTTCTCGGCGCCCTGATGTATCGCTTCGCCGGCGACCGGCGGCGCATTGCCAAGCGCAATCTGGAACTGTGTTTCCCGGAAAAGTCCGCCGCCGAGCGCAAACGCCTGCTCAAGGAAAACTTCGCCTCCACCGGCATCGCGTTCTTTGAAATGGCGATGAGCTGGTGGTGGTCCCGTCAGCGTCTGGCAAAACTGGCCCACGTCGAAGGCCTCGAGCACCTGCAAAAGGCCCAGCGCGAAGGCAAAGGTGTGATTTTGATGGCGGTGCATTTCACCACCCTGGAAATCGGCGCGGCGCTGCTCGGCCAGCAGCACACCATCGACGGCATGTACCGCGAGCACAAGAACCCGTTGTTCGATTTCATCCAGCGTCAGGGTCGCGAGCGGCACAATCTCGATTCGCTGGCGGTGGAGCGCGATGACGTGCGTGGCATGCTCAAGCTGCTGCGTTCCGGGCGCGCGATCTGGTACGCGCCGGATCAGGACTACGGCGCCAAGCAAAGCATCTTCGTGCCGCTGTTCGGCATTCAGGCCGCAACGGTCACCGCCACCAGCAAGTTCGCCCGACTGGGCAAGGCGCTGGTGGTGCCGTTCACCCAGGAGCGTCTGGCGAACGGCAGCGGCTATCGTCTGGTGATCCATCCGCCGCTGGAAGGTTTCCCGGGGGAGACCGAAGAAGCCGATTGCATCCGCATCAATCAGTGGGTGGAAGGCGTGTTGCGCGATTGCCCCGAGCAATACCTGTGGGCGCACCGGCGCTTCAAGAGCCGTCCGCCGGGCGAGCCGAAGCTGTACGCCAAACGTCGTTGATTCACCCCATCCCATAAGCACCACGGAGCGTTGCGATGAGCCCAGCTGAACCGGTCACAGGTTTGATTCTTTCCGGCGGCGGGGCTCGGGCGGCGTATCAGGTGGGGGTGCTGGCGGCGATTGCCGAACTGCTGCCGCTGGGCGCGGACAATCCGTTCCCGGTGATCGTCGGCACGTCGGCCGGGGCGATCAATGCGGTCAGCCTGGCCAGCGGCGCCACTGACTTTCGGGCTGCCATCGAACGCCTGACCCTGTTCTGGCAGGGCTTTCGCAGCCATCGCGTGCTGCGCAGCGACTGGCCCGGGGTGATCCGCCAGGCCAGCCGTTTCGTCAGTCACAGCCTGCTGGGCATGGGCCGGCAATTGCCGGTGGCGCTGCTCAACAGCTCGCCGCTGCGCCATCTGCTCAATGAAAAACTGCACATGCCCGGCATCGCCGAATCCATCGCCCGCAAGCAGTTGCATGCGGTGGCGGTGACTGCATTCGGCTACGAGTCGGGGCAAGCGGTGACCTTCTATCAGGGCGGCGGCAGCATCGATGCCTGGCTGCGCCATCGACGCATTGGTGTGCCGACGCAATTGACCGTGGAGCATTTGCTCGCCAGTTCGGCGATCCCGCTGTTGTTCGCCCCGGTGAAAATCGGCGAGGAATACTTCGGCGATGGCGCGGTGCGGCAATCGGCACCGATCAGCCCGGCGCTGCACCTGGGCGCGAGCCGGGTGCTGGTGGTGGGCGTCAGCGGCAACCCGCGCGGTTTCGATCCGGCACAACCGCTGGAGCGCACTTACACCGGTCAGCAGCCGACGCTGGCGCAGATCGGCGGGCACATGCTCAACAGCACCTTCATTGACAGCCTGGAAAGCGATATTGAACTGCTCCAGCGTCTGAACCAGTTCAGCCATCTGATGCCTGAAGGCACGCCGATACGCACGCTGGGTGTGGCGCCGGTGGAAGTGTTGGTGATCTCGCCAAGTCAGCCGATCGATGAAATCGCAGCAAGGCATCGTCAGGAGCTGCCGGCGGCGTTGCGGCTGTTCTTGCGCGGGCCGGGGGCGACTAAAACGAGCGGGGCAGGGGTGTTGAGTTACTTGCTGTTCGAGGCGGGGTATTGCAGCGAATTGATCGATCTTGGGCGGCGCGATGCACTGGCCAAGCGCGATGAGCTGTGCCGGTTTCTCGGGATTGGCGAGGCGGTGGTTCCGGCCTGAAATTTGCGGTGCAGCAATCGCTGGCAAGCCAGCTCCCACAGGTTCTTTGGTGTACACAACAGCTGTGAACGACCCATGACCCTGTGGGAGCGAGCTTGCTCGCGATGGCGTCCGTGAGGACGCCGCCGAATCAGAAGTGGAACTTCACCAGGAAGCTGGTCACGTTCTGATTGGTGGTGAAAGCACGGGTGTCGTCGATCCCGTACTTGTCTTTCCAGTAGTCGTATTCCACACCGACGTACAGCTGCTTCTCGCCGAAATTCAGCGCCTTGCCCAGATCGTATTTGACCTGTGGGTTGAAGTGCAGGTTGGCGTGGTATTCGCCTTTGCTGTTGACGTCGTTGTCGACCACCCAGTCCATGTAGCCGTCGATCAGCACGTTCGAGTTGCCGACCGGAATGGTGTAGGACCAGACCGGCGTAATCTGCCAGACGTTGTCACCCGGACGCGAACCTTCGGTGTGACGCTGGTAGAAGTTCAGCTGGAAGTAGTCGAAGCCCGGAATCGCCAGGTCGAAGCCTGGACCGATCAGGTAGGACTCGACGTCGCCTTCGCCGAACTCGTAGGTCATGGCCAGCAGCACGTCTTTGATCGGGCCGAATTCGATCTTCTGGTCGAGCACCTTGCCCAGCGAGATACGTGGCTGGAACTCACCGTAATAGGTGTTGTTGCCGACGCCGCCGTCAGGCTTGCCGTTGTAGAAAATCTTGTCGACGAACAGGAAGTTGTCGCCGTACTTCCACGCATCGGCGTGCTCGAAGGTGACGGTCTGCTGGATGGCCGGGTTGACCTTGAAGTCTTTGCCGTACAGGTAGGTCAGGCTGTTGTTCTGCCATTGCAGCAGGCCGTCGGCCATGGCCTGGCCCCCCGCCAGCATGGTTCCCGCAAGCATCAGGCTGGTGCTCATACGTTTCATTCGGTTGCTCCCAAAGTAGGTATTCCACGTTTATTTTTTTGAGTCGGCGCTCTGGTGTGGCGCCTTTTTTCGTTGCCGCAAAAATCATCCATTCGGTCAGCTTTAATGCTGTTAGCAAGAGCTGAGCCAAGGCTTTTCGAAAAGCAAAAAAACGCCCGTCGGCTGCTGAAAAACAGTCGATTGAGCGTGTTTTCGGGACGCCTCGGTACTAACCGGGGCCGGGATAAGTTGGCCCGTCGGTCAGGAATTAAATCCGGGCTTTTTTTTAGACCGAATTCAGGAGGCCGCGGAGAATACTGACTCAACGGCCAGGCCTCAAGTGCCCCGCAACAGAGCACCGACGACAGGTAGGCGGCACGGTTGCGGGTCATCTTAGAAGTGCACCTTCACCAGCAGGCTGGCGGTGTTCTGATTGGTGTCGAGGTTGTGGCTGCTTTCGACCCCGTATTTGTTCTTCCAGTAGCTGTATTCGGTGCCGACATACAGCTGCTTCTGGCGCCAGCCGAGAGCTTTGCCCAGGTCGTATTTGATCTGCGGATTGATGTGCAGGTTGGCGTGATAGGTGCCGCGGGAGTTCTCGTCGTTGTCGACGACCCAGTCGAGATAGCCGTCGATCAGCACGTCGGAATTGCCCAGAGGAAAGCTGTAGGACCAGCCCGGAGTGATCTGCCAGACACCATCGCCCGGGCGCGGGCCTTCGGTCTGGCGGCGGAAGATGTTCAGGGTGACGTAGTTGAAGCCCGGCACTTTCAGGTCGAAACCGGGGCCGATCAGATAGGCCTCGCTCTCGCCTTCGCCGTACTCGTAGGTCATCGCCAGCAGCACGTCCTTGATCGGGCCGAATTCGATCTTCTGGTCGAAGATCTTGCCGAAGGAGAAGCGCGGGGTGAATTCGCCGTAGTAGGTGTGCGGGCCTTTGTTGCGGTCTTCCTTGCCGTTGTAGAAGATCTTGTCGACGAACAGGAAGTTGTCGCCGTACTTCCACTTGTCGGCATGCTCGAACGTCACCGTCTGCTGGATCGACGGGTTGATCGCGAAGTTCTTGCCGTACAGGTAGCTCAGGCTGTTGGTCTGCCACAGCAATAAATCGCCGGCCATGGCTTGTGTTGCGGCCAGCAGGCCGCCGCTCAACAACACGTTGGTTTGAGTCCGGGTCATCTGTTGCTCCCTCTTGTTTTTATTGTTTGAGGCAAAGCTGTCGCGAGGGGGCAGGCTTGGGCGAGCCCCCTTTTTTACTCTTCGGATCAGTGCGGGTGTGCGTGACAGTCGTTGATGGCCGCGCGCTCGGCGCCGCCCAGGATGTTGAACAACAGGTTCAGCGTCAGCGCGCTGAGGGTGGCCATGGCGATCCCGCTGTGGGTGATCGGGCTCATCCACAACGGCAGGTGGGCGAAGAATTCCGGGCGTACCACCGGGATCAGGCCCATGCCGATGCTCACCGCCACCAGCAACTGATTGCGTCGGTCACCGATGTCGGCTTCCTGGAGGATCTTGATACCGGTGGCTGCCACCATGCCGAACATCGCAATCGCCGCACCACCAAGTACGGCTGGTGGAATCGACGCCACCAGGAACGCCGCTTTCGGCAGCAGGCTGAGGACGATCAGCAGACCGCCGGCAACGATGGTCACCGAACGGCAGCGCACGCCGGTCATTTGCACCAGGCCGATGTTCTGCGCGAAGGAGGAGTGGGTGAAAGTGTTGAAGAAACCGGCAACGAACGATGCGCCGGCATCACACAACAAGCCGCGACGCAGCATGCGCGGGCAGACTTCCTGGCCGGTGATCTTGCCCAGCGCGAGGAACATCCCGGTGGACTCGACAAAGATGATCACCACCACCAGACACATCGACAGGATCGGCGCCAGTTCGAACTTCGGCATGCCGAAATGCAGCGGGGTGACGAACTGAACCCATGGCGCGTTGGCCATGCCGCTCAGATCGACCATGCCGATGGCACCGCAGAGCACGTAGCCCAGGCACATGCCGATCAGCACGGAAATGTTGACCCAGAAACCGCGCATGAAGCGGTGGATCAGCAGAATGGTCGCCAGCACCAAAGCGGCGATGGCCAGATAAATCGGCGAACCGAATTGTGCGGCGCCAGCGCCGCCACCGGCCCAGTTCACGGCCACGGGGAACAGCGACAGACCGATCGAGGTGATGACCGTGCCGGTCACCAGAGGAGGAAAGAAGCGCACGACCTTGGACATGAACGGCGCGATGATCATGCCGAAGAACCCGGCGGCGATGGTCGCGCCGAAGATTCCCTGCAGACCGATGCCGGGCATGCCAGCCATGGCGACCATGCTGCCGACGGCGGCGAAACTGGCGCCCATCATCACCGGCATGCGAATGCCCATCGGGCCTATCCCCAGGGACTGCACGATGGTGGCGATGCCGGCGACCAGCAGGTCGGCGTTGATCAGGAAGGCGATTTCTTCACGACTCAGGCCAGCGGCCTGTCCGATGATCAGCGGTACCGCGATGGCGCCGCCGTACATCAGCAGAACATGTTGCAAACCGACCAGGATCAGTTGCAAAAGGGGCAAACGCTGAATGGCGGGTGCGTCGGGGATGCGCGCTTTGGACAGCTCGGACATGCAACACCTCGGATCTTTTTTATTCTTGTGATTGAACAGCTGCCGGGTTGCTCACAGCTGTTTCTTTGCATCAGGTAAACCGCGTTGCGGCAATTCGCCGGCAAGCCAGCTCCCACACAGGCAGTGCAAAACCCTGTGGGAGCTGGCTTGCCAGCGATGCTTTTACTGCTTAGTTGGTCTGGGCTCCCTGGGCGATCCATGCACCGATCAGGTCACGTTCCTGCTGGGTCATCTGCGTGATGTTGCCCAGTGGCATGATCTGCGTGGTGATGGCTTGCGCCTGGATCCGCGCCGCGTTCTGGCGAATCTGCTCGGGGGTGTCGAACATCACACCGGCCGGGGCAGCGCTGAACAGCGGGCTGGTCGGTTTGGCCGAATGGCAGACCGCGCAGCGTTCCTGGATCACGTTGTGCACCTTGTCGAACGCAGGCCCGGCGTTGGACGCCTGAGCCGGAGCAGCGGCCGGTGCAGCAGGTGCGGCCGGTTGTGCCGCTTCAGCCGGTTTCGCGCCACCACCCAGGGCCGTTTCCGGCAGCGGCTGGTACTCGATTGTCGCAGGAGCCTTGGCCACTTCCGGCGCGGTCGGCATCGGCGCAGGGCCGGTGACGTAAGCCAGGGTGATCATGCCCACCGCTGCCACCGGCAGGGTCCAGGCAAACTTGTGGCTGTCGTGACGGGTGTTGAAGTAGTGACGCACCAACACCGCCAGCACCGCGATCCCGGCCAGGATCAGCCAGTTGTACTGGCTGCCGTAAGTGCTCGGGAAGTGGTTGCTGATCATGATGAACAGCACCGGCAGGGTGAAGTAGTTGTTGTGACGCGAACGCAACAGGCCTTTGGCCGGCAGCGCCGGATCCGGCGTGCGGTTCTCGGCGATCGCAGCCACCAGTGCGCGCTGTGCCGGCATGATGATGCGGAACACGTTGCCGACCATGATGGTGCCGATGATCGCGCCGACGTGCAGGTACGCACCACGACCGCTGAACACCTTGCTGAAGCCATACGCCGCGCCGATGATCAGCACGAACAGGATGAAGCCGAGCAGGGCAGGTTTTTTGCCGAGGGGCGAATCGCAGAGGAAGTCGTAGATGAACCAGCCGGCGATCAGCGAACCGATGCCGATAGCCACGCCTTCAGGGCCGGTCAGGCCGCTGCCGGGTGCCACGAGGTAGAGCACGGGGTTGGAGTAGAACACCACGCAAAGCAGCGCGATCCCCGACATCCAGGTGAAATAGGCTTCCCATTTGAACCAGTGCAGGTTCTCCGGCATCGACGGAGGGGCCAGTTTGTATTTTTCCAGGTGATAGATACCGCCGCCGTGGATCGCCCACAGATCACCGGCAAGACCGGTTTTCGGGTTGACGCGGTTGAGGTTGTTCTCCAGCCAGACGAAGTAGAACGACGCGCCGATCCAGGCCACGCCAGTGATCATGTGAACCCAGCGCACGCTCAGGTTCAGCCATTCCAACAGATGTGCTTCCACAGTCTTTACCTCTCGCCCGTCACTCTTGTTGTCGAGTGATCGGACCTTCTCTTATTGGTGGGGGGCGAGGATCAAACGCTCATCCTCTTTGAAAAAATGCTCATCGCAGTTATTGCCTGTGCCACTGCGATCAACCACCAGGAAGTCATCCCGCTTTTCGATCGTCAGCACCGGGTGGTGCCAGACGCCGCGATGGTAATTGATGCCCTGCCTGCCGTTGGTGACGAAGGCGCGGACCAAGCCTGATACAGGTACATCGCCAAGTGGCGCGACCACGATCAGAAAGGGGTTGCCGAGCAGCGGAATGAAAGCCTGGCTGCCCAGCGGATGGCGTTCCAGCATGCTTACGGTCAGCGGCATGTCCTGCGCGTCGGCGCGGAAGATGCTGATGATCGCGTTGTCCTCGGGCGTAGCGGTTTCGACCGTCGCCAGTTTGTGGAAGCGCATGGTCGAACCGTTGTTGATCATGAAGTGATCGCTGCCGTCGGTTTCGATCACGTCACCGAACGGGGCGAAGGCTTCTTTGGTCAGCGGTTCAATCGTCAATGTGCGCATGCTGTTCTTTTCCGAATTCTGTGTTGTTGGTTCTGCTTTGTGTAAGGAGGGAGCAAGCTCCCCCCTTACAGGATTCAACGCTTACTTGGCGACCTTGCCGAACAGGCGCAGGCGGCTCACACCACCGTCCGGGAATACGTTCAGACGGATGTGGGTGATCGGGCCCAGTGCCTTGATCTGCTCGACGAAGGTGTGTTCGGCGTGCATTTCCAGCTTCTGGCTCGGCAGCAGTTCGCGCCAGAACAGCGACTGGGTTTCGATCTGGCTGTCGGTGCCGCCTTTTACGAACGCGCCCTGGATCGAGCAGCTGTCCGGGTAGTTGCCCTTGAAGTGCAGGGTGTCGACGACGATTTTCTCGATCTCGCCCGGGTGGCCTAGTGCGACGATCACCCAGTCATTGCCTGGCGTGCGACGACGTGCGGTTTCCCAGCCGTCGCCCATGTTGATGCCACGGCCCGGGTTGAGGATGTTGCTCATACGGCCGAAGTGTTCGTCGGAGCAGGCGAGGGCGCGGCCACCGTTGAGGGCTGCAGCCAGGTCGACTTGCTCGTTGTCGCCAACTGCCGACCAGTCGCGGAACGGAATGCCGTACACGCGCAGACGGGCCACGCCGCCATCCGGGTAGATGTTGAAGCGCAGGTGGCTGAATGCCTTGTCGTTGCTGATTTCGTGGTAGTGGTGGCTGTTGCCTTGCAGCTCGACGGCCGACAGCACTTCGGTCCACTGGGTGTTTTCGTCCGGCTCGCCCGAGGCCAGGAAGCACGCTTCCAGCGAGGCCGATGGCGGGAAGTTGCCGGTGAAGAATGAAGTGTCGATGTCCACGCCTTTGATCGAACCCGGTACGCCCAGGCGGATTACCGCGCTGTCGTAGCCTTCGAAGCGCTTGCGGCGCGATTCCCAGCCGTCCATCCACTTGCCGTTATCGTCGAACACGCCCTCCTTCCACACGGCCGGGGTCGGCTGAAACAGACGATTGGCGTCTGCGAACCAGTCATCGGTGACCGAGATGATTTTGGTGCCCAGACGGGCATCGGCCAGGTTGACGAACTTCTCGAAAGGTACGGCGTAAGCTTTCATTCTTCTTGTCTGCCTTTAAATAAGTGGCTTGGGATGCTTGCGAGGCCCTGGGCGTTCTCCGCGTCTGACACGCTCGGGCCATGCTCGCTAAAGAGTCAGTAAACGGAACAGGGCGATCTTGTTGATCTCCGCCAGCGCGCATTTGAACTCGGTGTCGACCGGGTTGTGAATGCGCGTTTCGAACGCCGCGAGGATCTGATGCCGGTTGCTGCCTTTTACCGCCATGATGAAGGGAAACTTGAACTTGGCCTTGTAGGCGTCGTTCAGCTCGGTGAAGCGAGAAAACTCTTCGGCCGTGCATTGGTGAATACCGGCGCCAGCCTGTTCATTGGTGCTGGCTTCGGTCAGTTGGCCCTGGACAGCGGCTTTGCCGGCCAGGTCCGGGTGAGCGTTGATCAGTGCCAGCTGACTGGCGTGATCGGCGCTCAACAGGATGTCGCTCATGCGCTGGTGCAGGGTTTCGATCTGGTCGATCGAGGCGTCCTGGCCCAGGTCGAAGGCCTTCTCGGCCACCCATGGCGAATGTTCGTAGATGTCGGCGAAGGCTTTGACGAAGGCGTCGCGGCTCAGGGTCGACGGTTTCAGGGTTTGAAAGGTGCTCATTTGGCAGCCCCTTGGTACGGGTGGGTTTCGTGCCAGTGACGGGCGATGTCGACGCGACGGCTGAACCACACCTGTTCATGACTTTTAGCGTATTCGATAAAGCGCTTGAGCGAAGCCAGACGCGCCGGACGGCCCACCAGACGGCAGTGCAGGCCGATCGACAGCATCTTCGGTGCTTCGGCGCCTTCGGCATAAAGCACGTCGAACGCGTCTTTGAGGTATTCGAAGAAATCGTCGCCCTTGTTGAAACCCTGGACCTGGGTGAAGCGCATGTCGTTGGTGTCCAGTGTGTACGGGATCACCAGGTGCGGCTTGCCGGTCGGGTTGTTCGGTTCCCAGTAGGGCAGGTCGTCGTCGTAGGTGTCGCAGTCGTAGAGGAAACCGCCTTCTTCCATCACCAGACGACGGGTGTTCGGGCCGGTGCGACCGGTGTACCAGCCCAGCGGGCGTTCGCCAGTGAGTTCGGTGAGGATGCGGATCGCCTCGAGCATGTGCTCGCGTTCCTGCGCTTCGTCCATGTACTGATAGTCGATCCAGCGGTAGCCGTGGCTGCAGATCTCGTGACCGGCCTCGACCATCGCGCGGATCACGTCCGGGTGACGCTGGGCGGCCATGGCCACGGCAAAGATGGTCAGCGGAATGTCGAATTCCTTGAACAGTTTCAGGATCCGCCAGACGCCGGCACGGCTGCCATACTCGTAAAGCGATTCCATGCTCATGTTGCGCGCGCCTTGCAGCGGTTGAGCGGCAACCATTTCCGAGAGGAAGGCTTCCGACTCTTTGTCGCCGTGCAGGATGTTGCGCTCGCCGCCTTCTTCGTAATTGAGTACGAACGACAGGGCGATGCGGGCATTGCCCGGCCAGTGTGGGTGAGGAGGGTTACTGCCGTAACCGATCAGGTCGCGTGGGTAGTCAGCGCTCACTGCAGTCTTCCTTCTTATTCGTTGACAGATTGTGTGGCGCCCTGAAGTTTGGATGGCAGGCTGGCGTCACAGCGATGGGCTGATTGTATACAACTTTATTCTCAATTTGTAAGCCTGAATTTTCGCATTTTTCACCGGCTGTCATCTTTTGCTGTTAACGGCGTGAACCTGCAAGAAACCTGCCTGACCAGTCAGCTAATGGTTCAGGGGTTCAATGAATGCTTGCTTCTCGGGCAGATCCCCGGGAAATCGCGGGATGGCGGAGGTGAGCGGAAAAATGTCGTTTTTATTGTGTACAATTTTTTTGAAAAGTGTCTTAATCAGTCGCTCGCCGCAGCTTTTCGTGCTCCGAAACGGTGCGGTCTCCTTTCAACTGACTTCGGGAGGCGCGAAGTCTGACTGCTCCACGCAGGCAGGCGCGCAGAATCAATGGGACGTTTGACAACACACGTTTTGGACGCTGCACACGGTTGCCCGGGCAGCTCGATCAAGGTCGAGCTGTACCGCGTTGAAGGTTCGCACCTGGAATTGGTCGCCAGTGCGCTTACCAACAGCGATGGCCGGGTCGATGCGCCGCTGCTGCAAGGCGATGACTACCGTACCGGTGTCTATCAGGTTCAGTTCCACGCTGGCGATTACTACCGCGCCCGTGGCGTCCAGTTGCCTGAGCCGGCATTCCTGGACGTGGTGGTGCTGCGGTTCGGCATTTCTGCCGAACAGGATCACTACCACGTACCGTTGCTGATCTCGCCTTACAGCTATTCCACGTACCGGGGCAGCTGACCCCCAAGCAGCTGCCCCTGCCGGGAAGCGACTGCGCATATAGCTTCTTTGGTCTTTCGCCCGCTCACACTGCGGGCTTTTTTTCGCCTCGTCAAAAGCGTTCCGGATCACAGGTTCGCAAGCGTTCCGAGCCTCGACTCATCATCCCTGACGATGAAAATGCTGTCCGGTTGCGAAGCATGAATCTGAGATCCACCCTTGAGCCACGCAAGCCTTTTTTCGGCGTGCGCCTGGAGGATTTCCTGCAATGCCGGGTACCCGACCTGGGTGTTCAACCGGGCGTCGGCAGCATCGGGGCCGGAATTCAAAGGTTGATGAATTTTCTTGCCCCTGACGCGATGCAGGCTGATGAAAAAGACCAAGGGATGATTCTTCCGACGAAACACCAGGGCCGGAAAGGCATTCGAAGGCGTGGGCGTGAAAACGTCATAGCCCTGACGTTTCAGAATGTCTGCCATGAGCCGTTTGAGTTCGAGGCCGGTCTGTGTCGTTTTGAAATAGTCCCATTCCTGCTTCGTCAGGTCGAAGTCCAGTCGTTCAAGGGGGCCTTCCGGGGTCAGGGCTGGCAGGTTCAGGGTCCGGGCGAGTCCCGGACTGCTGCTGGACGTCGGGAGAGTCGGGAGCATCAGCAACGGATCGGCCAACTGAGGTCGAGGCGCGCTGTTGCCACTTTTCCAATCGTTGAACGTTTGCCTGAGGCGAGTCAGACCCACGCCGGTTGCAATATCCCCATCGTTGGCCAGTGCGAATTGATGTCTGGCCACCTTGTTCACCGAGGTCTCCGACAACAGTGGAAAATAAGTCGCGATGTACTGCTTCAGCGGGTGTTGAAAGGGCAGGTTTGGATCGATCTCCCACTGATTGGCAGGCGGAACACGGATCGCACCTCTGGGTTGCTGCATCAGGTCAGTGCCGAGGATGCGTTCCATGTAGTCGAAGTCATACACCCAGTGTTCCGGATTCTTGATGTAGACGATCGGGTGATCCGGGTCGGTACCGCGCGGCACAAGCAGAAACCGGATGCCATCGACTTCAATGCTGCCGATGGATGCCTGCTGGGGTGGCGCATCCCATTTCTTCCACGGGTCGGACCATTCCTCACCCGTCGCGGTGGAAGAGCGTTTGGGCGCGACAACGTCTTGCGGATCATCATCCGGGTTTCGCAGGCGCTTGAGCGTCAATCTGGAATCGCCGCCGCCGGCACTCTCGTCGCTGGGTTTCACGCGCCAGGTGAGGGTACCTTCCACCCGTTCGAGTCGCGGACCGGAAGGTCTGTAGTCGCTGTTCAATCTGGCCCGGAAATGGTTTTCCGAATCAATGCCCAGCAACACGGTTCCCCCCTCCTGAAGATCCACGAAGTGCCTCTGCGTCCCGAGTTCCCGAATGCCGGAAAGCGCATTCGGCTCCGGAAGTCGGGATAGCTGATTGGGCGCAAGGAAAAAGTGCTCGATCGGCGCATGGATTACGACAGGGGTGATATGGGTCTCGGCCGGAAGGTCGACGATCTCCAGAGGTGCATGCCGGGAGGCGCTTGATTGATCCGACGTCCTCAGGTGATCGACAGATACTCGGTCTTCGCCATGGGGCGCGATGTTCAGCGGCAATCTGTGGAGTGCCGGAGGCCCGACGTCGGGAAGGGTGAAAGGCGTTTCGGGGGAGGTGGTCGATGCACCGGGTTTTATTGGGCGTTTGGGGCTCATGGGTATTTCACTCGCAAGGTCGATTCACGTTGATCTGGCCAGAAGAGGCTGGATGTTCGGTGAATCAACGCTGCGAGGTGCGGTACATATATCTATGCGCCAGGCGAAATATTGCCGGGTGTTGCCCGCTCTCGATGGCCTCAGTGACTGCTCAACAATGAGGCTGCGCCTGCGCCGCCAAACAGTCCGGCACTGATGCGGTTGAACCAGCTCTGGCCCTTGCCGCTGCGCAGGTAACGCGCGGCACCGTGGGCGCCGAGGCCGTAGGTCAATTTGCACAGCAGATCAAGCACGGTCCAGGTCGCGATCATCACCAGCAGTTGTGGCAGAAACGGCTGTTCGGCGCTGAGGAATTGCGGCAGAAACGCGGCGAAGAACAGGATATCTTTCGGATTGCTGGCGCCCAGCATGAATGCACGTCCGAAGAGTGCACGAAAGCGTGGAACCGGTGCCGCCTGCGGCACTTCTGCGCCAACCGATGGCTGACGCGATTGCTGCCAGCTCTGCCAGGCGAGGTAGAACAGGTAAATTGCACCGACGATCTTCAGCGCGCTGAAGAGTTTTTCCGACGCCAGCAGCAGGGCGCCCAGCCCCAGTGCCGAAGCGCTGAGCAGGCAGATCGACGCACTGACACCACCCAGAAACGCCGGGTAAGAACGACGCAGACCGTAATTCAGACTGTTGCTGATCATCAGCAACGACAGTGGCCCCGGAATCAGGATCACCACCAGCGCAGCGCCGCTGAACAGCAGCCAGGTTTCCAGACTCATCACTTTCTCCTTTTTATCGTTATCAAGAATGTGCAAAAGCCCCACCCGCAAGGGTGAGGCTGTTTTGACGCTCGAACCGCGTGTTGCTTACAGGAAGATGAACTTGGCGATGAAGATCGCGCAGAGCACCCACAGGCTGACCGAAATCTCTTTGTACTTACCGGTGCCGGCCTTCAGCGCGACATAGGTAATGAAGCCCAGCGCGATGCCGTCGGCGACCGAGAAGGTCAGCGGCATCATGATCGCGGTGACGATGGCCGGAATGCTGTCGGTCGCTTCGTCCCATTCGATGTGCGCCATGCCGCCCATCATCAGCATCGCTACATAAATCAGCGCGCCGGCGGTGGCGTAGGCGGGAATCATGCCGGCCAGGGGGGCAAAGAACATCGCGGCTATAAATAGCACACCAACGGTCACTGCGGTAAGACCAGTCCGACCACCAGCGGCTACACCGGCGGCACTTTCCACGTAGCTGGTGACCGGCGGTACGCCCACCACTGCACCGAATACGCTGGAGGCGGAGTCGGCTTTCATGGCGCGGGACAGGTTTTCGATACGGCCGTCAGCGCCTACCAGATTGGCGCGCTGAGCAACGCCCATCAAAGTACCAGCGGTGTCGAACATGTGTACGAAAAGGAAGGCGAGCACCACGCTGATCATGCTGACGTTGAACACGCCGGCGACGTTCATGGCCATGAAGGTCGGCGCCAGGCTTGGCGGAGTCGACATGATCCCTGAGTAGTGCACGATGCCCAGGCCCCAGCCTGCCAGGGTCACGGTGATGATGCTGATGAGAATTGCGCCGAACACCTTGTGGTAGCTGAGGATCGCGATCATCAGGAAGCAGATGGCGGCGAGCAGAGGGCCGGGCTCACGCAGCGAGCCGAGCTTGATCAGCGTGGCCGGGCTGTCGACGACGATACCGGCGGTTTTCAGACCGATCAGCCCGAGGAACAGACCCACACCGGCACCCATCGCAAAGCGCAGGCTGACCGGGATGCTGTTGAGCAGCCATTCGCGAATCCGCGAAAAGGTCAGGATCATGAACAGCACGCCCGAGACGAACACCGCACCGAGGGCGGTTTCCCAGTTGTAGCCCATGGTGCCGACCACGGTGTAAGTGAAAAACGCGTTGAGGCCCATGCCCGGCGCCAGGCCCACCGGCCAGTTGGCGTACAGGCCCATCAACAGGCAGCCCAGCGCAGCGGCGATACAGGTGGCGACGAAGGCTGCACCGTGATCGATCCCGGCATCGGCCATGATGTTCGGGTTGACGAAAATGATGTAGGCCATGGTGATGAAGGTTGTCAGACCGGCGATCAGCTCGGTCTTCACCGTGGTGCCATGCAAGCTGAGTTTAAAGAGGCGCTCCAGCAGGCCATTGCGTAACGGCGGCGAGAGTTCCAGCGTCGATGCTTCGGATTTGCGGCTTTCCACAGCGAGTACTCCTCAAGAGTTTTATTGTTATTTCCAGGGCCGGACCCTATGAGGGGGTGGCAGCGGCCCTTTGAGGCATACGCGAATTTGTTGACCATGCGGTCAGGAACTCGCACGCAGTGGATTATGCTTTTGTATACAAATAAAGCAAATAATGTTTTTGGTTTTGTTGACGAAAGTTTTGAGGATCGCGCTATATCAATCGGCCGAGCGGTTTTTCCCCAGCGCCATATTCACCGCGAGCCAGCCATTCACCGCGGTTTCGCCGGCCTCGGCAAACACCCGCTCCAGTAATTTCACCTGCTCGCGGCGCAATGCCTGTTCAAACTTCGCGCCTTCGACGGTCAACGTCAGAAGCCGTTTACGTTTGTCTTCTTCAGACGCCACGCTGTCCACCAGGTGCATTTCCTGCAACTGACGCAACGGCATGTTCAATGCCTGTTTGCTCACACCGAGCAGCGCGAGCAACTCCTTGACGCTCAAATTCGGATAACGGGCAATAAAAAACACGATGCGCTGATGCACGCGGGACAGGCCACGGCGCTCAAGCATTTCGTCAGCCTTGGCGGTAAACGCCTGGTAACCGAAGAAGAACGCTTCCATGGCTTGTTGTTGGCTGGCGCAGTTTTTAAGGTCAAGCATATTGACGTTTCCAGAGAGGGTGTCGTAATTTCAGTCAATAAGTTTGACTCATTTTTCTCATGCCTCGCTAGCGGTGACTTCCATGGCTTTTTCCGAACGTGTGTCGCGTCTCAAAAGTTCTCTGATCCGTGAAATCCTTGCTGCGGCCCAGCGCCCGGAAGTCATGTCTTTCGCTGGCGGCCTGCCGGCTGAAGCGATGCTGCCGAAGGTCGAGTGGGCCGACATGCCGCTGACTCTCGGCCAGTACGGCATGAGCGAAGGTGAGCCTGCATTGCGCGAAGCCCTGGCGGCAGAGGCGAGGGCGCTGGGTTTGCCGTGTGAGGCGAGTCAGGTGCTGGTGGTCAGTGGTTCCCAGCAAACACTCGATCTGGCCGCCAAGCTGTACATCGACAAGGGCACCGAAATCCTGCTGGAAGCACCGACCTATCTGGCAGCGTTGCAGATTTTCCAGCTGTTTGGCGCTGATTGCCTGACTGTGCCGCTGGAGGCTGACGGCCCGAACCTGGCGCAGTTACGCCAGCGTCTGGAGCAACATCGTCCAGCGTTCATCTACCTGATCCCGACCTTCCAGAACCCATCCGCCGTGCGCTACAGCGAAGCCAAGCGCGAAGCTGTTGCGGCGTTGCTCGACGAGTTCGGCGTGACCCTGATCGAAGACGAACCCTACCGCGAGCTGACGTTCGACGGCGGCAGCGCCCAGCCGATTGCCGGGCGTCTGAAGAAATCCAGCTGGATCTACACTGGCACCGTGTCGAAAACCCTGTTGCCGGGCCTGCGTGTCGGCTACCTGATTGCCAGCCCGGATCTGTTCCCGCACCTGCTCAAACTCAAGCAGTCGGCGGATCTGCACACTAACCGCATCGGTCAGTGGCAGGCATTGCAGTGGATCGGCAGCGACAAATATCAGCAGCACTTGAGTGAACTGCGCGCTTTCTACCGTCAGCGTCGCGATGCTTTTCAATCAGCGCTGGAAGCTCACTTCGCCGATCTGGCGGACTGGAACACGCCGCAGGGCGGGCTGTTTTTCTGGCTGACTCTTAAACAGCCGCTGGACACGCGCACCTTGCTCAATACTGCGCTGGCCAACGATGTGGCGTTCATGCCGGGCGAGCCGTTCTTCCCCGAGCCGGATCGAAATCACGGTCACCTACGCCTGAATTTCAGCCACATCGACCCGGCTCGCCTGGACGAAGGCCTCAAACGTCTGGCAGCGGTGGTGCGCCAGGCACAGGCCGCGCAGGCCGCATGAAAAAACCGGCCATCAGGCCGGTTTTTTTTGATTCAGACGGCGGCGAACCGCTTGTTCAGGTATTCGATGATCGTGTTGGACTCATACATCCAGGTGGTCTGTCCGTTCTCTTCGATGCGCAGGCACGGCACCTTGATCTTGCCGCCCTGTTCCAGCAGGGTCTGGCGATCCTGTTCATTGTTCTTCGCATCCTTCAGGGCCACCGGCACATTCAGGCGACGCAGGCTGCGGCGGGTCTTCACGCAGAACGGGCAGGCGTGGAACTGATACAGGGTCAGGTCCTTGGCGGCGGCGTCGACCTGGGCCTGGGCAGCGGCGGGGCGCTGCTTCTTGCCCGGGCGGGTCAGGAAGTCAACGAAGATGATCAGTTGGCCGAGGCCGACACGAAGCGCTTTGACGAACACGTTACAAGCCTCACAGGGACATTGAAGAAGGCGCGCAGCTTACCCGATTTTTCACGGACGAAAAAAAACCGGCGATCAACGCCGGTTTTTTCTGCCATCAATTACTTGATCAGGCTGAGAAACTCGCTGCGGGTCGCCGCGTTTTCACGGAACTCACCGAGCATCACCGAAGTGATCATCGACGAATTCTGTTTCTCCACACCGCGCATCATCATGCACATGTGCTTGGCCTCGATCACCACGGCCACGCCCAGCGCGCCGGTAACCTGCTGGACCGCATCGGCGATCTGGCGGCTGAGGTTTTCCTGGATCTGCAGGCGGCGGGCGTACATGTCGACGATCCGCGCGACCTTCGACAGGCCCAGCACTTTGCCGCTCGGGATATACGCGACGTGGGCCTTGCCGATGAACGGCAGCAGGTGGTGTTCGCACAACGAGTAGAGCTCGATGTCCTTGACCAGCACCATTTCGCTGTTGTCGGAGCTGAACAGGGCACCGTTGGTGACCTCTTCAAGCGTCTGTTCATAACCGCGGCAGAGGTACTGCATGGCTTTGGCGGCACGCTTTGGCGTGTCGAGCAGGCCCTCGCGGGACACGTCCTCGCCCAGTTGGCCGAGAATCGCGGTGTAGTTCTGTTCCAGTGTCACAGGGGCTGATTCCATAAGGGTTTCAGAGGGGTACTGTTTCTGTCTGTACCAATTTTGTACCAATCAAGCTGTTTTCGAGCTTACCGAGTTCACCCCAGTCAGTGCTGGAGTTTATCCATCGGGCGTAAGTCGATAGCAACATCTGAACGCTATGACCGAGCTGAGTGGCAATAAACGCAGGGTTCATACCCGCCATGAGGCACATGGTAGCGTATGTGTGTCGGCAGTTGTATTGCCGGCGGGCGCGAATACCCAATTCGGTCGGTGCTGCTGGAAGTGTTTGTCAGTCACACTGGATTGTTGAATAAACTCGAAGTTCTTGGTGGGCGGGAATACATAGGGCGATTCGGCGCGTTTGCGGCGGCTCTGCAAAGCGCGTTGTTGCGCCTCCAGCTCGGCCTGATCGAGGGCGTGCAGCGCGCGGCTATTGAGCATGGCCGTCCTTGATCCGCAGGTAGTCGCGGTTACGGTTGGGGTAAGCCGGCAGGTTCTGCTCGGTGAGCAACCCTTTTTCCCGCATGCGTGCGATGAGCTTGGGCCGGGTTAGGCCGAGTTGAGTTGCGGCCTGGGCGAGGGTGCGTTCCATGGCGCCCCCTCATGCCGCGTGTGCAGCTGGGGTGGCCGCTGCAGCGAGGTGGTTGATGGACTCGGTGACCTTGCCGTAGATCTCGAAATCGCTGCCGTACACGGTGAAGCAGCGGGTGCGCGGGCTTGTGTTGCCGATGCTCAGGATGGTGGTGACACCTGAGCGCGATTGTGTGCGGTGCAGCGCAATCTGTGGGGGGTAGTCGAAAGCCCATGTCGAGGCTCAGCACGATGCCGGTGCGTACTAGTTCCAGCACGCCTTGTTTGTCCGAGACCTCGAAGCGGCCGTATTCGCGGCTGGCGTGGGGACGGGGCAGCAGGTCGGTGGTATTGCTGGCGTCGAACGGACCGTTGGCGATCTCTTCGATGAAATCGGTTAGCTTGAGGTGCATCTTCTTGTCGTTCTGCAGGGTCAGCGTGTGGCGTTCGCTGCCCAGCTCCACGACGAAGGTGCTTTCCAAGATGCCACGTTCGACCTTGAGGCGAAACGCCAGACATTCGCGCGTGGGCGCGGTTCGTAGAACGTGGTTGAAAGTCTCCGTCAGGTTTACTTGGGCATTGAGTAACTCCAGGGTGCGGTTATCAATTTTGTATTTGACCATGCTGCGTACCCTCCGCCGTTCGGAACGAACGGAACGGGAGCGGCGCTTGCTTTCAGCTTCGTTTCGGTAGTGACAAACACACAGCCGCACTCGCGGTGCTAGGCGGCGAATCTCGAAGATTTGAAAGGGGTTAGCAGCGGCCGGGTGAACGTGCAGGGTAGCTGTGGTGTGCATGGTTTAGCCTCGCTCTGTGGTGAAGAGTGAGGTAAACTTAACCTTTAAGGTTAAGTTGTCAGTCCTTTGCAAGCACAGAATTTTTGCCTATGCATCTTCTATGCGTTCATTGCGGACGATCAGATTAATGTCATTGACGCTGCAGACAGTCGCGTTTGGGTAGCTCGACTCCAATACAAGCTCTCTCTGTTGTCCAGTTTTGATGTATACATTGTGAATGAGAACGCTCGTGTTTAGTTGCCTAACCACCAGGTTGGTAATTATTCGATCATCAACTCTTATGTCCTTTCTTTTTTTTATACCGAGATCTCTTCTAGACGCGAGCGTTGAATAAAATTCTTGAATTTTCTGCTCCCTAATAAGGTTGTATCTTTTTAGGTTTTCTATTTTTCTCAGGTCTAATATACTGCTTTCGCTAACTTCAATCGTGGATCTGATAACGCTTGTGGCATGGTTTTTATACGTGTTTTTTGCCCACTCGTTAGCGCTCTGTATGGGGCAGGATATACCATCGATGAAGAAGTAAGCACCGTGCCCTAGCCAGTCCTCGGGCCCGTACTGGATTATGAAATTTTCATCAGTTATCCGGCTTGCGTACTCGCTTGAGGTGCCATGAAAGCCGGTAATTACTATTTTTTTATCGAGTTTTAGCATGATCAAGAATGAGTTTTTAGTGTTTGTTCTGTTTGAATATTTTGTAAGACTAGCCGAGCGCTGGAGGAAGAAGAGTACACCAGCGAAGGCAGCTGCCTCAACTCTTTTGATTGGTGGTAGTCTCTTGTCAGTTTCTTGGCAAGAAATTCTCGTGGATAATGTTTTTGGTTTGGCGATTCTAGGTCCTAAGGCACAGGATAGTGGTCTGGATTTTTCGGTGATTGCTGGTTGTTTTTTAGTTTTGGCCGGAGTCGGATTTTGGGTTTGGGCATGTTTTGAATCTAAGCAGCCAGATCAAGAAAAGCTTATCAATGATAAATGGATTTCAACTGCTGCGAACGTGTCAGCATCAAGGGTATATTGTTATTGTGGAAGTATTAATTTTATCAGTGGCGTCGATGTTGTGGTCACGTCGGAAAATACTGACTTTGAATTGGGTGGACTTAAGGACGTCTCCGTTTCAGCAAGACTAAGGTCTATGGCTGCTAGCAGGGATAATTTAAATGCGGTTTCTCATGACAATCTCGAAGAATGGATGAGAGCTTGGAAGGATAAAAATGGCAAAAAGAGAGATTTTAATTTAGGTCTGTGTATCGTATGTGAAGAGCCTTTTGAGGCGGTAAGATATGGGATTAAGCAAATAATTTTCGCGATAGCGATTAAAAAAAATGATACTGGTATAGCTTTTATCGAAAAAACAGCAATTCAAGATATAGTTAAATTCTCAGTGAATCACTGCATAACTCATGGATTTAAAACAGTATTTATTCCTGTATTCGGGTTGGGGAAGGGGAACGCTGCTCGAGCTGAGGCTATAGAATATACTTTGGGCGCAATCCGTAATGAATTGAAAGGTCGATCTGAAAGTTTGGAGGTTTATGTTGGGGTTCATCGTTTGATGGATGTTATAAAGTTGGGGGCGATGCTCGGAAGATGGAAATAGAATCTATCTATGAAGAAGTTGAGGCTCTAATTGAGAGGCGGCCGAGTTTACGTATCGGCTATACTTCTGGTGTGTTTGATTTGTTTCACGAAGGGCATGCTAATTACTTAAATAAATGTCGTGAATTTTGCGATATTTTGATTGTGGGGGTGGACTCAGATGCGGTGGTAAAGATAAATAAGGGGGTTAATAGACCAATTGATAGTTTTCCTAAAAGAATGTCAAGGGTAAGGCGGCGAGCGGATTTTTGCTTCGAAAAGAAAGATGCTTCGATATTTTATGCGTCCTTGATTAAACCTCATTATCATTTTTTTCCTGATAATAAAAATATCAATAGACAGAAGTGCCGCAGACTTTCAGATATTTCGAGATTTATAGGGGTTGTGAAGATTGCATATACTTCAGGTGTCTCTACCACGCTACGGATTAAAGAGTTGGTAGATCAGGAGAAATTATAACTCGGTGATTTTCCAGCGAGCTCTTCCACAAATGCTCCACTCTTCACTCATTTGAATTATTCGATCAGGCCAGTCTGGATTAGGTGCATAAAGATATTGTTCGTTTCCTTCCTGTTTTAGTTGTTTCAACGTGGCTGCTTGATCTCTACTTCTTTTAGCTGCGACAAAGTGCCCTGGTAATGCTTCGAGCGAGGGGTCTATAACGATTTTATCTCCCTCTGTAAATTTCGGCTCCATGCTCACACCTTCAACCCGGAGTATGAATGCGCGTGGACCTACTGGGCCAGGAGCATCGATCCACTCTTCCGCGTCTCTTGAGTCGAAACTGCCGTGACCTTCACACCATACTCCTGCTGCAATCGAGCTAATCACCGGTAGCTTACGTTCTGTATGGCTGAGTATCGTAGCGTTGTTGAACTCACCTAATCCGTAAGGCATATCCAGATAGCCGCTGTGCAGATCAAGCGCTTTCTCAATTTCCCGGGCAATTTGATCACCGATCCCCTTCGTGGGGTTCTTTCCTCCAAACGCGCTCACTTGGGCAGGCGTTTTACCCAAAAGATCCGCGATGTCGGTCAACCTAAGCTTTTTTCAGCTAGGACTCTTCGGAAATTTTGAAGGCGAGTTTCTGAGATTTTCATCGATCGATTGTGGCGCGATTAACCTTATTGGTGAATTCCCTCTTTGGTGTTGAAAAATAACCTTATAGGTTAATTTGGTTAGAAGGAGCTAACCATGACACTACGCGAATACATCAACGCCCTTGATTCCGACGCTCTCTTGGCGTGAGCTGAATTTTTTGCAATACCTGAATCAGGTAAATTCCTTCCACCACATAGTCATCCAGGCCTTCCAGCGCTGCTCTCAGTTCCACATAATTACTTGTCCGGGTCCTCTTTGAGGAAGGCGTCTAAACTGATGCAGGGAAGAGCAAGAGCTTTCGAAATCTCTCCGGCGAGCGTTGACTTATCAGAACCATCTATACCATCAATGTCGATCCTTACAGCGTTCATTTCGCAGATTGCAGCTATCACCTCTTGTGGGCTTGAGCAGTGCCTCATAACGCCCTCTCCCCGCTGTCGCGATCCATTACAGATTATAAGTGACAGTTCCCGATTCGACTCTAATCGGTCTTTTTTCCTTCAACCTGGCCAATCCTTGCTTAATATGGCCAGCGTTCTCTCCAATAGCCCACAATGCCCCGCGAACGTTTTCCCCAAGCCGGGACAAACCTTGCTCTTCGGCATTGAGTGTCAGCTCCATTAGGGCGGCCTTCAGCGCGAGTTGATTCACGTACATCCTTTCCAGCACGTCCGATAAAGAATACTCGTCTGCCATGGCGCCGACTCCTTTCGAGAAAAGAACAAGCATAGTACTGGTAGTGCTATTGGTAGGCAGTAATCACGAAATGCTTAAAAATTGCTACAGAGCAATGTGAAACACAACATTAAGCCAGGTAGTCCGGGGATGCATGTCGTCGGCTATGCCCAATCCATCTTCGGAACTACCCAATGCTTGCTTCTCGCCCAAGACGGGCATCAATCAAAAAAGTCTACCCGCGGCTTACTCTTTGGTTTTTTTGAAAGACTGGACCTCAATCCATGCTTTATCTAATAAAGTTTGGAAAAAATTATCTTTTTCAGGTACGGGGTTTATTTTAAGGTCTTTCTGAGTTTCAGTATATAAGTCTTGCCCACCTAAGCTTAATGCATATTTTAATTTCGCCAGAGCCGAATCATCAGTTTCTCCTAAAAGAAAACCACAGTAAGCTTGATTGCCCAAAATAACGTATTTTCCAGGGAACTCGAGAATTGCTTCCTCAAAAAGAACCATTGCTCTTTTTAGGTTGTTGTTTCGAAATTGACTGTCGGGCCATTTTTCTTTTGCTTGGCATAGCAAAACAAAGCCCATAGTATTTTTCATCTTTGCAATTTCTTGCTTGATATCTAGATCTTCAAGGTTGCCGTATTGTTCGAGCGTCTTTTCGTAGAGCGTTTTTGCTTCTTCTATTTTATTGAGCGGCCACAATAATGCGATTTTACGGCTTCGTACAGTGATGAGATGGCCCGCGATGCGCTCGTCGGTGGTTTTATCAAATCGTTTAATAAAATCATCGCATAGTTTAAGCGCTTCCGAATTTTGTTTTTTAATTGATAGGTTGATGATTTTGTTGGTGATTGCAAGCGCCATATCTTCGCTATTTGAAAGTTCTTCGTTGTCTTTTAGGTTTTCAATGATTTTGTCCAAAAGCAAAATGGCTTCATTGTTTCGGTCAAGAAAACTAAGGCAGCTTGCTTTGCCGTTTAGTGCGCTTGCGACTCGTTCTTTCAATGACTTGCTGTTGGATTTTTCAAAGCGCCTAATAACTTCGTCAAAGATTTCAATTGCTTGTTCGTAACGGTTCAAGTCAGACAATGCCGAGCCGGCATTAAATAGGGCTAATGCCACCTCTTCAGCAGACGCAGAGCTATCGTTCGCTGCGTCGCGCCAAAATAGCGCGGCCCGTTCTTTATCGTCCTTCCTATATGCATCGAATGCACGATTGTTCCAGTCTTTAAAAGTGTATTCCGATTCTGGTTTGTTTTTTGCCGCTATTGCCGCTTTAGTGAGAGCTGTCGAAGCTTTCTCAGAAATATTAGATTTGTTACTATGTGGAGCAGTAACTGAAATTTGTATTTCTTTGATCGCTAAATCTGCACCATCTTGTACGCGCTGGATATGCGAGCTAATGTCAGCCTCTGCCTGCCCTTCGAGTTGTTGCAGTTTTAATTGCAACTCATCCAAGCGATTTCGCAGTTCATTGGCATTATTTCCAAACCAAAGATTGGCCGTAGCTTTAGCCTCTTTTTGAGCTTCCACCTGCGCCTCCCTTTGAGCTTTTCGCGATACCGTAAAATAACCAGCTAAGCCGGCTAATGGAAGTGCTACTCCTAATGCAGATAAAATTATTCCTAAGAGATTAAGACTCTGGTCTATATGCGAGTTTTGGGTGTCAAGTTTCTTATCTTGAATATCAAGGCGGGAGTTAATAGCTTGGATGTCTTTTTGAATAAGGTCGCGAGTGGTGTCTAGACGGATCTGAGTAATCTCTTTGTAATTAGATAGTTCTAGTTTTTCTTTTTCTGTTGCAGCGCTGCTGCAAGTGGAAAATGAACTTGTAAAGAAAATTAAGATCAAAAAAAATCTTAAAGAAAATCGATTAATGGTAGAAGATGAATTAAGCTGCATTGCTCTTAACCCCATGATGATTTTCTGAAAAACAAGTACATGAGCTTAGTAATGTTATTGGCTGCTTGTGTCAGATGTACACAGTCACGCCGCCATTCAGCAATAAAAAATCCTCGAATCGTCGTGCGCGATGCGAGGATTTCACTATGGTTTTGACGTCCATCTCGTACCAATTCTTGTACCAATAGCTGTGTTGGAGCGCTTAATCCCGAGTTACGCTTGGGGCTAACTATTAGATTTTATTAGCCCTAACTACCGACTGTACCCTTCTTCACATTGCGGTGTAATTCTGTTCCAGGGACATGAAACTACCTGTGGGGATTTTCGCAAAGGGCAAGGGTACGGCGGCGGACACGACCCTGCAAGTTCGGTGTGACGGGATTATTCGTCGCGGCCTTCCATCATGGTGCGTTTGAGCATCACGTAAACCGCGCCGGCACCGCCGTGTCTGGCCTGGCACGAGCAGAAACCGAGCACTTGCGGATGCTGGCGCAGCCAGGTGTTGACGTGGCTCTTGATCATCGGCCGCTTGCCATCCAGTCGCACAGCCTTGCCGTGGGTGACGCGCACGCAGCGGATTTCGAACTTGGTCGCTTCGGCCAGAAACGCCCAGAGGGTTTCCCGGGCCTTTTCGACGCTCATGCCGTGCAGGTCGAGGCTGCCCTCGAACGGGATCTGCCCGACCTTGAGCTTGCGCATCTGGCTTTCCTGCACGCCGTCGCGGGCCCACATCAGTTCGTCTTCCGGCCCGACGTCGATCACGAACTGATCGGACAGACCGTCAACGGTGGTGGTTTCGGTGCGGATGGTCGCGGACTGGCGCAGCTTGGCGATTTGTGCGCGGTCAGTCTTGGGTTTGCCGGTGTCGGCGCGGTCGTGCTTGATCGGCTTGACGCCTTGGATCGCACTTTTGAACAGGGAAAAATCGTCGTCTTGCATATCAGCCTCCGCGAAGGGCGGCCAGTTTACCCAAACAGACACAAAACGGCCCGGCAAAAAGCCAGGCCGTCGATTCAGTCGTGTTTTTTCATCAGGTGCGGGGACATGTTCAGTTCCCGCGATTGCCGTGCGCGCCGCCGGCAACGACGCCACAGGGCCACGCCGAAATACAGGAACAACAGGCCGACGGCCAGAATGATCGCCGAGCCCATCGGCGTCGCATTCAAGTCGCCGAGTGCCGGCGGATGCCCGATCAGGCTGGCAGCCCCGGCCATCGCCAACAGCACACCGAACGTCGCCAGAATGGCGGCGATCGCTGCGCCGAATCGAAAACGCCAGTTGCTTTGGCCTTTGGGCCGCAAGCGGCGTGCGTCAAATCCATCGGATAACTTCATTCCGACCTTCCTCAATGGGTATCGGCCCTTCGACCGGGAGTTGACCGGGTTGTTCCTGAGGCTAGGGTAATTGAAGCAAATGCGAGGCTTTTGCGGATGAGCGGCGGGTTGAGCCGCTCATTTACGCTCGATCAGATCAGATCCTGGGTCAGCGCGAGGGTGGCGAAGTTGTCGGCCATGATCGCCATTTCCGCCTCCTGAACCTGTTCGGCATTGAGCACGCGGCCCTTGAACGGCAGATCACGGGTGGCGCAGGCGTCTTCGACCAGGGTGCAACGGAAACCCAGGTTTTTCGCGGCACGTACGGTGGTGCTGACGCTGGAGTGGCTCATGAAACCGCAGACGATCAGGTCGAGCGAGCCGAGGGTTTGCAGACGATCGTAGAGTTCGGTGCCGTGGAAAGCGCTCGGCAGCAGTTTGCCGATGATGGTTTCATCGCCCTGGGGTTCCAGGCCGGGGATGAATTCGCCGCGTTCGCCCTGCGGGTCGAACAGACCGCCGACGGTGCCGAGGTGGCGTACGTGCACGATCGGACGGCCGGCTGCGCGGGCGGCGGCAACCAGTTGTTTGATGTTCGCGACAGCCGCGTCCATGCCGCTCAGGGCCAGCGGGCCGCTGAGGTACTCTTTCTGGGCATCGATGATGACCACGGTGGCATGGCTCAACGTGGCCGCTGCGTAACCGCGACCGCTGAGTTGAAACATCGTTTTTGGAACGGACATTCTGGGGCTCCTTGGGGTGGGGCTTTTGCGACATTGTCCTCTGGCTGAGCGGTTCTGTGAATCGCTACCATCGTAGGCACCGTCGTTACTGGCCTGCAGCCTCGTCAAGTTACACGTTCTGTTCAATAGCCGATAAGGAATTCGGAACACTCCTACCGTCGCCCCGGGATTTTTCCTGCGTCGTCGTGGCGCGTTTTGGCTGGTAGAATCGCCAGTCGTTTTTTCTGGAGTTCTGCCCCGTGATCACTTCCCGACTTCGTACCCTGCGCGACCACATCCGTTGGGCCGTCAGCCGCTTCCATGGGGAGGATCTGTTTTTCGGCCATGGCACCGACAATGCCTGGGACGAAGCCCGGCAGCTAGTGCTCGGCGCCTTGCACCTGCCATGGGAAATCGCCGACAGCTATCTGGACTGCGCGCTGGAAGACGACGAACTGGTCAACCTGCAACGCCTGCTCAAGCGCCGCATCGAAGAACGCATTCCGACCGCTTACCTGTTGGGTGAGGCGTGGTTCTGCGGCATGTCGTTCATCGTCGATGAGCGTGTGCTGATCCCGCGTTCGCCGATTGGCGAGTTGATCGAAAACCGTTTTGCACCGTGGATCGGCGACGAACCGGCGCGGATTCTCGACCTGTGCACCGGCTCCGGCTGCATCGGCATCGCCTGCGCCTACGAGTTCCAGAACGCCGAAGTGGTGCTGGCGGACCTGTCGTTCGAAGCCCTGGAAGTGGCGAACCAGAACATCGAGCGCCATGGCGTCGATGAGCGCGTGTTCACTGTGCAGGGCGATGGTTTTGATGGCCTGCCGGGTCAACGTTTCGACCTGATCGTGTCGAACCCGCCCTACGTCGATGCGGAAGATTTCGCCGACATGCCGGACGAATACCAGCACGAACCCGAGCTGGGCCTGGCCTGTGGGGACGATGGTTTGAATCTGGTGCGCCGGATGCTCGCCGAAGCGGCAGATCACCTGACCGAGAAAGGTTTGCTGATCGTCGAGGTGGGCAACAGCCAGGTACACGTCGAAGCGCTGTACCCGGAAGTCGATTTCGCCTGGCTGGAATTCCAGCGTGGCGGGCATGGCGTGTTCATGCTGACTGCTGAACAGTGCCGCGATCATCAGGCGCTGTTCGCTTCCCGCGTCTGACCTGAACCGATCGTTCCCACCTCGGTGGGAACGATCATTGGCTTAGCGGTGCGTGGCAATCCAGATCAGCAACCCAGCCTGAAACACCGCAAACGCCACCAGACACGTAATGGTGAAGCGCAAACCCGCGTCTTCACGCTTGAACTTGCTGACCTTGTCTTCCTGTTTCTTCAGCTTCACTTCCTGCTCGGCCAGGTTCTGCTCGGCCTGCTGCAACATCTGCGCAGCTTCGAGAATCTCGACGATCTGCAGCTTTTCACTGTTCCAGTCGCCCAGCAAATCCCCGACCTGGACTTCCTTGACGCTGCCCTTCAAATGCTGGGCGTCGGCGTACACCACATCAAAGCCATGCACGCGCAGAAAGTGATCGCGGCGCAGGCGGGTGTCTTCGTTCAGCGCGTCCTTGTTGTTCAAGTCCATGCCGTCGACGGTGTAGGTGGGCCAGCGTTTTTTCGCCCAGTTGATGCCCTGGGCGGCCATGAAACGGCCGATGCCACGGTTCAGCGGTTCGATCTGCAAGCCGCTGTCCGGGCCGAAGTGCACGCGTTTGGTCTTGTGGTCGACCCATACGTCGAGCTGGTTCTGCTCTTTGCGCACACGATGCGCGGGTAGTTTGATCGACATGCGCATCAGGCTGTGTTCTTTGCTGTTGCGCTCGGCGTAACCGAATTCGACGAAGCGCAACGGCCGCCCGCCGGTGTTGCGATCGGTCTGCAACGGCGCCAGGCGGAGCATCTTGTGGTGCTCGACGTGGACATCCGCCCATGGCAGCTCGACCGCTGGCGGTGCGTCTTTTTCAGCGGTGGTGTCGGGTGAAGTCTGGGTATCAGTCATAACGGCGAGATCCTGTCCAAGCTGCTTGTCGCCAGCCAGTACGCTGGCGACAAAGGCTTATCGGCCGTTTTTTTCAGGACTGGAGGGTGAAAAGACCTTAACGGGTGCGAAGTCCGTCAATAAATTCGAGGATCCGGGTCCCCAGTTCCGCCGCCAGGGGCAAATTCGGGTCCTTGTAGGAGGCCATTTGCCGCTTCACGTCGTTGGGCACAATGCGCATCACGTGGTTCATGCCTTCGATCAATGCCAGGGTCGCGTCGGGTTTTGCCGCCTTGAGCAGGTTGGCGTCATCGACCTGCACCTGAATGTCGTTGCTGCCCTGGACGATCAGGGCCGGCATTTTCAGGTGAGCGAAGGCGGCGGACGGATCCTGCCGGAACAGCGAAATCAGATACGGCTGCACGCTCGGGCGGAAAATTGCCTGCAACGGCGGTGGAACATTGTCATCGGTGTGGCCGGCCTTGAGGCTGTCGAGCAGTTCATTGCTGCGCAGCATCAACGGTGGCGGCAGGCTGCGGGCCAGTTGCCGGCGCAAGACCTGATCGATCGGTCGGGCGGTGCCGGACAGCGAAATGACTGCGGCGGCGTCGACTTTCGGTGCGGCCAGGCTGGCAATCAGTGCGCCCTCGCTGTGGCCGAGCAGGATCAACGGGCCGAAACGCGGATCAGCCTTGAGCTTCTGGCCCCAGGCCACGGCGTCCGCCACGTAGGCGTCCACCGACAGATTGCGCTCATCCGGTGTCGCGGCCAGGCTCGCGGCCACCCCGCGCTTGTCGAAACGCACGCTGGCGATATTGTGTTTGGCCAGCACCCAGGCCAGCCGCTTGAGGCTGTCGTTGCGCCCGCCGTCGGGGTTGTTTCCGTCACGATCCGTAGGACCCGAGCCAGAAAGAATGAGGACAACCGGCACCGGGTTGTCAGACTTTGGCAGCAACAGCGAGCCGAAAAGTTCGCCGCTGCCGGTGTCCAGAGTGACCGGACGTTGCAGGACAGTTGCCTGGACGTAGCCAGTAAACAGGGTAAGGCTCAAGATCAAAACTCGCAGCATCATCACGCCATCATTTGCAAAGGTGCCGGTTGGACTCACCAACACCGCCAAGGTTCGAGGATGAACTACTCGGTTAGCCTGCGTATACTGGCGCGCATCATGAATTTGGGTTTGATTTCACGGAGCGTCCTGCATGTCCGGCAATACCTACGGCAAGTTGTTCACTGTCACCACCGCGGGCGAAAGCCATGGTCCGGCGTTGGTCGCCATTGTCGACGGCTGCCCGCCGGGCCTGGAGATCTCCCTTGAGGACCTGCAGCGCGACCTCGATCGCCGCAAGCCGGGCACCAGCCGCCACACCACCCAGCGTCAGGAAGCCGACGAAGTCGAAATCCTCTCCGGCGTGTTCGAGGGCCGCACCACCGGCTGCTCCATCGGCCTGCTGATCCGCAACACCGACCAGAAGTCGAAGGACTACTCGGCGATCAAGGATCTGTTCCGTCCGGCCCACGCCGACTACACCTACCACCACAAATACGGCGAGCGTGATTACCGCGGCGGCGGTCGCAGCTCCGCGCGAGAAACCGCCATGCGCGTGGCCGCCGGTGCGATTGCCAAGAAATACCTGGCGACCCAGGGCATCGTCATTCGCGGCTACATGAGCCAGCTCGGCCCGATCGAAATCCCGTTCAAGACCTGGGACTCGGTCGAGCAGAACGCCTTCTTCAGCCCGGACCCGGACAAGGTTCCGGAGCTGGAAGCCTACATGGACCAGTTGCGCCGCGATCAGGACTCGGTCGGGGCCAAGATCACCGTGGTCGCCGAAGGCGTGATGCCGGGGCTGGGCGAGCCGATCTTCGACCGTCTTGACGCCGAACTGGCCCACGCGCTGATGAGCATCAACGCGGTCAAAGGTGTGGAAATCGGCGCCGGTTTCGCTTCGGTCGCCCAGCGTGGCACCGAACACCGCGATGAAATGACCCCGGAAGGTTTCCTCAGCAACAACGCCGGCGGCATCCTCGGCGGCATCTCGTCCGGTCAGCCGATCGTCGCCCATCTGGCGCTGAAACCGACCTCGAGCATCACCACCCCGGGCCGTTCGATCGACATCGACGGCAACCCGGTCGAAGTGATCACCAAGGGCCGTCACGATCCGTGCGTCGGCATCCGCGCCACGCCGATTGCCGAGGCGATGATGGCCATCGTGCTGATGGATCACCTGCTGCGTCACCGTGGCCAGAACGCCGATGTGCGCGTGAAGACCCCGGTTCTGGGCCAGCTCTGATGGGTCAACTCACAGCCGCTGCGGTCTGACCGTGGCGGCGCTCCCGTACTGGCGGCTGTCCAGTTTCTATCTGTTCTATTTCGCCTTGCTCGGTTCGACGGCGCCGTTTCTGGCGCTGTACTTCGATCACCTTGGATTCAGCGCCGCGCGCATCGGCGAGCTGGTGGCGATTCCGATGCTGATGCGCTGCGTGGCGCCGAACATCTGGGGCTGGCTTGGTGACTACACCGGCAAACGCCTGGCCATCGTGCGCTTCGGCGCGGTGTGCACGCTGCTGACCTTCTCGTTGATTTTCGTCAGCAAGACTTACGCCTGGCTGGCGATGGTCATGGCGCTGCATGCGTTCTTCTGGCACGCGGTGTTGCCGCAGTTCGAAGTCATCACGCTTGCACATTTGCAGGGCCAGACCTCTCGTTACAGCCAGATCCGCCTATGGGGCTCCATCGGTTTCATCATCACCGTGGTCGCGCTCGGGCGATTGTTCGAATGGCTGAGCCTCGACATCTACCCGGCGGCGCTGGTGTTGATCATGGCCGGAATCGTGCTCAGCAGTTTGTGGGTGCCGAACGCGCAGCCGCCGCAGGGCAACCGGCCGACGGGGGAGGGGTTTCTCAAGCAGTTGCGCAGTCCCGGAGTGCTGGCGTTCTACGGTTGCGTGGCGCTGATGCAGATGAGCCACGGGCCGTATTACACCTTTCTGACCTTGCACCTCGAACGACTGGGTTACAGCCGTGGCGTGATCGGCATGCTCTGGGCCGTTGGCGTGGTGGCGGAAGTGCTGATGTTCATTGCCATGAGCCGGATCCTTGCGCGGTTTTCCCTGCGCCGCGTGCTGATGGCGAGTTTTCTGCTGGCGGCGCTGCGCTGGTTGCTGCTAGGTTCGTTCGCCGAATTCCTCTGGGTGCTGCTGTTTGCCCAGGTGCTGCACGCCGCGACATTCGGCAGCTTTCATGCATCTGCCATCGCGTTCGTGCAACGTAGCTTCGGCGCCCGTCAGCAAGGGCAGGGCCAGGCGTTGTACGCGGCGCTGGCCGGCACCGGCGGTGCGCTCGGCGCGTTGTATTCCGGCTACAGCTGGAATGCCCTCGGCGCGACATTGACCTTTAGTATTGCCAGTCTCGCAGCGCTCGCCGCTGCCGTTATCATTGCCATTCGAATGCAAGAGGACAGGCCATGAGCCTTACCCGTGAACAGCTTGCCCAGCAAATCGTCGATGCCGGGCGTTTTCTTTATGGTCGCGGCTGGTCGCCGGCCACCAGCAGCAACTATTCGACGCGCCTGTCGCCGAGCGAAGCGCTGCTGACCGTGTCCGGCAAGCACAAGGGCCAGTTGGGTCTGGACGATGTGTTGGCCACCGACCTGTCCGGCAACAGCCTGGAGCCGGGCAAAAAGCCGTCCGCCGAAACCCTGCTGCACACCCAGCTTTATAGCTGGCGCCCGGAGATCGGCGCCGTGCTGCACACCCACTCGGTGAACGCCACGGTGCTGTCACGCCTGACGCCGGAAGACTTCATCGAGTTCGAAGACTACGAACTGCAAAAAGCCTTCAGCGGCATTTCGACCCACGAATCCCGGGTGCGCGTGCCGATCTTCGACAACGATCAGGACATTGCACGCCTCGCCGCCAAGGTGCAGCCTTGGCTCGACGCCCATCCCGATTGCGTCGGTTATCTGATTCGCGGCCACGGCCTCTACACCTGGGGCGCACAGATGAGTGACGCGTTGCGCCAGATCGAAGCCTTTGAATTCCTGTTTGAATGCGAGTTGAAGACCCGCAGCGTCATGAACCGCCAAGGCTGACTTCACCAGAACCAGCCCATTTGCCTGATGAATGCAGTGCCCGACCGGTCTCGAAGAACCGGACGGCAAGGCCGATACCGAGGAATTGCCCCATGAGCAGCCTGTCCGTCTATCACGTTTCCAGCCCTGAAATTCCGAACAAGGTGCTGACCCATTTCGAAGACATCGCCTCGACCCTGGCCGAGCAGGGCGTGCGCTTCGACCGCTGGCAAGCCGCCGCGAAGATCCAGCCCGGTGCCAGCCAGGAAGAAGTGATCGGCGCCTATAAAGAACAGATCGACAAACTGATGACCGAGCGCGGTTACATCACCGTCGATGTGGTCAGCCTCAACAGCGATCACCCGCAAAAAGCCGAGCTGCGTGCCAAGTTCCTCGAAGAACATCGCCATGGTGAAGACGAAGTACGCTTTTTCGTTGCCGGCCGTGGCCTGTTTACCCTGCACATCGACGATTACGTCTACGCCGTGCTGTGCGAGAAGAACGACCTGATTTCGGTGCCGGCGGGCACTAAACACTGGTTCGACATGGGCGAGAACCCGCACTTTGTCGCAATCCGCCTGTTCAACAACCCTGAAGGCTGGGTTGCCAATTTCACCGGCGAAGACATTGCCGGTCGCTTCCCGCGTCTGGAGGACTGAGCCGATGTCGATCAAGGTCATCCTCACCGATATCGAAGGCACCACCAGCGCGGTGAGTTTTGTGTTTGACGTGCTGTTCCCGTATGCGGCGAAACACCTGCCAGACTTCGTTCGCCAGAACGCCACGCGCGCCGATGTCGCCGAGCAACTGGACGCCGTGCGTCGCGACAGCAACGAACCGCAGGCCGACGTTGAACGGGTCGTGGAAATTTTGCTGGCCTGGATCGCCGAAGACCGCAAAGCCACGCCGCCGAAAGCGTTGCAGGGCATGGTCTGGGAACAGGGATATCAGGCCGGGCAGTTGAAAGGCCATGTTTATCCGGACGCTGTCGAAGCGCTCCAGCACTGGCATCAGGCCGGGTATCAACTGTTTGTTTACTCGTCCGGCTCGATCCAGGCCCAGAAGCTGATCTTCGGCTGCTCGGAAGCCGGGGATCTGACGCCGCTGTTCAGCGGTTACTTCGACACCACGTCGGGCCCCAAGCGCGAAGCGCAGTCCTACAGCAATATTCAGCAGGCCATCGGGGTCGAGCCGCAGGAAATCCTGTTCCTGTCCGACATCGTGCAAGAACTCGACGCCGCTCAGACCGCCGGCCTGCAAACCTGCGGTCTGGCCCGCGAGGGCGGTGAGCTGGAAGGGCATGTGACCGTCGACAGCTTTACCGGGATCGAACCGGAAGCGTTCTGATTCCACCCATCGACGCGCAAAAAAAACAGGCCGTGAAGCGAAAGCTCCACGGCCTGTTTGTTTATGGGGTGTTCGTATTACATCGAGTGATAAGTCGGCAGGGCAAAACGCTGCTGGCTTTGCAGCATGCCGATCTGCGGCAGCTCGCTGGCCTGTTCCGCCAGGTCACGGCGAATCGCGCTGATCGCCCACGACAGTTGGTCGCCGGCATGCAATTGCTGATAGGTGAGGGCACGTTTGAACACTTTGCCGTCGGCGCTCTTCAGCGTCAGCAGGATCCCGCCATCGGGACGCGGTTGGGTGGTAACTGCGAAGTTGGAGAACAGGGAGGTAAATTTTTCTTGGATCAGGCTCATGTCTTTCAGCTCCGTATGCACTTGAATGGCAAGCATGCGGAGGAGGTTGCAGCGATTGTGCCAGTATTTTGTTTTTATAAATTCCTTATAAATCAACAAGTTATAAATTATGCAAATTCAGCTCGTCGTGCATTCTGCATGAATGGCCATCGTGCATCCTGCATTTTGCGGGATCGCTGTCGATCCGATGGAACCATTCCCTGCGGCCGCAATCACCTTTCGCCTTGTAGCGCTGGCGGATACAAAACATTGCAAAAACCGCGTGTACAGCCCGAGAAGCCCTGACGTATTTTCGGCCTCGACCCTCGCTCGAGAAGCGCCGGTTGCCTCACTCGATTGCCCGACAATAAAAATCCGGCCTGCACGTCAAGGTCGAACGGGAGCTGCCATGAGTCACGCGCCTAGCGACACGATTACCTGGGGCATGATGCTCCGCAAACTGCCGATGATCGCCAAAGCCATCCCTCGGGTGGTGAAAGGCATGAAGGTGGCCAACGTCAAGGATCCGACCCAAACCTGTGGCCTGGGCTGGACATTCGAGCAAGCGACCCTGCGCAATCCGGACGGCCCCGCGCTGCTGTCGGGCGAGGTGGTGCTGAGTTATTCACAGGTCAACCAGTGGGCCAACCGCATCGCCCACTATCTGATCGGGCAGGGCATCGGCAAAGGCGATGTGGTGGCGGTGTTCATCGAGAACCGTCCGGAACTGCTGGTGACGATTCTGGCGCTGGCCAAGGTCGGCGCCGTCAGCGCGCTGCTCAATACCTCACAGACCCGCGACACGCTGATTCACAGCATCAATCTGGTGGCGCCGGTGGCGATTGTCGTCGGCGAGGAACTGCTGCCAGCCTTCGCGGCGGTGCGCGAACAAGTGACGATTGCGTCGGCCCGTACCTGGTTCGTGGCCGATCAGGATACGTTCAGCCATCCGGGCATCGCCCCGGAGGGTTACACCAACCTGATCAGCGCCAGTGCCGATGCATCGAGCGACAACCCGGCCAGCAGCCGACAGATTTTCTTCGATGACCCGTGCTTCTACATCTACACCTCCGGCACCACCGGCTTGCCCAAGGCCGGGGTGTTCAAGCACGGCCGCTGGATGCGCAGCTCGGCGAGCTTCGGCATGATCGCCCTCGACATGCGCCCGGACGACATCGTCTATTGCACCTTGCCGCTGTATCACGCCACCGGGCTTTGCGTGTGCTGGGGCTCGGCGGTCAATGGCGCGTCGGGTTTCGCGATTCGCCGCAAGTTCAGCGCCCGGCAGTTCTGGAGCGATGTGCGTCGCTACCGCGCCACTACCATCGGCTACGTCGGCGAGTTGTGCCGTTATCTGGTGGATCAACCGGTCAGCAGCGATGATAGCCGCCATGACGTGCGCAAGATGATCGGCAACGGTTTGCGGCCCGGTGCCTGGGCCGAGTTCAAGACCCGGTTTGCGGTGGATCACATCTGCGAACTGTATGCGGCCAGCGACGGCAACATCGGCTTCACCAACATTCTCAATTTCGACAACACCATCGGCTTCTCGCTGATGGCCTGGGAACTGGTCGCCTACGATCAGGACAGCGGCGAACCGATTCGCGGTGACGACGGGTTCATGCGCAAGGTCGGCCGGGGCGAGCGCGGCCTGTTGCTGGCGCGGATCGACGACAAGGCGCCGCTGGACGGCTACACCGACCCGCAGAAAACCGCGAAAGTCGTGCTGCTAGACGTGTTCACCCAGGGCGACCGCTTCTTCAATACCGGTGATCTGCTGCGCAACATCGGTTTCGGCCATGCGCAGTTTGTCGATCGCCTTGGAGATACGTACCGCTGGAAGGGCGAGAACGTCTCGACCACCGAGGTCGAGAACCTGCTGCTCCAGCATCCGCACATTTCCGAAGCCGTGGCCTATGGCGTGGAAATCCCCGACACCAACGGTCGCGCCGGCATGGCGGCGATCACCCCGGCCGAGTCTCTGGCGACCCTGGACTTCACCGAGCTGCTGGCCTTCGCCCGTCAACGCATGCCGGCCTATGCGGTGCCGTTGTTTTTGCGGGTCAAGGTGAAAATGGAAACCACCGGCACCTTCAAATACCAGAAGACGCGCCTGAAAAACGAAGGTTTCGACCCCGGCCAGACAGGCGATGACCCGATCTATGCCTGGTTGCCGGGCACCGAAACCTACGTGCAAGTCACGGATGAAATCCTGGCGGACATCCAGGCAGGCAAGTTCCGTTATTGATATTGGCTATCGCGAAGCTTGGAAAAAAGGGGATGACAGCTATCGCCGCGCTCGGGAAACTAGCGGCTTTCCGATTGACCGAAAGTGGAGTTGCCCCATGTCCGACCAAAGCCGCCAGATGACCCCCGAAGAAGCTGCCGAATTCACCGAGCAGGTATTCAACAAGGCGCGCGAAGGCGATGCGGTGATGCTGGACCGCCTGATCACCGCCGGTCTGCCGGTGAACCTGACCAACAGCAAGGGCGACACCCTGCTGATGCTCGCCAGCTACTACGGGCACGTGGACGCGGTGCAAGTGCTGCTCAAGCACAAGGCCGATCCGGAACAACGCAATGGCAACGGTCAGAGCCCGATTGCCGGCGCGGCGTTCAAGGGTGATCTGGCGGTGGTCAAGGCGTTGGTGGCCGGCGGCGCGCAGATTGAAGGCGCCTCTTTCGATGGCCGTACGGCGCTGATGATGGCAGCGATGTTCAACCGTGTTGAAATCGTCGAGTTCCTGATCGACCAGGGCGCCGACCCGAAAGCCAAGGACGCCAACGGCATCACCGCGCTGGACGCGGCCCGCACCATGGGCGCTGTGGACACCACCGCGCAGCTGGAAAAACTGCTGGGCTGAACCGTCGGGCCGGAACCCGCTCTGTGGCGAAGGCGAGAATGCGCTATCCTTCGCGCCCTCAAAATTCTCTTCGCCACAGGATCCGCCCCCATGAAAGCCGCACTCGCCGAACTCATCAGCAAAATCAGCTCCGGCTGCATGGGCGACGACGAGATTCAGAAGGTCGCTGATGAAGCGGCGCAGGCCTACGCCGATGCCGACGCTTTTCTGACCGCCAATCCGGACATCAACTACGACGACACCTTCCCGATTCCGCTGGGCGAATGGGTGGTGGTCGGCAGTCTGCCGGAGACCGTGCTGTTCCAGGCTGACACCTACGTCGATCTGTTCGCGCAGATCGTGGCGTCGTTCGGCCCGGGCGTGGAGTTCAACCTCAAGCCCAAGCAACTGGCCAAGACCGAAGCGCTGACCGCGCTCAACCGCATCCAGGTGCAGATGAGCAGCCTGAACAAGGAAAACGGCGGTTACACGCTGATGAACTTCAGCCAGTTGCTCGACGACGAGCTGCAAGTGGTGCTGGTCTACGGCAACGACGTGCCGCGCGTGCTGGAACTGTGCGCCAAAGTCGGCATTGCCGCCGCGCCGTCGCTGGAAGCCTTGAAGGTCGCCGTTCACGTCTGAACGCAATAAAAGGGAACCCTGCGCGCGACCGTCTATCCTAAAAGTGCATGCCACTATTCTGGAGCGACACCATGGGTTCCACGTTCAACGGCCTGATCGGCCTGATCATTCTTGCCCTCGACATCTGGGCGATCATCAACGTGCTGAAAAGCGGTGCCGAGACCGGGATGAAAATCCTCTGGGTGCTGTTGATCATCCTCCTGCCGGTGCTGGGCCTGATCATCTGGGCGATCGCCGGGCCGCGGGGCAATGTGCGGATCTGACCGTTCGCACTATGGATTGCGCGGGGCCGATGAACTGAGGTTCGACCTGTCATCTTCGGCAACGTAGAATGCGCGCCTTTCCCGGGCAATCGAACCTGACGATTGGCGCCCGCGCATTCATCGGAGCACTTCACCATGACCGTCACCAAGACCAGCGAATACCTGGAAACCCTCTACGAAGGCTACGGCCAGCGTTTTCGCATGGAAAAACTGCTGCACGAAGTGCGCACCGAGCACCAGCACCTGGTGATCTTCCAGAACCCGCGCATGGGCCGGGTGATGGCGCTGGACGGCGTGATCCAGACCACCGAAGCCGATGAATTCATCTACCACGAAATGCTCACCCACGTGCCGATCCTCGCCCACGGCACTGCCAAGCGCGTACTGATCATCGGCGGCGGCGACGGCGGCATGCTGCGCGAAGTGACCAAACACGCCAGCGTCGAGCACATCACCATGGTCGAGATCGACGGCACCGTGGTCGACATGTGCAAGGAATTCCTGCCGAACCACTCCAAGGGCGCCTACGACGATCCACGCCTGAACCTGGTGATCGATGACGGCATGCGTTTCGTCGCCACCACCACTGAAAAGTTCGACGTGATCATTTCCGACTCCACCGACCCGATCGGCCCGGGCGAAGTGCTGTTCTCGGAAAATTTCTACCAGGCCTGCCACCGCTGCCTGAACGAGGGCGGCATCCTCGTGACCCAGAACGGCACGCCGTTCATGCAGATCGACGAAGTGAAGACCACCGCCGGTCGCCTGCGCAGCCTGTTCCCGGACTGGCACTTCTACCAGGCGGCCGTGCCGACCTACATCGGCGGCTCGATGACTTTCGCCTGGGGTTCGACCAATCCGGCCTACCGCAAGCTGAGCCGTGAAGTCCTGCAACAGCGCTTCATCGGCAGCGGCATCGTCACCCGTTACTACAACCCGGAAATCCACATCGGCGCCTTCGCCTTGCCGCAATACGTGCTGCAAGCAGTGAACAAGCCAAGCAACGACTGATCACTCGGCCGTCATCACTGCGGGAGCGGGGCGATTCGCTCCCGTAGATGAAAGGTTTTTCATGTTTCATCGGTGTAAAGCTTTTGAACGATCAATCCTGACAAAAGTCGAGATAGATGTAAGCCCATTTGCGGGTTTGTTCGAGGAGGCTCCAATGCAAAAGTGGAAAGTCACTTTCGTGGATGATCACGGTGAAATTGTCGATGAAGTCTTCGAGCGTGCGGAATGCCCCAGCGATGATGAGGCCGCACGACTGATCAAGGAACGACTCCTTCCTGTCGCCGCCGCACTGGATCTGAACGATCTGGAAGGGCGCACCTCCGATGCAGGCGCCAAAAGCCTGAAAACCCAGAACAGCATCGAAATCCGCAGCATCACACCCATCTGAAAATCTTCTTGTCAGTAACGCACCAGGCCTTGGCAGCGGCTCTATCTTGGGGCTACTCTGCAAGCGAGATCAGCGAACGGATCGCTAAGGTCTGGTCTTGTCAGCTACATGCTTGTTTCCCGTCGGCAACACGGTTGCCGTAACGCCTGAGCCGTTCGGCCATGCGCAGGGAATACGGAAAGTCTATCCATCTATGCGAGGGGGACGTTCATGAGCACAGCCTATCAAGAAGACATCAGCAGCAACGTGCTGCGCCGCATGAAAGAAGGCGGTTTTGATTTTTCCCGATTCCATCCCATCGAGTTCTACGCCATTTTCCCGGACGAGGAGCGGGCGCGCAGGGCGGCAGGCAAGTTTCGCGGTGAATCCATCAATGCCCAGGTCAGTGCGCGCGACGACGGCGCGTGGTCCCTGGAATTGAGCAAGGTGATGTACGCAACCTACGACGACATAGGCGATTTCGAACAGGGCTTTTCGGCAGTGGTCGAGCCTCTGGGCGGCATCATCGAAGGCTGGGGCGTGAAGCAGGAGGTGCGCAACCGCCATCGTTTGAACTGATCACCCTCGCAACACGTCGAGCAACGGCTGACCTTCGGGTCGGCCGTTGTCGTTTCTGCACCTTGAACATTGCACGGCAAAACCCTGAAACAAGAATCCTGCGCAAAAAAAAGCCACCAGGAGAGGTGGCTGAAAGGGAAGACCGGAAGGAGAGGAAACCGGTCAGGGTTACGGCCGGGAGGGCTGCCGGGGCAAGCCATGTCAGTTGGGCTGCGTGCGTCGTCAGGGACGTTTTGCAGCGGATGTGCGGATTATCCGCAGGCGCCGCCGGGCAGTGAAATCAACTCTGACTATGCTGGTGATAGGCGACAGGACTGCGTCGCAATGAAGCGGGGGCGATCAGGTTGGGGCATTTGCCGCACAGGAATGGTGCGGTGCGTGTGGCGTGAATATCCAACCGATTGAAATCAAAGCGTTTATGCCGATGGCACGGGCCTTGCGAAGGCCTGTAGGTCCGGGGTGACAAGGAGTACGGCATGATCCGCACCTATTTTGATGAAATGTACGATGCCGGCGGCCAGGTCCGCCCGCATTACCGGGAGTTTGCCCGCTGGCTGGCGGACACGCCTGACGAACTGCTGGCCCAGCGGCGACGCGAGGCCGATCTGCTGTTCCATCGTGCCGGGATCACTTTCACGCTCTACGGGGACGAGCAAGGGACAGAACGCCTGATTCCCTTCGACACCATTCCGCGCAGCATTCCCGCCAGCGAGTGGCGGATCGTCGAGCGCGGCTGCATCCAGCGGGTCAAGGCGCTGAACATGTTCCTCGCCGACCTTTACCACGAGCAGCGCATCATCAAGGCCGGGATCATTCCCGCCGAGCAGGTGCTGGCCAACGAGCAATACCAGTTGGCGATGCAGGGGCTGGATCTGCACCGCGATATCTATTCGCACATCTCCGGCGTCGATCTGGTGCGCGACGGCGACGGCACCTATTACGTGCTCGAGGACAACCTGCGCACGCCCAGCGGCGTGAGCTACATGCTCGAAGACCGCAAGATGATGATGCGTCTGTTCCCCGAGCTGTTCGCAGCCCAGCGCATCGCGCCCATCGACCATTATCCGAACCTGTTGCTCGACACCCTGAAAAGCTCAAGCCCGATCGACGACCCGAGTGTCGTGGTGCTGACTCCGGGGCGGTTCAACAGCGCGTTTTTCGAGCATGCGTTCCTTGCGCGGGAAATGGGCGTGGAACTGGTCGAAGGCGCCGACTTGTTCGTACGCGACGACAAAGTCTTCATGCGCACCACTGACGGCCCGAAAGCGGTGGACGTGATCTACCGCCGACTCGACGACGCGTTTCTTGATCCATTGGCGTTCCGCCCGGATTCGATGCTCGGCGTGCCGGGGCTGCTGTCGTCCTATCGCTCCGGCAACGTGGTGCTGGCCAATGCCATCGGCACCGGGGTGGCGGACGACAAGTCGGTGTATCCGTTCGTCACCGAGATGATCCGTTTCTACCTCGATGAAGAGCCGATCCTGAAGAACGTGCCGACCTGGCAATGCCGCAATCCGTCTGAACTTTCCCATGTGCTGGCCAATCTTCCGGATCTGGTGGTCAAGGAAACCCAGGGCTCCGGCGGTTACGGAATGCTCGTGGGGCCGGCAGCGACGACCGCGGAAATCGATGCGTTCCGCGAGCGGATCAAGGCCAAGCCCCACGCGTACATCGCGCAACCGACGCTGTCGCTGTCGACCTGTCCGACCTTTGTCGAAAACGGCATTGCGCCGCGCCATATCGACCTGCGCCCGTTCGTATTGTCCGGCCGCGAAACCCGGGTCGTGCCCGGCGGTTTGACCCGTGTCGCCCTGCGTGAAGGCTCTCTGGTGGTGAATTCATCCCAGGGCGGCGGAACCAAGGACACCTGGGTGGTCGAGGATTGAAGGAAGCCTGCCATGTTAAGTAGAACTGCCTCGAATCTGTACTGGATGTCGCGTTACCTGGAGCGGGCGGAAAACCTCGCCCGCATGCTCGATGTCAGCTATTCGCTGTCGCTGATGCCGCAGGACGGCCGTGGCGACGGTCTGCACGAACTGGCGATGCCGCTGATGATCACCGGCACCCTGGATGATTACCTTGAACGCCACGGCGAACTGCATGCCGAGCGATTGCTGCATTTCTTCGCCCTCGACGCCGCCAACCCGGCGAGCATCTACAGCTGCCTCGGCGCAGCGCGGGCCAGCGCCCATGCGGTGCGCGGGCGTATCACCGCCGACATGTGGGAGAACATCAACGCCACCTGGCTGGAGATTCGCGGGATCGCCAATCAGGGCCTCAGCCGTTATGGCATGAGCCGATTCTGCGAGTGGATCAAGGAGCGTTCGCACCTGTTCCGGGGCGCGTCCTACGGCACCATCATGCGCAACGACGCGTTCCGTTTCATTCGCCTGGGCACGTTCATCGAGCGGGCCGACAACACCTTGCGCCTGCTCGACGCCCGTTACGAAATGGCCGGCGATCAGGCGGAAGCGGTCAGCGACGGCACCGCCCACGCCTATTACCAGTGGAGCGCCTTGTTGCGGGCCTTGTCCTCGTTCGAGGCCTACACCGAAATCTATCGCGACGCGCCCGGCGCCCGGCATGTGGCCGAACTGCTGCTTTTGCGCGCCGACGTGCCGCGTTCGCTGCGGGCCTGCACCGAAGAGATCGACCAGATCCTGGCGCAACTGCCGGGGGCCAACGGTCGTCCGGCGCAACGGCTGGCGGCGGAAATGGACGCACGCCTGCGCTACACCGGCATCCACGAAATCCTCGAGGAAGGGCTGCACGCCTGGCTCACCGAGTTCATCCCGCTGGTGCGCCAGCTGGGCAACGCCATTCACAGTTCCTACCTGGAGGCCGCATGAGACTTTCCATCAGCCACGAGACCACCTATCACTATGAAGATCAGGTGCGGGCGAGCATCCAGTACCTGCGCCTGACACCCCACGACAGCGAGCGTCAGCATGTGCTGAGCTGGCAGCTCGACCTGCCGCGCCCGGTACGCGCCCAGCTCGATCCGTTCGGCAACATCCTGCATGTGCTGACCATGGACGAGCCCCACGAAGCGATCATCATCGGCGCCCGTGGACAGGTCGATATCGACGAATTGCGCGAAGCGGAGCATGAGAGCCAGTCGGCGCTGCCTTTCCTGCGTTTTACCCGGCTGACCGAGGCTGACGAGGCATTGCGGGCGTTTGCCGAGAAGTCCTGCAAGCAACGACGGGACCGCAATGCGCTGATCGATCTGATGCACGGCTTGAACCAGCACATGACCTATACGCCGGGCTCCACTGAAGTGGACACCAGCGCCGCCGAAGCCTTCGCCGGGCGGGCGGGTGTTTGCCAGGATCACGCCCACGCTTTTCTGGCCTGCGCGCGCAGTCTCGGGGTGCCGTCGCGCTATGTGTCGGGTTATCTGTACAGCGAGGATTGCGAACACCTGGCCAGTCACGCCTGGGCCGAGGCCTGGATCGATGACGCCTGGTACAGCTTCGACGTGACCAATGAACTGGCGCGGCCGGAGCGGCATTTGAAACTGGCGGTGGGACTGGATTACCTCGACGCCTGCCCGGTACGGGGCATGCGCCGGGGCGGCGGGAGTGAGCAGATGCACGCGAAAGTGCTGGTGTCGCCGACACCAGCGCCAGTCATCTCGGTGCAGCAGCAGTAAACGATGTAGTCGGGTTACTTGGCGGGCGCAACCTTGCGCCCGGCCATGTGCTGCAAATACCCGATCAGCTTCTGCAGATCCGCGTCCGGCAACACTTCGGCGGAGAATCCCGGCATTTTCGCCTGCGGCCACTGACGCAGACTCTGCGGATCGCGGATGTAGCGCTTGAGGAAGTCCGCGCCGAAGTACTCGGTCGGGTTGTACGGAATATTCAGGTCCGGCCCGAACTGCGCATCCCCGGCGCCATTCAGGCGGTGACAGGCCAGGCAGTTCTTCTGGAACAGCGCAAAACCCTGGTTCACCGGGTCATCGGCCTTCAACGCAGGGTCCGGCAGCAGGGCAGGGAAACGCTCGGCCACCGGCGCCATACGCTTGATGCTGGCGACTTCGAATGGCCATTGTTCCGGGCTGATATTGCCGGCCTGCGGATCGGTCCACACCAGATAGAACGGCCCGGCGCTGTGCTTGCCTTCCGACAGCGGCGGCCAGGGGTGGGCCGGATCTTCAATGGCCAGCCAGGCGCGTGAGCCTTTGTTGTTCAGTAGCGGCGCGGCGGACAGTTCTGCGGCAAAACCGTCCAGCGCTACGGCTTGCAGGTGATCTTCCGGTTTGATGCCGGTCAACAGCGCGGCAATCGGCACGGCGCGATAAGTCATGTCCTTCTTGTAGGACACATCGTTCTTGATCGAGAGGGTTTGCACCTGAGGATGCTTGAGCAGTTCCTCGGTCTGCCAGGTGCGGCTGTTCGTGCCCAGCTCCAGGTTCAGCTGTGCGGCAGACAGGGGCAGGCTCAGCAGCATGGCCCCGAACAGAATGAGCGTTTTCAAGTGATCGCCGTCCATGTCGTGGAAGTGCGCAAAGGTTGGCACAGCCACGCTGGCCCGGGTAGCGGGCCAGTCAAATTTTCAGTGGCGATGAGCAATACCTGCCGCTTGAGTCAGCCGATGACCTTGGTCAGATTCGGCAGAATCAACAACAGCGTCGTGGCGAAAAGAATGAGCCCTGCTTGACGAACTTTCGGTTGTTTGAACATGGCTTGACCGCCTTTTTTGTTATTTCCTGATGCCTGCCTGCATATCCATGACGGCAAGCGCTGCACTTCCTGTTGAAGAACGCCTGCCTCGGCAAAACCCGACGACAACGACGTACATGTTCACCTTAGGGCCCGCGTCACGCTTGGCTTAGATCCATTTCATATGTATTTGCTACCAGTCGCGATTAAAAAGGCATGAGGCCCATTGCCAGCTTCTTTGCCGCCCTTTTGCTAGACAGCTCGGTGACCTGAACCGGTTAACCTGGCCGGGAATGACCGTCCGTCTGAGCGTGCACGTCAACGTCATTGAGCGCTGTGGTCATTGAATCCGTGACCGTCCCGGCCAAGAGTGGAGGCACGAATTTCACTCACCGCACAGGTTCGAGAACGCCATGACCCAAGCTTTGATTTTCGACGCATTACGCACGCCCCGTGGCAGAGGCAAGGCCGACGGTTCGCTGCACAGCGTCAAACCGGTGAACCTGGTGGCCGGGTTGCTGACCGCGCTGCAGGTTCGCACGGCGCTGGACACCAGCCAGGTCGATGACGTGGTGCTCGGTTGTGTCACGCCGATTGGCGATCAAGGCTCGGACATCGCCAAGACCGCCGTGCAGGTGGCCGATTGGGACGTCAGCGTCGCAGGCGTGCAGATCAACCGCTTCTGCGCTTCGGGGCTGGAAGCGGTAAACCTGGGGGCGATGAAAGTGCGTTCCGGGTTCGAAGAGCTGGTGGTGGTCGGTGGTGTCGAATCCATGTCCCGTGTACCGATGGGAAGCGACGGCGGCGCCTGGGCGCTGGACCCGCAGACCAACCTGCACAGCCATTTCACCCCTCAAGGCGTCGGTGCCGACCTGATCGCCACCCTTGAAGGCTTCAGCCGGCAGGACGTCGATGCCTACGCGCTGCACTCGCAACAGAAAGCTGCCCGGGCCCGGGCGGACGGTTCGTTCAACAAATCGTTGGTACCGGTGCAGGATCAGAACGGCATCATCCTGCTCGATCACGATGAGTTCATTCGCGCCGAGTCGACCCTCGAAGGTCTGGGCAAGCTCAAGCCGAGTTTCGAAATGATCGGCCAGATGGGCTTCGACGCCACGGCGCTGCGGGTCTACAGCCATGTCGAGCGCATCAACCATGTGCACACACCGGGCAACAGTTCGGGAATCGTTGATGGCGCGGCGCTGATGCTGATCGGCTCCGAAGCCAAGGGGCGCGAGCTGGGCCTGCAACCCCGGGCGCGAATCGTTGCCACGGCGGTCACCAGTACCGACCCGACCATCATGCTCACCGGCCCGGCGCCGGCCACCCGCAAGGCATTGGCCAAGGCCGGGCTGCGGGTCGAAGACATTGACCTGTTCGAGGTCAACGAAGCGTTTGCCTCGGTGGTGCTGAAATTCATCAAGGACATGGCCGTCGATCCCGAAAAGGTCAACGTCAATGGCGGTTCGATTGCGATGGGCCATCCGCTGGGCGCCACCGGTTGCGCGATCCTCGGCACCTTGCTCGATGAACTGGAAGCCCGGCGCCTGCGCTACGGCCTGGCGACGCTGTGCGTCGGCGGCGGCATGGGTATCGCCACCATCATCGAACGCCTCTGATTTCAAGGAAACCTGTCATGACCCAAGCCATTCGTTACGAAAAAGGCCAGGACGGCATCGTTCTCCTGACCATCGACATGCCGGGCCAGAGCGCCAACACCATGAACGCGGTGTACCGCGAGGCCATGGCCGAAAGCGTCGCCCGACTGCTCGCGGAAAAAGATGACATCGCCGGGGTGATCATCACGTCGGCCAAAAAGACCTTCTTCGCCGGCGGCGACCTGAATGAACTGATCAAGGTCGGCAAGCCCGAAGCCAAGGCCTTCTACGACATGGTGCTGACCCTCAAGGGCCAGTTGCGCACTTTGGAAACCCTCGGCAAACCGGTGGTCGCGGCGATCAACGGTGCGGCGCTTGGCGGCGGCTGGGAAATCTGCCTGGCCTGCCACCACCGCGTGGCGCTGGACGATGCGTCGGTGCAACTCGGCCTGCCGGAAATGACCCTTGGTCTGTTGCCGGGCGGCGGCGGAGTGGTGCGCATGGTGCGCATGCTCGGCATCGAAAAGGCCCTGCCGTATCTGCTCGAAGGCAAGAAAGTCCGCCCGCAGCAGGCGTTGCAGGCGGGTCTGATCGATGAGCTGGCGGCGGATCGCGATGATTTGCTGGCCAAGGCCCGGGCCTGGATTCTGGCCAACTCTGCGGCCGTGCAGCGTTGGGACGTGAAGGGCTATCAGATTCCCGGCGGCACGCCGTCGAACCCGAAAGTCGCGCAGATGCTGGCAATTGCGCCGTCGATCCTGCGCACCAAGACCCAGGGCACGTTACCGGCGCCGGAGAAGATTCTGTGTGCGGCGGTGGAAGGCGCACAGGTCGATTTCGATACCGCGCACCTGATCGAAACCCGTTATTTCACTGAATTGACCACCGGGCAGATCTCGAAAAACCTGATCGGCACGTTCTGGTTCCAGCTCAATGAAATCAATGCCGGCGGTTCGCGCCCGCAGGGTTTTGCGCCTTACGTGACGAAGCGCGTGGGCGTCCTCGGCGCCGGGATGATGGGCGCGGGAATCGCCTACGTCAGCGCGGTGGCCGGAATCGACGTGGTGCTCAAGGACATCAACCTCGCGGCTGCCGAAAAGGGCAAGGCGCATTCGGCGGCACTGCTGGACAAGAAAGTCGCTCGCGGGCAGATGACCGCCCAGCAGCGTGAAGCGGTGCTGGCGCGTATCCGGACCACTGAAAGCGACGCCGATCTGGCGGGTTGCGATCTGATCATCGAGGCGGTCTTCGAGGATCGTGAGCTCAAGGCGAAAGTCTCGGCAGCGGCGCAGCAGGTGGTTGGCGCTGAAGCGGTGATCGCTTCAAACACCTCGACCTTGCCAATCACCGGCCTGGCGGCTGCGGTGCCGGATCAGAGCAAGTTCATCGGCCTGCACTTCTTCAGTCCGGTGGAAAAAATGCCGTTGGTAGAAATCATCAAAGGCGCGCAAACCAGCGACGAAACCCTCGCGCGCGGGTTCGATTTCGTCCTGCAAATCAAGAAAACCCCGATTGTGGTCAACGACAGCCGTGGCTTTTTTACCTCGCGGGTGTTCGGCACTTTCACCAACGAAGGCATCGCCATGCTGGGTGAGGGCGTCAGCGCGCCGATGATCGAGACCGAAGCGCGCAAGGCCGGCATGCCCATCGGGCCGCTGGCGATCTCCGACGAAGTTTCCCTCAGCCTGATGAGCCATATCCGTCAACAAACGGCCAAAGACCTGCAAGCAGAAGGGAAACCGCTGATTGAGCACCCGGCGTTCGCCGTGATTGACTTGCTGCTCAACGAATACAAGCGGCCGGGCAAGGCGGCAGGAGGCGGTTTTTACGAGTACCCGGCGGGCGGCCAGAAACACCTGTGGCCCGAGCTGAAAACCCGTTTCGAGAAAGCCGACGGACAGATTTCGCCGAAGGATGTACGTGACCGGTTGCTGTTCGTGCAAGCCATCGAGACCGTGCGCTGTGTGGAGGAGGGCGTACTGACATCGACGGCAGACGCCAACGTCGGCTCGATCTTCGGCATCGGTTTCGCGGCGTGGACGGGTGGTGCGTTGCAGTTCATCAATCAATATGGCGTGAAAGACTTTGTCGCGCGGGCGCAGTACCTGGCTGAACAGTACGGCGAGCGTTTCGCACCGCCAGCGCTGCTACTGCAAAAGGCTGCCAGCGGCGAGCTGTTCTAGCGGGTCGGGGAAGCATTCCGGGGCTTGCCTTGCCGGGTGGTTTCAGGGCAGGCTCTGGGGTGTGCATTATTCCCATCACGTGTCAGGAATTTTTTATGTCGCTACGCATCTGCATTCTGGAAACCGACATCCTGCGTCCGGAACTGGTCGATGAATATCAGGGATACGGGCAGATGTTCCAGCGCCTGTTCTCGCAACAGCCCATTGCCGCCGAGTTCACGGTGTACAACGTGATGCAGGGCGACTATCCGAGTGATGACCTGACTTTCGATGCGTACCTGATCACGGGCAGCAAGGCCGACTCGTTCGGCACCGACCCGTGGATCCAGACCCTCAAGCAATACCTGCTGATCCGCTATGAGCGCGGCGACAAACTGCTTGGCGTGTGCTTCGGCCATCAACTGCTGGCGCTGCTGCTGGGCGGCAAGAGCGAGCGTGCAACCCAGGGCTGGGGCGTCGGCACCCACAACTACAAGCTGGCGGCCAAGGCTCCGTGGATGAGCCCGGTGCGTGAAGAGCTGACGCTGTTGATCAGCCACCAGGATCAGGTCACGGCGCTGCCGGAGAACGCCACGGTGATTGCTTCCAGCGATTTCTGCCCGTTCGCCGCGTATCACATCAATGATCAGGTGCTGTGCTTCCAGGGGCATCCGGAATTCATTCACGATTACTCGCGGGCGCTGCTGGATCTGCGTCAGGAAGCGCTGGGCGAGCAGATCTACAGCAAGGGCGTGGCCAGCCTTGAGAGTGATCACCACGGCACCACGGTGGCGGAATGGATGATGCGTTTTGTGGCGCACAAGCCAGACGCCGCTTGAATCCGAAAGCCCCCGTGTCCTGCACGGGGGCTTTTTCCCTTACAGCCAGCCTGATTTCTTGAAGCTCGCCCACAACCCCACGCAACCCACGGTGATAAAGCCCAGCACGGCGAAATAGCCGTAATGCCAGCTCAGCTCCGGCATGTTCTGGAAGTTCATCCCGTAGATCCCGGCGACCGCCGTCGGGAACGCCAGAATCGCCGCCCATGCCGCAAACTTGCGCTGCACCACGCTTTGCCGTGACGCCTCCAGCAGTACACCGATCTCGATGGTCTGGCTCGCGATGTCGGCCAGGGTGGTCAGGTCTTCCATCTGCCGTGTGACATGGATCTGCACATCGCGGAAGTAAGGGCGCATGTTCTTGTCGATGAAAGGGAAGCTCAGCTTCTGCAACTCTTCGCCGATCTCCACCATCGGCGCCGCGTATCGACGCAAGCGCAATACATCGCGGCGCAGGCCATGAAGCTTCTGGATGTCGTGCTCATTCAGCGCGCTGCACAACACGTTGCGCTCCAGTTCATCGATCTCGGCGTGGATCGCTTCACCCACCGGCTGATAGTTTTCGATCACGAAATCCAGCAGCGCATACAGTACGAAATCTTCCCCGTGTTCCAGCAACAGCGGCCGCGCCTCACAGCGCTGACGGACATGGGCGTAGGACGCTGAATGACCATTGCGGGCAGTGATGATGTAGCCCTTGCCGGCGAAGATATGAGTTTCGATGAACTGCAGGATGCCGTGTTCGCGAACGGGGGAGTAGGTGACGATGAACAGAGCGTCGCCGAAGGTTTCCAGTTTCGGACGGCTGTGTTTTTCCAGGGCATCCTCGATGGCCAGTTCGTGCAGGTTGAACTGGCGCTGCAGGTTGGCCAGCTCCTGGGCGTTCGGCTCTTCGAGGCCGATCCAGACAAAGTGCCCGGTCTTGGCGGCCCAGGCGGCGCCTTCATCGAGGGAAATATTGGTGACTTTCTTACCGGCGCTGTAAACCGCAGCAGCAACAACTCGACCCATGGTGGTGGTTCACTTCTTCTTGGCAGATGGCAGGGGAGACATGGCTTCAGCTTAGCCGTGTCGTTGCTTGAGAGTCAGTGAAATCTGCACAGTTCACCGGGCAAAAGAAAACCCGCACAGGGCGGGTTTCTTTTTCACGCAGCTTGAAGCTGCCGATCCATCGCATCGATGCACTCGCGCATCTGCTCGCGGCACTGGCTGATAAGCATGGGCATGTCGTCCATGGTCAGGCCGGCAGTAGGAATCGCCGGCAGCGAGCGTATGAGAATTTTCCCGCTGCGCCAGCGGTTCAGGCGCATGTGCTTGATGTAGCTGCTGACGCAGACTGGAACGATCGGCACACCGGCGGCAATGGCCATCTGGAACGCGCCTTTCTTGAACGGTAGCAGTTCTTCGCCCAGGTTTCGGGTGCCTTCCGGGAAGACCCAGATCGAGGTGTCTTTGTGCTGCAAGGTGTCGGTGGTTGTCAGCATCGACTGGCGCGCCTTGTGCGCGTTCCCACGATCGATCAACACATTTCCCGCCAGCCAGAACAACTGGCCAAACAGCGGCACCCATTTCAGGCTTTTTTTGCCGATGCACACGGTCCGTCGCGGCACTACGTTGCCGAACACGAACAGGTCATAGTTGGACTGGTGGTTGGCGATGATCACGCAGCTATCGGGCTTGTTCATCAGCTGACCGACGTCGGCCTTCACTCGCAGGCGCAGAATGCACATGGCCGGCAGGGCATAGAGACGGGCACACAGACGACTGTTGTCCGGATTGAATGGCCGGCACAGCCCGAGAATCACCCCGAGCACACCCGCCAGCATAAAGTGCAGGCCCATCAATAACATACGAAACACGAACAGCATTTTCAGGCCCACCGGGACAAAAGGTGGCGCAGTGTACGGATGTGCACTGTTTTCGGCAATTGCCGCTATAGAGTCAGGAGATGGGCGATGTTTAAGCGCATGTTTCCGACTTGTCGGTCAGAGGCGTCCTAGAGCTGCCGAAGAGTTTTAAACCGCGCGCGTAAGAAAAAGCCCGACACGACGGTCGGGCTTTTCTGTTTCGCAGCGAAGAGGACTCAGCCCAGGTGCTCCTGATCCTGAATGATCGCGTTATCCAGGGTTTCCAGCAGCGCCTTGCGTACTTTGAGCTTGGTGTTCTTGTGCGCGGTCATGTTGATCTTCTTCAACTGACGCGCGGCGGCGAGGGCGGCACCTTGCAGTTCTTCGGCAGAAACCACCTTGTCGAGGAAACCGGCATCCACAGCGCTTTGCGGATCGAACATCTCGCCGTTGATCACCGAACGGTGAAAGGCCGAGCGGCGCAGACGATCACGAGCCAGTTCGATGCCGGCGTGGTGCATGGTCATGCCGATCTGCACTTCGTTCAGACCAATGCTGAACGGGCCGTCGACGCCGATACGATAGTCGGCAGACAACAGAATGAACGCACCTTTGGCCACGGCATGACCCGGGCAGGCCACGATCACCGGGAACGGGTGCGACAGCAGACGGCGGGCCAGGGTAGAGCCGGCAGTCACCAGGGACACGGCTTCTTTAGGGCCGGCGGTCATCACTTTCAAATCGTAGCCGCCGGACAGAATGCCCGGCTGGCCGGTAATGATCACGATTGCACGATCCGCCACCGCCTGATCCAGCGCCGCGTTGAAGGCCGCGATCACGTCCGGGGAAATGGCGTTGACCTTGCCGTTGCTCAGGGTCAGGGTCGCGATACCGTCTTCGAGGTGGTAGGCAATCAGGTCGCTCATGGCGCAATTCCTTATAAGAAAGATGGGCAGACGTTACCCACCGTCGTCGGTCAGGTAAAGCACTGTGACTGACCCGCCGGTCACCCTTGACCGGCTGATCCGCTGCAACGTGCCCCACGACAAACGCCTGCGCGCCTATATAGAAGGGCTGCGCCCACCCGAGATTGGCCGGATCGCCATGGCCCATCGACAGTAGAAACGACTTTTTCTCTTAACCGCATGAAAATTCTGAAAAAAAGTTTGCCATCAGAAAAGCTTTCGACTACATTAGCGCGCCTCGACAGACAGAACATGTTTGAAGAGATACGGTGAAGTGTCCGAGTGGCTTAAGGAGCACGCCTGGAAAGTGTGTATACAGGAAACTGTATCGAGAGTTCGAATCTCTCCTTCACCGCCAAATTCGATGTAAACAGAACCCCTGGTTTCGAGAGAAGCCAGGGGTTTTGTGCATTCTGGTGTCCGGATTTTTTTGCTCACAGAGTTGGGTTCGGCTTCACTTTGCCGGGGCAGTACAATCGCGGTTTTATCTGTATGTAAAAGGACGACTTCCATGATCATTTCCACCACTCACTCCATCGAAGGCCGACAAATCACGGCGTATCTGGACGTTGTCAGTGCCGAGTCGGTGCAGGGCGTGAATGTGATTCGCGATATGTTCGCCGGGATGCGGGACTTTTTCGGTGGACGTTCGCAGACGCTGGAGCGGGCGTTGAAGGAGGCGCGTGTTCAGGCGACCGACGAGATCAAGGAGCGTGCGCGGGCCTTGCAGGCGGATGCGGTGGTCGGGGTGGATTTCGAGATCAGCATGCCGGCGGGGAAGGGCGGCATGGTTGTAGTGTTCGCGACCGGCACGGCGGTCAAGTTGCGTTGATCGTTGGTTTAGCGTGTGTGAGCCCATTCAACGGAATGGGCTCGTTGCTGACAATCAGCCCTGTGGTTTGAGTACGACAGTGCCTTTAGAGTCGTAGGTCAGGGGGGTATCGATTGCAACCATCGGCGTACCGCCAGGCTGGACCGGGTCTGGATGGTAGATGACGCCAGGTTTACCAGGCTGTACAGGACTAGGTCCGTCGAGCGGCTTGATGACGATCTCGCCTGAGGCAAGCTTCTCCTTGAATTTTTCCGCCCCGGCTTTACCAGCGGCGATCTGCTCGTCCGTGAGCTTTACAACAGGCATCGGTGGGAATCCTTTGATTTCCATGTTCTCTCCTTGAGATTCATTGCGTAGGAAAAAGGACAACGGCCTGTGGTTGGGAATCTTTAGCTCCGTAGGACCAGTGGTCTGAACATTGTGTTTAATTTCTGTAGGCCATTCGTCGGGCTTCGGGCGATATGAATCACAAGTCCAGGAATGACCGGCTAGTCTCAAAAGCCTTGGAGGTCGATATTTTTTCAGGCAATAGGGTCTTGCCGGTATCGGCCCGCTTTTGAAAGGGGTGAAGAGATGACTGATCCGTACATCGAAGACGACGGGGCTGAATTTCCATTCAACAATTGCGTGCGCTGTGGCCAGACCGAGTATCAGGCGGGCTTTGGCGAAGATCCGGTGCAGACCGGCAAGATCAAGTCGACAGCACCCAAGGGGCCGAAAGCAAAATTTCTGCCCAAGGTGACGACACGTTCCAGGAAGTAATCCGGATGCCACAGAACCCCGCCATTGAGCGGGGTTTTTGATTGCTGATTTTCTAGAGAAGCGTCCTACGAAAATTGCGGAATCGTCCGGTTTCTTTCACAAACTTTTCACACCGGTCTACGTAGGGTGAAGCCATCCGTTAGAAAGCAAGTCTCCAGCCCGTCTCCCCAGCGGGCTTTTTTTTGCCTGCGATAAAACCTTTTCCAAAATCGCTGTCCAATCGGCGCCAAGTGCGCTGTGGCACTGGACATTGCCGCGGTAACAGCATTCAATCTGCGCCCTTTTTCTTCCTTCTTTTGAGGTTTTCGTCATGCGTTTAACTCTGCCTGCTCTGGTTCTGGGGCTTCTGGTCGCTCAAGGTGCAATGGCCGGTGATGGCACCGCCGCACTGGGTGGTGGCCTGGGTGGCGCGCTGGGTAATGTGGTCGGCCAGAAAATGGGCGGCAGCAGCGGTGCGGCCATCGGCGCTGGCCTGGCCGGTGCGGCTGGCGGTGCGTTGGCAGCGAAGAAAGGTGCTCGCACCAAAGCGGCCATTGGCGGCGGTGTAGGCGCGGCAGGCGGTTCGATCATCGGCAATAGCCTGGGTGGCAAGAACGGCGCGACCATCGGCGCCGGCCTGGGCGGCGCAGCGGGCGGCGCGGTGGGCAGCAACCTGTCCAAAGGTCACAAGCGTCACTGATTGCGAATGCATGTCTGAAAAGGCCCGGCTTTATGCCGGGCCTTTTCGTTGCTGAACGTTTTTCCCGAATGCGCCTCCAATTCCGTATAGCCCCTTCCGGGCGTACCGTCCCGATCCGGGACCTGCGAGGTCTGTATGCGATCGACTTTAACTGCGTTGGTTTTAGGGTTGCTTGTGGCGCAAGGCGCCATGGCTGCCGGCGATGGTTCCGCGGCGGTTGGCGGTGGTCTGGGTGGTGTGCTGGGGAACGTAGTCGGCGGACAACTCGGCGGCAGCACCGGCGCCGCAGTGGGGGCGGGCGTTGGCGGTGCGGCTGGCAGTGCCGTCGGAGCGAACAAGCGTAATCGTACGGAGGCCGCGATTGGCGGCGGTCTTGGCGCAGCGGGTGGTTCAGTGCTGGGCAACAGCGTCGGTGGATCTACCGGCTCGGCTGTCGGTGCCGGACTCGGCGGCGCGGCAGGTGGTGCAGTGGGCAACAGCCTGGGAGGCGATGGCGGAAAATCGCATTCCGGTGGCGGCCACAAGCACAAACACAAATATCGTCACCGCTGAGCAAGCGGAGTTACTGAAACCCGGCCTTGTGCCGGGTTTTTTGTGTTCGCACGTAATGCGCCGGAACGTTTAGCGACCATACTTTTCGAACGTCTACACGCTGAGCTTCCGAGGTGCACCATGACTCCCGAAACCGAAGGCAAGGAAGAAAAAGGCCCGAGCGGGTTGCCGTTTATCAATGATCCGGGGAATGAAGACCCGGGGTCGTTGATGGATGATGCGACGGTTCCGCTTTGGGAGGATGAGGGGGAGGAGCTTGAGTATGAGGATTTTGATGATGATGAGTGATGGGCACTTGTTTCTTTGAATATTGGAAATTCTATGTAGAGCGTTAAGGGAGTGAGCAGCGGGCTAACCCCTCCATTCGCTATTGAACAAACGAGACGTCAATCCTGTCCGCGTTAATTTTGACGAACTGCCCATTCAGATGTGGGTATTCGTAGTGGATATCCTGATCCATAAAATCAACAAACGACCGGAAAACCTCGCCATCCAGGTAGCCATAAACTTCACAGTGGAATCCACTACCGAGCATCTTGATCTGCATTTTTTCGCATTGTGTAGGTGATACAAATTCCTCATCAGACAACACCATTTCGAACTCAGCTTCGTAAGTTTTTCCGACCTCAATTTTCGAGGGGCTGTAGCTTGCGAAGCACCTGACCTCAACTCCCTCAACAACCAGCAAAATAGCGTCTTCTACAAACGGGTCTATTTCGACGACCAATGCTTTGTGTGTCTTAGTCATGAGCAGGCCTCACTGTTTTATCTTGTGCATTACCGTTGATTGTCCGCCAAAACTCTTTTCCACTTTTGGTGTGTAGAGTCGTAATTTCATCATTTGTGTTGGTGCCCACGAAAGCAAATTTCGCTTCACCTTTCCGGTTATTCCCCATCAATTGGATATACCCTGCTCGCATCTCTCCTTTGTATAAATACTCCACACGTGTGCCTTGATTCACTACTCCTCGTGCGATGAGCAAGTACTCCTCGTTGGTCATCGCCTTGAATTCGGCGCCATGCTTTTCAAAATGCCCGGCAAGCTTTTCGTCATTACCAAAATTTTCCGGTCGAGATTTGGGCTTTGGAGTCAGCGGTTCACCTTCGTCAACAATCGAACCACCCACCCCATCCGGAACCGAACACCCCGGCCTGTTCGGCGGCGGACAATTGGACATCAACCCCAACGGATCCACCCACCCCGTCGGATTCGGCACGTACCGGTACTGATTCAACCCACCCGCCAGCTTCACCGGATCCGGCGTCAGGTACCGTCCAACGTCCGGGTCGTAGTACCGGTGCCGGTTGTAGTGCAGTCCGCTTTCCGCATCGAAGTACTGCCCCTGAAAGCGCAGCGGCTGGTCGAGGTAATCGTCGGTCGCCAGCTGCAGCGAGGTGACCTTGCCGTAGGCGCTGTATTTGGCTGACCAGACGATCTCGCCGCTGTAATCGGTCAGTTCCTGTGGGGTGCCGAGGTGGTCGAGC
>NZ_JALJDY010000017.1:0-80703 GCF_023242425.1 Pseudomonas sp. MWU12-2029 | reverse complement strand
TGATGGCTGGGGAATCAATGCCTTTCGAGGGCATTCACCAGATCATGGAAGGCTTCGCGGTTAGAGTCGTTCAGGCCCATGAGGATCTTGTGCGCTTCCAGCACCTTGATCCGCACGACTTCCTCCGACTGATCCTGATCCGGCAGGTCATCGAGGCATTCCGGGCAAGGCACGGGATGGTTGACGATATTGAACACCTGCTCGAAACCCATCGATTGCAACAGACGGGTGATGTCGTCGTGGGTGGTGACCACGGTCGGCAGCAGGCCGACCTTTTGCCGCGACAGGATCGACAGCTTGGCCAGCAGGCCCAGCGTGGTGCTGTCGATGCTGCGGGTTTCGGTCAGATCGATCACGATCGCGTTGAAATTCAGCGCGGTGAAGATCTTTTCAATAGTCGCATCCAACGCCGAACACAGGGTCAGGCGAACTTCACCGACGAACTTCAGGACGAAGGTGCCATCCTGCTCGGCGAACTGGATTCTACCGGTACTCATTAAAGATTCCTGCTCAACACCAACAAGGCGATATCATCCGGCATCTCCCCTAGCGTGGCCAATCCAAAAACCTGCCGCAGGCCATCCAGGCTGCCGCCCGCCGACTTGACCCGTTGGGGCAAGGCAGCTTCTTTCTCTTTGAGTGTGGGTTCTGGCAAAAGATCCAGAATGCCATCAGACATCAGCGTCAGGCTGAACGTCGGTGGCAGCTCGAGCACGTGGTCTTCATAGGTGGCTTCATTGAAAAGCCCCACCGGCAGACCGCGCCCTTCGAGGTAGCGAACACTGTCAGGCGTGTACAACACAGGCAACGGCAGATGGCCGCCGATGCTATAGGTCAACAAACCGGTCTCCTCGTCGATGACTCCACCGACCATTGTGACGTGTTTACCCAGCTTACAACTGATCAGCCCCCGGTTGATATGACCAAGGACTTCCGAAGGCTTGAATTCCGGCAAGGTGCCGTTGCGCTTGGACTCGAACAACAGGCGCGTGGTCATGAACTTCAGCAGCACCGTGACGAACGCCGAAGAGGCGCCATGGCCCGACACGTCCGCCAGATAGAACGCGACCCGACGCTCGTCCACCCGGAAATAGTCGACAAAATCACCCGACAGGTACAACGACGGGATGATCTGGTGGGCGAACTTGAACGCGTCGATGGTCCAGGGACTTTCCGGCAGCATGTTCATCTGCACCTGGCGACCGGCGTTCTGGTCTTCCTGGAGCAGGTTCAGGCTGGCTTCGAGCTCACGGTTGGCCTTTTCCAGCTTCTCGCGGTAGCGCTGGTTTTCCAGCAGCAGACGCGCACGATCCAGGGCCCGGCGCACGGAGTGCTCGAGCACGGCCAGATCTTCGAGAGGCTTGATCAGGTAATCCGCCGCGCCCAGGCGCAGAGCCTCGACCGCGTCGTTCATCACGCCGGCACCGGAAACCACGATCACAGGCGTCTGTGGTGACCGCTCGGTGACCTGACGAATGAGTTCGAGACCGCCCATCTGCGGCATGCGCAGATCGCAGATGACCAAGTCGGGCTTGTCTTGCTCGAATACCTGGAGACCCTGCTGGCCGTTACTGGCCTGCAAGACGCTGAAACCACTGTCTTCCAAATAGGCCGCGAGGCTCGCGCGCACTACTTCGTCATCATCGATTATCAGCAGCGTGGCACTGGTTTTTGGCATGTGGGCAAACGGCGCCAGAATTAGGTTGGCGTAGCAGGCGGGGCAAAGGCCCGGCGCAGACTACTGGATTCGCTTTCTAGCCTCTCTGCTGCACCGCTTCGGAGCGTTTGCCCCGCACACGGATGCACCAGAGGTGCCCTTCTAAGGCGCAGACGGTACTCCCATCCTTCGAGCGTTTCAAGCATGCGCGGATCGTCGCTTGACGACTTTGTTTGTCAAATCACAGAGAGTTATAAGAACGTTCGAAACCGTAACTCAATGAAAGGACGCGCGGACAAAAAAAGGCGACCTTTCGGTCGCCTTTTCGGGGTTCACAAGTCGAAATCAGAAATCGTCTTCGACGTGACCGTCCTTGACCTTGAACTCGCGGTTCTGCAGGTAGGCATTGCGGATGAAGGTGTACTTGTCGCCGCTGATCAGCTTCTCGCTGGACAGCAGGCTGGCGCGGGTGTCGACGATGTTCAGGCCGTAGATGGTGTTACGCGCCGGGATGTCGTTCATGTAGCGGTACGGTGCGGTGTAGGTATCCACGTACTTGGACGGTGCATCACGCAGAGTGCTCGGGCCGAGCAACGGCAGCATCACGTACGGACCGCTGCTGACGCCCCAGTAGCCGAGGGTCTGGCCGAAGTCTTCGTCGCTGCGCTGCAGGCCCATCTTGGTGCCCACGTCGAAGAAGCCCAGCAGGCCGAAGGTGGTGTTGAAGATCAGACGCGCGGTGTCGACACCGGCAGCCGCAGGCTTGGCCTGCAGGATGTTGTTCGCCAGGTTGGTGATGTCACCGACGTTGCGGAACATGTTGTGGATGCCGTCTTCCAGGAATTGCGGCGTTACATATTCATAGCCCTGCGCCAGAGGTTTCAGCGCGTAGGTGTCGACGAAGTCGTTGAACTGGAAGATCGGACGGTTGACGCTTTCCCAAGGGTCTTCTTCCGTTGCCGCCTGGGCAACGAACGGAACCAGCATCACGCTGGCGCATACACAAAGCTGAGCGAGAGGGTTGCTCCAGCGCATAGAAAAACTCCTTGGATTGTACATACGCGGCATGCGGGCCACGGTCATAAGAGGTGCAGTATAAGACGGAAACAAGGTTTTAGGCATTTCCGGCGTGAACACCTCTGTAGGACGCATCGTCACGCACTTGTCATCCAACTGTCACCGGCCATGCTTAGCCTGACTTCTATTTCAGGGACGTTTTCCATGCCTCAAGCCGAAGCCTTGCCCCTTTCAGCACCCAACCTGACAGCCGTGCTGTTCGGGCTCAGCGGCTGCCTGGTGGACTTCGGCGCCCGCGCCCGTCATCACGCCAGCCCCGGCACGGAGCACGCCGACGCCACACCGGGCGCGCTCGACAGCCTGCACAGCCTGCAGCGCCAACTGATCCCCTGCGCCTGGCTCGATGATTTACCCCCTGCCCTCACCCAGGTGCTTGCATCCGGACTGCCGGGCTGGATCAAACCTTCGCAACATTCGGCAACACACAATCCCTGGCCGGCACCGAATGCCTGCTGGCAAGCCCTGATGACGTTGAATGTCGATCGCCTGGACGGCTGCGTGCTGGTCAGTGGCGAACCGCGCCTGCTGCAATCCGGCCTGAATGCCGGGCTGTGGACGATTGGCCTGGCGTCCTGCGGCTCACTCTGCGGCCTGGCCCCGAGCGAATGGCAAGCCCTCAGCCAGAAAGAACGCGAACAACTGCGCGGCAAGGCCACGGTGCAGCTATTCGGCCTGGGCGTGCACTCGGTGATCGATCATCTGGGCGAACTCGACACCTGCCTGGCCGACATCAGCCTGCGCCGGCTCAAAGGCGAAAAGCCCTGACCGGGATCATGCAGGTAGCAGCAGAGTGGATTAGTCTTAAGGAGAGCCATAGACCTTTGGCGCACGGCTGCGGTCTATGCCAGTGCCTCTCGATAAAAGGAAAACACCATGCCCGCCCGCGAACTGCAAGAACAGCTCAACACCCTGCGCGAGCAACTGGATCAGAATCCGCCGCTGTCGGAAGCCGAGCGCGCAGACCTGCACGCACTGATGCAACAGATCGAACTGGAACTTGAACTGGAAACCAAAACCCAGGATTCCAATCTCGCCGACGGCGTGAACCTGGCCGTCGAACGTTTCGAACTCGAACACCCCACCATCGCCGGCACGTTGCGCAACATCGTGAATTCCCTGGTCAGCATGGGAATCTGAAACCCGCAAATGCAAAAAAGCCCTGCCAGTGATGGCAGGGCTTTTTCATGTCCGCGAGGCGGGTTACTGACGAACCAGACGATGGTTCGGCAACTGCACGCTTTCAGTGCTGCGGTACGGGTTGATGTCCAGCCCGCCGCGGCGCACATAGCGTGCAAACACCGTGAGTTTTTCCGGTTTCAGCAAACGCTGCAGGTCGAGGAAAATCCGCTCCACGCATTGCTCGTGGAAGTCCGAATGCTGGCGGAAACTGACGATGTATTCCAGCAGACTGGCGTGATCCAGCGCCGCGCCACGGTATTCCACCACCACGCTGCCCCAGTCCGGCTGGCTGGTCACCGGGCAGTTGGATTTGAGCAGATGGCTGTGCACGCTCTCCTCCACCACTCGCGAATCATCGCAGCGCAGCAGCTCGGGACGCGGATGTTCGTAGTTGCTGACGCTGATATCCAGATCGTCGATGCACACGCCCGGCAGCGCGACCACGCCTTCGGCTTCAACCTCTTTCAGGCTGCGTACCCGTACGCCCACCGGCTTGCCGGCAGCGGCGGACAGGTCCTTGACCAGGGTCGCTTCCAGGCTCGCTGTATCGGCGAACGGGGTCTGGTTCAACGAGTTCAGGTACAGCTTGAACGACTTGGACTCGATAATGTTCGGCGAGTCCGCCGGAATGCTGAATTCGCCGATCGCCACCACCGGTTTGCCCGACGGCAGCAGCCACGACAGTTCGAAGCAGTTCCAGAAATCCACGCCTTTATACGGCAGGGTTTCGGCGGTCAGGCCCAGCTCGGCCCACTTCGCGGTGCGCGGAATCGGGAACAGCAGGGACGGTGTGTAAGTGGCGATGTATTCGCTGGACTTGCCCAGCGGCGAATGTTCGGCTGCGGGATGCATGGCGGAAACCTGACTGAAGAATCAGCGGATTCTATCAGCCTTTGCTCCCGCCTTTGAGTGCTTACTGACTGACAGTCAGTTTGCCGACCATTCCGGCCTGGTAATGCCCGGGAATGTTGCAGGCGAACTCCAGACTGGTCGCCTTGCTGAAAGTCCAGGTCAACTCGGCGGTCTTGCCGGGCTCGACCAGTACGCTGTTAGGGTCGTCGTGCTTCATGACGTGCCCCATCGACGCATGATCCATACCCGCCATATCGTGAGACATTTCCTTCATGCCGGTCGGCGTCAGCATGCCGCTTTGCTGCATCTGCAACATTTCCTGCTGGTGTTTGGCATGCATCACTGCATCGCCGAGGTTGAATTCGTGCAGCAACTGGCCTTTATTCACCAAAACAAAACGAATGGTCTCACCAGCCTTGATGTCGATGGCCTTCGGATCGAACGACATGTCGCCCATCACCACTTCAATGCTGCGACTGGCCTTGGCGGCCGGGGCCGGCTGGCCGAAGTCGTACGTGTGCGCAGGGTCGGCCCAAACGGATGAGCTCAACGCCAGCAAACAGGCGGCGACGGCCAGAGGGTTGCGCAAAAACATAGTCATACTCCAACAAGAAAAGGTTCAGCCTGTGGGAAACTCTAGCCCGCCCGCGCTGGCAGCTACCTGACAGCCAGATTACAACTTTGTCAGGTTGGCGCTTGTGACAATGTCCCACGGTATAAAGCTTTCGATCCTACAACCCCGAGTTGCCCATGAAACTGCTGATCGTCGAAGACCAACCGAAAACCGGCCACTACCTGCGCCAGGGCCTGACCGAGGCCGGTTTCAACACCGAGCTGGTGGCGGACGGCAACACCGGGCAACAACTGGCGTTGAGCGGTGACTACGCCCTGCTGATCCTCGACGTGATGCTGCCCGGGCGCAATGGCTGGCAGATTCTGCAAGCGGTACGCAGTGCCGGGCTGGAAACGCCGATCCTGTTTCTGACCGCCAAGGACACCGTGGAAGACCGGGTTCATGGCCTCGAGCTGGGAGCCGACGACTATTTGGTCAAACCCTTCGCCTTCTCCGAACTGCTCGCCCGGGTGCGCAGCCTACTAAGACGAGGCAGCACCGCACCGCAGGAAACCTGCCTGCAACTGGCCGATCTGCGCCTGGACCTTATCCGCCGCCGCGTCGAACGCAGCGGCCAGCGCATCGACCTCACGGCAAAGGAGTTTGCCCTGCTGGAAATGCTCCTGCGCCGCCAGGGCGAAGTACTGCCCAAATCCCTGATCGCCTCGCAGGTCTGGGACATGAATTTCGACAGCGACACCAATGTGATCGAAGTGGCGATCCGCCGCCTGCGCCTGAAGATCGACGACGAGTTTCCCGACAAACTGATCCACACCGTGCGTGGCATGGGTTACGTGCTTGAAGAGCGTCCTGCCTGATGCGCCGCCTGTCACTCGGCAGTCGGCTGGCGTTGCTGTTCGCCGCGTGCACCGCGACGGTTTCGCTGGTGGCAGGCGTGGTTTTCAATCGGGCCAGCGAGGCGCACTTCATTGAACTCGATCAGCAATTGCTCGAAAGCAAGCTGATCAATGTGCGTCAGACGTTGCTGAGTGGCAGCGATGCCGCACATATCACCGATGAGTTGAGCCAACAGGGCGATGTCTCGTTACGCATAAGAGGCCCCGAGGGTCAGCGCTGGTTCGGCCGTTCTCTGCCAACGCCGGCGAGCCTGCCACAGCAGCCCGGCCTGGCCACCATCAACGACAACGGCACGGACTATCGACTGCTCAACGCCCCGCTCCAGCCGGAAAAACCTGACTCCGCACAATTGACCCTGCTGCTGGACATCACCCATCACCAGCACTTCCTGCAACGCATGCAGCATCTGATCTGGCTGACCGTCGGTCTTTCGGCGCTGGCCACCGCACTGTTGGGCGCCTGGGCGGCACGCAGCGGTTTGCGTCCGTTGCGCCGTATGAGCGCCGTGGCACGCGGGATTTCCGCCCAATCGCTGAATGCCCGACTCCCGGAAGCGCAGATGCCTGCGGAACTCACGGAACTGGCCCACAGCTTCAACGCCATGCTCGGACGTCTCGATGATTCTTTTCAGCGTCTCTCGGCATTCTCCGCCGACATCGCCCATGAACTGCGCACCCCGCTGTCGAACCTGCTGACCCACACACAAGTCACCCTCACCCGCCCTCGCCCACTCGAAGACTATCGCGAGGCTCTACACAGCAACCTCGAAGAGCTGCAATGGATGGCGCAACTGGTCAACGACATGCTTTATCTGGCCAAGGCTGACCACGGATTGCTGGTGCCCAAGCGCGAACCGCTGGAACTGGCGCAAGAAGCCGATGCGTTGCTGGAGTTTTTCGCACCGCTGGCCGAAGACGCTCAGGTCAGCCTGAGCCGTGACGGTGAGGGCCGGTTTGAAGGTGACCGCGCGATGCTGCGCCGGGCGCTGTCGAATCTGCTGGATAACGCGCTGCGCTTCACGCCGGCAGCGGGCGATGTGCGCGTGCAGATAGCCGAGCAGGCGAAATCCTTGAGAGTGACCGTCGAGAACAGTGGCGAGGGGATTTCTTCGGAGTTGTTGCCGCGTTTGTTCGACCGCTTTTACCGGGCTGATCCGGCACGCCAGGAAGGCAGCAGCGAACATGCAGGTTTGGGGCTGGCGATCACTCAGTCGATCATCAGGGCCCATGGCGGGCAGATTCATTGCGAATCGGCTCAGTGCTGGACGCGGTTTGTGATTGAGTTGCCGCAAAACGATTGAGGCCGGCAATGCCGGCCTCAATGGGTGAACTTACGAGTAACGCAACGCGTGCGCCGGCTCGATCTTCGCCGCCCGCCAGGCCGGGTAAACCGTGGCCAGGAAGCTGAGGATGAAGCCTGCCGAGCAGATCAGCAGCACGTCGCCGCCCTGCAATTCCGAGGGCAGGTTGCTGACGAAGTACACGTCGGAACTGAAGATGTGCTGCCCGGTCACTCGCTCGACCCAGCCCACCATCTCACTGACGTTCAGCGCAGCAATCACGCCCAGCACGCCACCAATGATGGTGCCGACGATGCCGATCACCGTGCCCTGCACCATGAAGATCGCCATGATCTGCCGTGGCGTGGCGCCGATGGTGCGCAGAATCGCAATGTCCGCGCCCTTGTCGTTCACCACCATGATCAAGGTCGCGATGATGTTGAACGCCGCCACCGCGACGATCATCAGCAGCAACAGGCCGATCATGGTCTTTTCCATTTTCATCGCGCTGAACAGGCTGCCCTGGGTGTGGGTCCAGTCGTCAGCCTTGAAATCAGTGCCAAGGCCGGTGGCGATGTCGGACGAAACCTTCGGCGCGGCATACAAGTCCTTCACCGCCAGACGCACGCTCTGCACCTGATTCGGCTCCCAGTGCTGCATGGTCGCGGCGTCGGCCACATGAATCAGGCCCATGGAACCGTCCAGCTCGGCGCCGACCTTGAAGATGCCGACCACATTCAGACGCTGCATACGAGGGGTGATGCCGCCGGGTGCAGTGCTGACTTCCGGCACGATCAGGGTGATCTTGTCGCCGACGTTCAGGCGGAAGCGCCGGGCCGTGATTTCACCCAGCACCACGCCGAACTCGCCCGGCTTCAAGGCATCGAGACGGCCCTGCACGATGTGCTGGGCAACGATCGACACCTTGCCTTCCTGGGCCGGGTCGACACCGCTGATCTGGATCGGCTGCATCATGCCCTTGTAGGACAGCATGCCTTCCATCTCGGTGAACGGCACGGCGGCGGTCACTTCCGGATTCTTCAGCGCGGCGGCGGCCACCGGCTGCCAGTCATCGATCGGCTTGACGCCGACGATGGTCGCGTGAGGCACCATGCCGAGAATGCGCGAACTCATTTCGCGCTGGAAACCGTTCATCACCGACAGCACCACGATCATCGCCAGCACGCCGAGGGCGAGACCGATCATCGAGGTCATCGAAATGAATGAAACAAAGCGATTGCGGCGCTTGGCGCGGGTATAGCGCGTGCCGATAAAGATCGATAACGGTCTGAACATTCGCTGGGGCACCGTATAAAAATAAAAGACCCGACGCCTTTTCAGGCATCGGGTTTCAAGCCGTCAGATGGGGGTCAGGCAACCTTCCTGCAGTTGCAGGACGCGGTCCATCTGGCGAGCCAGGTTCATGTCGTGAGTCACCACCAGGAACGCCGTGCGCATCGAAGTGCTGAGTTCCAGCATCAGGTCCTGGATGCCTTCGGCGGTGTGGGAGTCGAGGTTGCCGGTCGGCTCGTCGAGCATCACCAGGCCCGGGTTGTTCACCAGTGCACGGGCAATGGCCACGCGCTGGCGTTCGCCACCGGACAGCTCGGCCGGTTTGTGTTCCAGGCGATGGCCCAGACCCACTCGTTCCAGCAACGCCGTGGCCCGCTGACGCGCCTCGGGGATTGCGATCTTGCCGATCAGCAGCGGCATGCAGACGTTTTCCAGCGCGGTGAATTCCGGCAGCAGGTGGTGGAACTGGTACACGAAGCCGAGCGCGCGGTTACGCAGCAGGCCGCGCTTCTTCTCGCTCAGCGCCGACAGCTCTTCACCGTCGAGCCAGACACTGCCCTTGGTCGGCGTATCGAGACCGCCCAGCAGGTTGAGCAAGGTACTTTTGCCCGAACCGGATTTGCCGACGATCGCCACGCGTTCGCCCGGGTGCAACTCCAGTTGCAGGTTGGCCAGCACTTCCACCGACTCCGGGCCTTCCTCGTAGGACTTGCCCAGGTTGCGGCAGCTCAGGATTGCTTTTTCACTCATGCCCGACTCACTCATAACGTAGCGCCTCCGCCGGCTGGGTGCGCGCGGCACGCCAGGCTGGATACAGGGTGGCGAGGAAACTCAGGACCAACGCAGCGGCGCAGACCATGATCACATCCTGGCTCTGCACCTGCGATGGCAGGTAATCGATGAAATACACGTCGGCGTTGAGGAACTTGTGCCCGATCAAGCCTTCGAGTGCCGAAATCGCGGCGCTGACATTGAGCGCCGCCAGGATTCCGACCACGGCGCCGATGGCCGTACCGACCACGCCGATCACCGTGCCCTGCACCATGAACGTGCGCATGATCGTGCCCGGCGTGGCGCCCAGCGTGCGCAGGATGGCGATGTCGCCCTTCTTGTCGTTCACCACCATCACCAGCGTGGAAATGATGTTGAACGCTGCAACGGCGACGATCAGCAGCAACAGCAGGCCGATCATGGCTTTTTCCATACGGATCGCCTGATACAGGTTGCCGTGGGTACGAGTCCAGTCGCGGGCGTAGTAATGGTCTTCGCCGAGCCGCTGGGCGATGTTCCACGCTTCACGCGGCGCCTGGAACAGATCGTCGAACTTCAGGCGCAGGCCCTGCACCTGATCAGGCTTCCAGCGGTGCATCTTCGCCAGATCCTGCAGGTTGGTCACGCCCAGGTAACCGTCCAGTTCACCGGCGCCGACATGAAAGATGCCGACCACGGTAAAGCGTTTCATGCGCGGGAACATCCCGGCCGGGGTCACGCTGACCTCCGGCGCGACGAAGGTGATCTTGTCACCGAGGCCCACGCCGAGCTTGGTCGCGGCCTTGTCGCCGATCACGATGCCGAAGCTGCCCGGCGTCAAGTCGTCGAGTTTGCCCTGCTTCATGAAGTTGTCGATGATCGAGACGTTGCGTTCCAGCGCCGGATCGATGGCATTGAGCAAAACCTTGGACACCTGGCCGTTGTTGGTCAGCAGGCCCTGCATCTGGGTGAACGGCGCGACGGCCGCCACCTGCGGGTTCTGCTTGACCTTGGCGGCCAGGCTCGGCCAGTCGCTGATGGCTTCACCGGATTCGATGGTCGCGTGGGGCACCATGCCCAGCACGCGGGTGCGCATCTCATGATCGAAGCCGTTCATCACCGACAACACCACGATCATCACGACCACGCCAAGGGCGAGCCCGATCATCGAAGTCAGGGAAATGAACGACACAAAATGATTGCGACGCTTTGCACGGGTGTAACGCGTGCCGATAAATACGAAGAGAGGTCTGAACATGTCGGGGCTTGTTCGGAGGGAAAAGGAACGTCCTTGTGGCGGGGGTCGATAACCAGCTTTACACTCAGACCACCGCCGCTACCATGGGTTCGCCATGTCGACATTAGATGAAGAAGATCGCCGCGAATACTACCGTATCGAGGATTCGATCGCACTGGAAATTCGGCCCCTGTCCGCTGCCGAAGCCGCAGGCCAGGAAGTGTTGCAGGATGCTTCCCCGTTATTCAACGTGCTCAGTGAACTGCACCTGAGCGAATTCGAATCACAACACCTGTTGCGCCAGATCAATGAGCGCGATCGTGCCATCGCGGCATTCCTGAAATCCCAGAACAAGCGCATCGACCTGCTCAGCCAGGTCATCGCCCTGACCGCACTGGGACAAATCGGCGAGCCGCAACCGGTGATCATTTCCGAGGGCGGTGTCGACTTCCAGAACCCGACACCGATAGCCGCCGGCTCACGCCTGTCGGTAAAAATGGTGCTGATGCCACAGGCCCACGGCCTGCTGCTGCGCGCCCGGGTCACCCATTGCGACCGCAAGGGCGACGGCTACGACATCGGCACCGAGTTCGAACACTTGACCGATGCCCAGCGCCAGTTGCTCGCCCGCTATATCTTGCAAAAGCAGGCCCAGGAACGACGCCTGGCCCGCGAACAGAACGAATCAGGCATTTAATTAAGGAAGAACCGTGACCCTTATCTACGGCCACCGCGGCGCCAAGGGCGAAGCACCGGAAAACACCCTGACCAGTTTTCAGGAATGTCTCAAGCACGGCGTACGCCGCTGCGAACTGGATCTGCACCTGTCCAAGGACGGCGAGCTGATGGTCATCCATGATCCGACCCTCAAGCGCACCACCGAGCGCCGTGGCAAGGTGGTCGAGCACACCGCCGCCGATCTGGTGACCTACGACGCCCGCAAAGGCGGCCCCGGCTGGATCAAGCCGTGCCCGATTCCGACACTGGAAGAACTGTTCGAGAAATGTGATTTCGAGCACTGGCAGCTCGAAGTCAAAAGCGCCTCGCGCACCCGCGCCGCGACCACCGTTCTGGCCATTCGCGAAATGGCGGTCAGGCATGGGCTGCTCGACAAGGTGACGATCACCTCGAGTTCGCGGGAAGTGTTGAAGGCAGCGCTGGATCTGGTGCCGGACGTGTCACGAGGCCTTGTAGCCGAGTATGCCTGGCTCGACCCGCTGAAGGTCGCGGCAAGCTACGGCTGCGAGATTCTGGCCTTGAACTGGACGCTGTGTACGCCGGAACGCCTGCAGAAGGCGCAGCGTCAGGGGCTGCATGTGTCGGTGTGGACCGTCAACGAGCCTGCGCTGATGCGCAGACTCGCCGACTTCGGCGTTGACAGCCTGATTACAGACTTTCCCGGTTTGGCCACTGCCACCCTCGGGAATTGCTGAAATCGGTCTCCCCGGCCGGCTCAGGCCACCGGCCGGAGCCGCTCAAAAAAGCCGGTTGAGGCCGTCGTATGCCGCTACCCGATAGGCTTCGGCCATGGTCGGGTAGTTGAACGTGGTGTTGACGAAGTACTTCAGGGTATTGAGCTCACCCGGCTGGTTCATGATCGCCTGACCGATGTGCACGATCTCCGACGCCTGATAACCGAAGCAGTGAACGCCCAGCACCTGCAGGGTTTCGCGGTGGAACAGGATCTTCAGCATGCCTTGCGGCTCGCCGGCGATCTGCGCCCGCGCCATGCTCTTGAAGAACGCCTTGCCCACTTCGTACGGCACTTTGGCCTGGGTCAGCTCCTGCTCGTTCTTGCCGATCGAGCTGATCTCCGGAATGGTGTAGATGCCGGTCGGCACGTCATTCACGAAACGCCAGCTGCCATTGTCGACGATGCTGCCGGCCGCCGAGCGACCCTGGTCGTGGGCGGCACTGGCCAGGCTTGGCCAGCCGATCACGTCGCCGGCGCCATAGATGTTCTGTACGCAGGTGCGGTAGTTTTCGTCGACTTCGATCTGACCACGACTGTTGACCTTGATCCCGATGTTTTCCAGGCCCAACTGGTCAGTGTTGCCGGTACGGCCGTTACACCAGAGCAAGGCGTCCGCCTTGATCTTCTTGCCGGACTTCAGGTGCAGAATCACGCCGTTGTCCACGCCTTCAACGCGGTCGTAATCTTCGTTGTGGCGCACGGTGATGTTGTTGTTGCTGAAGTGGTAGCTCAACGCCTGGGAGATTTCCGAGTCGAGGAAGCTCAGCAACTGACCGCGGTTGTCCACCAGCTCGACCAGCACACCCAGACCACTGAAGATCGATGCATATTCGCAACCGATCACGCCGGCGCCGTAAACGATCAGTTTGCGCGGGGTGTGGCCGAGACTGAGGATGGTGTCGCTATCGTAGATGCGCGGGTGGTGGAAATCGATGTCCGCCGGGCGATAAGGACGCGAACCGGTGGCGATGATGATGTGCTTGGCCACCAGTTTCTCGACCACGCCATTGGCGCAGACCACTTCGATGGTCTGCTCGTCGGCGAAGCTGCCGGTGCCGAAGAACACGTCGACGCGGTTACGGGCGTAGTAGCCGGTACGCGAAGCGACTTGTTTGGAGATGACTTTCTCGGCGCTCTTCAACACGTCCGGGAAGGAGAACCAACGCGGCTCCCCGATCGCACGGAACATCGGGTTGGTGTTGAACTGCATGATCTGCCGCACCGAGTGACGCAGGGCCTTGGACGGGATGGTGCCCAGGTGGGTGCAGTTACCGCCGACCTGGCGACGGCTGTCGACCATCGCCACCTTGCGCCCTGCTTTGGCGGCGTTCATTGCCGCGCCTTCTCCCGCCGGGCCGGAACCCAGCACCACCACGTCGTAGTTGTAGACAGCCATGCGTACTCCTCAGAACAGGCCGCGGTGCCAGCAGCACCGGCGGCTAAATCACGCCGAACGACGGCGCGAAGGAACAATTGGGGGCCAGTTGAAAACCCGGACACAGTCTATAGAAGCGTCAACGCCGCGCACATTAACCCTTGGTCGCGTCGTAGGCTACTTTTGCCTGCACTACAACGCCAGCTTTCGCATTGTTCCGGATCAATTTTTTGCGCCACTGAGCCGTTCGAACGCCGGACTGGTGCGGGTGACGAAACCTGTATCGGCACGAATCACAAAGAATGCACCAATGTCATGTTTTTCGGCATAGTCCCAGGCCTTTTCCGGGCCGAGAATCAGCAACAGCGTCGATAGTCCATCAGCCATCAAGGCTGAAGGATGAATCACCGTGACTGACGCCAGGTCGTGTACGACGGGCGCTCCGGTACGGGCGTCAAAGGTGTGGGAATAACGCCTTCCGTCCTGCTGAAAATAGTTGCGGTAGTCGCCGGACGTGGAAAGCCCATAACCATCGACATTGACGACGCGCTCAGCTACTTGCTGATCGTCACGCGGCTCCTCCAGGGCTATGCGCCAGGGCGAGCCATCGAGCTTCTTCCCGGACGCCTTGAGCTCGCCCGTGGCCTCGGCGAGGTAATCATGAATGCCCATGGCGTCGAGTCGCGCGGCAATGGTGTCGACCGCGTAACCGGCGGCGATGCTGTTGAAATCGACCTCGACCGCCGCGTCCTTGCACAACTGATCGCCATCGATGCGCAAATGCCGGTAACCCACCCGCTTCTGCACCTCGGCCAGCGCATCGGCGCTCGGCACTTTTTCTTCACGCCCTTGCGGACCGAACCCCCAGAGATTGAGCAGCGGCTCCACGGTCAGGTCGTAGGAACCTTCGCTTTGTTGTGACAGCTGCTCGCCAACCCGCACCAGTTCAAGGATCGGTGCAGGCATGGTCTGACAGCGATCGGCGGGCAATGCGTTGAAACGCGAAATATCGGAGTCGGCGCGATAGATGGACATTTGCTGATCCACGTCGGCGAGGATCTTCTCCACTTCGACACGGACATCCTGGGGCGCAGGCAAATCACCGCGGCGCACGTACTTGATCGAATATGTGCTGCCCATGGTCGGGCCGCCGAAGCTCTCCATGGAGTCGCCATTGCCGCATCCGGACAAAACGCCGAGCAGACCCACGAAAACCACAATCCGTCCAGTTAACAATTCTTCATCTCCGAGCAAAACCACGCCGGCCATTATGGCCACAGAGCCCGCTCGCTCCCAAACGGCTGCACCGCTTTCATACAAAATCAAAAAAGTGAGTACCTGAACATGTCCTCCTCCACGGGCAAAGGCAAAGCGATTTTTCGCGTTGTCAGCGGCAACTTTCTCGAAATGTTCGACTTCATGGTCTACGGCTTCTACGCCACGGCCATCGCCAAGACCTTCTTCCCTACCGATAGTGCTTTCGCCTCCCTGATGCTTTCGCTCGCCACCTTCGGCGCAGGCTTTTTGATGCGTCCTCTGGGGGCGATATTCCTTGGCGCCTACATTGACCGACACGGGCGACGTCAGGGCCTGATCATTACCCTCGCACTGATGGCGGCCGGCACCGTGCTGATTGCCTGCGTTCCGGGCTACGCCACCCTTGGGGTCGCTGCGCCGCTGATCGTGCTGTTCGGCCGGTTGCTGCAAGGCTTCTCGGCCGGTGTGGAACTGGGCGGCGTGTCGGTGTACCTGGCGGAAATCGCCACACCGGGGCGCAAGGGCTTCTTCGTCAGCTGGCAGTCCGCCAGTCAGCAAGCGGCTGTGGTGTTCGCCGGCCTGCTGGGTGTCGGCCTCAACCACTGGCTGAGCCCGGACCAGATGGGAGACTGGGGCTGGCGCGTGCCGTTCCTGATCGGTTGCATGATCGTTCCGGTGATCTTCGTCATTCGTCGCTCGCTGGAGGAAACCCCGGAATTCCAGGCGCGCAAACATCGCCCTACCCTGCAGGAAATCGTTCGCTCGATCGGTCAGAACTTCGGCATCGTCCTCGCCGGCATGGCACTGGTGGTGATGACCACCGTGTCGTTCTACCTGATCACCGCCTACACCCCGACCTTCGGCAAGGCGGAACTGCACCTGTCGGACTTCGATGCATTGCTGGTCACCGTGTGCATCGGCCTGTCGAACTTCTTCTGGCTGCCGGTGATGGGTGCACTTTCCGACAAGATCGGCCGCAAACCGCTGCTGCTGGGGGCGACGATTCTGGCAATCCTGACCGCCTACCCTGCGCTGTCGTGGCTGGTGGCGAACCCGAGCTTCAGCCATCTGCTGATCGTCGAGTTGTGGCTGTCGTTCCTGTACGGCTCGTACAACGGCGCGATGGTGGTGGCGTTGACCGAAATCATGCCGGTGGAAGTGCGTACGACCGGTTTCTCGCTGGCCTACAGCCTGGCCACAGCGACTTTCGGTGGCTTCACGCCAGCCGCCTGCACTTACCTGATCCATGTGCTGGACAACAAGGCCGCGCCGGGGATCTGGCTCAGTGGCGCAGCCGTATTGGGCCTGGTTGCGACCTTGGTGCTGTTCCGTGGCAACAAGCACGAACTGCGCACGGCACAAGCCGCTATCCCTCGCTAACCCAAATCGCGCACAAACAAAAACGCCCCGACAATGTCGGGGCGTTTTCATTTGCAGCTAGGGCTTAGCGCGGGAATGCTGGCGGGTTTACACCGGCCATGTCTTCCATCACGCGAACCACCTGGCAGCTGTAACCGAACTCGTTGTCGTACCAGACGTACAGAACAACGCGGTTGTCCTGAGTGATGGTTGCCTCGGCATCCACGACACCGGCGTGACGCGAGCCCACGAAGTCAGTGGAAACCACTTCCTGCGAGCTGACGTAATCGATCTGCTTGTGCAGATCCGAGTGCATGGCCATCTGGCGCAGGTACTCGTTGATTTCTTCGCGAGTGGTGGCCTTTTCCAGGTTCAGGTTCAAAATGGCCATCGACACGTTCGGCGTAGGTACGCGAATCGCGTTGCCGGTCAGCTTGCCCTTGAGCACTGGCAGCGCCTTGGCAGCGGCAGTGGCGGCACCGGTCTCGGTGATAACCATGTTCAGCGGCGCGGCGCGGCCACGACGGCTGCCCTTGTGGAAGTTGTCGATCAGGTTCTGGTCGTTGGTGAACGAGTGAACGGTTTCGACATGGCCATTGACGATGCCGTACTGGTCGTTGACGGCCTTGAGCACCGGTACGATGGCGTTGGTGGTGCAGGACGCCGCCGAGATGATCTTGTCGTCAGCAGTGATGTCGCCGTGGTTGATGCCGTGAACGATGTTCTTCAGCGCGCCCTTACCCGGGGCGGTGAGAATCACGCGAGCAGCGCCCGGGCAGGCCAGGTGCTGGCCCAGACCGTCGGCATCACGCCATACACCGGTATTGTCTACGATCAGCGCGTTTTCGATGCCGTACTGGGTGTAGTCGACTTCGCTCGGGCTCTTGGCGTAGATCACCTGGATCAGGTTGCCGTTGGCGGTGATGGTGTTGTTTTCTTCGTCGATGGTGATAGTACCATCGAACGGGCCGTGTACCGAGTCACGACGCAGCAGGCTGGCACGCTTGACCAGATCGTTCTCGGCGCCTTTGCGCACGACGATGGCGCGCAGACGCAGACCGTCGCCACCACCGGTTTTTTCGATCAGGATGCGCGCCAGCAGACGGCCGATACGACCGAAGCCGTACAGCACGACATCAGTGCCTTTGCGTGCGGAGGCGTTTTGCTGACCCACAACATCGGCCAACTCTTCGCGAACGAATTGTTCGGCCGTGCGGCCATTGCCTTCAGCGCGGAATTTGAACGCCAACTTGCCCAGATCCACCGAAGCCGCGCCGAGCTTGAGCTCGCTCATGGCCTTCAGCAGAGGGAATGTTTCGTGGACGGAGAGTTCGCTATCGTCGGAAGAACGATGGCGAGCAAAGCGGTGAGCTTTGAGAATCGCGATGACAGACTGGTTGATCAGGCTGCGGCCATAGATCGAGCTCACCACGTTGTTATTGCGGTAGAGCTGACCGATAAGCGGAATCATCGCTTCTGCGAGTGCTTCACGGTCGATCCATTCACCAAGACACTGGTCGGGCTTCTGAGTCACGGGAACCTTCCACATGTAGGGGCAGAAAAAAGGGGCTACATTATGCCGCCGAGAACCACTTGTAGCAATGCGCGCTTGTCGCGCAATCGGTAACAAAATTCGCTCCAAAAAAATAACGCTCTGCGCCAGCCCAGTAAAACCGGGGCTTCCAGCGCAGCCGGTTTTTCGACGACTGTTAGACGATGTCTGTAACCCTCCGTAACACCACCCACTTTCGGCACTACATAATCGTCAAAAAAGTGCTGGTTTTTATGGTTACCACTACATTTCGCCGAAACCGTGCAGATAGACGCAGTCTGCAACTGACAGGCGGCACCGGACGCCGCTACAATTACCGACTTTGTCGCAACGCCTGGAGCTCAACCTTCCGTGCCTGTTCTGCGTCTACCGCTTCTCCCTGCCGCGGCAGGTAAACAGCACTGGGGCAACCTCCCCGGTGCCGCCCTGAGCCTGGCGATTGCCGAGGCTGCCAGCGCTGCCAAGCGCTTCACGTTGCTGCTGACCGCCGACAGCCAGAGTGCCGAACGGCTGGAGCAGGAGCTGAGTTTCTTCGCCCCGGATTTGCCGGTGCTGCATTTCCCGGACTGGGAAACCCTGCCCTACGACCTGTTCTCGCCGCACCAGGACATCATCTCCCAGCGCATCGCCAGCCTTTATAGACTGCCGGAGCTGGAGCATGGCGTGCTGGTGGTGCCGATCACCACGGCCCTGCATCGTCTGGCGCCGACCAAGTTCCTCCTCGGCAGCAGTCTGGTGCTGGATGTCGGGCAGAAACTCGACGTCGAGCAAATGCGCTCGCGGCTTGAAGCCAGTGGCTATCGCTACGTCGATACGGTTTACGAACACGGCGAGTTCACCGTACGCGGCGCACTGATCGACCTGTTCCCGATGGGCAGCAAGCTGCCATATCGCATCGACCTGTTCGACGACGAAATCGAAACCCTGCGCACCTTCGACCCGGAAAACCAGCGCTCCATCGACAAGGTCGATTCGGTCAAGCTGCTGCCGGCCAAGGAATTCCCGCTGCAGAAAGAAGCGGTCACCCGGTTCAAGGCGCGTTTTCGCGAGCGTTTTGATGTCGACTTCCGCCGCTGCCCGATCTTTCAGGATCTGAGCAGCGGTATCACACCGGCCGGCATCGAGTACTACCTGCCGCTGTTCTTCGAAGAAACCTCGACCCTCTTCGATTATCTGCCTCAGGACACTCAGGTGTTCTCGCTGCCGGGTATCGAGCAAGCGGCGGAAAACTTCTGGAACGATGTGCGCAATCGTTATGAAGAACGCCGCGTCGATCCATCGCGTCCTTTATTGCCGCCCGCCGAACTGTTCCTGCCGGTGGAAGACTGCTTCGCCCGCCTGAAGAACTGGCCGCGCGTGGTTGCCAGCCAGCAGGACGTGGAAACCGGCGTCGGCCGTGAGCGCTTCCCGGCGCAGGCATTGCCGAATCTGGCAATCGAAGCCAAGGCCACGCAACCGCTGGCCGCGCTGTCCGCCTTCCTCGACGAATTCCCCGGACGCGTGCTGTTCACCGCCGAATCCGCAGGCCGACGCGAAGTGCTGCTGGAACTGCTGGACCGTCTGAAGCTGCGACCGAAAACCGTCGACAGCTGGCCGGACTTCGTCGCGAGCAAGGATCGCCTGGCGATCACCATTGCCCCGCTCGACGAAGGCCTGATGCTGGATGACCCGGCACTGGCTCTGGTCGCGGAAAGTCCGCTGTTCGGCCAGCGTGTGATGCAGCGTCGCCGTCGCGAGAAACGCGCAGACGCTAACAACGATGCGGTGATCAAGAACCTCACCGAGCTGCGCGAAGGCGCGCCGGTGGTGCACATCGACCACGGTGTCGGCCGCTATCTCGGCCTGACGATTCTGGAAATCGACAATCAGGCCGCCGAGTTCCTGACCCTCGAATACGCCGAGAACGCCAAGCTCTACGTGCCGGTGGCCAACCTGCACCTGATCGCCCGCTACACCGGCAGCGACGACGCACTGGCCCCGCTGCACCGCCTCGGCTCCGAGACCTGGCAGAAAGCCAAGCGCAAGGCTGCCGAACAGGTGCGCGACGTGGCTGCCGAACTGCTCGACATCTATGCCCGCCGCGCCGCCCGCGAAGGCTATGCGTTTGCCGATCCGAAGGCCGATTACGCAACCTTCAGCGCCGGCTTCCCGTTCGAGGAAACCCCGGACCAACAATCCACCATCGAAGCCGTTCGCGAAGACATGCTCGCGCCGAAACCGATGGATCGACTGGTCTGCGGTGACGTGGGTTTCGGCAAGACCGAAGTGGCCATGCGCGCCGCGTTCATCGCGGTGCATGGCGGCAAGCAAGTGGCGATCCTGGTGCCGACCACCCTGCTCGCCCAGCAGCACTACAACAGCTTCCGTGACCGCTTCGCCGACTGGCCGGTGACCGTGGAAGTGATGAGCCGCTTCAAGTCGGCCAAGGAAGTGAACGCGGCAGTGGCCGAACTGGCCGAGGGCAACATCGATATCGTCATCGGCACCCACAAATTGCTACAGGACGACGTCAAGATCAAAAACCTCGGGCTGGTGATCATCGACGAAGAACACCGTTTCGGTGTCCGCCAGAAGGAACAGCTCAAGGCCCTGCGCAGCGAAGTCGACATCCTCACGCTGACCGCCACGCCGATTCCGCGCACGCTGAACATGGCAGTGTCGGGCATGCGCGATCTGTCGATCATCGCCACGCCGCCGGCGCGACGCCTGTCGGTGCGCACCTTCGTCATGGAACAGAACAAGAGCACGGTCAAAGAGGCCTTGCTGCGCGAGCTGCTGCGCGGCGGACAGGTCTACTACCTGCACAACGACGTAAAGACCATCGAGAAATGCGCCGCCGAACTGGCCGAACTGGTGCCGGAAGCGCGAATCGGCATCGGCCACGGGCAGATGCGCGAACGCGAACTCGAACAGGTGATGAGCGACTTCTACCACAAGCGCTTCAACGTGCTGATCGCCTCGACCATCATCGAGACCGGCATCGACGTGCCTAGCGCCAACACCATCATCATCGAGCGCGCCGACAAGTTCGGTCTGGCGCAGTTGCACCAGTTGCGTGGTCGCGTGGGTCGTAGCCACCACCAGGCCTACGCGTACCTGCTGACTCCGCCACGTCAACAGATCACCGGCGATGCGGAAAAACGTCTGGAGGCGATTGCCAATACTCAGGATCTGGGCGCGGGCTTCGTGCTGGCCACCAACGACCTGGAAATCCGTGGCGCCGGCGAATTGCTGGGCGACGGTCAGAGCGGGCAGATCCAGGCGGTCGGCTTCACGCTGTACATGGAAATGCTCGAGCGCGCAGTGAAGTCGATCCGCAAGGGCGAACAGCCGAACCTCGATCAACCGCTCGGCGGTGGCCCGGAAGTCAACCTGCGGGTGCCGGCACTGATTCCCGAAGATTACCTGCCGGACGTCCACGCACGCCTGATCCTGTACAAGCGCATCGCTTCGGCCACCGACGAGGAAGGCCTGAAAGATCTGCAAGTGGAGATGATCGACCGCTTCGGCCTGCTGCCGGAGCCGACCAAGAATCTGGTGCGCATCACGGCGCTGAAATTGCAGGCCGAGCAACTGGGCATCAAGAAAGTCGATGGCGGCCCGCAAGGCGGGCGCATCGAGTTCGCGGCGCAGACGCCGGTCGACCCGATGACTCTGATCAAACTGATCCAGAGTCAGCCGAAACGCTACAAATTCGAAGGCGCCACGATGTTCAAGTTCCAGGTGCCGATGGAGCGCCCGGAAGAGCGCTTTAATACTGTAGAGGCGCTGTTCGAGCGCCTCATCCCGAAAACTGTTTGAAGGACGCCGCATGCGCCTGTTTCGCTCACTGACCTTGTTGTTGACGCTGGTCGCCCCTTCGGCATTTGCCGATGATCTGTATCAGGTCGAAATGATTCTGGTGCGCCAGAACGCCGTGCCGGCCATCGTCAGCCGCGCCGCGCCGGAAGACTGGGCCGCCGGTGCCCAGCGTCTGGGCGATGACAGCAAGCGCACCACAGCGCTGAACGACGTTGCCAACAAACTCACCGCCAGTGGCGAATACAGCGTGCTGATGCACAAGGCCTGGCAGCAGACACTCGGCGAGACGCCGGCGAAGGTCGCGGTCAGCGATGGTCAGGAGCAGTTCGGTCAGTTCCCCGTCGAAGGCACGATTGAAATGAAGCTCGGGCGCTTTACCGACGTGAACGCCGACTTCTGGGTCAACCAGATCGATGCCAACGGCATGGTCACTGCCAGCGAACGCCTGAAACAGGAAAGCCACACCAAGAACGGCCAGCTCAACTACCTGGACAACGGCCACCTCGCCCTGCTGATCAAGATCACTTCACTGACGGCGCCTGCGCCTCGGGAAGCGCCTGAAGTCGTTCCGGACTGATTGAAGTCCTTATGTCCCCGCCTCTGAGTAAACCGCTGGCCTCCTCCTGGGTCAGCCGGTTCAAGGAACAAAGCCTGGAGCGTGGCCGCCGCTACGCCCTGGAAAACCGGGTGCGGATCGTGCAGGTCGGCGATGCGACCATTACCGCCAGTTGCGAAGGCTCTGGCGGCAACATTTATCGTCAGACGATTCATCTGCGCGAGTCAGCCAAAGGCACGCTATTGATGGTCGACGCCACGTGCACCTGCCCGGTCCACAGCAACTGCAAACACTGTGCGGCGGTCTTGCTGCAAGTGCAGGAAACCCTCGAATACCCGGCCGCCGCCAAGGACGCCGAACTGCTGGAAAAACTCCAGGCCGTACTGGAAAACCGCAGCCCGAAAGCGCCGCCGCAAGTGCTGGTGGACAACGTGCAGCCGGTGCCGCGCCTGTGGCTGGCCAGCGTCGAGTTCAGCGCCTTCGAACCGCGCAACGGCAAGATGCAGCGTTACATCCAGCATCGTGCGGCGCTGTCTTTCAGCTACCTCGACGAATACGTCAGCGGCCAGAAAAACAGCGACATTCTGATTCGTCAGGAAGCGCAGACGCTGCGAGTCAAACGCCAGCCGGACGTCGAGCAAAGCTACCGCGAGCAACTGCGGATTCTCGGCTTTCGCATCGCCACCCGGCAAAGCAAGGCCCTGCCGGAAAGCGCCGGCGAACTCTACGAGATGGTCAACGACAGCGCCTGGCTGACGTTCACCCTGAACGATCTGCCGAAGCTGCGCACCCAAGGCTGGGAATTGCTGGTCGACGATGAATTCGGTTTCGACCTCACGGCCGTGGACGACTGGTACGCCACGGTCGAGCAGACGCCAGAGCGGGACTGGTTCGATCTGGAACTGGGCATCATCGTCAATGGCGAACGCCTGAGCCTGCTGCCGATCCTGCTCAATCTGATGCGCTCGCACACGGAAATCCTCAACCCCGAACGCCTCGCCCGGCGACGGGACGATGAGTTGATTCTGGTGAACATTCCGCAACGCAACAGTGAGCACGGGCCGTTGCAAGTCGCCCTGCCCCTTGGCCGGTTGAAACCGGTGCTGGCGACCCTGGGTGAGTTCTATCTGCAAGAGCCGGGCGAAACCACCCTGCGCCTGAGCAAGGCCGACGCCACACGCCTGAATTCGCTGGAAGGCATTCCGCTGCTTTGGGAGGGCGGGGAGCAGATCCGCAGCTTCGCCCAACGCTTGCGCGATATCCGTGACTACAGCGCCGAAGCGCCGCAAGGACTGAACGCGACACTGCGCCCTTATCAGCTCGAAGGCTTGAGCTGGATGCAGTCGTTGCGACAACTTGAGGTGGGCGGGATTCTCGCGGACGACATGGGCCTGGGCAAAACCCTACAGACCCTGGCGCATATTCTCAGCGAGAAAAACGCCGGGCGCCTGGATCGACCCTGCATGGTGGTGATGCCCACCAGCCTGATCCCCAACTGGCTGGACGAAGCGGCGCACTTCACGCCACAGCTCAAAGTGGTGGCCCTGTACGGCGCCAGCCGCAAAAAGCATTTCGAACACCTGGCCGATTACGACCTGATCCTCACGACCTATGCGCTGCTGCCCAAGGATGTCGAGCGTCTGGCGCAGCAACCGCTGCATGTGCTGGTGCTGGATGAGGCGCAATACATCAAGAACCCGAACAGCAAGGCCGCTCAGGCTGCCCGCGAGCTGAACGCCCGCCAGCGCCTGTGCCTGAGCGGTACACCGCTGGAAAACCACCTCGGCGAACTGTGGTCGCTGTTTCACTTCCTGCTGCCCGGCTGGCTCGGCGACGTCAAAAGCTTCAACGCCGATTACCGCGTGCCGATCGAAAAGCGCGCCAGCGAAGTCAGACTTCAACACCTCAACGGTCGGATCAAACCCTTCCTGCTGCGCCGCACCAAGGAACAGGTCGCGACCGAGTTGCCGCCGAAGACCGAGATCATCCACTGGGTCGATCTCAACGAGGCCCAGCGGGACGTTTACGAAACCATGCGCCTGGCCATGGACAAGAAGGTGCGTGACGAGATCACTCGCAAGGGCGTGGCGCGCAGCCAGATCATCATTCTTGAAGCGCTGCTCAAGCTGCGTCAGGTCTGCTGCGATTTGCGCCTGGTCAACGACGCCACCCTGCCCGCTCGCGGCAGCACCTCGGGCAAGCTCGACAGCCTGATGGAAATGCTCGAGGAGTTGTTTGAGGAAGGACGGCGGATTCTGTTGTTCTCGCAGTTCACTTCGATGCTGTCATTGATCGAGGACGAGCTGAAAAAGCGCAATGTCCCCTATGCATTGCTGACCGGGCAAACCCGGGATCGGCGCACACCGGTGAAGGAATTCCAGAGCGGCAAGCGTCAGATCTTTCTCATCAGCCTGAAGGCTGGCGGCGTGGGCCTGAACCTGACGGAAGCGGACACGGTGATTCACTACGATCCGTGGTGGAACCCGGCGACCGAAAACCAGGCGACCGACCGTGCGTATCGCATTGGCCAGGAGAAGCCGGTATTCGTCTACAAGATGATTGCCCGGGGCACGGTCGAGGAGAAGATTCAGCATCTGCAGAAGGAAAAATCCGACCTGGCGGCCGGCGTGCTGGATGGGCGCAAGGCCGGAGACTGGAAGTTGCAGAGTGATGATATCGAGGCGCTGTTTGCGCCGCTGCCGGACAAGCTTGAAAAGCGCTGAGACCCCTCAGCGCTTTTTCATTCAAGGCATTGCGGAGCCAGACTCAGCCCTTGAGCACTTGCGCCAACGTTGACTTCACTTTGCCCATGCCGTCATGCAGTGCCTGCTCGATCTCGGCCATGGTGATCACCGCCGTGGTCTTGCCCGCCGCCGGATTCACCACCAGCGACAGACAGGCGTAATCCAGATCCAGCTCGCGAGCCAGCGCCGCTTCCGGCATGCCGGTCATGCCGACGATGTCGCAACCGTCACGCTCCAGACGCACGATTTCGGCCACGGTTTCCAGTCGCGGGCCCTGGGTGCAGGCGTAAACGCCTTGGTCGCTGTATTCGCAGCCTTCGGCGGCCAGCGCTGCAATCAATTGCTGACGCAGCGGCTCGCTGTAGGGAAAGCTGAAGTCGATGTGTGTGACATGTTCCAGATCATCGGCGAAATAGGTGTGCTCACGCCCGCTGGTGTAGTCCACGATCTGATGCGGTACACAGAAATGTCCGGTGCCCATTGCAGGATGAATCCCGCCCACGGCGTTGACCGCAATGATTGCTTCGGCCCCGGCCTGCTTCAATGCCCACAGGTTGGCGCGGTAGTTGACCTTGTGCGGCGGAAAGCGATGTGGGTGGCCGTGGCGAGCCAGGAACAGCACTTCCTTGCCGGCGTATTCACCGATCTGGACTTCAGCCGATGGCGCACCATAAGGCGTATCCACTGCCAGCGACTGACGAATGCTCAGGCCTTCCAGCTGGGTCAGGCCGGTGCCGCCGATAATTGCGTAAACCGTCATAGCGAAAAATCCTTAATCGATCAGTTGAGCGTCTTTGAGGGCGCCGACAGCGGTCAGCCAGCGCGGATCCTGACGGTATTCGGTACTGGCGAACGCCTGGCCGCGCATCCGCGCAATGCGTGGCGACGGCTTGACCTTCATGCGTTGCGCGGCGCTCAGGGCCAGCTCGGCGGCAGCACGATCGTTGCACACCAGACCCATGTCGCAACCGGCGCTGAGTGCCGCTTCGATACGACTGGCGGCGTCACCGACCACATGGGCACCAGCCATCGACAGATCGTCGCTGAAAATCACACCGTCGAACTGCAACTCACCGCGCAGGATGTCCTGCAACCAGCGCCGGGAGAAACCTGCGGGCTGTGCGTCGACTTGCGGATAAATGACGTGGGCCGGCATGACGGCGGCCAGTTGCTTGCTGAGTCTGGCGAACGGCACCAGGTCGTTGGCGCGGATCTGTTCGAGGCTACGCTCGTCGTTGGGGATTGCGACGTGTGAGTCGGCTTCCGCCCAGCCGTGGCCGGGGAAATGCTTGCCGGTAGCCGCCATGCCGGCACTGTTCATACCTTTGATGAACGCACCGGCGAGCAGTGCTGCACGCTCCGGATCGCCTTCGAATGAACGAGTGCCAACCACGGCGCTGCGCTGGTAATCCAGGTCCAGCACGGGGGCAAAGCTCAGATCGAGGCCGACCGCCAGTACTTCTGTAGCCATGATCCAGCCGCATTGCTCGGCCAGATATTCGGCATTCGGGTTGTCGGCAATCGCCCGCATGGCCGGCAGACGCACGAAGCCCTGACGCAGACGCTGGACGCGACCGCCTTCCTGGTCCACCGCCAGCAGCAGATCCGGGCGAATGGCACGGATCGCCGCGCTCAGCTCGCGCACCTGACGCGGGTGCTCGATATTACGGGCAAAAATGATCAGGCCGCCCACTTCGGGCTGGCGCAACAATTGGCGATCTTCGGCCGTCAGCCAGGTACCGGCGACGTCCACCATCAACGAGCCTTGCAGGCCAGCAGTCATAGAGATTCCTTGAAAACGAAAAACCCGTCGCCCATGAAACCACTACCAGAGGCATTGCCCGGCAGGTTGGTGATTTCAATGAGTAACGGGTTCAAAACGAGAGTCGGCATGGGCGGCTAGCTTAGCGGATGTCCGCTGCCACGCCCACCCATGGACGGTTAAACCTTGGCCGGTGCCGGTGTCGATTTGCTGCGAGGACGCAACTGCGCGGTGGCCATTGCGGTATCGGTGACGCCGGTTTCGGCACGCATGCCGGCGGCCAGGAACGGCACCATCAGACGCATCACCTGTTCGATGGAGGTGTTGACGCCGAAATCGGTCTCGGCAATCGCGCGCAGGGCCTTGATACCCGACATGCTGAATGCCGCTGCGCCGAGCATGAAGTGCACGCGCCAGAACAGTTCGATAGGAGGAATACGTGGCGCCGCTTCGTTTACCAGCAGCATGTAGCGGCGGAAAACCTTGCCGTACATGTCTTCCAGATAACGGCGCAAGTGGCCCTGGCTCTGGCTGAATGCAAGACCGAGCAAGCGCATGAAGATCGACAGGTCATTGCCGCTGCGTGGCTGCACCACCAGCGCCTGCTCGACGAGGATTTCCAGCAGCTCTTCAAGCGAAGGCTTGTTCTCTGGCTTGGCCTGGCGGCGCTCCAGCTCTTTATCGAGGCTGATGCAGAACGGACCGAGAAAGCGCGAAAAAACCGCCTGGATCAGCGCCTTCTTCGAACCGAAGTGATAGTTCACCGCTGCGAGGTTGACCCCGGCCTTGCTGGTGATCAGACGCAATGAGGTTTCGGCGAAACCTTTTTCCGCGAACAGCTGTTCTGCAGCATCAAGAATGCGTTCAACGGTTTCCGACTGGGCCATGGCTACTCCGCCTGACAAACACTTGTTTGAAACATACGTTTCAGCCTGTGCCTTGTCAAGCCTGCCGGTTCGTTTTGGGAATGGTCGGTCAGATATTTAACCACAACAAGGACGCCACATTAATCGACGCCGTCACTGACCGTCCGGCGGCCTGGCAAAAAACGATCATTGCCAAGACTGCTTCACTGTATATAATCCCAGTCACTGTATAAAAAGACAGAGCGATCAATATGCTTAAGCTGACGCCACGCCAAGCCGAGATTCTGGCCTTTATCAAACGCTGCCTCGAAGACAACGGCTACCCGCCGACCCGTGCGGAAATCGCTCAGGAACTGGGTTTCAAATCGCCCAACGCGGCCGAAGAGCATCTCAAGGCGCTCGCCCGCAAAGGCGCAATCGAAATGACTCCCGGCGCCTCTCGCGGCATTCGAATCCCCGGCTTTGAAGCCAAGGTCGACGAATCCACCCTGCCGATCATCGGCCGAGTGGCCGCCGGTGCGCCGATTCTCGCCCAGCAGCACATCGAAGAGTCCTGCAACATCAACCCGGCCTTCTTCCATCCTCGCGCAGATTACCTGTTGCGCGTCCACGGGATGAGCATGAAGGACATCGGCATCTTCGACGGTGACCTGCTGGCGGTTCACACGACCCGGGAAGCACGTAACGGCCAGATCGTCGTTGCGCGGATCGGCGACGAAGTGACCGTCAAACGCTTCAAGCGCGATGGCAGCAAAGTCTGGCTGATCGCCGAGAACCCTGAGTTCGCCCCTATCGAAGTCGACCTGAAAGATCAGGAACTGGTGATTGAAGGCTTGAGTGTCGGCGTAATCCGCCGCTAAAGGAGGCTTTATGCAGTTCCCACACGTACCTCAGCAAACACAACTGCCGTTGTTCGAGGCTTTTCTGGCGCAACCATTGGCCCCCATCCTCAAGGATGTAGCCGAACGCCCATGGAATGTCGAACCCGAAGCGTTCAGTGAACTGTCGCTGCGCGGTGCGGCCGGGAACTGCCTGAACCTGCTGGCACCGATACTTCGTGAATTGAGTGAGGATCAGGACGCACGCTGGCTGACCCTGATTGCACCACCCGCGAGCCTGACCCAGGCCTGGCTGCGGGATGCGGGACTGAATCGCGAACGCATTCTGCTGCTGCAACCGCGCGGGACTCAGAGCGCACAGCAACTGGCTTGCGAAGCCTTGCGCCTGGGACGCAGTCACACCGTGGTGACATGGTTGAACCCGCTCAACTCATGCTCACGCCAACAACTGATCAGCGCCGCCCGCACCGGGGACGCTCAAAGCCTGAATATTCGACTGGGCTGACTACGTGCGCGCTATCTGAAGCGCGGGGCTTCTCAAAGGACAGAGAAGCCGAAACGAAGCGATAAGCGACGGGCGGTGCTCAATGAAGAACCCGCGGCCCCTCCTCCTTATCAAACTCGCCTTCAACCATTCGACCAGCCATTTGCACACCAACGCTGAGCATCGCCTTGGCAATTTCAACATGCTGGCCCTGCAGAAATGCCTTGGCATCCTCGGAGAAATCCAGAGTCACCAGAGAACCCTCGTCCTCGGCCCTGCGCAGTTCGATTCGGCCGTCTGGTAGCTCGACAATTTCTAGAAAGGACGTTGGCATATAGGTCTGTTCTCCACGAAAGGCAGGGATTATATAGAGATCGTTCAGGATTCGCTCAGGATCTTGACCAGCAGCATGCATCTCGTCGCCGCCGGTCAAGAAGCCATCAGCACTCGTTCAGTCCTTCACGGAAACGGATAGCCAGACTCTTCAGATTCTGCCGCCAGCTCTCCAGCTCTTCACGACTCAACTCTTCCGGGGCTTGCTCTTCATCCAGATTGACCGCCTGAATCAGCGGCTGGGTCACATCGCCTTTTGGCTTGTGTGGCACCCGTGGCGGCTGAAACAGCGCCGAATGTGCGGCCAGCAATTTAGCCAGCCAGGTTTCCGGATTACCCGCCAACTCGACCATCTCGGCCAACTCTGGAATCGCAATCGACTCAAGCACTTCGCGGGTCAACAGCGTTTCCGCCCGGGGCGCGTTAGCCTGTGGCAGACGGTAAAACCCTGCAATTTCGTGACATAACCCCAGCAATGCACCATAGAGATGAAACAGTGCCGATTCGCGCCCGGCCTGAATCAACGCAAGCGAATTCATCGCCCGCCCCTCTTCAGCCCTGGCCAGCGCTTCCAGCGACAGACCCGCGAAATAGATCTTCTGATTGGTACGGGTATAGAGCTCGTGGGCCATATCGGCACTCTCCGCAGCGAAATAATTTCTTCATACAGGTCGGACAGTGTCATGGATCAACCAATCCGACCGCAAGCTTTAAACAAAAAGGCCGCATGAAAACCAGAAGGTTGTCATGCGGCCTTTTGTGTTGAAGCCACCCGGTCAGGGCAGCCTCGGATCAGCGCTTGTTCAAGCCTTGGCTTTCGCCGGGCGCTTGTCTTCAACTGTCCACTTGCCACCGTCGAAGAACGCTTTCCAGCCAGTCGGTTTGCCGTCGACTTCAGTCTGGACGTATTGCTCCTTGGTCTTGCGGCTGTAGCGGATCACTGCCGGCAGACCATCTGGGTCCTTCTGCGGCGCTTCGCACAGGAAGTGGTACTTCGGATCGATCTCGTCCTTGTGCGGCAGAATCTCGATCACCAGCGGAGCACGGGTCTCGCGGTTTTTCGGGAACTGGCTGGCCGCCAGGAACAGGCCTGAAGCACCGTCGCGCAGGATGTAAGTGTCGTTGACCTTTTCGCATTTCAGCTCAGGCATCTTCACCGGATCCATCTTCGGCGGCGCCGCGTCACCGCTCTTCAGCAGCTTGCGAGTGTTCTTGCAAGTCGGATTGGTGCAACCGAAGAACTTGCCGAAACGGCCGGTCTTGAGCTGCATCTCGCTGCCGCACTTGTCGCACTCCAGGCTCGGGCCTTCGTAACCCTTGATGCGATAGCTGCCCTCTTCGATTTCGTAGCCGGCGCAATCCGGGTTGTTACCGCAGATGTGCAGCTTGCGCTTTTCATCGAGCAGGTAAGCGTCCATTGCCGTGCTGCAGATCGGGCAACGATGCTTGCCGCGCAGCACCAGGGATTCCGATTCACCCTCGTCGTCCGCAGCAATTTCATCGCCTGGCACCAGGTTGACCGTGGCCTTGCAGCGCTCTTTCGGCGGCAGGCTGTAGCCCGAGCAGCCGAGGAACACACCGGTCGACGCAGTACGAATCTGCATCGGACGGCCGCAAGTGGTGCACGGGATATCGGTCATCACCGGCTGGTTGGCACGCATGCCGGCTTCCGGATTCTCGGCCACTTCGAGTTTTTTCTTGAAGTCACCGTAGAACTCGTCCAGCACGTTTTTCCAGTCGCGTTCGCCCTGGGCCACGTCATCGAGGTTCTCTTCCATGCCGGCGGTGAAGCCGTAGTCCATGAGGTTCGAGAAGCTCTCGGACAGACGCTCGGTGACGATGTCGCCCATCTTTTCCGAATAGAAACGACGGTTGTGCAGGGTCACGTAACCGCGATCCTGAATGGTCGAAATGATCGCCGCGTAGGTCGAAGGACGGCCAATGCCGCGCTTTTCCATTTCCTTCACCAGGCTGGCTTCCGAGTAACGGGCCGGCGGCTTGGTGAAGTGCTGGGTCGGGTCGAGCTTGATCAGCTTCATCACGTCGCCCTGCGCCATGTCGGGCAGGACATCGTCGTCGCCCGGCTTGGCAATTTGCGGCAGGACGCGAGTGTAGCCGTCAAACTTCAGGATACGCCCCTTGGCACGCAGCTCGAAGTCGCCAGCGGCCACGCTGACGGTGGTCGACAGGTATTGCGCCGGCAGCATCTGGCAAGCCAGGAACTGGCGCCAGATCAGCTCGTAGAGGCGCTCAGCGTCACGCTCCATGCCAGCGAGCTTGCTTGGCGTGGTGTTGGCGTCGGAAGGACGAATCGCTTCGTGAGCCTCTTGTGCGCCTTCCTTGCTGCTGTAGACGTTCGGCGTTTCCGGCAGGTACTTCTTGCCGAACTCGTCTTCGATATAAGTACGCGCCATCGCCACGGCATCGGCCGAGAGGTTGGTCGAGTCGGTACGCATATAAGTGATGTAGCCGGCTTCGTACAGACGCTGGGCCATCATCATGGTTTTCTTCACGCCGAAGCCCAGGCGGTTGCTCGCAGCCTGCTGCAGCGTGGAGGTGATGAACGGTGCCGACGGTTTGCTGCTGGTCGGCTTGTCTTCACGCTTGACGATGCTGTAGCTGGAAGACTTCAGCTTCTCCAGCGCCGCCATGGCCTGCGCTTCGTTGAGCGGCTTGAAAGCCTCACCCTTTTCACGGGCCACTTCAAAACGCACGGTCGAGCCCTTGGTTGTGCCGAGGTCGGCATGCACTTCCCAGTACTCTTCCGGGATGAACGCACGAATTTCACGCTCACGCTCGACCACCAGCTTCACGGCAACCGATTGCACACGACCGGCGGACAGACCGCGAGCGATCTTGGCCCACAGCAGCGGCGAAACCATGTAACCCACGACGCGGTCGAGGAAACGGCGGGCCTGCTGCGCGTTCACTCGATCGATGTCGAGCTCGCCCGGCTCCGAGAAGGCTTCCTGAATCGCTTTCTTGGTGATTTCGTTGAACACCACGCGCTTGTAGCGGCTGTCGTCACCACCGATGGCTTCGCGCAGGTGCCAGGCAATGGCTTCCCCCTCGCGATCCAAGTCGGTTGCGAGATAGATGGTGTCAGCATCCTTGGCGAGCCGGCGCAGCTCTTCGATGACCTTTTCCTTGCCCGGGAGGATCTCGTACTTGGCCTTCCAGCCATGATCCGGATCGACACCCATGCGCGAGACCAGCTGCTTGCGCGCCTTCTCTTTCGGCGACAGCGCTGGCGCTTCGCCCGCAGCTGCCTTGCCACGCTTGGCAGCTGGCTCCTTGCTGGCGCTAGCCGAACCGCTGGTGGGCAGGTCTCGGATATGGCCGATACTCGACTTCACCACGTATTGGTTGCCCAGATACTTGTTGATGGTCTTGGCCTTAGCCGGGGATTCCACAATGACCAGCGATTTGCCCATGGATCAGAAAATTCCTGAATTCTAGAAGTGAAAGGCGGTTGGCGCCTGACGCGGCACCGCTATATATAGTGGCTACAAGGTGAGGTCAAGCGCAGGGTTTTGCGCGCACTCGCCTTACGGCTTCGAAAAAAGGCTCGGTTCGGCTTGCACCAAAGCAAAGCGTGGGACCTGCTCGCCGTCAACCTCGACGGACTCCAGGAACATGCTCAAGGGACGTACCCAGAAGCCGTAATCGCCATACAGGGCTTGGTAAAAGACCACTTCCTCTTCGGTCTCGGAATGCCGCGCGACACTGAATACGCGGTACTGCGGACCTTTGTAATGTTGGTAGAGCCCAGGTTGTATCGGCATGCTTCGGCCCTCACTCAAATTTTTTCAAAATAAAAACAAAAATAAATCCGCAAAAACAAAAACCGGGGCACTTGGCCCCGGCTTCCATCGACGAGACGCTTAAACGCGTTCGAAGACGGTGGAGATGCCTTGGCCGAGGCCAATGCACATGGTGGCCACCCCGAAGGTGCCGCCATTCTGCTTCATCACGTTCAGCAAGGTGCCGGAAATACGGGCACCGGAGCAACCGAACGGATGACCCAGGGCGATCGCGCCGCCGTGCAGGTTAACCTTCTCATTCATCTTGTCGAGCACTTTCAGGTCTTTCAGCACTGGCAGGGCCTGTGCGGCGAACGCTTCGTTGAGCTCGAAGAAGTCGATATCGTTGATACCCAGGCCGGCACGTTTCAGTGCTTTCTGAGTCGCCGGTACCGGACCATAGCCCATGATCGCCGGATCCACACCTGCCACCGCCATCGAACGAATCACGGCCAGCGGCTGAATGCCCAGGTCCTGTGCACGCTGCGCCGACATCACGATCATGCACGAAGCACCATCGGTGATCTGCGACGAAGTACCGGCAGTCACGGTGCCGCCCTTTGGATTGAACGCCGGCTTCAGAGCCGCCAGGCTTTCCAGGGTGGTTTCCGGACGAATGGTTTCGTCGTAGTCGAAGGTTTTCAGGAAACCGTTCTCGTCATAGCCCTGCATCGGGATGATTTCGTCCTTGAACTTGCCTTCCACAGTTGCCTTGTGGGCCAACTGGTGGGAGCGCACGCCAAAGGCGTCCTGCTGTTCGCGAGTGATGCCGTGCATTTTGCCCAGCATTTCAGCGGTCAGGCCCATCATGCCCGAGGCTTTTGCCGCGTACAGGGACATGTGCGGGTTCGGATCGACACCGTGCATCATGCTCACGTGGCCCATATGCTCGACGCCACCAACCACGAACACGTCACCGTTGCCGGTCATGATCGCTTGCGCAGCGGTGTGCAGCGCACTCATCGACGAGCCGCACAGACGGCTGACGGTCTGGCCGGCCGAGGTGTGCGGGATCTGGGTCATCAGCGACGCCATGCGCGCGATGTTCCAGCCCTGCTCCAGGGTCTGGTTCACACAGCCCCAGATCACGTCCTCGACTTCTGCAGGATCGACCTTGGTGTTGCGTTCCAGCAGTTTGCTGATCAGGTGCGCCGACATGTCTTCGGCGCGGGTGTTGCGGTGCATGCCGCCCTTGGAGCGGCCCATCGGAGTACGACCGAAGTCGACAATCACGACGTCTCTAGGATTCAAGCTCATAAGTTCACTCTCACTCTAGTTGGGGGCGCTTAACCGAAGAAGCTCTGGCCGTTTTTGGCCATTTCGCGCAGCTTCGCGGTCGGGTGGTACAGCGCGCCCAAATCAGCGTACTGGTCGGCCAGGGCAACGAACTCGGCAACACCGATCGAGTCGATGTAGCGCAGCGCACCGCCACGGAATGGAGGGAAACCAATACCGTAGACCAGACCCATGTCGGCTTCGGCGGCGGTTTCGACGATGCCGTCTTCCAGGCAACGCACGGTTTCCAGGCACAGCGGGATCATCATCCAGTTGATGATGTCTTCGTCAGTGACTTCACGCTGCTCGTAGACGATCGGCTTGAGCACTTCCAGTACCGACGGATCGGCAACTTTCTTCTGCTTGCCTTTCTTGTCGGCCTCGTAGGCATAGAAGCCCTTGCCGTTCTTCTGACCCAGACGCTTGGCTTCGTAAAGCACGTCGATGGCCGAACGACGGTCGTCCTTCATGCGGTCCGGGAAGCCTTCAGCCATCACGTCACGACCGTGGTGGCCGGTGTCGATGCCGACCACGTCCATCAGGTATGCCGGGCCCATCGGCCAGCCGAATTTTTCCATGATCTTGTCGATACGGACGAAGTCCACACCAGCGCTGACCAGCTTGGCGAAACCGCCGAAGTACGGGAACAGTACGCGGTTGACCAGGAAGCCCGGGCAGTCGTTGACGACGATCGGGTTCTTGCCCATTTTCTTGGCGTAGGCAACGGTGGTGGCAATCGCCAGCTCGCTGGACTTCTCGCCACGGATCACTTCCACCAGTGGCATCATGTGCACCGGGTTGAAGAAGTGCATACCGACGAAGTTTTCCGGACGTTTGAGAGCCTTGGCCAGCAGGCTGATGGAAATGGTCGAGGTGTTGGACGCAAGGATGGTGTCCTCTTTGACCTGAGCTTCGACTTCCGCCAGAACGGCTTGCTTGACCTTCGGATTCTCGACCACGGCTTCAACGACCAGGTCAACGTGACCGAAATCGCCGTAGGACAGCGTAGGACGAATGCCGTTGAGCACTTCAGCCATCTTCGCGGCAGTCATGCGGCCTTTATCAACGCGGCCGACCAGCAGCTTGGCGGCTTCCGCCAGACCTTGCTCGATGCCGTGTTCGTTGATGTCCTTCATCAGGATCGGCGTACCCTTGGAGGCCGACTGATAGGCGATACCGCCACCCATGATGCCGGCGCCCAGTACGGCAGCCTGCTTCACGTCCTTGGCGATTTCGTCGTAGGCCTTGGCCTTTTTCTTCAGTTCCTGGTCGTTCAGGAACAGACCGATCAAGCTCTGCGCGGCAGAGGTCTTGGCCAGTTTCACGAAACCTGCAGCTTCGACTTCCAGTGCCTTGTCGCGACCGAAGTTCGCGGCTTTCTGGATGGTCTTGATCGCTTCAACCGGGGCCGGGTAGTTCGGCCCGGCCTGGCCAGCCACGAAACCCTTGGCGGTTTCGAAAGCCATCATTTGTTCAATGGCGTTCAGCTTGAGCTTTTCCAGCTTCGGCTGACGCTTGGCCTTGTAGTCGAACTCGCCGGAGATGGCGCGCTTGATCAGCTCAACAGCGGCATCCTGCAGCTTTTCAGGGGCAACCACGGCATCGACGGCGCCGACTTTCAGCGCGTCTTCAGGACGGTTTTCCTTGCCGGCGGCAATCCACTCGATGGCGTTGTCGGCACCGATCAGGCGCGGCAGACGCACGGTACCGCCGAAGCCCGGGTAGATGCCCAGCTTGACTTCCGGCAGACCGATCTTGGCCTTGGTGGACATGACGCGGTAGTCCGCCGCCAGGCACATTTCCAGACCGCCACCCAGAGCGATGCCGTTGATTGCGGCCACGGTCGGAACGTTGAGGTCTTCGAAATCGCTGAAGATCTTGTTGGCTTCGAGATTGCCAGCAACCAGCTCGGCATCCGGCAGCTTGAAGTTGTCGACAAATTCGGTGATGTCGGCGCCGACGATGAACACGTCCTTGCCACTGCTGACGATCACGCCCTTGATCGAAGCATCTGCCTTGATGGTGTCTACGGCCTGACGCAGTTCGTTCAGGGTAAGACGGTTGAACTTGTTGACGGACTCACCCTTGAGGTCGAATTTCAATTCGACGATGCCACTTTCAAGAGCTTTAACCGTGATGGCTTTACCTTCGTAAATCATCAACTGATCTCCACGATATGGAAGCTGAACAGTACACGTCGGACGCAGGCGAATGGCTCGGCAGGACGCTTTTTCGTCAATGCTGACACCAATCCACCCGGCACACCCGCCAACGCGATAGTCGGGATTCTGTAGGAGCAGTCTGCAATACAAACGCTCAATTCATACGCCCGTTTGATTTGGGTACGCCACCTTCACGGAATTTCCGACAATTGTCAATCGCCCTAAATACGGGTTGAAATGCGACTTTGCGGTCATTTCTGTAAGACGCAGCCCGTCCACGCATGCTTGCATGTCAGGGCATTCATAAGATTAATAGTTAGAAAAGTCGCCCTAATTCACCGCAAGCCTTGTTTAACAGGCTACGCTGGCTGGACTACGAAGGAAAACAGGCGCACGTTTGCTGACCGGATGACTCCGGTTCAACGCCCAAAAGAATTTCCGGCCTGCCTGGCCAACCCCGCCCGATGAATCATGTCGGGCTTTTTATTGCTCGTCTGCCAGACGTTTCGCACCGTTGCAGTGCGAAACGTCGGTGTGTCATGCCAGCGCTTTCAGCGTGGCATCCATTTCCAGCAGAACCGAAGCGTCACCCTTTTCGCCCCAATAGAGCGCGATCATCTGTTTGTCGGCCTCGACCTTGAAAACGTTGCCCGGCAATTTTTCGAAATGATTCAGCAGCAGCGGTTCTTCACAGACTTCCTGCCACTGATTGACCCACACACCCGGTGATTTCTGCCAATACGTCCAGCACTCCGGCTGCTTGCCGCACCGTGGCCGATGGTATTGCGCGCACGGGTTTGGCGGCTCCTGAGACAACCAGTGCGGCCACTCCTGCGGCGCCAACTGCATGGCCAGCCCGATACGCCGGGCCTCCGTGCGCAAGGCTATCCGGCCACTCTGTGCACGGGACGGACGCAACCACGCCAGAGGGCTCAACACCACCAGCAGGATTGACACCACCAGCCAGACCGTCATATGTGTACTCCCGTTTTGTCATGAGCCCATTGCGTCACTTTGGAACCAATGCGCTTGAAACCAGCCATACTTAACAATATTGATCCCTCACGAGGAGCACCTCATGCCCTACCACCATATCCTGGTCGCCGTAGATCTGACCGAAGAGTGCGACCCTGTGATCCACCGCGCCCGAGAGCTGTCGGTGAGCAATGGCGCCAAGCTGTCGCTGGTGCATATCGTCGAACCGATGGCCATGGCCTTCGGGGGTGACGTGCCGATGGATCTGTCACAACTGCAACAACAACAGTTCGATCAAGCCAAGGAACGCCTCGAGCGCCTGAAGCACAAGTACACCGAACTGGAAGGCTCCAACTGCCACCTGACCTACGGCCAGCCACGCCAGGAAATCCACCACTTCGCCAAGGATCAGGAATGCGACCTGATAGTGGTCGGCAGCCATGGCCGACATGGTCTGGCGCTGTTATTGGGTTCGACCGCCAACGATGTTCTGCACGGTGCACCTTGCGATGTGCTGGCGGTGCACCTGGTCAAACGCTGACCCCAGGCACTTGTGAAAAGCTAAAAAGCCCGACGTCCATCACTGGACGCCGGGCTTTTTCATGCCTGGAAACAATCAGGCATCCAGCTCGGCCCAACGCTCCACCAGCGCATCCAGCTCAGCCTGCAACTGCTCAAGCATTGCAATCACCTTGGCCGTTTCGGCCGGCGGACGCTGGTAGAAGCCGGCTTCAGCCATTTCAGCCTCCACAGCAGCAATCTGCTGCTCTTTGGCGTCGATGTCGCCCGGCAAAGCTTCCAGCTCGCGCTGAAGCTTGTAGCTCAGTTTCTTCTTCGCAGCCGGGGCCGTAGCGACAGGCGCGGCAACCGGGGCCGGTTCGGCAGTGACCACCGCCGAATTCAGGTCAGCCTTGCCGGATTTGCTTTCAGTCACGCCCAACAGACGCGGCGAACCGCCCTGGCGGATCCAGTCCTGATAGCCGCCGACGTATTCGCGAACCTTGCCTTCACCTTCGAAGACCAGGGTGCTGGTAACCACGTTATCGAGGAATGCCCGGTCGTGGCTGACCATCAGCACGGTGCCGTTGAAGGTCAGCAGCACTTCTTCGAGCAACTCGAGGGTTTCCACGTCCAGGTCGTTGGTCGGTTCGTCGAGCACCAGCAGGTTTGCAGGTTTGCTGAACAGTTTGGCCAGCAGCAGGCGCGCACGCTCACCACCGGACAACGCCTTCACCGGCGTGCGGGCACGCTGCGGGCTGAACAGGAAATCACCGAGATAGCTCAGCACGTGGCGGCTCTGGCCATTGATATCGATGAAATCGCGACCTTCGGCGACGTTGTCGACCACGGTCTTTTCCAGATCCAGCTGATGGCGCAACTGGTCGAAGTAGGCCACGTCAATTTTGGTGCCCTCTTCCACCTTGCCGCTGGTCGGTTGCAGACCGCTGAGCATCAATTTCAGCAGGGTGGTCTTGCCGGTACCGTTGGCGCCGAGCAGGCCGATACGATCGCCGCGCTGCAGCACCATGGAGAAATCGCGGATCAGGAACGGACCGCCCGGGTGCGCGAAGCTCACGTTATCCAGCACCATCACCTGCTTGCCGGACTTCTCCGCTGTTTCCAGCTGGATGTTGGCCTTGCCGGTGCGCTCTCGACGCTCGCTGCGCTCGACACGCAGGGCCTTCAACGCACGCACGCGGCCTTCGTTACGGGTACGACGGGCCTTGATGCCCTGACGAATCCACACTTCTTCCTGAGCCAGACGCTTGTCGAACAGCGCGTTGGCGGTTTCTTCAGCGGCCAGTTCGGCTTCTTTGTGGACCAGGAAACTGGCGTAGTCACCGTTCCAGTCGATCAGGCCGCCGCGATCCAGTTCGAGGATGCGGGTGGCCAGGTTTTGCAGGAAGGAACGGTCGTGCGTGATGAACAGCACGGCGCCCTGGAAATCCTTCAGCGCTTCTTCGAGCCAGGCAATCGCACCGATGTCCAGGTGGTTGGTCGGTTCGTCGAGCAGCAGCAGATCCGGCTCGGACACCAGCGCCTGGGCCAGCAGCACGCGACGACGCCAGCCACCGGACAACTCGGCGAGGGTCTTGTCGGCCGGCAGTTGCAGGCGGCTCAGGGTGCTGTCGACCAGGGTCTGCAAGCGCCAGCCGTCACGGGCTTCGAGGTCGTGCTGGACGTGCATCAGCTTTTCCAGATCAGCGTCGGTAACGATGTTCTGGCTCAGGTGATGGTATTCGGCAAGCAGCGCACCCACACCGTCGAGGCCTTCGGCCACCACGTCGAACACGGTCCGCTCGTCGGCCACCGGCAATTCCTGCGGCAATTCGCCGATTTTCAGACCGGGGGCACGCCACACGGCGCCGTCGTCAGGCTTCTGGTCGCCCTTGACCAGTTTCATCATGCTGGACTTGCCAGTGCCGTTGCGACCGATGATGCACACCCGCTCACCACGGGCGATCTGCCAGGACACCTTGTCCAACAACGGCATCGCGCCGAATGCAAGGGACACATCGCTGAATTTGAGCAGGGTCATGAGCTTCTCCAAAAACCGGGCGCGCATTCTACCTGAATCGAGGGCCGAACAGGCCGGCAATTTCGCCGCTGACGTACTCTGCACAACATTTGTTGCGAACTTGTGCCGCAAGGCCGGCAAAGCTTTCGCCGTCTGCTGGCAAAAGGCTAAGCTACAGACAATTCAGTGCCGCCCACGCTGGCACTTGTCATGATTTCTCTGCCCGGATGTCTCATGCGCAGTCGCCTTCTCAGTGTTTTGTCCTGTTTGCTACTCACCGCCGCTGCTGCTCAATCCGCCCAGGCGGTGGACCTGTCCACCCAGCGCCAGTATTACGATGAGGCCAAGCGCGCCCTGGCCAAGGGCGACACCGGCCCGTATTTCCGTTACAGCCAGGCGCTCGCCGATTATCCGCTGGAGCCGTATCTGGCCTATGACGAACTGACCGCCCGCCTGAAGACCGCCAGCAACGCGGAAATCGAGAAATTCCTCGCCGAACACGGTGACCTGCCCCAGGCCAACTGGATGAAGCTGCGCTGGTTGCGCTGGCTCGCCGACCGTGGCGACTGGGCGACCTTCGTCAAGTATTACGACCCGAAACTCAACTTCACCGAACTGGACTGCCTGAACGCGCAGTACCAGATCAGCAGCGGCCACAAGGCCGAGGGTTACGCCAATGCCGACAAACTGTGGCTGACCGGCAAATCGCAACCCGCCGCGTGTGACGCGCTGTTCGGGATCTGGGCCGCCGACGGCCAGTTGACCGAGCAAAAACGCTGGGAGCGCACCAAACTCGCCGCCCAGGCGCGTAACTATCCGTTGGCCAACAGCCTGGTCAACGGCCTGACCACACTGTCCCCACGCGGGCGTCTGCTGGTGGATGTGGCGCAGAAACCTGAACTGCTCAACCAGCCATCGCGCTTCACCCCGGCCGACGAACCGATGTCGGACATCGTCAGCCTCGGCCTGCGCCGCCTGGCCCGTCAGGATCCGGACAAGGCCATGGATCTGCTTGATGGCTACGCCAGCAGCATGCATTTCTCGCGGGATGAAAAAGTCGCCATCGCCCGGGAAATCGGCCTGACCCTGGCCCGTCGCTTCGACAGCCGCGCGCTGGACGTGATGACCAAATATGACCCGGAACTGCGCGACAACACAGTTTCCGAATGGCGCCTGCGCCTGCTGCTGCGCCTGGCGCGCTGGGACGATGCCTATCAGTTGACCCGCCGCCTGCCGCAGGATCTGGCCACCACCAACCGCTGGCGTTACTGGCAGGCCCGGAGCCTGGAACTGGCGCAACCGCAGAACCCGGAAGCACAGACGCTGTACAAGAGCCTCGCACGGGAGCGGGATTTCTACGGTTTCCTGGCTGCCGATCGTTCACAGCTGCCCTATTCGCTGGTCAACAAGCCGCTGGTACTCAGCCAGGCCACCATCAACAAGGTGCGCAACACCCCCGGCGTGCGCCGGGCGCTGGAATTCCACGCCCGCGGGCAGATCGTCGACGGCCGCCGCGAGTGGTACCACGTCAGCCGTCACTTCAACCGCGACGAGATGGTCGCCCAGGCCAAACTGGCCTATGACCTGAAATGGTATTTCCCGGCAATCCGCACCATCAGCCAGGCCCAGTATTGGGACGACCTGGACATCCGCTTCCCGATGGCCCACCGCGACACCCTCGTGCGTGAAGCCAAGGTTCGTGGCCTGCACTCGAGCTGGGTGTTCGCCATCACCCGTCAGGAAAGCGCCTTCATGGACGACGCCCGCTCCGGCGTCGGCGCCAGCGGCCTGATGCAACTGATGCCCGGCACCGCCAAGGAAACCGCGCGCAAGTTCAGCATTCCGCTGGCCTCGCCGCAGCAGGTGCTCGATCCGGACAAGAACATCCAGCTTGGCGCCGCCTACCTGAGCCAGGTGCACAGCCAGTTCAACGGCAACCGCGTGCTCGCCTCCGCCGCGTACAACGCCGGCCCCGGCCGCGTGCGCCAGTGGCTGCGCGGCGCCGATCACCTGAGTTTCGACGTGTGGGTGGAAAGCATCCCGTTCGACGAGACCCGCCAGTACGTGCAGAACGTGCTGTCCTATTCAGTGATCTACGGCCAGAAACTCAACTCGCCGCAACCGCTGGTGGACTGGCACGAGCGGTACTTTGACGATCAGTGATCGTGTAAAGATCGACGTAAACAAAAATGCCCGCATCGAAAGATGCGGGCATTTTTTTGGGATCATAATTGGCTAACCGTGTTGCAACTTCACCAACTGAAATCTGCCGCTCGAAGTCAGCCGGTACTTCTGATTCGGGCTCCTCGGCGAGTCGGGATCAGTCATCTCGATCAATTCACCCACTAAAGCAGGTGTCAGGTAGTTCGCGCGAAAAGTAGCCTTGTGGGCCAGACCCAGCGCCCCCATCAGCTCGTTGACACTGAGAGGAGTGCTATCAACGAGTAGCTGAAGCAGCTTTCTTACTTGGTCGGTTACTTGGTCGGTTACTTGGTCGGTAGAAGGCTCATTTTCGATAGCCTCGCGCAACGCCAGGTTCAGCGCATTCAGCATGTACTCCACGAACGGCGCTGATTCCGCCATTCGGTCAGCAGCCGACAACGCCGCGTAATAATCATCCTGCTGCTCGCGAATCACCGCCTCGACAGGCAAATACGCCAACACCGGTCGCCATTGACTGAGGATCAACGTCTGCCATAGCCGCCCCATTCGACCATTGCCATCGGCAAATGGATGGATGAACTCAAACTCGTAGTGAAAGACACAACTGGTAATCAGCGGATGCCAGTCCGAAGCCTCGAGCCACGCCAGCAAGTCGTCAACCAAATGGGCAATCCTGCTTGGCGGCGGAGCCATGTGGACCAGTTGTTCGCCACGATAGATACCGACTCCCGCTCGACGAAAGCGACCAAAGTCGTCAATCAATCCATGCATCAACAATTCGTGAGCACGCAGCAGGTCGGAACGATTACCGGGTTTCCAGTCAGTCAAGCACTCATATGCGGCAAAAGCATTGCGCACTTCCTGAATTTCCCGAGGCAGACCCAACACCCTTTGACCGGCCAACACAGCAGTTACCTGTTCGACACTGAGGGTGTTGTTCTCAATGGCCAGAGAAGCCTGGATCGTTCGAATACGATTCCCACGACGCAACTGAGGTGTCTGTCGCCCACTGTCAGCAGCCGAAAGCTGACCGATCTGCTCACTGATCTCTGCGATCAACGCAAGCATTCGAGGCGTCAGGGTCAACGGGGGTTGGTAGCGGCTCATATCCTTTCCAGATGCTTCTCAATGGTCGCCATAATGCCCGATGCCATCGAGCTCGGCAGCCATATTCAATGAGCTTTTTGCCCATCACTGAACTGCAACGCCGCCAACCGCGCATACAACGGATTGCTGGCAATCAACTCCTGATGCGTGCCGATCGCCACCAGCTTGCCCTGGTCCATTACTGCAATCCGGTCGGCGTTTTTCACCGTGGCCAAGCGGTGGGCGATTACCAGCGTGGTGCGGTTCTGCATCAGGCTGGGCAGGGCTTGCTGGATCAGGTGTTCGCTCTGGGCGTCGAGGGCGCTGGTGGCTTCGTCCAGCAGCAGGATCGGCGCGTCGACCAGCAATGCCCGGGCGATGGCCAGGCGCTGGCGTTGTCCGCCTGAAAGGCCAAGACCGCCATCGCCCAGATGGGTCTGGTAGCCGTCGGGCATTTGTTCGATGAAGTCGTGGGCGTGGGCGATTTTCGCAGCTTCTTTCACCTGCTCCAGGGTGGCGGTCGGGCAACCGTAGCGAATGTTTTCTTCGACGCTGCCGAAGAACAGCGCCGGAGTCTGCGAAACCAGTGCAAAACAGCGGCGCAGGTCCAGCGGATCAAGACTCGTCAGCGGCACGCCATCGATCAGGATTTGCCCTTCGCGCGGATCGTAGAAACGCAGCAACAAGTCATAAACCGTGGACTTGCCCGCACCGGACGGACCTACAAGCGCAAGGGTTTCGCCCGCGTTGACCGTCAGATTCAAGCCGTCAACGGCAAAGCTTTCGGGACGCGAAGGGTAGGAAAAGCGCACGTCCTGCAACGCCAGCTCGCCTTTGATCCGCTCCGGCAAGGTTACCAGCCCGTCTTTCGGCGGCTGGATAATGTTCTCGGAACGCAGCAGTTCGGCAATGCGCTCGGCGGCGCCCGCTGCGCGCTGCAATTCGCCGATCACTTCGCTCAACGTGCCAAACGCACTGCCGACGATCAGGCTGTAGAACACGAACGCCGCCAGCTCACCGGCAGAAATTCGTCCGGCAATCACATCCATCCCGCCGACCCACAACATCACCGCGACGGCACCGAGCACCAGCACGATCACCAGCGTAATCAGCCAGGCCCGCTGGAAAATCCGTTTGCGTGCGGTTTCGAACGCCTGCTCGACGGTGCCGGCGAAGCGTTGTTCGTCCTGCACCTGATGGTTGTAGGCCTGAACGGTCTTGATCTGGCCAAGGGTTTCCGAGACATAGCTGCCAATGTCGGCGATCCGGTCCTGACTCAGCCGCGAAAGATTACGCACGCGTCGCCCGAAAATCAGGATCGGCGCAATCACCAGTGGCAGCGCAATCACCACGATACTGGTGAGCTTGGCATTGGTGATGAACAGCAGCACGACACCGCCAATGACCATCAGCAGATTGCGCAGGAACAGCGACAGCGACGAACCGATCACCGATTGCAGCAACGTCGTGTCAGCGGTCAGGCGCGACTGGATTTCCGAACTGCGGTTGTCCTCGTAGAACCCGGGATGCAGGTACACCAGATGGTTGAACACCTGCCGACGAATGTCGGCCACCACCCGCTCGCCGATCCATGACACCAGATAAAACCGGGCAAAAGTGCCGACCGCGAGCCCCAGCACCAAGAGCATGAACAGGCCAATGGACTGGTTGAGCAAATGCGGCGACTGGGTCATGAAACCCTGATCGACCAGCAGCTTGATGCCCTGCCCCATCGATAAAGTGATGCCGGCCGTGACGATCAGCGCGAGCAGTGCGCCGAAGGCCTGCCATCGATAAGGGGCGAGAAAATGACTGGTCAGGCGCAAGGCCCGGCGGTGTCGCGAGGAGAGCATCGGGATCATTCAGGTTCACGTCGTGTGCTGATTAATGGGGCCAGCCTGGACACTCAATGGGGTGGAACTCTGCAAATCACAATGAGTCAGGTTAATTATGACCGGCCAGACTACCCCCTAGATGCTATCGGTCTAATGTCCGGGTTGAGACGAACGGTCATTTCTGCTTGAGTGAAGATACCGTTCCGGAAAGATCGAAGGGAGTTGTCACAGCCTGGTCACCTGACGGTTTTATTGTGCTTACACAACCTGATGAGGAGACAGGCCATGTCCTTGCAACACAGCAGCGACGACAAGATTCAAGTGATCCGCACCAAGCCCGGCCAACCTCTGGGTTGCTCGATTATCGATAAGGATGGGCGTGAAGTGCCAATCACTGAAGACATGATCCAGAACGCTTGCCGCGAACTGGAGAAGCGATTGGTCAAGCCTGCCGAACAAAAGTGATGTAGCCACCGTCTTCCTGACCCGGCCTCTGCAGGCCGGGTTTTTTCTGCCCGCGGTTTATACGGCCACAGCGCCCAGCGCCGTCACGATCTGCCGCAGGGCCGGCGAATCACCGTCAATCCGCACCTTCAGCCCTTCGATCTCGCGCCGTACCGGATACTGCTTGCGCAACACATCGAACGCCGCACGTTGCTCGCCAACGCTACCCAACAGGGTGCGACGGAAATCCGCATCGTCCCGGCGCGGGTCATACACGCCACGGCACAACATCGCCAGCGCCCAGGCCGGATCGCTGTCGGCGTGCAGGGAAACTTCCGACAACCACGGTGCCGGCAACAGGTCGCCGAGCTGAATGCTGGCCGGCTGACCGATGAAATCGCAATACGCCTGATAGATTTGCGCCGTGCCGCGCTGTTTGCCATCGAGGCTGTAACCGGCGATATGCGGAGTCGCCAGCACACAGAGTTCTGCCAAGGCGACATCGACTTCAGGCTCGGCTTCCCACACATCGAGGACCGCTTGCAAGTCTTCACGCTCCAGCAGCACTTCGCGCAACGCGACGTTATCCACCACCGGACCACGGGCGGCATTGATCAGCCAGGCGCCGGGCTTGAGTTGCTGCAAACGTTGCTCGTCGAACAAGTGCCAGGTCGCGCCTTCACCACTGCGGGTCAGCGGGGTGTGCAGACTGATCACGTCGCACTGCTGGATGATCTGCTCCAGGCTGACATAGTCGCCGCCCTCGGCCGCCTGACGCGGCGGATCGCAGACTTTCACGTTCCAGCCCAGCCCTTTCAGCACCTTGATCAAGCGACCGCCCACTTCGCCGGCGCCGATCACACCGTAGGTGCGCTCACTCAAATCGACACCTTCGATTTCAGCCAGAGTCATCAGGCTGCCCAGCACATAATCCACCACACCACGAGCATTGCAGCCCGGCGCGCTGGACCAGGTGATGCCGGCCTCGTTGAAGTATTCGAGATCCAGATGATCGGTGCCGATGGTGCAGGTACCGACAAAACGCACCTGGCTGCCTTCGAGCAACGCGCGGTTGACGTTGGTCACCGAGCGCACCAGCAGCACGTCGGCCTGTTCGACCGTGGCCCGGTCAATGGAACGGCCCGGCACCCGGCGGATCTCGCCGAAACCGGCAAAAAAGGCATCGAGCAGCGGGATATTTTCGTCGGCAACAATCAGCATGGCGGGGCTCCTTGGGCGGATCGGCAGTGTAGGCGCTAGGGCTGCGATGAGCCAGCCGGCTGTTCGATTACAAATCCGCAACAGAGGATTTTTCCTGACCATAACGTCAGCGGCGTAGAATGCCCGGCCTTGCGCATCAACCCCTGTGGACGCTTTGCCTGTGAACTCCGTAACCGAACGCCCTGACGCCGTTTCCCTCAACCGCCCTGCCCGGGTTCGCCTGGAGCTGAAGAATCTGCTCGGCCTGGCCCTGCCGATCATGATCGCGCAGCTGGCAACCACCGCCATGGGCTTCGTCGATGCGGTGATGGCCGGGCGCGTCGGGCCAAAGGATCTGGCGGCCGTGGCACTGGGCAACTCGATCTGGGTGCCGGTGTTCCTGCTGATGACCGGTACCCTGCTGGCCACCACGCCGAAAGTCGCCCAGCGCTTCGGCGCCGGCACCCACAGCGAGATCGGCCCGATCGTGCGTCAGGCCTTGTGGCTGGCACTGGTGGTCGGACTGATGGCGACCGGCATGCTGTTCAGCGCCGAACCGATCCTGCACCTGATGAAGGTCGATCCGGAACTGATCGGCCCGTGCATGCAGTACCTGCACGGCATCGCCAGCGGTCTGCCGGCAGTGGCCTTCTACCATGTGCTGCGCTGCACCAGTGATGGCCTCGGTCGCACCCGCCCGGCGATGGTGCTGGGCCTCTGTGGTCTGGCGCTGAACATTCCGCTCAACTACGTGTTCATTTACGGCCACTTCGGCGTCCCGGCCATGGGCGGCGTCGGTTGTGGCTGGGCCACGGCGATCGTGATGTGGGTGATGGCGCTGGGCCTGGCCGGTTACGAGCGCTGGGCGCCGGCCTACAAGTCGAGCGAACTGTTCAGCCGTTTCGACTGGCCGCAATGGGCGGTGATCAAGCGCCTGCTGGCCATCGGTCTGCCGATTGGTATTGCGGTGTTTGCCGAGTCGAGCATCTTTGCGGTGATTGCGCTGCTGATCGGCAGCCTTGGCGCCACCGTGGTGGCCGGGCATCAGATCGCGCTGAACGTCAGCTCGCTGGTGTTCATGATTCCGTATTCATTGGGCATGGCCGTGACCGTGCGGGTCGGCCAGGCATTGGGCCGTGAAGAACCCCGTGAAGCGCGTTTTGCGGCGGGTGTCGGCATGGGCACCGCGCTGGCCTACGCCTGCCTGTCGGCGAGCATGATGCTGCTGATGCGCGAACACATTGCAGCGATCTACACCTCGGATCCGATGGTGATTCACATCGCCGCGATGCTGATCGTGTACTCGGCGCTGTTCCAGTTCTCCGACGCGATCCAGGTGACCGCCGCCGGCGCCCTGCGCGGTTATCAGGACACGCGGGTGACGATGATCCTGACCCTGTTCGCCTACTGGGGCATCGGCCTGCCGGTGGGTTACGCCCTCGGCCTGACCGACTGGTTCGGCGAGCCGCGCGGCCCGAGCGGCTTGTGGGAAGGCCTGATCGTCGGCCTGAGCTGTGCGGCACTGATGCTGTCGATCCGCCTGACGCGCAGTGCACGCAAGCGCATCCGCATCAGCCGCTCGCTGGGCTGACCGGCCATAAAAAAAGACCTGCAACTGCAGGTCTTTTTTTTGCCTTCCGATCAACCGGACTTCTTGCGAATCCAGTACAGATAGGTCCCGGCTTCTTCGTGTTGCCCCACCAGTTCATGGTCGAGAAACACGCAGAACTTGGGGATGTCGCGACGGGTCGACGGGTCGGTGGCGATCACCTTGAGCAGGCCGCCGGGCACCAGGTCACGGATGTGCTGGTGCAGCATCATCACCGGCTCCGGGCAATTGAGGCCCGTGGCGTCGAGGGTGCCGTCGACCGGCGTATTAATCATTTCACTCATGATTCACTCCTGAAACTGGCCGGCATTGTCGCCCAATGCCGGGTGTTCGGTCACCTGTCGCGCGCTCAGCGGGCTTTGGCTTTCTTCACGTCATGGCGGCGCAAATGGCAGGTCACTTCCTCGCGGTCGTGGTACAGCTGCTTGCAGCCGATGTCGACCTTGATTCCCCGGGCCTTGAAACCATCGGCGATGCGCTCCAGCAGACGCTTCACTTCGGCGTAACGCTGCTTCATCGGCAACTTGAGGTTGACCACCGCTTCGCGGCAATGACCCTCGCCGATCCATTCTTCGAGCATCGCGGCGTTGCGCGCCGGCTTCTCGACGATGTCGCAGACCATCCAGTCCACCGGTTGCTTGGGCTTGAAGGTGAAACCGTCGGCCATCAAGTGCTGTACCAGACCGGTGTCCATCAGGCTTTCCGCCATCGGGCCGTTATCGATGGCCGTCACCAGCATGCCGCGATTGACCAGTTGCCAGGTCCAGCCGCCCGGCGCCGCGCCGAGGTCGACACCGGTCATGTCGCTGTGCAGGCGCTCGTCCCACTGATCCCGGGGGATAAAGTGGTGCCAGGCTTCTTCCAGCTTCAACGTGGAACGGCTTGGCGCCTCACGCGGGAACTTCAGGCGCGGAATGCCCATCGGCCACATCGCCGAGTTACCGGCATCGGCCAGACCGAGGAACACTTCACGGCCGCTCTTGAAGGTCAGCAGCAGGCGCGGCTTGTCGGCGTCGTCCACCAGTTTGCCGGCGCCGGTCAGTGCCTTGCGCAGCGGGCCTTCGAACTTCTTGCAGAAATTCGACAATTCCTTGCCGTCATTGGTGTCCACGACTTCCAGCCACAGGCTGCCGCACACCGGGAATTCGGCCATGTGCGCGAGGATCACGCTGATGCGATCGGTTTCCGGCAGATCGATGAAAACCCCGCGAGCCCATTGGCGCGGGAAGATCAACTCGGCGAAACGCTGGCCACGCATCAGGCGCTCGGCGCCGTCTTCTTCGGTGCAGACGAACTCGGCGCAAGCGGTCGCCGGTTTGGCCTTGGCGTAGCCGGCCACGTTCAGTTGGGCGGCGAGATCGGAAATCTCCGAGCAGACTTCGCCTTCGAAGCCCGGCCGGCAATGCATGAATAGGGTGTTCATTCTTACTCCTGGGCAGAGGGCGGTCATTCATCCCCTGCGCGATGTCCAGGCTTGCGTCAAAGCAAAGCCTGTCACGAAAACCGGCGCATGATAGCCGATGTCGGAACCTTGGACTTGCCCATAGAGTCCAGTTATTAGCCAGCTACTGAAAACAGGGCTACGTTGATAGCTCTGCCCGTCCCCTCAGTCCGTAGCCGTGCGGACTCAAAGGAGTGATCGTAATGCCGTCCCTCGATAGTCTGAAATCCCTTAAAACCCTGAAAGTCGACGACAAGACTTACCACTATTTCAGCTTGCCGGATGCCGCCAAGACCTTGGGCGTTCTCGACAAGCTGCCGATGTCACTGAAAGTCCTGCTGGAAAACCTGCTGCGCTGGGAAGATGAAAAAACCGTCACCGGCGCCGACCTCAAGGCGATTGCCGCGTGGCTCAAGGAGCGTCGCTCCGACCGGGAAATCCAGTACCGTCCTGCCCGCGTACTGATGCAGGACTTTACTGGCGTCCCCGCGGTGGTCGATCTGGCCGCGATGCGCGCCGCCATGGCCAAGGCCGGCGGCGATCCGCAGCGAATCAACCCGCTGTCGCCGGTGGATCTGGTGATCGACCACTCGGTGATGGTCGACAAGTTCGCCAGCGCCAGCGCATTCGAACAGAACGTCGACATCGAAATGCAGCGCAACGGCGAACGCTACGCCTTCCTGCGCTGGGGCCAGAGCGCCTTCGACAACTTCAGCGTGGTGCCGCCGGGCACCGGGATCTGCCACCAGGTCAACCTCGAATACCTCGGACGCACGGTGTGGACCAAGGACGAAGACGGCCGCACCTATGCCTTCCCCGACACGCTGGTCGGCACTGACTCCCACACCACCATGATCAACGGCCTGGGCGTACTTGGCTGGGGCGTCGGCGGGATCGAGGCGGAAGCGGCGATGCTCGGGCAACCGGTGTCAATGCTGATTCCCGAGGTGATCGGCTTCAAACTCACCGGCAAGCTCAAGGAAGGCATCACCGCCACCGATCTGGTGCTGACCGTGACCCAGATGCTGCGCAAGAAAGGCGTGGTCGGCAAATTCGTCGAGTTCTACGGTGACGGCCTCGCCGACCTGCCACTGGCCGACCGCGCGACCATCGCCAACATGGCCCCGGAATATGGCGCGACCTGCGGCTTCTTCCCGGTCGATGACGTGACTCTCGAATACCTGCGCCTGTCCGGTCGCCCCACCGAAGTGGTGAAACTGGTCGAGGCCTACACCAAGGCCCAGGGCCTGTGGCGCCTGCCCGGTCAGGAGCCGGTGTTCACCGATAGTCTGGCGCTGGACATGGGCAGCGTCGAAGCCAGCCTCGCCGGGCCGAAACGCCCGCAGGATCGCGTCTCGCTGCCGCATGTCGGCCAGGCGTTCAGCGACTTCCTCGACCTGCAATTCAAACCCGTCAGCAAGGACGAAGGGCGTCTGGAAAGCGAAGGCGGCGGCGGTGTCGCGGTGGGCAATGCCGATCTGGTCGGAGAAACGGACTACGAGTACGACGGCCACACCTATCGCCTGAAAAACGGTGCCGTGGTGATTGCCGCGATCACGTCCTGCACCAACACTTCCAACCCGAGCGTGATGATGGCCGCCGGTCTGCTGGCGAAAAAAGCCGTGGAGAAAGGCCTGACCCGCAAACCGTGGGTGAAAAGCTCACTGGCACCGGGCTCCAAAGTCGTCACTGACTATTACAAGGCTGCCGGACTGACTCAGTACCTCGACCAACTCGGTTTTTCATTGGTGGGCTATGGCTGCACCACTTGCATCGGCAACTCCGGGCCGCTGCCGGAGCCGATCGAAAAAGCCATTCAGAAAGCCGACCTGACCGTGGCGTCAGTGCTGTCCGGTAACCGCAATTTTGAAGGCCGGGTGCATCCACTGGTGAAAACAAACTGGCTGGCCTCACCACCGCTGGTCGTCGCCTACGCTCTGGCCGGCACCGTGCGCACGGACATCAGCAGCGAACCGCTGGGCCAAGACAAGCAAGGCAATCCGGTCTACCTGCGCGATATCTGGCCGAGCAGCAAGGAAATCGCCGACGCCGTGAATCAGGTCAACACGGCGATGTTCCACAAGGAGTACGCCGAGGTGTTTGCCGGTGACGAACAGTGGCAAGCCATCGAAGTGCCGCAAGCTGCCACCTATGTCTGGCAGGATGACTCGACCTACATCCAGCACCCGCCGTTCTTCGATGACATAGCCGGGCCTTTGCCGGTGATCACCGATGTGAAAGGCGCGCGAGTGCTGGCACTGTTGGGCGATTCGGTGACCACTGACCACATCTCCCCCGCCGGCAACATCAAGGCTGACAGCCCGGCCGGGCGTTATCTGCGGGAAAAAGGTGTGGAACCGCGGGACTTCAACTCCTACGGTTCACGCCGGGGCAACCACGAAGTGATGATGCGCGGCACGTTCGCCAACATCCGCATCCGCAATGAAATGCTCGGTGGCGAAGAAGGTGGCAACACGATCTACATCCCAACCGGCGAAAAACTCGCCATCTACGACGCGGCCATGCGTTATCAGGCTTCGGGCACCCCGCTGGTGGTGATTGCCGGGCAAGAATACGGCACCGGCTCCAGCCGCGACTGGGCCGCCAAGGGTACCAACCTGCTGGGGGTGAAAGCGGTGATCGCCGAAAGCTTCGAGCGGATTCACCGTTCCAACCTGGTGGGCATGGGCGTGCTGCCGTTGCAGTTCAAGCTCGATCAGAACCGCAAGAGCCTGAACCTCACCGGCAAGGAAACCCTGGATATTCAGGGTTTGACCGGTGTCGAACTGACGCCACGGATGAACCTGACACTGGTCATCACCCGGGAAGACGGACGTCAGGAGAAGATCGAAGTGCTCTGCCGCATCGATACCTTGAACGAAGTGGAGTACTTCAAGTCCGGCGGGATCCTGCATTACGTGTTACGACAGCTGATCGCCTCGTAAAACCTGCAGATGCAGAAACACCGCCAATCGGCGGTGTTTCTGTTTGGGCACGGCACTTTTCCATAGGCGAAAAAAAACCCGCCGAAGCGGGTTTTTCCCAAGACCATTATCGACTCCCTGTCGGCAGCGATCCTTGCATATGGTCGATCATCCATGATCCTGAAACACTCCCTGTGCTTCAGTTGATGAGGCTAGATTACGCTGTGGATCCAATCGGCAATAGTCGAAAAAGCTACCAGCGCGTGTAAGACATTCGCCATAGCACCCCTTCCGAAAACCCTTAGACGTGTCGGGCATTGAGTGCAGCAGCCGCCAGATCCGCGACTTTCAGCTGTCCGGCGGCGGATTTCTGCTCGTCATCCTCCATGAACCATGCGGCAGACAGTCCGGCAAACGCCAGTACCCATTGCAGAAGGCGTTTTCGCTCAAGTCCCGCCGTTTCACTGATCACATCGACTTGCCGTCGAAAGCGTTCAGGATCGGCAGCCGTCGGTAGTTCCGGATTGCAGATCAGGTTGGCGTAGTCATAACCACGCTCGCCCCGCACCCGTTTCGGGTCAATGGCCAGCCAGCCGCGCGGACCGAAATCGAGGACGTTGTCGTGGTGCATGTCGCCGTGCAGAACCACGATATCCCGGGGCGCGGCGAGCAAGGTTTCAGCCATTTGCAGGCAAACAGAATATTGGCCGCCGTATCGGGCGGCGGCCACTCGGAGCGAGGCAAACCACGGCGCCAGCTCCACCAGTGTTGGTGGCTTCGCAGGGCGCGGTGCATGCAACCGCGCCAATGCCCGACACATAATCCGGGTGGCCTCGTCATCCTCACCATTGAGCGCCATGTGCATCAACGAACGCCGGCCCATGGCCCGCTCCAGCAACATGCCTTCCTCGTGATGAGCGAGCACCCGGGCGGCGCCATCGCCATCCCACCAGGTCATCAGCAAGTTGCCGTACTTTTCCTCGTCGTCCACCGCGACTTTCAGCATCGCCGGTACGTCGCCCTGACGCACCGGCAACAGCTTGCTGCCCGGCGTGATGATCGGAATGCCGTCCGGCGCCAGCCCCCAACGTTTCAACCACGGATCAAACCACTCGTTATCAGCCACCTTCACGCTCGCGTGCCCTGTCGGTTTCGGCGAGAAAGTGTTCGAGCCTGCTTAACTGCTCTTCCCAGCCACGGCTGTCCATGTAGTAGGCCTCTTTCTGACGCACATCGGGAATATGCGCGAAACCTGACTCGGAAACCTTCAGCAGCGTGCCGTTCTCATAGTCCTGAAGCTCGAATTTGACCAGTGTGGTCGGTTCCTGGGAGTAGTCGATTTTCGGGTTCACCGCATACGGGTGCCAGCGAAAGGAAAACAACTGCTGGGGCTCGACCCGCTCCACCAGCACGTTCCAGAGCACATGTTCATAACCGGGGTACGTGACCTGCCCCTGCGTCCACTCGCCGGCGATAAACCGCCGCCCTTCCAGAGCCACGCCAAACCACTGGCCAAACGCCTCCGCATCGACCAGCGCACGCCAGACATGGGAGCGCGGCGAGCGGAGCATGATTTTACGTTCAAAGCTGTTGGGTACTGGTTTCATACGTCACCTCCTGTTTTGAACAGTAGGCTTGTATGACCACATGTCCAATGCGAAGTTGTATCAAACGACTGATCGAAGTCATCCTTCGCCTGTCTACACTGCACATTTCTTCACCGCAAACAGCGAGACCCCCCATGTCCCCACGCCTGCTCTTGGCCCTGACGCCTTTTCTTTTCACTTCCGTTGCCCACGCTGCCGTCGACTGCACCAATGCCAGTGATCAGGCGACGATGAATCAGTGTGCCGGGCAAGAATACAAGGCGGCCGATAAGGAATTGAATGCGGTTTATCAACAGATCACCGCCCGGCTGAAAGGCGAGCCTGCCAGCAAAAAACTGCTGGTCAGTGCTCAGCGGGCGTGGATTGGATTTCGCGATGCCGAATGCGAATTTTCGGCATCCGGGGTAAAGGGCGGGAGTATGTACCCGATGATCTACAGCTCATGCATCACGCGCGTGACCAAAGATCGAACCGAGGCGCTCAAGCAGTATTTGAAGTGTGAGGAAGGGGATGTGGGTTGCCCGGTGCCAGGGGCCTGATTTTTCCGGGTATTTGAAGGCCTCATCGCTGGCAAGCCAGCTCCCACATTGGTTTGGTGTCGTTCACCACCCCCCTGTGGGAGCGAGCTTGCTCGCGATGGCGTCATCCCTGACGCCACCCATCAACGAACAAATATCTGCGCCGTAGTAATCGCCATATCCCCACCCGGCAACTTGATGCTGCCGGTCTGTTTCATGGTTTCGGCATCGAAGATCGCCACATCGTTGAACGTCCCGGCCAGGTAGATCTTGCTGCCTTCCTTGTTGAACGAAATGCAGTAGTAGGAATGGTCCAGCGTGGCCGCCTGGATCAGCTTTTTCTGCTTGATGTCGTACTTGGCCAGACGATTGAGCACACCGAACATCAGGTTCGGATCCTTCGGCGAGCGCATGCCGCTGAAATAGATTTCGGTCATCGGGCCGAAGTCGGTGGTTTCGGTCTTGCCGGTTTTCAGATCAACGCTGAACAAGCCGTACAGGTATTCAGCGGTGGCTGGATCCTGTTTCTTGTCCTTGAACTTGGCTGCCGTGTACAGCAGCGAGAAATCGTGGCGATAGGTCTGCTGGTTCCACACATAGAGCACGTCCGGCGCGCTGTAGTTCGGGCGTTTCCAGTGGCGGCTGGGGATCAGCACGTCGAACTTGCCGTTCTTCACATCGACCTTGTACACATCGGCGCCAGCCACATACAACGTGCCGTCATCGCCGCTCTGCATGATCGTCAACTGTCGTGGCGCCGGGAAGCTGCGCACCGGTTTGGCGTTCATTCCGGCGTCGGTGGCGTAGACGTCCAGACGCGGCTGCTTGACCTCGTAGTGATCGTTGAGCATCAGCGTCGGGTTGGCGATGGTGTACAGCTCTTTGCCGTCGTGGCTGACGGTGAAGGCGAACATCGACCGTGCCTTCTCGCCCGGCTGCTGAGTGATGCTGGCGTGGAATACCTGCTTGCAGCTGTCCAGCTCTACACCGTAAACATCGGCGTAATGGTTGTTCAGCACGTACGCGGTCTTGCGATCCGGCGACAGTTGCACAGTGCCGGGACCGAAGGCATCGGGCATCTTGCAGGTCTTGTACAAGCTGTCGGTCGCCAGGTCGATGACGTGCAGGTTGTTCGGATAATTGGTGGTCAACATGTACTCGTGACCATCTTGCAGCGCGGTGTTTTCATCGGCCAGAACCGGGAGCGAACAGGCGCTCAGAACCGCGAGTGCGGCAAGGCCGCAGGCTTTGAAGTTGTGCATGCCGGAATCCTTCTTCTTATGGATCACTTGTCTTTCGGAAAGACAGTGCCGAGGTTGCGCCAGTTGTCGTTGGACGCCTGGGCATCCTTGTTCCAGTCCGGATAGGTGCTCATCATGTCCGGCACCTGGGCCGGCCACCAGCAGGGGTCGGAGCAGCCATACAGGTCGGCCTCCATCGGCTGGCACAGCGACGACACCCCGCCGAACGCATCGATTTCCCAGCCCGGGTCGGTGGTCGAAGCGCAGCCTGCGACCGAACTCATCGCCACCACCTCTTCAATGCGGTTCTCGTCCGCGGCCTGATCCAGCTTCAACGCTTTGTTATTGATTGCCTTGAGATGTTTCATATCAGTGAGCCTTGCGCGGAGTGATGTAGCTGCTGATGAACGCAGGGTTGGCGGCCATGATCCGGGTGTAGACCTCGATGCCGAAGTCGACCCAGTCACGCATCAGTTCGCAGTAGTGATACGTCGGGTGGGCCGGATCGCCGTAGCGGGCGTAGCTCTCGTGGTAGCAGCCGCCGGAGCACAGGTTGCGGATCTGACAGTCATGGCAACCAGTGTTGGTGCGATCCAGGCGCTGGGACAGAAAGTCGTTCAACTCAACCTGTTTAACGCCGCTGTGGACGTTGCCGAAGGTCGGCAGAGACGAGCCGGTGAAGCGATGGCACAGGTTCAATTCGCCCTTGTGATCGACCGCCAGCATCTTCAGCCCGGCACCGCACGGTAGGGCCTTTTTGTGGCCTTCATGAATATCGGTGATCAACTGATGCAGGTTGGAGAACCCGATGTTGCGGTGCTCCAGCGCCGCGTCCAGATAACGCCGACCGAGGCGTTTCATGCTGGCAAAGACTTCGATCAATTCGTCGTTGGTCAGGTTGAAACTGCTGATATCGCCGGAGGTCACCGGGGCAAATCCGACTTCGGCAAACCCCAGCTCGTTGAACAGGTGATCCCAGATGGTTTCAACGTCGGTGACGCCGGTGGTCAGGGTCACCCGCGCGCCGACCGGGCGACTGTTGTAGCGCGACAACAGCATTTCGGCCTTGCGCCGCACCACGTCGTAAGTGCCCTGCCCGCCCACGGTGATGCGATTGCGGTCGTGCACGGTTTTCGGCCCGTCGATGCTCACTGACAGCCCGAAGCGGTGGGCATTCAGATAGTCCACGGTTTCTTCGGTGAGCAGCGTGGCGTTGGTGGTCATCACGAACTCGACGAACTTCCCGGCCTCGGCAAAACGCTTTTCGCAGTAGTCAACCATGTACTCGATCAGCTTGCGATTGCTCAGCGGTTCGCCGCCGAAAAACACCACGGTGAAGCGCTCTTCGTCAGGGGATTCACGCAGCAGCATTTCCACCGAGGCGATGGCGGTTTCGACGTCCATTTTCTTGCCGGCGGACGGCTTGTCGAGGTCTTCCTTGTAGCAGTAGGTGCAGCTCAGATTGCAACCTGTGTTGACGTTGAGCACCACGGTATTGATCGCGGTGCGCTCGACGCGCTTGACCGCGATGTCCGGGGTCAGCGGCGAGCCGTCGCTGACCAGCTCCAGCGAGATCAGCTCGCGCAGGGTCTCGTTGATTTCCTCGCCATTGAACCGCGCGCCGAGGCGCTGGATCAGGTCTTCCGATGAGCAGCCAGGGCCACGCAACGCATCGATGATGGTGCCGGTCAGTTCATCGCTGGCAAACAGCGAACTGCTGGGGATGTGAAACAGCATGCGGTCGGCGTCGACGTGCACTTCGTGCAGATTACGTTCGACCAGATTCAAGATAGCGCCCATTGCAAACCTCCTGTGCAAGCCCCGCTTGGGGGACTTGCGGTCATTCCGAAAAATGTCTGAATCGCTGTCGCTCAGCACAACTCACGTTTCAACATCAGGGAATGGGTGGATTGTTCCAGCGTTGCACGGTGACGATCAGGTGGCCTTCGCCGCTCAGGGATTTCCCTGCGTCGTCGACGGCGGCGATCACTTTGAGGTTGCCGGCATTGTTGGTGGACATCTTGCGTGCCGGATTAGGCCCGGCATCGCCCGGGGTGAACACGCCCGCATCGGCCTGCATGGTGCCGGCGAACTTGACGTCTTCGTCCTCTTTGGCGCGCTCGTCGAAGGCTTCGACTTTCCATTGCGCCGGGAACACGCCGATGCGATACGGTTTGCCGTCGGCGCCCTTGCCCCAGGCTTCGGCGTCGAAGCGGCCCTGGACTTTCGGCGTCGAACCGCCGCCCTCGCCGATCCGCGCCACCGAGAATTCCGGCACCACTTTGACCGAAGCGATCGTGCTGTACACCGACAGGCTCGGGCCTTTCAGGCTGCCGACGCTGACGGCGCGCAGGCCCGGCTGGGCATTGGCTGCGGCTTTGACCTTGACCTTGATCCGCTCGGCGTTCTGCTCGACCACTTCGACTACATCCACGCCTTTGCCGAAATTCGGCTTGCCGCTCAGGCCGCTGCCGATCAGGGTCACTTCGGTTTCGCTGCCGGCCTTCACATAACCCGGCTGCACCGCCAGTAAGCGTTGCGAACCCTGTTTGGCAGCGACAAAGTCGAGGCCGCGCTCATCGTGCTCGGCCTCGAACATCCGGCCCTGCATGGCGTTGCCTTGTGCGGCGAACACCTGACGCATGGTCACGCCATCGACGGTCACGTTGCCGCGCCATTCGTAGCCGCTGTAGAGGATCGCGCTGCCATCGCCGTTGAACAGGCTGCCATCGGCATACTGACCTTTGACGGCAACCTTGAAGGTGTCACTGCCATCGGCGGTGACGGTCATGGTGCCGGCCAGTTCACCCTTGCCCGGCAGGTGGCCGCTGAAGCTCCAGTCGCCCACCAAGGCTTCGGCTTTCGGTGCGGCTTTTATCCACGCCTGCCACGCCGGGTTGTCCAGCGGATAACGCTTGGCCAGCAGCGGGACCATTTCCTTGCGGGCGATATCGAACCAGTCGCGATCCCGGGCCAGCGCCTGATACTCCAGCGACGGCCATTGGCCGAGGTGGAAGTTCACCAGACGCTCCCATTCCTGAGCCGGACGCCGTTGCAGGGCGATCCGCGCGCCGGAGTGGCAGCGGCCGCACATCTGCGCGGTTTTCTCGTCGAACTGCTCGACGGTGTTCAACCGACGTTCCAGCGCATAACGCACGCCATCGGTTTCGCTGGGCGCCAGGCCCTGGGTGTCGGCCAGGTATTTGACCAGTGTGCGGCGGTCTTCATCGCTGATCTGCAGACCGTGCATGGTCTGCATGCGGGCGATGCTCATCAGCCAGCCTTCCGGGGTCTTGCGCTGATGACTGATACGGCTCAACCGGTCGCCGGCTTCAGGGGTATGACAGCCCTGGCAGGTTTCCTTGAGGATGGTCTGGGCGTCACGGGCTGCCAGGCTGTGGGGCGAATGCAGGGCCACGCAAGCGGCCACGGCCAGCAGGCTGGCGCTCATGCCTGATCGGAGTTTTCTCTTCATCAACGTCGAACCTCGCACGGTGCTTTCTTATTTTTGTGGCTTATCGTTTTTATGGTTTCTGCCGTTCGTGGCGATGCACGGACGGAGGCAAGCGAAACGTCTGAGGTGAGCAATACACGGAGCGTGCCAGCTTGCCGATAAGCTGTTCAATCAAGCAGTTACGCGCTCATCACAGTGTCGCGCCAATCTTTGCGTGGCCTCCCGGCGTCCAATTTCGCGACAGCTGTTGCAGTCTGAGACAAGCACAGTGCAGCGCCAAAAGCCCGGTTGCCGACGACTGACCGTCCGATATCAAAGTGCCTGCTACGCTTGCTGTTCGCACACTCCGTGCGTCACGCCTCAAACCACCGAAAACCTGAGGAATGGAATCATGGGATCACATGGACAGGGTCAAGGCTGCACCCATTGCGGCTGCGAAAACCCGGTATGGAATACGCTCAGACACACCGTCGACCTTAAAGCCTTCGCAGGCAAGGTCGCCGGGCTGCTACCGGAACCCGGCAGCGAATCGTTGATCTTCACCGGCGGCACCATCTACCCCCTGATATACGGCAACATGGATGAGCAGGTCGAAGCCCTGGGCATCCATGGCGGTGACGTGGTTGCGTCGGGCACCCTCGCCCATGTGCAGGAGCGCATGAAGGCCAAGGGCATCAAGTACAAGATCCAGTCGCTGGAGAACAGAACCCTGCTGCCGGGACTGGTCGAACCGCACGCCCATATCGTGCAGTCGTGCGTCATGAGCAACTGGCGGGACCTGGGGCCGATCGACGACTTCACGCAACAACTGCGCCCCCTCTACAACTGGGACTACCTGGTGAGGCTCATCAAGGATGACCTGCCCAAAGACAACAAGACCTGGATTCTCGGGCACATGGTCGATCCGGCGCTGATGCCACTGATCGTCGACAAGAACGGGCAAAAACAACTGACCCGCTTCTATTGCGACGCCAGTTTCGACCCGGCTCAGGACAACATCGGCAATCTGGACAGCATCGTCAGCAAAAGTCCGTTGCTGATGATGAGCGCCTCCATGCACACCGTTTACCTGAACACCGCCGCGACCAACGCCGTGTATGACCACCAGTGCAAAAAGGATCCGGACTTCAAGAAGCAATACCCGACTGCCCAGGCGTTTGTGAACGCCACGCAAGGCGTCCTGCAGGAAGAGGCCGGGGTCATGCTCGCCATCAGCGCGATTCCGCTCATACAGGCGCTCGATGTGGTGAACATCTTCAAATACATGAAGAAGTACTTCGACAACGCGTCCAGCCGGGGCATCACGCTGCTGTACGACGCCATGGTGGATCCGGTATCCAAGGTGATTCTGGAAGCCTATGGACTGACACATCCGCGTAATCTGCGCGTCGGGTATGCAGCGGCCTGTAATGGTGTGGATTTCAGCAAGATCGAAAAATACAAACCGGTGACCAAAGAAGCCGCACGACTTTTTTATCAAGGGTCCGTCAAGCTGATCTCCGATGGCTCGAATCAGGGCCTGACCGGCTACCAATCCCGGAAATACTGCTGCGATGCCACCTCCCCATATGGCAACTTCAACTTCGTCGACGCCGATGACAAAGAGCCAAAAACGCTGCCCGACACCTACGAAAAAACATTGAAGGAAGCCGTGAAAACCGGCTGGCCACTGATGATCCATGCCAACGGCGACCGGGCCATCGCGTTCACCTTGCAGGCTTACAAGGAGGCGTTGAACGGCCAGAGCGGCCTGGAAAAACGCCATCGCATCGAACACTGCTCAATGCTGAGCAATGACACGCTCGACCAAATGAAGGATCTGGGCATCTCTCCCAGCTTCCTGATCGGTCACGTCGGTTATTGGGGGTATGCGTTCGAACAGGCGATTTTCGAGGAACGGGCCAGCGAAATGCTCGACCTGTGCCAGGACGCCCTGGACAGAGGCCTGCGCATCTCGTTGCACAGCGATTGCACCGTCACCCCGTTGGGGCCGTTGCGCTCGATGGAACAGGCGGTGACCCGCAAGATGGAAGGCATACGCGACAAGAACGGTACGTTTGTCAAAGACGCAGCCCGACAACCCGTGCTCAACGAAGGGCAATGCCTGACCCGCCAGCAAGCGCTCAAAGCCATCACCTATGACGCTGCGTGGCAGTGCCATGCCGATGCCTTTACCGGTTCGCTGCAGGACGGGCATTTCGCCGACTTCGTGATTCTCGGCGAGAACCCGCTCGATGAAAAGGTTGCGGCTACCAGCATCCGTGACATCAAGGTCTGTGAAACCTGGAAAGGTGGACACAAGGTGTACACCCATCCCCTGCCCTGACCGATGAACGCCCGATCACCCGGCAACCACGCCGGGTGATCGGTTTCGGCAAATAACCGAGCCCGAATCTAGCGAACGGAATTATCCGGGTGAACCTTGTAACACCCACAAAACTCGCAAACCGTCGAACATTCAGCTTGCGTGTCGGCCTTGGCTGCCAATGACCCGGAATCACGCAGGGCAGCTTGTATTCGACGCTCGCGGTAAAACGCATACGTGATCAGCAAACTAAAGCCCAATGACCAAAAACACAGAATTAAAGCCGTCATGATTTATCCTCGAGCATGGCAACTGCGAAAGAGGTGGCGATCAAGAAAATACTGCTTGTAGCCATCAAGGCACCTGCCCGAATCGTATCAACATCGGTCAGATCGCCGATCAACAGCGCCGCAAACCCCGTCACCAGAAATCCAGTCCCCACGCCTATCATGAAATTGGTTAGCCACCGAATGGTTAAGTTGTTCATCGACATCCTTGTGAAAACACTGACCCGCCAAATCCATGGCAGGAAAACCCTATACACAAAGCAACTTAGCTCGTACCTCATGCCTCCACCAGTCGGTAAAAACTGTCAGACGCGCGATTTTTCCTACTGCTGAAACGGCCCGATTTCGCCGAGGCCGCGTCACAGCGGTATCGGCTTTGTAGGACGCGTATTCTGCATCTCAATGACTGTCGCGTTTTGAGACAAATTCACGCTCATTGCCAATCAAATACTCTCCCCTCAGCCCGTGAATCGGGGCTGTGCGCAACCTTCGAGCATTTGGCACAACCATTGCCAAAGCCCTTGTCGATCCCATCGAACAACAAGAGGTTTCGCCATGCCCCTGCCCTATCTGCTCCCTGCCACCTCGGCCTTCATCCAGCGCCCGCCGCGCATGCTGATCGGCGGCGACTGGGTCGAAGCCGCCGACGGCCAGACCATGCCACTGCACAATCCGGCCACTGGCGAAGTGCTGTGTGTGGTGCCTCGCGCCACGCCGGAAGATGTCGACCGTGCGGTTCTCGCCGCGCGTAAGGCTTTCGATGATTCCGCCTGGAGCCGCACCCGCCCGCGTGAACGGCAGAACCTGCTGTGGAAACTCGCCGACCTGATGCAGCGCGACGCCGAACTGCTGGCGCAACTGGAATGCCTGAACAACGGCAAGAGCGCGGCAGTGGCGCAGGTGATGGACGTGCAACTGGCCATCGATTTCCTGCGTTACATGGCTGGCTGGGCCACCAAGATCGAAGGTTCCAGTGTCGACGTTTCGCTGCCGTTGATGCCCGGCGATCAGTTCCACAGTTTCATCCGCCGCGAAGCCGTGGGCGTGGTCGGCGCCATCGTTGCCTGGAATTTTCCGTTGCTGCTGGCCTGCTGGAAACTCGGCCCGGCGCTGGCAACCGGTTGCACCGTGGTGCTCAAACCGGCCGACGAAACCCCGCTGACCGCGCTGAAACTGGCGGAACTGGTGTTGGAGGCGGGTTATCCGGAAGGCGTGTTCAACGTGGTCACCGGCACCGGGATCACGGCCGGTTCCGCGCTGACTCACAACCCGCTGGTCGACAAGCTGACCTTCACCGGCTCCACCGCCGTCGGCAAGCAGATCGGCAAAATTGCCATGGACTCCATGACTCGCGTCACCCTGGAACTGGGCGGCAAGTCACCGACCATCGTCATGGCCGACGCCGACCTGAAAACCGCTGCGGCGGGTGCGGCCAGTGCGATTTTCTTCAACCAGGGTCAGGTCTGCTGCGCGGGCTCCAGGCTGTATGTGCAGCGCAAGCATTTTGACAACGTGGTGGCCGACATCAGCGACATCGCCAATGCGATGAAACTCGGCAACGGCCTCGACCCGACCATCGATATGGGCCCGCTGATTTCCGCGCGCCAGCAGGAACGGGTCTACAACTACATCGAAATGGGTCGGGAGAGCGGCGCGACCATCGCCTGCGGCGGCGAGCAGTTCGGGCCGGGGTTCTTCGTCAAGCCGACGGTGATTGTCGATGTCGATCAGAAAAACTCGCTGGTGCAGGAAGAGATCTTCGGCCCGGTGCTGGTGGCGATTCCATTCGATGACGAAGCCGATGCGTTGCGCATGGCCAATGACAGCCCTTACGGCCTGGGCGCCAGCATCTGGTCGAACGATCTGGCGGCGGTGCACCGGATGATTCCCCGGATCAAGTCGGGATCGGTGTGGGTCAACTGCCACAGTGCGCTGGACCCGGCGCTGCCGTTTGGTGGCTACAAGATGTCCGGCGTCGGGCGCGAGATGGGGTATGCGGCGATTGAGCATTACACCGAGTTGAAGTCGGTGTTGATCAAGTTGTAATGACTGGGCTCATGGCTCAGGGTTTGAAACCCTGAGCCAACAGCCACCCGCGAACGGCTCGCCCCTGCTCTAACGTCAACCCCGCCAACACCTGATCCGCTGGCTCATCGCACAACCGCCGCACCAGCGGCGCCAGTTCCACGCCTTGCACATGCCAGATCCCCAGCGGCTGATCCGCCGTGATCACCACCTCGGTTTCATCGACAAACCCGTCACGCAACACCGGCATCCGCTCGATGCGCAGCGCGGCAAAATCCGCTGCCGCATGGGCCATTTCAACGTCGGGCCACTGTCGCCGTGCTTGCCAAAACGGCTGATCGAGCCAGCGCTTTTCATCGGCATAAAAGTCTCGACCTATCCGCGCAAAGCGAAGGAACAACTGCTCAACTCGCTGACGGTGAAAACGCTGCGCCAGCAACGCCCGCTCAGGTTTGCGCAACAGTGTGTTGATCACCAATGGCGCCTGCAAAGCCGAGGACAACGACTGAAAAATCCCGTTGCCGGACAGCGGGTCCACTGCCATCGCCGCGTCGCCGACACGAATCCAGTTATCAGCGCAGACCTGTGACGCGAGAATCGCAGTGCTGCTGCGAGCGTGCAGTTGCAACGCCGATTCCTGCCCGCCGGCAAAGAACGCTTGAGCAAAATCCGAGGCCTGACGCCGCGCGCGGCAGTAATCGAGCAACTGCGCCTTACCCGGCAACCCGGCACTGGCTACGTCCACGGTCCATTGCCAATAACATTGGCCGTCATCACGCCGCGCCATCCACGCCCAACCGTCTTCAAGGCTCTCCACGGCACTGGCCGTCACACCCGGCGCACCCTGCCAGCGATTGAGCAGGCTGACCGTCTCCGGCCCGCGCAGACCTTTGCCGGATGCCCGCGCCTGTCGCCCCCGGGCCTCCACCAGGAAATCCGCCGTCAGCAGATGACCGCCATCGAGCTCGACCCGATGACCGTCCGCCGAGGACTGAACATTCAGGATTCGCCCTTCAACCACCTCGACTCCGGCCGACCGCAGATCTTCACGCAAACCACGATCGAAAGTCGGACGATCCAGCAGAAACTCGATGTTCTGCGCATGCTGCTGGCCGTTCCATGAAACCTGCCTTTGGGACGGCAACGTGGCATTCGCCAAAGCATGATTCAACCCGGCACCGCGCAACACCTCCAGCACCCGTTGCGACACGCCTTCGAGCGCCGCAAACCGCCGCCATTCGCTGACCAGCGTCACGGCGTAACCCAGCCGCCGCAGCCCCAACGCCACCGCCGCGCCAGCCGGCCCGGCACCGAGAATCAGGATCGCAGTCATGGGCCGAAACGCCGTTCAGGGCCGCGATAACGAGCATGCTGTTTTAGCCAATCGATCACTTCAGCGTTGCTCGCCTGCGGATGCTCCAGCAGATAGCCGGCGATGTGACCGCTCAACGCTGCACAGCCCAGGCTTGCCCCGGACTGCCCCGGATAGGTGCCATGCACACACGCGGCAAAATCCGCCTGCGCACTGTCGAGCCATGACCATTGTTCATCGGTGCAACGGGCATCGCCGGTCACCCGCAACACTTGCGGATAACTGGCCGGAAACACCGCTGCGCCCTGCGCCGGACTCGACGCACACAACAGAACACCACGGGTCACCGCCGCCGCGCAGGCCTCGCGCAACAGGCTGCGATCCTGACGCAAACCCAGGCTCAGATTGATCAGTCGTACGTCCCGCGCGACCAGCCAATCGATGGCCGCAGAAATCTGCAGGGCACTGGTGACGCCGCGCTGATCGAACACCTGAGCCACGCAGATTTGCGCGGCGGGTGCGCGACGGCTGATCGCTTCGATCACCGCGCTGCCATGCCCGAGGGGATCCTCGCGCAGTTCCGATTCCGCCAGCCCGTCCTCCAGTAACGAGAACCGCCGCCCGGCAATCACCTGCACCCGTTGCGCCGCCGAGTGCCCGCTGTCGACCACACCGATACGCAATTCAGGCTTCATGCAGCACCGTCTTCGAAATGAGCACACCGTCGAGCAATTCGAAACGCAGATCGGCATCGGCCAGGGTCGACGGACGATGGCTGATCAAAATCCGCGTGCGCCCGGCAAACAATCGGTCGATGGCTTCGATCACCTCGCGCTCGGTGGCTTCATCGACGGCCGAAGTGGCTTCGTCGAGCACCAGAATCAGCGGATCCTGCAACAACGCCCGCGCTATCGCGATGCGCTGTTTCTGCCCGCCGGACAACTGCTGACCGCGCTCGCCCAACGGGCTGTCGAGGCCTTCGGGCAGCGACGCGATCAGGCTGTCGAGTTGCGCCATCCGTGCGACCTCGGCGATGGCTGCGCGGCTGGCGTCCGGCACCGCGTAGGCCAGGTTGTCGGCGAGGCTGCCGCGAAACAGCACGATGTCCTGACTGACCACGGCGATGCGTCGGCGCAGCTCGAATAGCTCCAGTTCACGCAGATCCACTTCGCCGAGCAGCACCTGCCCGGCCTGAGGATCGTGATGCCGTTGCAGCAGATCGATCAACGTCGATTTGCCGACGCCGGAGCCGCCGCTCAAGGCGACTTTCAGACCGTAGGGAATCGTCGCTTCGATGCCGCTCAATGTGCTCGGGCGACCCGGATGGCTGAAGTGCACCGCGTCGAAACGCAGTTCGCCCGAGGTCGGAAACGGTTTTGGCGTATCCGGCGAAAACACTGTGGGTTCCTCACCACGCAACTCCATGACCCGCCCCAGACTGACGGTCATGCGCTGGATCGCCACGTACAGCCCCAACAGGCTCTGCACCGGCCCGACCGCCATCCCCAGATAGGTGGAAAACGCGATCAGCGCACCGAGTTGCCAGGTGCCCTGCACCACCCAATAACCACCGATCAAAAACGCGCAGGCACGGGACAGCGACGTCAACGTGCCGGGCACGGCCTGAGTGAAAAACTCGGTGACCTGCAGGCGCAGCAACTGGTTCATATAGCCCTGCCCGAGGTTTTCCAGACGTCGTGCTTCACGCTGCTGCTGGCCGGCGGACTGGATGAATTTCATCACCGGAAGGGTCTCGACCATGAACGACGACATGTCCGCCGAACGCTCGCGCAACTGCCGCACATCGCGCTCGACCTTGCGCCGCATCCAGCGCAGCCACAACACATCGAGCGGGATCAGCACCAGCGCCAGCAGCGAGAGTTTCCACGACAGCGTGAACAGCATCGCGATCGCGACCACCAGGCCGATCACGCTCGATACCGCCGAGAACAACGAGTCCACGGCGAAGCGCTGAATCTCCGCCACATCACCGTCGAGCCGCGACATCAGATCGCCGATCCGCCGCTGGCCGTAGAAGCTCGGCGACAGTTTCTGCAAATGCCGGTAGAGGTCGTCACGCAGGGCAAACAGAATCCGCCCGGACAGGCGCGTGTGCAGATAACGGTTGATTCCCGACAACGCCGTGCCGAGCAGGCCGGCGATAATCATCAACACCGCGATCAGCACCAGCATCGGGAAGTTGCGCGCCAGCAGCCCGTCGTCGATCAACAGCTTGACCAGCCACGGCTGCACCAGCACCAGCAACGAGGCGCACACCGACAGTCCGAGCAAACCGGCAATCGCCAACCGTTGCGGCCGCACGAACCCATAGAGCCATTGCAACGCCGCCTGCAGCGCGGCGGGGTTGTGACTGTCGATCAGCCGCACGAACAGGCGCTGCATCACGAGCGCAACTGTTTGAGTTTGCGGTACAGGGTCGCGCGGCTGATGCCAAGGGCGTCGGCCGCAGCCGAAACGTTACCCTGATGGGTATCGAGGGACTGGCGAATCATCTCCAGCTCGTTCTCGCGAATGCTACCGGTCTGGGGTTTCTCGCTGGCAGAGAGTTCGTCGAGCATGCTGTCGGGCAGGTGATCGAGGGTCAGCACGGTTTCACCGGGTTCGCGCATGGCCAAAGCGGTGCGCAAGACCATTTCCAGTTGGCGGATGTTGCCCGGCCAGTGATAACCCGCGAGCAGGCGATTGAGGTCGTCGTGCAACACGGCGTTCGGCGCGTCGAGTTTGCCCAGCAGGCGAGTGACCAGCGCGGCGAAATCATCGCGCTCACGCAGGGCCGGAAGCATCACGCTGATGCCGTTGACCCGGTAGAACAGATCCTCCCGGAATTGCTTGTCCTCGACCTGACGCTTGAGGTCGCGGTGGGTGGCGCAGATCAGCGCGACGTCGATGTCCTGCTCTTCTCCGGCCCCCAGTGGCGCGACTTTGCGATCTTGAAGAACGCGCAGCAGACGCGCCTGCAAGGCCAGCGGCATGTCGCCGATTTCATCGAGGAACAACGTGCCGCCATGGGCTTGTTGCAGTCGCCCGATCATCCCGCCACGACGCGACCCGGTGAACGCGCCTTCGCGGTAGCCGAACAGTTCCGACTCGATCAGGCCTTCGGGAATTGCCGCGCAGTTCACGGCTACAAAGGGTTTGTCGCTGCGGCTGCCGGCCAGGTGCAGGGCACGGGCGATCACTTCTTTACCGGTGCCGGTTTCGCCGAGCAACAGCACCGGCAACTCATTGGCCAGACCTTGGCGGGCCATGCGCAGAGCTCGGGCATAACGGGCGTTGTTGCCGGCCAGTGCTTCCAGATCCGGTTGCGCCTTGGCAGTTTTCGCCACGCTGCGCGGCGGGCCGCCGAGGTTGACCGAGCGCGCCGGGGCTCGCAGGGTCTTGTAGAAAAATTCGCCCTTGGCGGTCTGCACACTGCCGACGCCGCCCTGTTGCAGACGAGTCAGCAATTGCACGCCATCGACCCCGAGGAACTCCTCACAGCGCTTGCCGACCAATGCAGAACGCTCGGCCCGCAGCAACTGACAGGCCTGGGCACTGACCGCCAGAATCTGCCCGCCGAGACTCACTGCCAGCAGACCTTGCCACGGCGATTCCAGATACTGCCGGCGACTGTGAAACGCCAGGACGATCTGATCGGGAAAACTGTTGTTGAACACTCGGCTCTCGATCTGGCTGACCGCCATGCTCAGCAGCGCGGTGCTGTCATGGACGCGGCCGAGCGGGCCTTCGCGGGTCAGGTCGAGGACGCCGAGAATTTCGCCTTGGGGGCAATGGATCGGCACCGAGGTGCAGGAAAAATCCGTGAGGCGGTCGAGGTAATGTTCACCGCAATCGATCAGGGTCGGCCGCGCTTCCACCAGTGCCGTGCCGAGGGCGTTGGTGCCGCGTGCGGCTTCGCTCCAGCAGGCGCCGAGGGTGATGTCCTGCAAACCGCTGCCCTTGAGCCGGTCGGCACGTCCTTCGACCGCGAGAATGGTGGCGTCGGAATTGGCGAGGATGATCAGGCCTTCCTTGCCCTGACGCTCGGCCAGGTAATCGATGGCCGGAATCGCCGCATCGATCAGCAGACGATTGCTCGCCAGCAACACATCGAGACTCGCGCTCGATTCCAGCGCCAGCTCATGCTTGCCGTTGAAATGCACGCCGTGGCTCAGGCTGCGCCGCCACGAAGCATCGATCTCCGCACGCAACACGCCATCCGGGACCTGCCCTTCGAGATGGAGTTTTTCCCGGGCCAGCCGGGCTTCGTGGTGAGACTTGGGATCGGTTGTTTTTATTAGAGTCATCAAGCGCTCCGGAGCGGTCCGCTTTGCGCTTTTTCACATCAGCGCCCTGACGCCAATGTTTACGTTAACGTCAGGGCGATGGCAAGCACCACAGGGCGCTTCGTCAGGTGGATCGTCTCAGCGCCGCCACACCTCGGCATTCACGAAAAACGCCCGGGCGTTGTCTTCGAGACTTTCCAGGTGATAGCCACCTTCCTGCACGATCAGGCATGGCAGGCCAAGGCTGCGAATGCGCTCACCCAGTGTTGCAAAGCCTTCACGGGTCACGGCGACTTTGCTTTGCGGGTCCAGTTCATAGATATCGAAGCCCAGCGACAGCACCAGCACCTCGGCGCCGAACTCGCGCACCGCGCTCAACGCAACTTCCAGTTGCCCGAGGAAATCCGCTTCGCTTGAACCATGGGCCATCGGCAGGTTGAGGTTGAAGCCCTCCCCCGCACCGCTGCCGCGTTCGTCGGCAAACCCGGCGACGCCGGGATAGAAGTTGGTCGGATCGCCATGCACCGAAACGTAGAGCACGTCATCACGATCGTAGAAGATCTCCTGAATGCCTTGGCCATGGTGCATGTCGGTGTCGAGCACCGCGACCTTTTCGAACTTGTCGCGCAACACCTGCGCCGCTACCGCTGCGTTGTTCACGTAACAGAAACCACCCGCCGCTTCGGCCCGGGCATGGTGCCCCGGTGGACGGCACAGTGCATACGCTGCCGGTTCACCATCGATCAGCGCCTGCGCCCCGGCCACTGCGCTTTGCGCCGACCAGTAGGCCGAACGCCAGGTCTGCTCACCGACCGGGCAACTGCCGTCCGCCAGATAGCGCGCCGCCTGGGCAAGGATGCCGCGCAAGGCGTTGGGCTCGCGGACGAAGATGTTCGACATCACCTCATCGCCCCAGTCTTCGGGGATTTCCTTCCAGCGTGCATGCGCTTCCTGAAGGAACGTCAGATAAGGCGCGCCATGCACAGCCAGCAATGGGGCGAGGCCGGCATCGGCGGGCTGCTCGACACTAAAGCCCAGACCGTGAGCGGCTTGCACCAGACGCTGAGCGCGCTCGGGGACTTCCTGCGGCGTGCGCATCTGCCCGCGCGAGTAATAGCTGCGCGGATGGTGGAGCAATTGTTCGGGATGGAAAAAGCTGCGCATGCTTCAGACTCCTTGTTCGATTCGACCGGCGCGGGCCAGCACGGCGTTGAGCAAAACATCGGTGCCCTGCTTCACGTCTTCGGGCAACACATCTTCGGCCTCGTTGTGGCTCAAACCACCGACGCACGGGATGAACACCATCGCCGTCGGGCAGTAGCGCGCCAGATGAATCGCGTCATGCCCGGCACCGCTGACAATCGACTGCTGAGCGTAGCCCAGCGCATCCACCGCCTCTTGCACTGCCGCCACGCATTCGACGTCGAACGGCGTGGCCGGACTGATCCAGTGCGGGGTGATGGTCAGGTTCAGGCCTCGTCCATCGGCAATCGCCTGCAACCGGGCGCGGACTTGTTGCTCCATGGCGGCAATGGCGTCGTCGCGGTGATGACGCAGATCGACGGTGAAATTCACCAGCCCCGGAATGGTGTTGCGCGAAGACTTGTTGATGCTCAGTTCCCCAACCGTGGTCAGGCCTTCCGGCGCAAAATCCGTGGCCAGACCTTCGATTGCCTGGATCATCCGCGCCACGCCGTACAGCGCGTCTTTGCGCAGCGGCATCGGCGTGGTGCCGGCGTGGGCGGCCATGCCTTCCACACGCACGTCGAGCCAGCGGATCGCCTGACCGCCCGTGACCACGCCAATGCTCTTGGCGTTGTCTTCAAGGATCGGACCTTGTTCGATGTGCGCTTCAAAATACGCATCCACCGCGCCGCCCAACGGACGCTCACCGGCGTAACCGGTACGCTGCAAAGCATCCGCAACGCTAATGCCATTTGCATCACGAACAGCCAGCGCAGTGCTTAGATCCATGATTCCGGTGAACACTGCCGAGCCGAACATGGCCGGGGTGAAGCGTGCGCCTTCTTCGTTGGTCCACACCGCCACTTCCAGCGGTTTGCGGGTCTGGATGTTCAGGTCGTTGAGGCAACGCACCACTTCCAGCCCGGCGAGCACGCCGTAGACGCCATCGAAACGCCCGCCCTCGGGCTGGGTGTCGAGGTGACTGCCCATCATCACCGGCGCGGCGTCCGGATCGGTGCCGGCACGACGGGCAAACAGGTTGCCGATGGCGTCAACGCTCAAGGTCATGCCGGCTTCGCGGCACCAATGGGCGAACAATTCGCGACCGGCCTTGTCTTCGTCGCTCAGCGCCAGACGGCAACTACCGCCACGGGCGGTCGCACCGATTTCGGCCATGGCCATCAGGCTCGCCCACAGGCGTTCGCCATTGATTTTCAACATGAGGTTCTCCTGAAATTCCGGGTTAGGCACGGGCCATTTCCGCGCGATGGGCGCTGGCGTGACGACGGGCGAGGGACAGTACGCAGACCAGCGAGATACTGGCGATCAGGCTGTAGAACACTGCCATCGGCCACCATTGCCCGGTGAACTTGTGCGCCAGCATCGTGCCGATCAGCGGCGTCAGGCCGCCGGCCACCGCGCCGCAAATCTGATAGGCCAGGGAGATCGCGGTGTAGCGCACGCGGGTCTCGAACATGCCGCTGACGTAACCGGCGATCACCGCGTAGAACGAGGCCATGCACACCACCGCCAGCGCAATGCCGAGGATGATCAGCGGCGCCTGGGCCGAGCTGACCAGCACGAACATCGGATACGGCGAGGCCATCGCCAGCAGCGACACCAGGCACAGGAAACGCGTGGCGCCGATCTTCTCCGCCGTCCATGCGGCCAGCGGCTGAATGCAGAATTGAATGATCGCGACGAAAAACAGGCATTCGAGAATCAGCGAACGTGGCAGCGCCAGTTGCTGAGTGGTGTACGCGATCATGAAGGTGTTGGTGAAATACACCCCGGCGATGCCCAGCGTGTTGGCGCCGATGCACAGCAGCAGCGGACGCCACGCGGTGCGCAACACTTCCATCACCGGCGCCTGTTCTTTCTTGATTTGCTTGGTGGCCTGCTCGCGGCTGGCGAGGAATTCCGGCGACTCGTTCACGCCCAGACGAATCGCCAGACCCACCAGCAGCAACAGCGCACTGGCGAGGAACGGCAGGCGCCAGCCCCAGCTCATCAGGTCTTCTTCCGGCAAACGGGTCACGGCACTGAAAGCCAACAGCGACAGGATCAAACCCGCCGGGCTGCCCAGTTGCGCAAACGAAGCAAAGAAATTGCGCCGGCCCTTCGGCGCATGTTCGCCGGCCATCAACACCGCCCCGCCCCACTCGCCGCCGACGGCAATGCCCTGGACGATGCGCAGCAGAATCAGCAGTACCGGTGCCGCCGCGCCGATCTGCGCGTAGGTCGGTAGCAGACCGATGCACACCGTCACTACGCCCATCATCAGTAGCGTGATGATCAGGGATTTCTTGCGGCCGATACGGTCGCCGATGTGGCCAAAAATGATCCCGCCTAACGGCCGGGCGAAGAAGCCCACGGCGAAGGTGCCGAACGCAGCCATGGTGCTGAACAGCGGATCGTCGGAGGGAAAGAACAACGCGCCGAACACCAGCGCGGCGGCGGTGGCGTAGATGTAAAAGTCGTACCACTCGATCATGGTGCCGATGAAGGCTGCGGCCGCCGCACGGCGCGGCTGGTTCGAAGCGTGGGGCTTCATGGGGTCGGGCTCCTTTGATTGTTTTTCTGGCAGGAGGGAAACGGCAAATCCGAGGCGCTCTGACGGCGCCTGTCTGAGGGTGATTTATCGTTCCGGGGCTATGATTAGTCAATTTTCTATTTATTATTCCGACTATTACCCAGCCTTATAATCGAGAAATCCCATGGCCGAACGCGACGTCCAGCGCCTGCTCAACGACCGCCTCGACTGGAACCTGCTGCGCACCTTCCGGGTGATCGGCCAGGAGCTGAGCATCAGCCGCGCCGCCGCGCGTCTGCACCTGACGCAACCGGCGGTGAGCCAGGCGCTCAAGCGTCTGGAGGAGCAACTGGGTCGCCAGTTGATTGCCCGACGCGGTCCGCGCTTTGCCCTCACCGAAGTCGGCGAGCAGATCTTCGAACTGGCCGGCGAGATCTACGGGCAGATGTCCCAGGTCAGCAGCCTGCTGGAACAACCGGCCGACGAAGTGATCGGCAAGGTGCGGCTGCTGATCATTAGCCGGATATTTTCCGAGCGCTTCGATGACTTCCTCGCCGACTTTCACCGGCAGTATCCACGGGTGGATCTGGAGGTCGATGTGATGCGCAGTTCGGACATCGTCAGCGCCCTGCAAGAGAAAACCGCAACCCTCGGCCTGAGCCTTAATCGCCGCCCGCAACCGCGTCTGGAACAGCGTCTGTTCCTGCGTCAGCGCTACGCGTTTTTCTGCGGCAAACACCACGCGTTGTTCGGCCGACAGGACATCGGCGAAGGCGATCTGCAGCGGGAGAATTTCGTCAGTTTCACCAGCGACCAGATTGGCGGGATGCTCTCGCCGCTGACGATTTTTCGCGATCAACAGGGTTTCAGCGGACGCATCGTCGCCTCATCGCCGAGCCTGGAAGAAGTGCGGCGACTGGTGATCGCCGGATTCGGCATCGGCTGCCTGCCAGAGCACGTGGTGGCGGCGGACGTCGAGGCCGGATTGCTCTGGCGCCTGCCGCCCCATGAAGGGATCGTCGATGTCGACATTCATCTGCTGTGGAACCGCGAGCAGCGCATGAGCCGTGCCGAGACGCTGTTCATCGAACGTTTGCAGGCCTGTCTGGCGGATCAGTAACCGAGCAGCCGATCCGCGCTGTTGAGCAATGGCTCACCAGCATTCAGGCGGCGGAAGTTCTCGGCGATCTGCTCGGCGATGCAGTCATGAGACGCCGCCGAAGCCATGTGCGGGGTGATGGTCACGCCCGGGGTTTTCCACAACGGATGGTCAGCGGGCAGCGGTTCCTGTTCGAACACATCGAGCAGCGCCCCGCGCAGTTTTCCACGGGCCAGTGCCTGCTGCAGATCCTCGATGTTCAGGTGCCCGCCGCGGCCAACATTGACCAGCGCCGCGCCGTTGGCCAATCGTTCGAAGGTCTGGCGATTGAGGATGCCGCGTGTTTCGTGAGTCAGCGGCAACAAGTTGATCAGCAACTCCACGCCGTCGAGAAACGGGTTGAAGGCATCGCTGCCAGCAAAGGTTTGCATGCCCGGCAAATCCTTGCTGCTGCGCGCCCAGCCACGTACGTCGTAACCGGCGCTGGCCAGGTCCTGCGCAATCGCGCTGCCGAGTGAACCGAGCCCCATCACCCCGATCCTGAAATGACTGGCCGGGCGTTGCAGCGGTCGCTCCCAATGCTGCTGACGCTGTTGCTCCAGTACCTGATCGAAGCCGCGATGAAAGTGAATCACTGCCCAGCGCACGTACTCGGTCATGCCCTGGCGATGGCCGGGATCGACCACCCGGCACACCGGCAGGTCCGGGCACGACGGATCGTGCTCCAGATGATCGATGCCGGCGGCGACCGAGTGAATCACTTGCAGATTGGGCAACGCGGCGAGGCTGTCCGGCAGCGGAAACCAGCACGCCGCGATCTGCGCATTCACCGCCCGGGGATCATCGGCCAGTACCGCCGAAAGCTGCGGCGCACGGCGGGCAAAAGCTTCCTGCAATTGTTTGAGCAACAGCGTGTCACGGGACATCAGTGCAACGGTGTTCATGACAGATAGGACTCGCGCTGGGATTCGATCAGGGTCAGTGCGGCCTCCCAGGCCAGGTCGATGATGTTGTCCTGTTCATCGCGGTCGAACTGTTCGGCGGTGTGAGCGCAGACTTCCGGCGACGGGAAATGCAGCTCGCAACCACCGGCCAGCGCCTGAACTTGAGCTTGGCAGGCACGCTCCAGAAAGTGGATTTCCTGGAACGCCTGGGCCACGCTCGAACCGCCGACCAGCAACCCGTGATTGCGCAGGATCATCGCCCGGTGCGAGCCGAGATCGGCGATCAAGCGCTCGCGCTCATCCAGCGACAGCGCGATGCCTTCGTAGGTGTGGTAAGCGAGTTTTCCGTAGAACTTCAGCGCGTGCTGACTGATCGGCAGCAGGCCTTGTTTCTGCGCGGCGACGGCCATGCCGGCGGCGGTGTGGGTGTGAATCACGCAGTTCAGATCCGGTCGGGCCATGTGGATTGCCGAGTGGATCACGAAGCCGGCGGCATTGACCCGATGCCCTGCATATTCAGGGTCGACGATGCGCCCGTCCTGATCGATGCGCACCAGATCGGAGGCGCGCATGCGATCGAAGATCACGCCGTAGCGGTTGATCAGGAAATGATGCTCCGGCCCCGGAATCCGCAGGGTGATGTGAGTGTCGATCAGGTCGGTCATGCGAAAATGCGCGATCAAGCGATACAGCGCGGCGAGCTCGCAACGGGCTTGCCATTCGATCGGGTCAATGTGGGCGGGCTTACTCACGAATACACCTCTTTGCTTGTGTGAAGGACGACCGGGTTGGCCCGCAGACGCGCGAGGCCACAGACACCGATCAGGGAAAGAGCGGACAGCAGCGTGAAGAACACCGCCAACGGCAGCCATTGCCCGGAAAACTTGCTGGCCAGCAGCGTGCCGATCAGCGGCGTGGTGCCGCCGGCGACCGCGCAGCTCAATTGGTAGGCGATGGAAATGCCCGAGTAGCGCAGATGCACCGGGAACGCCTGGGTCATGTACCCGGCGATCACCGCGTACAGGGCCGAGAGGATCACCACCGCGACCGCAATGCCGAGGGTCATCAACAGGATGTTCTGAGTGCCGACCAGCAGGAACATCGGGTACGGCGTGACCATGCACAGCAATGCGACCAGCATCAGGAATCGCCCTTCGCCGATGCGTTCGGCCAGCAACGCCGACAACGGTTGCGAAAGCAATTGGATGATCGTTACCAGGAACAGGCAGTCGAGAATGGTCGCTCGTGGAATGCCTTGGTATTGGGTGACGTAGGTGATCATGAAGGTGTTGGTGAAAAAGAATCCCGCCGAGCCGATGGTCACGGCGGCGGCCGCGAACAGGATCTGTCGCCAGCACTGACGAATCACGTCCTTCACCGGGTATTGCGCGGTTTCGTTATTGTCCCTGGCCTTGGCGAATTCCGGCGATTCATGCACACCGGAGCGAATCATCAATCCGACCATCATCAGTACGCCACTGGCGAGAAACGGCAGACGCCAGCCCCAGGCGAGAAAGTCTTCCGGCGACAGCGACGTGACCAGACGGAAGGCGATCAGCGCCAACAGCAAACCCGCCGGACTGCCGAGCTGGGCGAACGAGGCATAGAAGGTCTTGCGTTTGGCCGGGGCGTGTTCACTGGCCATCAACACCGCCCCTCCCCACTCGCCACCGACGGAGATTCCTTGGATCAGGCGCAGCGCGATCAACCCGATGGGCGCCCAGATGCCGACGCTGGCATAACTCGGCAACAGACCGATGCCAGCGGTGGCCAGGCCCATCAGTGCCATGGTCACCAGCAACATTTTTTTGCGACCAAGGCGATCGCCCAAATGGCCGAACACCATGCCGGCCATCGGGCGGGCGATGAAACCAACGGCGAAACTGCCGAATGCGGCGAGCGTGCTGGTCACCGGGTCGCTGCTGGGAAAGAACACTTGCCCGAGCACCAGCGCCGCGGCGGTGGCATAGATGTAGAAATCGTAGAATTCGATGGTCGTGCCAATGAAGGCAGCGGCCGCGGCGCGACGCGGCTGAGCGGTGGTGTGCATGCAAGAACCCTGTGTATTTATAGTTTTGGGCAGGTGTCGAGGCGGCTGACGGTCGCGCTCTGTGGCGCTTGTGGGCTTTATCGCTTCCGTGACAGGATTAGTCAATTTTCAAAAACTTATCTTTACTATTAGCGTGGCTACTGCATGAGCTCTTCCTCGAATCCCTGGGTTGGCCGACGTTTTCTCAACGACCGGCTCGACTGGAACCTGCTGCGCACTTACCTGGTGATCGGCCAGGAAGGCAGCATGAGTCGCGCCGCCGCGCGATTGCACATCACCCAGTCGGCGGTCAGCCAGGCGTTGAAACGTCTTGAGGAACAGCTGGATTGTGTGTTGATTGCGCGCAGCGGACGACGCTTTGATCTGACGGAAACCGGGGAGGAAGTCCTGCGGATTGCGGCGGATATCTACGGTGATATTTCCCGTTTGGGCACCGTCGTCGAGAACCGCCATGACGATGTTGTCGGCAAGATCCGCATCCTCACCGTCAGTGGTGTACAGGCGCGGCATTACGACGAGTTTCTTGCGGATTTCCACGAAACTCACCCGAAAATCGAGCTGGAAGTCGAAGTGATGGGCAGCTCGAACATAATCAGTTCACTGCTGCAGAAGACCGCTACGGTCGGCGTCGGTTTATGTCGCCTGCCACAGCCCCGACTGGAGCAACGGGTGCTTTTTCGTGAGCGCTATGCGTACTTTTGCGGGCAGCGGCATCGACTGTTCGGACAACAGAATCTGACGCTGGAACAACTGGCGGCGGAGAATTTTGTCAGCTTCACCAGCGATCAGCTCGGCGGCAATCTTTCGCCGTTGACGCTGTTTCGTGACCAGCAGGGTTTTACCGGCAAGATCGTCGCCTCCTCTACCAGTTTCGAAGAGATTTACCGCTTGATCTGTGCAGGATTCGGCATTGGCTGTCTGCCGATTCACCTGGTCCGTCGGGATGTTGAACAGGGCTTGCTGTGGCGCTTGCCGCCGGAGGACGGTGTGGTGGATTTCGATATCCAGCTGTTGTGGAATCGCGAACAGAAGATGACTCAGGCGGAAACAGTGTTCCTCGACAGCTTCCAGCACATGCTCAGCTTGCGTGAGCCTGTGCTGTGAAGCCGTGACGGATTACACGTGAGGATCGCCCGGCGCCTTGGTCGGCGCCGCGTACTGCGGCTTGAGGTGACCGTCCTGGTCGAGTAGCCAGGCGTCCATGATCTGCCGTACCACGGGACCTGCGACTCGGCCACCGGCCTCGCCGTTCTCGATCATTACCGAGATCGCGATCTTCGGATGTTCGGCCGGGGCAAACCCGACGAACAGAGCGTTGTCACGATGGCGCTCGAGGGTTTTCTCGCGGTTGTAGCGCTCACCCTGCTTGATCGCCACCACCTGCGCCGTACCACTCTTGCCGGCGATGCGGTATTGCGCACCGGCTGCAGCGGCGCGGGCGATACCTCGGGCGTCGTGCATCACCATCTGCATGCCGTGGTTGACCTGATCCCAGTCACGTGGATCCTTGAGCAGGATGTTTGGCATCGGGTGTTCGTCCACAGGCGGCACACCGTCGACGGTCTTGGCCAGGTGCGGACGATTCCAGACGCCCTTGTTGGCGATCAGCGCGGTGGCCTGAGCCAATTGCAGCGGCGTGACCTGCATGTAGCCCTGGCCGATGCCGAGAATCACTGTCTCACCGGGGAACCAGGCCTGGCGTCGAGTGGCGCGCTTCCAGGCCTGGGAAGGCATCAGGCCGGGAGACTCTTCGAACATGTCCAGCGAGACTTTCTCGCCGAGGCCGAACATCGCCATGTAGTCGTGCAGGCGATCGATACCCAGCTTGTGCGCCAGGTCGTAGAAGTAGGTGTCGTTGGAGCGCATGATCGCCGCATCCATGTCCACCCAGCCATCGCCGCTGTGGTTCCAGTTGCGGTACTTGTGGTCGAAGTCCGGCAACTGGTAGTAGCCCGGATCGAAAACGCGGGTTTGTGGCGTGACCACGCCGGCATCGAGCCCGGCAATTGCCACCTCGGGCTTGATCGTCGAACCGGGCGCGTACAAGCCGCGCAGCACGCGGTTGAACAGCGGTCGGTCGATGGAGTCACGCAGCGCGGAATATTCCTTGGAGCTGATACCGGTCACGAACAGGTTGGGATCGAAGCTGGGATTGCTGACCATGGCCAGTACTTCACCGGTCGAAGGGTCCAGCGCAACCACTGAGCCGCGACGGTCGCCCAGGGCGGCTTCGGCAGCTTCCTGAAGCTTGACGTCGAGGCTCAGGACGATGTTTTTGCCGGGCACTGGATCGGTGTGCTTGAGGACACGCAATACGCGGCCCTGAGCGTTGGTCTCCACTTCCTCGTAACCGACATGGCCGTGCAGTTGCGCTTCGTAGAAACGCTCTACACCCGTCTTGCCGATGGATTGGGTGCCGCGGTACTCGACGGAGTCGAGCGTCTTGGATTCTTTTTCGTTGATGCGACCGACATAGCCGATCGAGTGAGCGAAGTGCGCGCCGAGCGGGTAGTGACGAACGAACTGCGGTTCGACATCCAGCCCCGGCAAGCGGAACTCGTTGACCGCCAGCACGGCAATCTGTTCTTCGGTCAGTTCATAGAACAGGGTCACCGGTGTAAACGGGTGACGCGACTGCTTCATGGCCTTGTCGAAGACCGAACGATCTTCCGCGGGCAGGTGCAGGAGACTGATGACTTCGTCCAGCTCCTGATTGACATCAGTGGCTCGTTCGCGGGTGATGATCAGGTTGTAACTGGGACGGTTGTCGGCCAGCAGCACGCCATTGCGGTCGTAAATCAGCCCGCGTGTTGGGGGGATTGGCAGGACGTGGACGCGGTTGTTTTCGGAGATGGTCGAGTGGTAGTCGAACTCGACCACTTGCAGGATGTACAGACGCACTACCAGTGCACAGCTTATCGCGAAGACGAACAAGGCACAGGCAACCAGCCGTTTGTTGACCAGACGCGTCTCTTTTTCGTGATCCTTGATGGGAATTGGTTCAGGCATTTCTGCAGCAACTCTTTGACAAAATGAGCGCCGATCCGTGGGCGAGACATCAGTCCGTTAAAAACGAGCTGCACCATACCAAAAACCGGGCGGTCATTTCAGAGGGATTTCCCCAGTGGTTACGATCACGACGCCTGGCCCCCTCTTCCAGGATTTTCCTGCGGGCAAAACAAAACCCCAACTGCTTTCGCAATTGGGGTTTCGGAATTTAATCTT
>NZ_JALJDY010000016.1:0-92776 GCF_023242425.1 Pseudomonas sp. MWU12-2029 | reverse complement strand
ACCTCAAGTTGCGATCGTTCCACTCAATACCGTTGACATCAAGGATGTAGGACGTGGCGCTGCGGTTTTTGACGCATGGCTGCAATCGATCAGTGGTGGTGTGGTTACTTTGGATCGCATCAAGAATGTCGCGGGGGCCTTGCCTGTCATCGGTAACATCATGGCACTGGTCGATGCCTTGGGTGACATTGTAACTCTGGCCAAAAGCAAGCAACGTGAAGTGCTCGACTGGGTCAGTCTGGGCATCAACTTGATCGGTGTGCTGCCGGCACCGCCGACAATGGCTGCAGCTCGTATGAGTTTGCGCCCGACGCTGTTCCTTGTACGTCAGGAGTTACGCAATAGCGCCAAAATGCTGTTGGGTGATTCGATGATCGAGGTGTTGGTCGGGCATTTGAACGCCACAATTGTTGGTACCATCGATGACTTTGTAAAGCAGGCCCAACCCAAGCTTGCGGGTATTCTCAACGATGCGGGCGAACTGGGTCAGAGTGCAATTACCGAAATCGCCAAAGGTCTGGAGACAACGGTCAATGGCAATCTCAACGCTAAGGGTGATGTTCAGGCAGCCAGACAAAAGTTGAGCGCCGCAGGCGATCAGTTGCTCAATGATCCGAAAGCTGCGATCAGTAATATTTTTGGTGCAGCATTCAGTGCCTATAAAGCAGCTGGAAAAGGCGTAGCCAATAGTGCGGCGAAGAACCTTCTTCCGGAGCAAGCCAGGCAGTTAGTGATCAAACACACCACTTCGTTAAAAGCGCTGGGTCCAGAGTTGCGAAGCCAGCTGAGTAAATTGGCCGACCCTGGCACACGGCATTCAATCGGTTGGTTGATTCAGGTATTGAGCGGCGCTGTCACCAGTTTTCGCAAACGTCGTGGACACGGGCAAAGTGCAGTCCTCAAGCCAAATGCAACCACCCAAGCCAAGCATAAGGCCGGCGAAGGTCGTCTTGAAGCCAGCAGTCGTCAGGCACCGGCATCAGCGAATTGCAACAGCTGCAAAAACGGCGTCAAGGCAGGTACCGGAAACAGTATCAGCTTCGCTTTGGGGTCAGAAAGCCTCAGCCATGTTGACTTTCGTTTGCCTGGACCGTTTTCGATCGAGTGGGTGCGTACCTATAGTTCACGACTCGACGCTTACGATCAAGGTGAAATGGGCGCTCGGTGGATCACTGAATTTACGACGCGTCTGGACTGTGTCGACGAGGGGTTGCAGTTCCACGATATAGATGGCCGTAGTCATTTCTTCCCTTTACCGAAAGTCGGACAGTTTCATTACGACGCGATAGAAAACATCACGCTGGTTCGAGTAGATGAAACTGAGCTGCTGATATGCCGTGGCTTCGAGCGACGAGAGTCCTATGTTCGAAGTGGACAGCGTTATCTGTTGAGTGGCGTTGTCTTGCGTAGCGGTGCGGGTATCAAACTGCATTATGAGCACCGCCATGGGGACACGCCTGTGCTGTCCGACCTGATGACATATCAGGGCGATGTTACGAATGTCCTCACGCATATCGGCACAATGATGGATGAGCACGGGCGCCTTGCGGGGTTCTGGGAAATTTGCGAGGGTCAACCAGAGCGTCAACTGTGTGCGTATCAATACGACACCAACGGTGACCTCATTTTGGCTCAAGATGAGAATGGCGCAGTCTGGAATTATCAGTATCAACACCATCTGATCACACGCTATACGGATCGAACCGAACGAGGCATGAACATCGAGTGGCTTGGCCAGGGACCCGATGCCAAGGCCATTCGGGAATGGGCGGATGATGGCAGCTTCGACACCCGACTGGAATGGGACGAAAACATTCGTCTGACTTACGTGACCGATGCCCACGGAAACGAGACCTGGCACTACTACGACATCCTTGGCTACACCTATCGTATTCGTCACCCCGATGAGCGTTCCGAGTGGCTGTTCCGGGATGACGCAAAAAACCTGATCAGGCACGTGCATGCCAATGGCAGCACAGATCGTTATAGCTACGATGAGCGAGGTAATCTCCTCGAACATATTCGAGCCGACAACAGCGAAGTGCATTTCGCTTACGACGATCAAGACCTGTTGACCAAGATCAGTGATGCCGAGGGCGGACAATGGCAACACGGCTTTGATGATCAAGGCAATCTCGTCGAGACCACCGACCCGCTAGGGAACAAGACCGAGTACGCCTACAACGCGGCGGGCGTACCAGTCGCTATCAAAGATGCCAACGGAAACGAAAAAACCCTTGAATATAATGACCTTGGACAATTGGTCAAATACACCGACTGCTCTGGCAAGAAGAGTGCCTGGGAATACAACTCGCGTGGGCAGATGGTTTGTTTCACGGGCGCCTGCGGTGAAAGCACTGAATACGAATACCATGCAGGCCAGTTGGTACTGATCAGACATCCCGACGGTACCGAAGAGCGATTCGATCGTGACGCAGAAGGCCGGTTACTTGCGCATACCGATGGCCTCGCCCATTGCACTACCTGGCGTTACAGCACCGCAGGTCTGGTGATTGAACGAGTTGACGCAACTGAACAGATCCTGCGTTACAGCTGGGACACGTTGGGTCGGTTGACCGGGCTGGAAAACGAGAATGGTCGCTCCACGGTATTTCGATATGATTCGCTTGGACGTCTGTTGGCCGAAACAGGCGTCGATGGTCGTACCTCTCACTATCAGTACGATCTCGAAACCGGGCGTCTGGCACGCATCATCGACGGCGAGCGAATAGTTTCATTCAGCTATGACCCGATGGGGCGAGTGACAGGGCGTCAAGCCAGCCAGGGGGACCAGGTACAAAGTGAGGCATTCGCCTACGATGGTAACGGCAAGATGGTGTTGGCCGAAAACGCCGATAGCCGCCTGCAGTTCTTTCATGACCCAGCCGGCAATCTTCAGCGCGAGCACCATCACTATCTTACATTGGAAAAACCAGCCGTCGCCGTCTGGCGGCACGACTACGATGCGTTGAATCAACGTGTTGCGACCCTTCGTCCCGACGGGCATCGTGTCAGCTGGCTGACTTATGGCAGTGGTCACCTGTTGGGTATGCGGCTTGATGATCACGAGCTGGTCAACTATGAGCGCGACGACATGCATCGAGAGGTGGCTCGCCATCAGGGCAACCGCCTGGTGCAATCGCAAAAGTGGGATCCGTTGGGGCGCCTGCAGGAGCAGTTGATCGGTCGGAGCGATGACAAAGCGACCCTGCTCAAACGTGATTATCATTATGACGCTGCGGCACAACTTTCCGGCATCAATGATTCGCGTCGCGGTGCTCACACCTATCTCTACGATCCTGTCGGGCGGTTGCTCAGCGCGATGACTCGCCATGGTGAGGAAACTTTCGCGTTCGATCCGGCGGGCAATCTGTTGGAGAACAAAGCCACAGAAATGCGCGGGCCGCTGGATCTGACCCCACAGCACAACAAACTGGCCGACAATGTGTTGCAGGAGTACGCCGGCACTCATTTCGAGTATGACAATCGTGGCAACATGATTCAGCGCTGGAAAAGCGACAATCGCAGCCAGATGAAATGGGACCTGTTTGATCGCCTCGTGCATTTCGAAGACAACCGCCTTGCGGTGGACTTTGCTTATGACGCGCTGGGCAGGCGCCTTTACAAAAAATCCGTTGCACACTTCAAACGCCGGCCGGAGGCGGGTTCTCAGTGGAATCGCAATGAATATTGTCGCGTACAGCGTGAACAGGGTTGCGGTTTTACGCTCTATGGCTGGGACGGTGATAATTTGGCCTGGGAGAGCAGCCCGGATGAAATGGATGGAACACCCGGTCGGACGATTCACTACGTTTTTGAACCCCAATCCTATGTTCCTCTGGCGCAGGCAGTACGTCATGTATCGATAAACCTGTCTGAAGTGCCTGAGTTCAATGGTGAATACAGTCTGGAAAATGACCCGGTCTGGAACAACGAATCCATCGCGACACCGTTTGATACGTTGGCCTGGTACCAATGCGATCATTTAGGAACACCACAGGAGCTGACGGATGCTCAGGGACAGATTGCCTGGAGTGCGCAGTACAAGGTTTGGGGTGTTGCCACGGAACAGCGTTCAGAATGGGCCCGACAACACGGGATCAAGAACCCGATAAGATTCCAGGGTCAGTATCATGATCATGAGACCGGTCTGCATTTAAATCGCTATCGATACTATGAACCCGAAACAGGACGCTTCATCAGCAAGGATCCTATTGGCCTCGCCGGTGGCTTGAACCTGTATCAATACGTGCTCAATCCATTGACTTGGGTTGATCCGCTGGGTCTCTCGGCCTCTTCGGATCTACCTCGCATGAAGGGAACGAGCACCCGTCGCGCAGGAAGTACATTGACCAATGCCGGTTTCACAAAAACCAACGATAATGGCATCAATCAGAAGTGGAAGCATCCCGATGGGTCAGAGGTCAGGGTTCATAAATACGGGAACCAGAATCCTTGCCCTTACAAGTCAGGCAATAACGCGCATATACATAAAGAAGACCCCTCCGGCAATCAGCTGGACGATCGTGGGTCGGTATCCACCGACCCAAACAAAACACACATCGGCATGCGCAACCCTGCCGACCTACCGACTGTTCGACACAGGCCCCACGGATCATGAGTTATGAATACAAGGTGGTGTTCGACGACACCACCTCTGCCAGCAAGGTAATGAAGGAAATAGAGGACAGCGATGCATGCGTTCGCGCGCAACAGCCTGGCGACCTCTACCTGAAAGATCAGTCGCTCAACAGCAGTGCTGATTATGACGCTCGAGTGATCTATGAAAGTGAGAGCGTTCTGTGGCTTCAGGTCAATTTCAAATCATTGAGCCTGTACCAAACCATGCTCTCGGCGTTGGGCGACAGCGACTATAGATGTCTTGAGGATGGTGATGACGATGAAGAGGTGCCGCTCAAGGAAGCATTTCGCATCAAGGGCAATGCTTGAAGAACGCTTGAGTTTCTGAATTGTGCGTCAGTGCAAATAGACAGGCCATGGTCAAAGGAATGACAACATGAAAGACGCAATCCGCCTCGGCGACTCCACCACCCACGGTGGCAAGGTGCTCGAAGCCTTTTCCCGGACCGATCTCAACGGCAAGCCGATTGCCGGGGTCGGCCACATGGTCAGTTGCCCATTGTGCAAAGGGGTTTTCCCGATTGCCGAGGGCAGCAGCACCTACACCGTCGATGGCGTGCCCATCGCGCTCGACGGCATGAAAACCGCCTGCGGTGCAGCGTTGATAGCCAATGGACCCAAAGGGGCCGTGGTCAGTTAAATCCATATCTGTGCATTGATTGCCATCTCCCATGAAGCGGCCTTTTCGGCGCGTCGTTTGAACAAAACACGCTTCAACCAAAACAAGTTTCACCTCAAAAAGAGCTCAAAACGCTCGAACATTTAAAGGAATAAATATGAAGACCGCTTCTTTGATTCTTGCCATGGCAGCCGCGTTTGGCACCCACTCGCTCGCCCACGCCGAAGGGCAAGACGCCGCCACCCTGAAAGGGATTTACGACAACGGTCGCAACATGTCAGGCCTGATCAAAAGCTGTGTCGACAAGGGATTCCTGAAAGCGGACAGCACCGAGAACGCCAACAAGATGGCCGCATTCGTCGGCAACATGCCAGGTGATTTCGACAAGCGCGACGGCGACAAGAACGAACAGTCTGGCCGTAAAGGCGAAGTGTTCACGGATGGGGAATACAAGAGCCTGGAAAGCAACCTGCCGCCGAACCTCACGCTCAAACAATGGTGCGAGCAAGCGGATCAGGGCATGCGCGAAGGGCTGAAGCGCGTCGGTCTGTAGCCGTCAGCCCATTCAGGACCGGCTGCAACGGCAAGTCGATTGCCGCAGTCGGTCTTCAGGTCAGTTGAGCCCCCGATATACAGGCCTAAGCTAATGCAAAAAAGATATTTGTTCGGAGTTTTATATATCGTTTAGTTTTTATTCACAGACGAATCAAAAGCATCAAACCGACAGACCCCCGATTGCCATGACGGCACACGCTGAATCGATCACAGGCTCTTCAGGTTTGATTCACACGGGAGTGAATCATGCCGCATACCTCAAACATCACCGCGTTACCCATCCTCGACTTGTCGCAGCTCGACGGTACACCGCAGCAGCGCCAGGCTTTTCTCGATGACCTGCGCCACGCCGCACGCGATGTGGGTTTTTTCTACCTGACCGGCCATGGCATCGACGCCAATCTTCTCAAGCAGGTTCAGGATCACGCCCGCCAGTTTTTCGCCTTGCCCGACAGTGAGAAAACCGCTGTCGGCATGATCAATTCGCCGCATTTTCGTGGCTACAATCGCGCCGCTTCGGAGATCACTCGCGGCCAGCCGGATCAACGTGAACAGTTCGATCTGGGTGCCGAACGTGAGGTCTTGCCGCTGACGGCCGACAGTCCGCTGTGGGCGCGTCTGCAGGGTCCGAATCAATGGCCGCAGGCGTTGCCGCAACTCAAGCCGTTGCTGCTCGACTGGCAGCAAGCAATGACCCATATGTCGCTGCGCCTGTTGCGTGCTTTCGCCCAGGCGCTCGCGCTGCCGGAGAACGCCTTCGACCGGTTGTACGGCGACAAACCCAACGAACACATCAAGCTGATGCGCTATCCGGGGCAGTCCTCGACGGCGAGCAATCAAGGCGTCGGCGCGCACAAGGATTCGGGTTTCCTCAGCTTCCTGCTGCAAGACCGGCACGCCGGTCTGCAAGTGGAAATCGAAGAGGGACGCTGGATCGACGCGTTGCCACGGGACAACACCCTGGTGGTGAATATCGGCGAGCTGCTGGAGCTGGCCACCAACGGTTATCTGCGCGCCACGGTGCATCGCGTGGTCTCGCCGCCGGCGGGCAGCGAGCGCTTGTCCATCGCGTTTTTCCTCGGCGCGCAACTCGACGCGGTGGTGCCGCTGTACCCGCTGCCGGCGGTGTTGCTGCGCGAAGCGCGAGGCCCGGCGAGCGATCCGCTCAATCCGCTGTTCCGCGATGTCGGCTGGAACTACCTCAAGGGCCGGCTGCGTTCGCACCCCGATGTGGCGCGTCGGTTCTATGCCGACGCCTTGTTGCCCGAACCAGCGGCTCGCAAGACCGCAAACGCCTGATCCATCACTCGCTAAAGGATGCTCCCCATGTTGAAAACAGCAGGTTTGACCCTGGCCGTCCTCGGCGCGCTGGTGACTTCGTTCAGTGCTCAAGCGCTCGAGCCGTTGCGGGTTGCCGCCGACCCGGTGCCCCACGCGCAGATTCTGGCCTACATCCAGAAAATCGATCCGCAACTGAACCTCAAGGTGATCGAAATTCCTCAGGGCGTGAACTCCAACGAGCTGCTGGTACACGGCGATGTGGACGCCAATTACTTCCAGCATCTGCCGTACCTGCAATCCCAGGAAAAGGCCCTCGGCGAAAAGCTTGCGGTGGCGGCCACGGTGCACATCGAACCGCTGGGCATCTATTCCCACCGCCACAAAACCTTTGCCCAGGTGCCGGACAAGGGCACCGTCGCGGTGCCGAACAACGTCACCAACCTGAGCCGCGCGCTGTACCTGTTGCAGGACAACGGCCTGATCAAGCTCAAGCCCGGTTTCAATGACCCGGCGGCCGATCAGGCAACGCCCAAGGACATCGCCGAAAACCCGAAACACTTGAAGATCCTCGAAATCGAATCGCCGCAACTGCCCCGCGCACTGGACGACGTGGATCTGGCGGTGATCAACGGCAACTACGCGCTGGAAGCCGGGCTGGTGCCGGCCAGGGATGCGCTCGGTCTGGAGAAGGCCGAACACAACCCGTACGCCAATATTCTGGTAACCACACCGAAACTGGAAAACGATCCGCGCATTCAGCAACTGGCCAAAGACCTGACCTCGCCGCAAGTCGCCAAGTACATCGCCGAGAGCTTCAAGGGCTCGGTGATCCCTGTGGCGGATGCCAAGCCATGATCGTCGTCGAGCGGTTGAGCAAGACCTATCCGTCAGCGTCGTCCCCGGCGCTGGACCAGGTGTCACTGAGCATTCCTGATGGCGCGATCTACGGGATTCTCGGGCGCAGCGGTGCGGGAAAATCGACGCTGCTGCGTTGCCTCAATCTGCTCGAACGTCCGGACGCCGGGCGGATTCTGCTGGATGGAGAAGACCTCACCGCGCTGTCCGATCAGGAACTGCGTCGCCAGCGTCAGCGCATCGGCATGATCTTTCAGGGCTTCAATCTGCTGCATTCGCGCAATGTGTTCGACAACGTCGCGGTGCCGCTGGAAATCGCCAAGGTCGCCAAACCACAGCGTCATGAACGGGTTCGGGAACTGCTGGATCTGGTGGGTCTGAGCGACAAGGCTGAAGCCTTTCCTTCGCAACTTTCGGGTGGCCAAAAGCAGCGGGTCGGGATCGCCCGGGCTTTGGCGGCACGTCCGGCGTACCTGTTGTCGGATGAAGCCACCAGCGCCCTCGACCCGGAAACCACCGCGTCGATTCTGGAACTGCTGCGCGACATCAATCGTCAGCTCGGACTGACCATCGTGCTGATCACTCATGAACTGGACGTGGTGCGTTCGATCTGCGATCACGCCGCGTCCATGGCCAACGGAAAACTGGTGGAGGCGGGCCCGGTCGCCAGATTACTGGCGACTCCGGATTCCGCGCTCGGTGCCTCGCTGAGGCCAAGTTGTGGTTTGCCGCTGGGGCACGACGCGCCGGGCCTGAGTTTTCTGCGGCAATACGGCGTACGGGCGGCCCATTCATGAATCGAGTCATCGACTGGAATGAAATCCTGCAACTGGTGCTCAACGCCACCGGCGAAACCCTGTACATGGTGCTGCTCGCCGGGCTGTTCACGCTGTTGATCGGCCTGCCGCTGGGGGTGTTGCTGTTCATCAGTCGCCGTCAGGGTTTGTACCCGTTGCCCCGGATCAATCAGGCACTGGGCGCGATCATCAACCTCGGTCGTTCGCTGCCGTTCGTGGTGATGCTGATTGCCCTGATCCCGTTGACCCGTCTGGTGGTTGGCACCACGTTGGGCAGCACCGCCGCCGTGGTGCCGATCACCATCGGCGCCTTTCCGTTTTTTGCGCGGATCGTCGAGAACGCCCTGGACGAAGTCGAAAAGGGCCGCATCGAAGCGATCCTCGCCATGGGCGGTGACATCCGCCATGTGATTTTCAAAGTGCTGCTGCCCGAAGCGCTGCCGGCCCTGTTGGCGGGCGTGACCCTGACGCTGGTGATGCTGATCGGATTTTCCTCCATGGCCGGGGTCATCGGTGGCGGCGGACTGGGCGATCTGGCCATCCGTTACGGCTATCAGCGGTTCAACAACGAAGTGATGGTCGCCACCGTGGTGGTGCTGGTCATCCTCGTTCAGGGTGTGCAGAGCATGGGTGATCGACTGGTGCGTTCACTGGCTCACCGACGTTAAGGAGTTCTATGAGTGCGCCTGTCGCCGTGGCCTCCGAGCCGCTGATTTGTGTACGTGAGCTGAGCAAGTCCTTTGGCTCGAACCGTGCGCTGGATCGGATCAGCCTGGAGATTTTTCCCGCTGAAGTGGTGGCGTTGCTCGGCGCCAACGGCGCGGGCAAATCGACGCTGGTGAAGATCCTCGCCGGTAGCCAGTCCGCCGACAGCGGCGAGATTCAGGTGGACGGTCAGCCTCGGCAATTCAACTCGCCGCTGTCAGCGCGGCGGGTCGGGATCGTCGCGGTTCATCAGCAGATCAACGAGGGTATCGCACCCGGATTGAGCGTGGCGGAAAACCTGCTGCTCGATGAACTGTGCCGCCCGGACGGCGATTTCTGGCTCAACCGCAAACGCCTGCTGGAGCGCGCCGCGAATATTGCTGCCGGACTCGGGCTGGAGTTGCCGCTGGAGCAACCGATCGAACACCTCGGCCAGGCCGAACGGCAACTGGTGGTGCTGGCCCGTGCCTTTGCTCTGCAGCCACGGTTGCTGATTCTCGACGAACCGACAGCAGCGCTGTCGGATGCCGAAGCACAACGCTTGTTCGGTCTGATCGACACGCTGCGCAGCCGGGGTGTGGCGATTGTTTATATCTCCCATCGCCTGTCGGATCTGCAACGGCTGGCGGATCGAGCCATCGTTCTGCGTGACGGGCAACTGGCCGGTGAGTTCAGTGCGCGGCAACTGCCTCAAGCGCTGGAAGCCATGCTCGGCCAGGCGCTGGAGGCGCATGTCTACACGCCGCGAGCCGCAGGGCGCGAAGTGCTGAAACTGCACGACGTGAAACTGCTGCCACGCACGCAAGCGTTTGACCTGACCCTGCACGAAGGCGAAGTGGTGGTGCTGACCGGGTTGCTCGGCGCCGGTAAAAGCGAGATCGCCGAAGTGCTCTTCGGCCTGCGCAAACCGTTGTCCGGGTCATTGCAACTGGACGGCGCCGACTGGCAACCGGGCTCGCCGCGTCAGGCGATCCAGAGCGGCGTGTTCTTCGCCGCTGAAGATCGCGTCAGCCAATCGCTGGTGCCGGATTTTTCATTGCGCCGAACCCTGACCTTGCCGTTTCTCGAACGCTTCACCCGTGGCGGTTTCATCCGCAACCGCGCCGAAGCGGCAGCGGTGGAGGCGCAGGTCGCGGCGCTGGGGATCAAGACTGCCGGTATCGATGTGCCGATGAGTGCGCTGTCCGGCGGCAATCAGCAGAAAGTCGTGCTCGGTCGCTGGCTGCTCGGCGAGGGCCGGGTGCTGATCCTCGACGAGCCTTTTCAGGGCGTCGATGTACGTGCCCGACGCGAGATCGGCCAACTGCTGCGCGACAGCGCCGATGGCCGCGCCACGCTGGTGATCTGTGCGGATGTCGATGAAGCCCTGGAAATCGCCGACCGGATTCTGCTGGTACGCGATCACACGGTGGTCGCCGAGTACCCGCGTGCCGGTCTGGATCGCGCCGTTCTGGTCGCTGCGCTGGCCGGTGTCGATCCGCAGAATTCTTTTGTTCAAGCCGCGCCAAGGAGTAGAGCGAGTGCCTGATTCGAGTTCCCTGTTGTCATCCGCGCCGGCGACGTCCGAGCGCTTCGTGCAGGCGCTGATTCGCTATGGCCTGCTGTGGGTGCTGGCGTTGATCGTGGTGTTTTTCAGTGTGGCGGAGCCGGCGTTTCTGCGGGTCGGCAATCTGTTCAGCATCCTGCAGTCGGTGTCGATCGTCGCGCTGCTGGCATTGGGCGTGACGCTGACCATGGCCGTCGGCGGGCTGGATTTGTCCATTGGTGCGGTAGCGGCCATGAGCCTGATGATCGCCAGTTACGTGATGGTGGTGCTCGGCTGGGGAGCGCTGCCGGCGGTGCTGATCAGTCTGGCCGGCGGCGCGCTGGTCGGGCTGCTCAACGGCTGGCTGATCGTGAAGATGCGCGTGCCGGACATTCTCGCGACGCTGGGCAGCATGTTTCTGGTGATCGGTGTGCAGTTGATCCCTACGGGCGGGCGCTCGATTGCGGTGGGCATGACCCTGCCCAATGGCGATGAAACCGAAGGCGCGTTCAGTGCGCTGTTTCTCGCCCTCGGACGTGGACGGCTGTGGGACGTGGTGCCGGTTCCGGTGTTGATCACGGCGGTTGTCGCGCTGGCGGTGTGGCTGTTTCTCGAACGCACGCGCATCGGCCGGTTGTTCTACGCGATTGGCGGCAACGAGCAGGCGGCGCGTCTGGCCGGTGCGCCGGTGCAGCGCTTCAAGTTGCTCGCTTACGTGCTGTCGGCGCTGTTGGCCTCGCTCGGCGGAGTGTTGTTGGCGGCGCGGTTGGGGCGCGGCGATGTCAGCTCCGGCAACGGTCTGGTGCTGGATGCACTCGGCGCTGCGCTGATCGGTTTTGCCGTGCTCGGGGCGAAGAAGCCCAACGCGTTCGGCACGCTGGTCGGTGCGCTGCTGGTGGCCTCGTTGCTCAACGGCCTGACCATGCTCAACGCGCCTTACTACGCGCAGGATTTCGTCAAGGGACTGGTGCTGGTGCTGGCCCTGATGTTCACCTTCGGCCTCGCGCATCGGGCGCGTTGAGCCGGCTCATTGATGCTTCAAGGAAAGATCCATGCACGGTTCAATCAAGCAGTTCGCACGTCATTGCCTCACCGGCGCCTTGCTTTCGGCTCTGGCGCTGAATGCCCAGGCCAAGGCCTTGCCCGGTGCCCCGGCACCGTTCGATAAAGGTCAGGTACAAATTGCGCTGGTGGGGTATCTGTTCTCCGGGGATTTCCCCGAAGCCTACCTGCGCGGCGTCGAGAAACAGACCGAAGCACTGGGCGCCAATCTGCGGGTATTCGATGCCCGGCAACAGGCGGCCAGTCAGGGCGAAATGATCGATCAGGCGGCCGACCTCGGAGTGGACGGGATCATCGTGCAACTGGGTCTGGCCGAAACCCTCAAGGGGCCGATTGACCGTGCGCTCGCCAAAGGCATCAAGGTCGTTGCCTTCGACGTCGATCTGAACACACCGCAGGTGACTCAGGTCGAGCAGGACCACCACGCACTGGCGCGTCTGGCACTCGATCAAGCGGTGAAGGACAACGGCAACCGCTTCGACGCCGGCTACGTCTACATCAGCGGTTTCACACCGATGGAGCGTCGCGACGAGATCTGGAGCCAGGTCAAAAAGAGCAATCCGGGGATTATCGAGAAGGCGCGGTTCGGCACGCTCAATCCGCCGATTGCCAACTCCGTGGCCGATCAGGCCAGCGCCGTGCTGCGGGCCAATCCGGGGATCAGCGTGATCTTTGCGCCGTTCGATGAGTTCGCCAAAGGCGCGAAGATCGCCGTCGATGAGGCGGGCCTGAGCAGCAAGGTGAAGATCTACAGCGCCGACATTTCTACCGCCGACATCCAGATCATGAAAGAACCCGACAGCGCCTGGGCGGCGACGGCGGCGGTCAATCCGCAAGTGGCCGGCGCGATCAGCGTGCGCAGTCTGGCGTTGCTGATTGCCGGCGAGAATCCGGGGCACAAGGTGCTGGTGCCGCCGACCTTGATTACCCGCCAGCAGTTGCTGGATCTGGATGTGAAAAACGTCCGCGATCTGGGGCAGAAACTGCCGTCCTTCGGTGATACCGCCAATGTCGCGCGGGCGCCGTGGATTCCTGTGGCGAACTGAAAATCCCAACACCCAAAAAACTACAGCAGACATTTGCCGTGCACTGACTGACGACTCCTTTTTTGTCGGCAGCGGACGGGTATTAGCTGCGATAAAAGGAGCTGTCACATGATTCACCGTTCCCGTTCATTACTGGCTGTCGCTGTTGTCAGTGCGATCTGGCAACTTCCCGCACAAGCCGAGGACACTTCCACCCACATCGACGATGACACACGGTTGGGCACCGTGCTGGTCACCGGCACCCGGGGCACGGCGCGCACGGTACTGGATTCGCCGGTGCCAGTGGATGTGCTGACCGCCGAAGACCTCAAGTCCGCCGGTGCCGCCGACGGCGAACTGGGCGCGGCGTTGCAGACGCTGTTGCCGTCGTTCAGCCTGCCGCGCCAGTCCAACTCCGGCGGCGCCGACCATGTGCGCGCCGCACAGCTGCGGGGCATGAGCCCGGACCAGGTGCTGGTACTGGTCAACGGCAAGCGCCGGCACACCTCGGCGGTGGTCAACGACTCGTCGAAAATCGGCCGTGGCACGGCGCCGGTGGACTTCAACTCGATCCCGATCAGCGCCATCAAACGCATCGAAGTGCTGCGTGACGGCGCCGGTGCGCAGTACGGTTCCGATGCGATTGCCGGGGTGATCAACATCATCCTCGACGACGCCCCAGAGGGCGGCGAAGTGTCCACCAGCTATGGCGCGTATCACACCCATCAGGACGCCATCGGCAAAACCACCACCGACGGCCAGAACAGCGTGACCACCGCCAAGATCGGCACACGCCTGGGCGAGGAGGGCGGTTTTATTCGTGGCGGCACCGAGTACAAGAACCGCAACCCGACCAACCGCGCCGGCTTCGATGGTTTTGCCGACACGCCGGGCCAGCGTAACTACGTGATGGGCGATGGCCTGGCGCGGGACGTGAACCTGTGGTTCAACGGTGAACTGCCGCTGGCCGGCGGCAAGGCCTACAGCTTCGGCACTTACAACCAGCGCCATACCACCGGCGCCGAGTTCTATCGTTATCCGTCGGAGCAGCCGCAGTTCTATCCCAACGGCTACCTGCCGCAATCCCTTGGCGACAACACCGACATTTCCGCCACCGCCGGTTTCAAGGGCTTGATCGGCGACGATTGGGACTTCGACAGCAGCCTGACCCATGGCCGCAACCGCTTCGAATCGGCTACCCGGCGCACCCTCAACGTCAGCCTCGGTGCGGACTCGCCGACCCGTTTTGACACTGGCGATTACGAGTTGCGCCAAACCACGGCCAACCTCGATTTCAGCCGTGAGCTGCACCTCGGCGGCCGCTCGTTCGTGCTGGCGCTGGGCGGCGAATATCGTTACGAGAACTACCTGACGTTCGCCGGTGACGAGGCTTCTTACATCGGCTCCGGGGCCGACGGCGCCAACGGTTTGCGCCCGAGTGAAGAATCGGATCTGGACCGCAACGTGTTCGGCACCTACGCCGAATTGTCCGGCGATCTCACCGACCGGTTCTTCGTCGACGCCGCCACCCGCTGGGAGCATTACGACGATGCCGGCAGCAAACTCACCGGCAAGCTCAGTGGCCGCTACAAGCTGACCGAGCAGTGGGCCGTGCGAGGCGCGGTGTCGAACAACTTCCGCGCACCTTCGCTGGCGCAGAGCGGCTTCCAGAACACCACCAGCAACTTCGGCGAGGGCGGTACGCTTACCGACATTCGTGTGCTGTCGGTCAACGACCCGATTGCCCGGGCCCTCGGTGCGCAGAAGCTCGATCCGGAAACCTCGAACAACTACAGCCTCGGCCTGACGTTCCAGTTGAACGAACGTTTCGATGCGTCCCTTGATGTGTTCCGCATCGACGTCAAGGATCGCATCACGCTGTCCCAGCGCATCGGTAGCGACGCACTGGAAAGCTATATCAACGACAACTTCGGCGTGCCGGGCGTGCACGACGTGAACTTCTTCACCAACGCCGCCGACACCAGCACCCACGGTGCGGAACTGGTGCTCAACTACCACCAGCCGTTCTACGAAGGGCAACTGGGCCTGACCACCGCGTACACCTACAACCACACCAAGGTCACCAGCACCAAGGGCACGCCATCGCAGCTGACCGCGCTGGGGATCGGCAACGATGCGCTGGTGGGTGTCGAGGAAACCAACACCCTGACCGATGCGGCCCCCAAGGATCGTTTCGTGTTTTCCGCCAACTGGGCCAGCGAACACTGGGGCTTGCTCGGACGTCTGACCCGTCAGGGCGAGACTACCCGGGTGTTCGATTTCGGCGACTCGCAGCCCGAGCAAACCTATGGCGCGGTGTGGCAACTGGATGCCGAGGTGACTTACAAATTCACCCCGAAATTCAATATTGCCCTGGGCGGCAACAACCTGACCGACAACTACCCGGAACGCTCCGGCTCGGCCATCAACTACGGTGGCAACCTGCCGTATGACGTGCTCTCGCCGATCGGCACCAACGGCGCTTACTACTATGCCCGCGCCACTTACGGCTTCTGAGATTTGCCGCCATGGATGGCGGACCCTCTGCAGGATCACGCATGAGTCAAACCAACGGCCCCCAACGCCATTTGCCGGTATTCCAGGCGTTGTTGATCACCCTAGGCATGGTCATCACTACCGATATTCTCAAAACCGCGCCGACCGTTGCCTTGAACGTCGGGCCGGAACATTTCTATTGGGTCTGGGTTCTCGGCGGACTGGCGTCGATGGCCGGGGCCCTGTGCTTTGCCGAGATGGCCACCGCGTTTCCGCACTCGGGCGGTGACTATCATTTTCTGCGCACCGCCTACGGCGAGCGCATGGGTTTTCTGTTCGCCTGGTCGCGTTTTTCAGTGATGCACACCGGGTGGATCGCGTTGTCGGCGTTCATGTTTGCCGACTATTTCAACGCGGTTTTTCCGCTGGGACAGTACGGCTCGGGGCTGTTTGCCGGCGCGATCATTGCGGCATTGGTGTTGCTGAATCTGACGGGCAAGCACATCGGTTTCATCACCCAGACCGTGCTGGTCGGGCTGCTTGCTCTCGGGTTCCTGAGCATTGCCAGCGCCGGGGTCTGGCTGGCGTGGCAAGGGATCGAACCGACGCTGCCCAGCGATCCCGTCGTGCCCGAACACACCGGCGCGGCAGGATTTTCCGCCGCGATGATCTTTGTGTTTCTGGCCTTCGGCGGCTGGAGTGATGCGGCGACGTTATCCGCCGAAGTGCGCGATGGCCGACGCGGAATCTTCATCGCCATGCTTGGCGCACTGACGGTGTTGATGGCGATCTATCTGACGCTGAACTGGGCGTTCGTCCGAGGGCTGGGATTCGAAGGCCTGGCGGCGAGCAATGCGCCGGCGGTGGAGCTGTTGAATCGTGCATTCGGTGCTCCCGGTGTGCTGCTGATTCTGTTGATGGTCGGCATCGCGGCCATCGCCACCATCAATTCCACGCTGCTGGTCGGTGCCCGCACCACCTACGCCGCCGCCCGGGACGTGCCGCAATTGCGTCGCTTCGGCGAGTGGGACGAGCGCGATGGCGTACCGCGCAAGGCCTTGCTGGCGGAGGGGGCGGTAGCGTTGTTGCTGGTGTTGTTCGGCAGTTTTACCCAGAGTGGATTCAACACCATGGTCGAGTACCTGACACCGGTGTACTGGTTGTTCCTGAGTTTGAGCAGCCTGGCGTTGATCATTCTGCGGCGGAGATTTCCCGAGGTGCCACGACCGGTCAGGGTGCCGCTCTATCCGCTGTTGCCGCTGCTGTTTTTCGGGCTTTGCGTGTACATGCTGTATTCCAGCGTGACGGTGGTGGGGTTGGGGGCGTTTCTGGGGATCGGGGTGTTGCTGGTGGGGGCGCTGGTGCTGGCGGGGTTGAGCCGCCTGGTGTCGACACCTCGGCAAGCTCTGCAGCAGACAGCGGATTAGAACGATATCTGGGCCGGCTGAGACAAACGCAACACCGACAAATCCCCCGTGATGCGCTTGTACGCCAGACGAATCGCCTCGATGTCGCTTTCACGCTTCGGCCCGCTTTCGTGCAGGATCACAATCACCTTGGTCGCCAGCCGCTCAGGCACTTTCGCATCATGGTCCTTCCACTGCCCGTAGGCGTCCAGCACGGTGAAACCGTCCGGGAACCGCGACGTCACTTCCTGATCGAGAAACTCCCGCCAGCGCGCGGGGCTCACCACACCTTCCTTGCCTTCTATCGGCCCCACCGAGAAGTACAACTCGGTGCGCACCCACTGCGCCTGGGCCGGGCGCGTGGCATCGCCTTGCAGGGTTGAACTGGCGGGATCTTTGGTGTGTACGGAGGAAGGAGGAGGCGTGGCACAACCGCTGATTGCCAGAAACAGTGCAGCCACCAACAGGCTTTTTTGCATGGAACGTCCTTTTTTATGAGTTGAGTGCAGGCGAGAGCCATCATAAGGGGCATCAGTAATAGCGATAAAAGATTAAAAAATGGCCGTCTGCTTGATTTACGGAATAAGGAGATCAGCGAGAAAACCATGAAACAGCATTTTCTCCGGGACAAAAAAGGCGCATGAGCTGTTAACTCATGCGCCTTTCATTCATTTGCTGGCGTTCAATACGATCCGATACCGTGCCTTGCCGCTGCGCAGATGTTCGACGGCCTCGTTGACCTTGCTCATCGGAAATTCTTCGACCTGCGGCAGGATCTGATGCCGTGCGCAGAATTCCAGCATGGTCGCCGCCGTGGCAGGCGAGCCCACCGGTGAGGCTGACAGGGACTTTTGCTGAGGGATGAGGTTGAACACGTGCACCGGAATCGCATCGGGCACGATGCCGACGAAGTGCAGCCGCCCCTTGCCGCGCAGGGTGGCGAGCATGGCTGTCCAGTCGAGGTTGGCATTGGCGGTGATCAGCAGGAAATCCAGCGTTCCGGCAATCGCCTTCAGCGCACCGCTGTCGGTGGAAGCGACGACCTTGTGCGCTCCAAGACGTTTGGCTTCGTCCTGTTTGCTCAGCGACGAGGTGAACGCCGTGACGTCGCAGCCCCACGCATTGAGAAAGCGCAGCGCCAGGTGGCCGAGGCCGCCGATGCCCACCACGCCGACCCGATCGGTTGGCTTGATGTCGAATTCCACCAGCGGGTTGAACACCGTTGAGCCGGCGCAGAAGAGCGGGCCGGCGAGGGCGGGATCGAGGTTGTCCGGGAGTTTCAGCGCCCAGGCCCAATGGGTGCGCAGACGATCGGCGAAACCGCCGTGGCTGCCGATAATCGTGGGTTTGGCGGTGGCGCAAAGGTGATGGGAGCCGCCGATGCAGGAAGAGCAGTGCATGCAGCTACCCTTGTACCAGCCGATGCCCACCCGCTGTCCGACCTCCAGTCCGCGAACTTGCGGGCCTGCACGCACGATGCGGCCAACCACTTCGTGTCCGGGAATGAACGGGTATTGGCTGATGCCCCAATCGTTGTCGATCAGCGACTGGTCGGAGTGACAGACGCCGCAGTATTCCACGGCGACTTCGACTTCTTCATCCTCGAGCGGGCCGGGATCGTAACTGTAACGCTCCAGCGGAGCGCCGGCCGAGGTGGCGGCCCAACCGGTAAATGTAGTGGGTTCGGTGTTATTGCTCATCGGACACCTCCAAGTCTGGCGCTGCGGGCGCAGCCTGAAGAGTCTAGCGGGTCATCGCGTATGCGCGAGCCAGGTGTCCAGCACGCGCCGGTCGAGTTCTTCCCAGTCCGCCATGCCCAGCACCCGCGTGGTGTTGAGGCCGCGCAGATAGCCGCGCAACTGATTGGCCACGGCCCGTACCGACTCCGAATCAGTCGCTGACTGACCCAGCACGGTTTCGTATTCGACGAGGTATTCGGCCACCCGGTCGCGGAATTCGGGCAGGACGGCATCGCGGATCAAATCAAAGGTACGCACGGAAAATCCTCATTTGTTTTCGTTGTGATCGAGTGTGCAGCAGTCTGCACGCTGGGCAACTATTGGTTCAAGTAATAGTGACCATCAAGAAACGCAAGTTCTGCTTTGCGGCCGACAGGCGGAAAATCGCCTCCATCGAAACGCAGCTCAAGGAATTTGCGCGATGAAGACTCTGACCCGACTGGCTTTGGTCGCCCTGCTGATGGGCGGGGTAACCACCACTGCACCGACTTACGCAGCCGACGCCGGTACGTGCCATTTTCTTCCCATCGGCGGCGCCGGCAGCGGACTGCAGCACTCGCAAACCGTGGGTGTGCTGTACAGCGAAAACACCCTGGACAACTTGCAATACCTCGAGCGTTACCACGATGTGGCGGTGAACGGTGCCAAGGATGCGCTCGATGCGCGAATCCGCGAGGCCTTCGTCAACAGCTCCGATCCGGAACTGGCCATCGACTGGTTGATGAGTTCGTTGCAACAGCAGTTTCTCTCGGTGACTGTCTACGACAACCTGGATCAACTGGTGCAGGCCCATCCCGACGTGGTGGTGATGCTCGACACCCACAACCGTCTGCTGACCCAGCGCAACAGCCAGGTAGAAGCGCGCTTCGCCGCACGCTTCTACGACGCCAACCTGCAATACATCGGCAAGGCCGAAGGTGCGGTGGAAAAACAACTGCCGTCGGTGTGGGTTCACAACAAGGCAGCGCCCGAGATTGCAGCGCAGATTGAACAGCAACGGGATCTGCAATTCAGCGCCCTGAAGCAGTTCGATGATTCGCTCAAGGCCCTGGTGAGTGCAGGCTGAACACTCTTATTAAAACCGCAACGGCAGCGCCCGTGACGCTGCACGTTGCTTGAGAACCGAACCTTTTATTTTCAGGATCTTATCCATGCGTGCCCTTTTTATCCCTGCCATGGCTTCTGCCACTTTGCTGCTGACCGCCTGCGCTTCCGCGCCGAACGATCCGACGTTGACCTTGCAGACCCACAAGACCCCGGCCCAGTACGCCGAATGCGTCGTGCCGAAACTGCAAAACAGTGCGATGAACCCGACCGTCTCCCAGACCCAGCGCAGCTACCGGATCGTGGTGCCGAGCAAAGTGTCGGCAGACAACGTGCTGGAAGCCTACAAAGCGCAGGACGGCGGCAAGGTGTTCTTGTACGAGCGCCACTTGCTGGCGTCGAGTTTCATGCCGTCGAGTTTTGAACGAGCCGCCCAGGAGTGCCTGTAACACCCGACGGTCAGCGCTTTTGACGATGCTCCTTTGGTTGGCCGCAACCAACCAATTCCTTTGCCCCGCACCTTGCGGGGCTTTTTTTTGCCCGGCGTCTGGCGCAGTCGGCGCTACGCTGGATAGCGGACAAGGTTTTCGGGAGAACAAGGAGATGAAGAAGGACAGCGGTGGCGCGGCGACCGAGAATCCCTCGGTGCTGATCGACGCCAGAATCAACGAACTCAACGACTGGCGCGGCCAGAAACTGGCCGAGATCCGCGCGATCATTCACGAGGCCGATCCGGAGGTTATCGAGGAGTGGAAGTGGCGGGGCGTTCCGGTCTGGTCACACAACGGCATCATCTGCACCGGAGAGACCTACAAGGCCGTGGTGAAAATGACGTTTGCCAAGGGCGCGGCGCTGGAGGATCCGTCAGGACTGTTCAATGCCAGCCTTGAAGGCAATACCCGGCGGGCGATTGATGTTCACGAAGACGACAAAATAGATGCAAAGGCACTGAAAGCGCTGGTGCGTTCGGCGATTACGTTGAATTCAAAAAAATGATTTGCCGTTGAAGGCAGAGGTGAAGCGGAGGAGGGTGAAACGAGGAAAAAAATGGCAGGGGCGGCTGGATTCGAACCAACGCATGGCAGGATCAAAACCTGCTGCCTTACCGCTTGGCGACGCCCCTGTAGCTATTGGTTTCAGTCCCGAGAGGACCTCTGCAACAGTGGGCGGCACTTTACCAGCGCTCTTGCGTTCTGGGAACCCCTGAAGCAAATAAATTTCATGGAAAACAGCTACTTATTTTCAAACCCGTGTTTTGTGAGCGTGTTTGTGGGCTTTTTCACGGGTCGCAGGGTACTCAGTCCGGGTCAGGCGAAATCAGTCGCTGCTGCAGCCGAGCAGAATCCAGCGTTGGCCTTGGGCGTGAACATCGAGCGCGAACTCCCAGAACACGGGATAGCCAGGGTGACCCTTTTTTAGCCAGAAAGTGCACACCTGATCAGCCTGTTCAACGTGTGCGGCTTCCAGCAGTTTCCCGGCAAGCTGCAAGACCTCGGCTCGTTTCAGTTCCAGATCGATAGGGCCGGCGCCCTCATCGCCAGGGTAGGTCAATGATTCAATGACCAGCTCCTTTGCATCCTCGACGGATAACGGTGTCGTGCGATCCACCTCACAGTTGCCTGAGACCGAAGCCCTGAGCGCATCGACCAATGACTGATTCGCGTCCAGAGGACCGTAAACGTTAACCCACACCTGATAATTCCACCCGTAAAGCAGGTGCTCCAATCGAAGGAAATCCTCTGGTCTGTTATCACTTGCTACCTGCATGAACGCTTCCTTTAACCAATGTGTTTGCCACGAAACCGATTGCGCATTGATCGCAGTAAAGTCCGTTGATGAATTGCTCAAGAGGCGGGGCATTGAGCGATTGCGGCTCGCACTCGTCTATGGCCAGTTGGTCCAGCCGGCGATAGCCTGTTTTTTCTTCCTCGGGAAACAGCTTGCTCGGGCTGGCAGCGCCTATGAGGATACTTTTGGGGCGAACGGCGTGAGCCGAGCCGCAGCGAGGGCAGGCCTCTTCGCAGTCACGTTGCATGGCATGACCTGACACATAGAGAGAGGCCGCCAAGGATACAGATGTTCTTGACGGTGGTCTCTCCCGTGCAGCGTCCGGCTCAGCTCAACGTACTCGGCGCCACCCCCAGCAACCCCGTCAACGTGTTCATGATCGCCTGCTGACGAGCCCGGTCCGTCTGGTGCCTGGCCTCGGCCGCCGCGACGTCGGCGTGGCAGTGCGGGCAGATCGATTCATGGGGGTGGATGTATTGCAGGCAACTGCGGCACAGCGCCAGTTGCACGGGGATGCGTCCTTCCTCCGGCGACTTCTGGCCCTGATTGATCCAGGCGAGTTTGATCACCTGGCCGCTGTCGCTGACGCTGCTGACGTGTTCGCCGGTGTCGATGCGTTCGGTGATCAGGTCGAAACGGCCGACGGCGAAGGAGCGTTGCGCCGCGTCTTCGAGCTTGACGATGCGCTCGCGCAGTCCGCGCTTTTGCAGTTCCAGGGTGCGGTAATGGCAGTACGGGTTGTTGCCGGGTTTGCCCAGCAACGAGTGGGATGTCCATGTGCAACCGCCCCGGCAGACATCGTTGTAATAGCAACTGCGGCAGTAACCCCACAGGTCGTCGACCGAGCGCAGGCGGCCAAAGTGGATGCCTTCGCTGTAGTGCCAGATATCGTGCAGGCTCATGTTGCGCACGTTGCCGCCGGAGAAACCGACGGTCGCCAGTGACGGGCAGCCTTTCACCGTGCCGTCCGCTTCGAGCGCCAGTACGGTTTGACCCGCCGCGCAGCCGCTCCAGTGCACGCGCTCGTCACCGAAGCCGCGCCACAAATGTTCGTAAGGGCCGTAATAGCCGATGTTGTTGCCGACGTTCATCAGCAGGCCGCGATCCACGCCTTCGCGGTACAGCCGTGCGAGCAGCGGCATCACCTCCAGCAATTGATAGGGTTGCAGCAAGAGTTCCGGGTGATCCACGGCATTGCCCATGGCCACGGTGATCTGGATCTGCCAATGGGTGGCGCCGAGTTCGATGATGGTGTCCATCAACTCCGGCAAGTCAGGCAGAGTCGCTGCGCCGATCTGGGTGTTGACGCTCACCGCCAGCCCGGACGCCTTGGCCCGGCGCAGGGTATCGACTGCCTTGTCAAACGAACCGGGGACGTTGCGCACTTTGTCGTGCAACGGCGCGAGCCCATCCAGAGAAATTCCGACCCCGTTGAGGCCCGCATCGACTGCTGCCTGCATCTTCGCCGGCGTCAGGTTGCGTCCGCCGGTCTGGATCGCGCAGTACATGCCGTGGTCGTGGATGGCCTGGATCAGTTGCGTCCAGTCCTTGCGCAAATAGGCTTCGCCGCCGATCAGGGTGATCTCGCGGGTGCCGAGGGCCGTGAGGGAATCGATCACGTCGAGGCATTCACGGGTGTTCAGTTCATCGGGGCGTCGATGACCCGCGCGTGAGCCGCAATGCAGGCATTTGAGGTCGCAGGCCAGGGTGATTTCCCAGACCACGTGCACCGGCACGTAGCGTTTGAGATCGGTGTCACTGAGGTAGCGGGCAGGGCGGATGTCTGTCATGGGAGATCCTTGCGCACGGTCCTGTGCGCGGCACGATTGGACTGACCTTGAAATCCGGCAAGACGCCGGGCGCGAAGGATCGCGCCCGGCGTATGCGGTTTAGCGTGCTTCCAGTCGGGCAATCTCCGCGTTCAGTTGCTCAAGGGCACTGCGCAATGCGCCTTCGTGAGCCAGTTGCTGCTCGCCCTGTTGCACGGCGGTCTTGAGCTGTGCCAGATCCCCGCTGGTCTGGGCCTGTTGCACGGCAACGGCGTACAGCGGCACGTGTGGATGCGGCACCGGTTGCGGCTCCACGGTTTGAGCCTGATGCACCGCGACGTGTTTTACGACGTGCCATTGGCCTTGCTCTTCGTAGCGGTAGTCGGCAAAACCGCTGGCCCAGTCACCGCCGAGAATGCCTTTGAGATGGAAGGTCTGGGCGATCTGGCTGAGCGGGCCGCTCGGGCTGCCGGCCAGGTTGAGGATGATGTGGTTCTCGACCGCCGAGGTCAGCTTGACCTGGCTGTAGTCGCCCCAGACCTGAGCCCGAAAATTGACGGTAGGCCAGGTAGCCTGAAATACACTGGCCACGCCGCTGACTTTCTTGCTGACGGTGTTGACCAGCAGATCCAGGGTCAAGACAGGTGCGCCGAGTAAATCGTTTCTGACAATGAGGCGGGTATGGAAAAGTCCGATCGACATGATGCTGCTTCCTTGAATGATGATGGAGTCCAGTGGCCGATCAGCGACTTTGCAGGCGGCTGAGTTCGTTTTTTGCGGTATCCAGCGCGATCCGCAATTGCGGTAGCTGCTCCAGTTGTTGCTTGGCCAGTGCGGCCAGGCTTTTCATCTGGGCCAGGTCGCCGGCGGCGATGGCGCTCTGGATGGGGGCGGCGTACAGCGGCATGATCGGACGGTGTGGCTGGATCACGGGGCCGGGATGGAAAGGCTGAAAGGCGTTAGATGGCACCGACTCGACCAGATGCGCCGGGGCATTGGTGACTTCGATCCATTGAGAACCGTTGTAATACTCGTAATTGGCGACACCTTCTCTCCAGTCAGTACCGACTACCAGCCGGATCTTGAAGTTGACGATGGAGTTGGAGCCTGGACCGCCATGATTGCCCTGGGCGGTGATCAGGATCTTGCTGACACCGGGGGACATGACGGTGAGATAGGTGTATTCACCCCATACATCGGAATGCAGGTCGAGCGGCGGATTGACGGCCTGGGTGATGGTGGCATTGCCGTTGACTTGCTCCTGAGGCGTTGAAACCAGGAGGTTGAGTACCAGGCTTGGTGCGCCAGGCAGTCCCGTGCTGATCCGGTAGCTCACCGGAAACAGACCGACGTTTTGTTGCGAAACAGAACCAGACATGTGAATTGCCTCCATTGCAATGTGGGAAATGGCCTTAGTGTTTTTCCAGACGGGAAACTTCTTTGGCCAGTTTTTCGTACGCGGTTTGCAGCTCCTTCGCTTCCGGCTTCGTTGAATCGCGCTGCTTCAACAAAGTCTTCATCTGATGCAGATCTCCTCCCGTGATGGCGCTCTGGATAGCGACACCGTAAGGCGGCATGTTGTGTTTTGAGCCAGTCATATCGAGGGTTTCCTCGTGGTGGTTGCCGAACATCCCCTTCAGGCGAGGGGCGTCTTTCCTGACAGGCAGGCGACAGCCAGCGGCAGGAAACACTGGCGACAGTGGTGCCTGGCGAGGTGAAGGCCTGATCCGTCCGGATCCGTCAAATCGTGGTGATTGAATGGGCGCCGATGCGACGCCGCGGGCGTCAGCCGAAACCGTCCGGTCTGCTGTCCGGAATCGGGGAGCGCGTCTGCCGTGGCAGAGGGCAAGAGAAGTTCGCCTGTACGTTGGTCATCTTTCTGTCCTTGATAGAAAGCAACGAAACACAGGGATAGGTTGTTCACTCATCAAGAGTGCATTAACCCGCAAGCACAAAAACCATCCCTGATTTTTCTTCCAGTGCTGCTGATGGCGTTCGTCGAGAGACGTTTGCCAAGTGGCCAGCATATCGCCAGCCACGCAACCCTAGCCCTGTTTGTGGGGGGCTGCCAGAAAAAGCGCCGAACGGTCATGGCCGCTGCTATCCTGCGCGAATCATGAAGCAGGCAGTGGGTGATCGAGCTGTATGAACACGAATCGTGACCAGTTTCCCTTGCCCGAAGACCTCAAGGTATTCCTGACGGTCATCCGCAAGAACAGCTTCGCCAGCGCCGCCGACGAGTTGGGCTATTCCCCGGCCTACGTCAGCAAACGCATCGCGGTGCTCGAAAGCACGCTCTCGACAAAGCTGTTGCACCGCACCACCCGGCGCATCGCCCTGACCGACGATGGCGAGCGGGTACGGATCTGGGCGGAAAAGCTGCTGGGGGATTTCGATGATTTCCTCGGCGAGATTGCCCAGGCCCGGCACCAGCCAGCCGGGTCGCTGCACATTTGCAGCAGCTTCGGTTTTGGCCGCAATCACGTCGCACCGGCGATCAGCCAACTGGCCCGAGCCTGCCCGAAGCTCGACATTCGCCTGGACGTGTTCGACCGCGTGGTCGATCTGGTGGGCGAGGGTTTTGATCTGGAAATCCTCGTCGGCGATGACCTGCCGGGCCAGCATCTGGCGCGCAAACTGGTGAGCAACCGGCGGGTGTTGTGCGCCACGCCGGATTACCTCGAGCGCCGGGGCACGCCGCAATCCCTCGAAGATCTGCAAGACCACGACTGCCTGGTGCTGAAGGAACGCAACAATGCGTTCGGCATCTGGGAACTCACCAAGGACGGGCAGCAGGAATCGGTGCGGGTCAGCGGCCCGTTGTCCTCCAACAGTGGCGAAATCGTGATGGAGTGGGCCTTGAGCGGCGGCGGGATTCTGTTGCGCTCGATGTGGGACGTCAAACCGATGCTCGAACAGGGGCGGCTGGTGCAGGTGCTGGCTGATTACACCCAGAGCGCCAACGTCTGGGCGGTGTACCCGACGCGGCTCAGCGAGTCGGCCAAGTTGCGGGTGTGCGTGGAGTTTCTCGAAGAGTATTTCCGCGACTTGTCCGTCGAATGAAAAACCGGGTGGTTCAGTGAGCCACCCGGTTTTTTTGTGTTCAGCCCAGCCAAGGGTTTTCCGCGAGATGTCGTGCCTCGAACGCACGAATCTGTTCGGCCCGTTGCAGCGTCGTGCCGATGGCGTCCAGCCCCAGCAACAGTGACTGTTTGCGCAGTTCATCGATCTCGAAAGCGATCCGTGTTCCGTCAGCCAGTTCGATGGTCTGCTCGGGCAGGTTCACGCGGATATGCGCGGTTGCCGGAACGCTGATGAGGTCGGCGATCAGCTTGTGCTGCGCGGCATCGAGCTGAATTGCCAACACACCGTTGCGCTGACAGTTGTCGTAGAAGATCCCGGCAAACGTGGTGCCGATCAGCGCCCGGATACCGACCTGCTTCATGCCCCACACCGCGTGCTCACGACTGGAACCGCAGCCGAAATTCGGTCCGGTCACCAGAAACGCCGCGTCCTGCCAGGCGGGCTGATTGAGCACAAACTCGGGGTTGGGCGCACCCGAGGCCAGAAAACGCAGATCGAAGAACAGTCCCCGATCCAGCCCCTGACGATCGATGCCCTTGAGGAACTGCTTGGGCATGATCACGTCGGTGTCGATGTTGGCCGCCAGAAACGGCGCGGCGCTGCCGCTGATAGTGGTGAACGGTTGCATGGCTCAAACTCCCGGCGCGAAGGCGCGAACGTCAGTCAAATGTCCGGTGATGGCGGCTGCGGCGACCATCGCCGGACTCATCAGGTGGGTGCGCGCACCGGCGCCCTGACGACCTTCGAAGTTGCGATTGGTGCTGGAGGCGCAGCGATCACCCGGCGCAAGGACGTCGTCGTTCATCGCCAGGCACATCGAGCAGCCAGACTGCCGCCATTCGAAACCGGCGTCGCGAAAGATCTGCGCCAGCCCTTCGTCTTCCGCCTGATCGCGCACCAGCGTCGAGCCGGGCACGATCATCGCCCGCACGTGGGGCGCCACATGTCGGCCCCGCACCACACGGGCAACGTCACGCAAGTCTTCGATCCGCGCATTGGTGCAGGAGCCGATGAAGGCGTGGCTGATGACCACTTCGCTCAGCGGCGTGCCGGGTGTCAGACCCATGTAATCGAGGGCGCGTTGCAAACCCTGACGCAGAATCGGATCGGGCTGGCTGGCCGGATCCGGCACACGACCGCCGACCGGAGCGGCCTGATCTGGGCTGGTGCCCCAGGTGACCATCGGTTCCAGAGCCGAGACATCCAGGCTGACTTCACTGTCGAACACCGCGCCATGGTCGCTGTGCAGGCCTTTCCAGCGCTCGACCGCCAGTTCCCAGATTTCGCCTTTCGGCGCACGCGGCTTGAGTTGCAGATAGGCGAAGACCTTGTCGTCCGGTGCCATGAACGCCCCACGGGCACCGGCCTCCACGGCCATGTTGCAGATGGTCATGCGTGCTTCGACGCTGAGATCGCTGATCGCCGGGCCGGTGAATTCGATGGCATAACCGGTGGCCCCTGAAGCACCGATCTGCCCGATCAGCGCCATGATGATGTCTTTCGACGTGACACCCGCACCAAGCTCACCGTTCACCGTCACCCGCATGGTTTTCAGGCGTTTGTAGACCAGGGTCTGCGTCGCCAGCAGGTGCTCGATTTCCGAGGTGCCAATGCCGAAACCGAAAGCGCCCAACGCGCCGTAAGTGGTGGTGTGGCTGTCACCGGCCGCCACCACCATGCCCGGCAGAATGAAACCCTGTTCCGGCGCCACGACGTGTTCGATGCCCTGGCGCTTGTCCAGTACATCGAACAGCTCGATGCCGAAGTCGCGGCAGTTCTCTTCGAAATACGACACCTGCCGCGCACCTCCGGCGTCCGGCATGGTCGCGATGCGGGTCGGGGCAGTGGGGTTCACATGATCGACCACCGCCAGCGTGGCCGCCGGGCGCCAGACCTTGCGTCCGGCGTCGCGCAATCCGCTGAAGGCTTGCGGACTGGTGTATTCGTTGGCGACCTGGCGGTCGATGTAAAGCAGCACATGGCCCTGATCGTCGAGGGTGCAGACCGTGTGACTGTCGATGTGTTTCTGGTACAGGGTTCTGGGGCTGGGCATGGCGTTGGCTCTTTTCTGTCAGTGCAAAACAACGTGCTAACAGAGTTATTGATCGCCAACCCGGCATCAAGAGCGCATTGGTGATGCCATAGGACACGAAGTGTGAACAGTCATCACGTCAGCGGCGATTGAAATTACTGCTTTGGCGCACGAGCAGCATCGCCGCTATCTCCTGCAATCAGCAAACGCTTCAGTAGCTCTCGCTGGTCTGCACTTGGAGCCACCCCTCGGGTTTCGCCCTCCAGAACGACGACACCATCCTCGTTGGTCAAGGTGACGACTGCCGTCGCCCGTCCTTTGCTATCTAATTCAGTGATCAGCCAAACGCATGTCACGGTGTCTCCCGGATAAACTGGTCGCTTGAAATTAAAAGTCATCGACGCTGCCAGCCAGCCGATCTGACCACCAATTTCAGTAACCAGGCTGGCCGTCAGCAATCCGTGCGAGACGGGCGCTTTGAAGTGATGTGCTTCGGCAAAGCGCTGGTCGAAATGCACGGGATTATAGTCGCGGGAAATCTGCGCAAAACGCAGGATGTCTTCGACCGAGAAGCAGCGGGAGAGGGTGAAGCGGTCGCCGATTTTCAGACCGTCGGCCGCGCGTTGTCTGAAGCTTTTCATCGATGGTTTTTTTCCTGTGCACGATCAAGAGGAAATGCATGCTCGGGCCCCGGAAACTTCCCCGTTTGCACATCGTCGGCGAAGTCGCGGGCCGCGCCGAGCAGCACACCGCGAAGGTCGGCGTATTGCTTGACGAATCTGGGCAGGTGTCCGGTCCTCAACCCCGCCATGTCCTGCCATACCAACACTTGAGCATCGCAGCCCACGCCAGCGCCGATGCCAACGGTGGGGATGGAAACAGCGGCGGTGATTTGCGCCGCGACTTCGTCGGGCACCATTTCAATCAGCAATGCAAAGGCGCCTGCGGCTTCAAAGGCACGAGCACTCTCGATCAGCCGATGTGCCTCCTGCCCCCGTCCCTGAACACGATAGCCGCCGAGTTGATGTTCAGCTTGCGGTGTGAATCCGATGTGCGCCATGACAGGTATTCCGGAGCGCGCAAGTAGCGCGACTTGGGGCAGTATCTCCATGTCACCTTCGATCTTGACGGCATGTGCACCTCCTTCCTTCATGAAGCGTACGGCGGTATGGAAACATTGCTCCGGCGTAGCCTGATACGAGCCGAACGGGAGGTCGGCGATCACCAGAGGTCTGCGCGTCGTCCGGCTGACGGCACGCACCAGAGGGAGCAACTCATCAACCGTCACAGGCAATGTCGATTCATGGCCGAAGACGTTGTTGGAGGCCGAGTCACCCACCAGCAAAACGGGAATTCCGGCCTCTTCGAAGATGCTCGCGGCGTACATGTCGTAGGCCGTGAGCATCGCCCATTTCTGGCCGAGCACCTTCATTTGCTGAAGATGAGGAATGCGAACGCGTGAGTGCGGGTTCTGGTTGTTGCCATAGGACGAGGTTGTGTCACTCATGGTTGTGCCTTTTGTGAGCGTCATTTTCAGGTGGGTATCTGTTCTGCCAGCAGAAACGCTGCGATCAACACCATGATTGCGCCAGAAAGGCGACTGACGAATCGCGCAGCCACGGGACGTGCCTGTAGAACAGAACGCGAGCCGAATCCGACCAACAGGTAAATCACCCCACAGCTGAAAGCGTGTAAAAGCCCCAGCGCCATGATCTGTATCGGCACCGGCCATGCCGCTGTCGGGTCTGTAAATTGCGGCAGCAGGGCCAGGAACAAAAGAAAGACCTTGGGATTGAGGCCGCTGACGCAGGCACCCTTGATCGTCCAGCGTGACCAGGAACCCGACGTCTGATTCTCTGCCGCTTCGGGCGTGGAAGGATTGCGCAACATGTTGATGCCCAGCCACAGCAGATAAAGGCTGCCGGCGATCGTCAGTATCGAGAGGGCGAGGGGATTGCTCGCCACCAGCCCTCCGACTCCGGCCGCCACTACCAGCGTTGCAAGCAAATGCCCGATCAGTAATCCCGCCACGGCGGGCAGCACGACACGGCCAACCAGCCCCGCCGAAATGGCGTATGCCCAGTCTGCACCGGGGGTGATCACGAACAGAAACGAAACCGCCCAGAAGGCGGCGAACAGACTCAGGGACATCTTTTATCTCGTAAACAGTGGGCTTTTGGCGTGCAACGTTCACGAAAAAGAATATTGGAATCGGGCTAGAATCTTTTCCCAAATGTTCCAGTATTGGCAGTGTGATGTGGGAGAAAAGCGTTAATGGACAGAATTGATCAGAAGATTCTTGCCGAGCTGCAAGCCGACGGTCGTCTGTCGATCACAGAACTGGCTGATCGGGTCGGGCTCAGCCTGTCTCCTTGCCATCGTCGGGTTCGGGCGCTCGAAGAGAGCGGGGTGATCATCGGCTATCGTGCGCAGCTGGCGCCGGGCGCGCTGGGTCTGAATTTTTCGGCGATGGTGTTTGTGACGCTGCGCGAGGGCAATCGCCAGGCGGTGGAGGCGTTTGAAGACGCAGTGACGCAGATCCCGCAAATCGTCGAAGCGCAACGACTGTTCGGTGAGCCCGACTACTTGCTGCATATCGTCGCGCGGGATCTGCCGGCCTTTCAGCAGCTCTATGACGAGCGCTTGTCGACCTTGCCCAATGTCCAGCGACTGACTTCTACGCTGGTGATGAAACGGGTGATTCAGGATCGTTCGCTGCCGCTTTGAACGACAGAGAACGGTTACTCGGTGGCGTCAAAGGCCTTGTGGTAGCTGACGACACCGATTGGCAACTCCCCACCAAACGCCAACGCCTGAAAATACTCCGCCGGAATCCCCGGCAACTCCAGACCCGCATGGGCCTTGAAGCCAAAACGCCCGTAGTAGCCTGGATCGCCAAGCACCACGCAGCCAACGCCGCCGATGCGCTGCAACTCCGCCAGCGAGGCTTTCATCAGCGCGGAACCGATGCCTTGCTGCTGGCGGGTCGGGCACACGGAGATCGGGCCCAGGCCATACCAGCCTTGAGCGCCGGAGGAAATCGTCACGGGTGAAATGGCCACATGGCCGACCACCGAGTCATTTTCCACTGCCACCAGCGAAACGCTGAGCTGACCGGCGTGGCGCAAGGCGTTGACGATGAATTGTTCGGTGTGGCTGGAGTGTTCTTCGTGCTGGAACGCGGCCTCGGTGATTCGGGCGATGGCGTCGATGTCTTCGGGGCGTTCGTTGCGGACGGTGATGTTTGTATTCATGCGTTCTCGGGTATCCCGGTCGATCAGGGTTCGAAGGGTTTCGAACAGCGGATCGGCGTTGGTGTATTGCTTGCCGTAGGCCAGGTTGAAGCCATAGTCGAAGTCTGGCGGATTCTGTCCTTGAGTGTGTTGTAAAAGTGTTTCCAGCTTGTCCAGCGCCTTTACGGCTTTGGCTTCGGGGGAGCCGGCGTTTTCGTAGTCGTCCCAGAGCGCGAGGATTTCGTTTCTCAGGGCGTCGTCCAGAGATCGGGTGAGAAGGAGCAAGTCGTTGCGTTCCTGTTCGCCCTTGTCGGGAAAACCGGCTTGAACCACCGCCGGAATGTCTCCGTTGATGGCCTCGCCGAGGTCGTGGATGACGCACATTTTCAGGACTTTCAGCACATCGAGCCCGGCGAGGTCGTCGGCGAACACGATCGCCATCAGGCACAGGCGCCAGCTGTGTTCGGCGGTGCTTTCGCTGCGCCCGGAGGAAGTGTGCGCGCTTCTGAGGACGTCCTTGAGCCGTTCTGCTTCGCGCAGGAAGTCGAGGCGTCCCTTGATCTTTTCGAGGTTCATACGGTGGCCGGAGTAAGGAGAGCAGGGCTCAAAGCCTAGGCCCGGCCTCGATCATCGTCCACGCATAAAATATGCGGCGGGTGGCCTACAGCGTTTCCACCAGCCGTGCGGCGGTGCCGTCCGAAAGTGCGATCCGCGTCCAGCGGCACAGGCTTTCGCGGATGGGGACAAGGGTTGAGTCATTGTGGCCGGTGACGAATTCCAGAGCCGGCGGCGCCTGGACTTCCCGCCAGCCGGTGTCATCCAGCAAGGATTCCTTGTGCTGGATTTCCGCCGTCGCAAAACGCCACAGCGATTGCCCCAGCAGATCGCTCAGCGGGCTGGCGAACTGCGCGGCGCGGGCCGGGGAGCAGGCCAACAGGCGATGGGTCAGGTCGCAGACGAGATGAACCGGCCGTGCGCTTTCTGTCACCAGTCGTGCGAGGGCCTGATCGGCGGCGCTGTCGAGTCGCGCCGCGAGCAACGTTTCGAGTTGCCGATGCGCGTCCGTGTCCATCGCCTGCACACCGCTTTCCCAGCGGGAAATCGTCGACTGGGTAACCTTGAACAACTCGGCGGCATGGCTCTGTTTGACGCGGTGCAGCACGCGCCAGCGGCGCAGGGCGATGCCGGGGAGACTGGGCTTGAGCAAGGTGTCGGGCATGGCGATGGATCGCAAATGGAATGCGGGCCGACAGTCTGAAGACTGGCGGCCCGTGCTGCAAATCGACGCGATGTCAGGTCATTCCGGCACCCTGGCAATCACCTTGATCTCGAACTGAAAGCCATACAGCCACGTCACGCCGACCGCCGTAATGGTCGGGTGCGGCGCCTCACCCCAGAACTCGGGCACCACTTCCCAGATGGTTTCGAAGGTCGATTGCGGGTCGACCATGAACACGGTCACGTCCACCACGTCATCGAAACTGCCGCCGGCCGCGCCAAGAATCGCGTTGAGGTTGGTGAAGGCCCGGCGCACCTGTTGTTTCAGATCCGGCTCGGGCGAGCCGTCCTCAAGGCTGCCGACTTGCCCGGAGACAAACAGAAAACCGTTGGATCGAACGGCCGGCGAATAGCGATTGCGCTCGTAGAGGGCATGGCGTCCGGGCGGAAAAACCACATCGCGTTTTGGCTGGGCATGGGTCATGGGGTGTCTCCTTCAATGGGTTGAAAACCTGCGATGGAGAAACTCTAGGGACTTGCATCGGCCCGATAAACGCGCAACCTTGGCGTTCACTGTTTGGGATAGCCAAACAATCGAGCCGCCATTAGAGGTTGGATATGGACCGTTTCGACGCGATGCAGGCCTTCGCCCGGGTGGTGGAGGCGGGCAGTTTCACCAAGGCCGCCGAGACCCTGCACATGAGCAAGACCACCGTGACCCATCTGGTACAGCAACTGGAGGCGCGCCTGCGGGTCAAGTTGCTCAACCGCACCACGCGCAAGGTCAACGCTACGGCGGACGGCGCGGCCTATTACGAGCGGGTGATCAGGTTACTGGCGGACATGGACGATGCCGAGACCAGCCTTCCCGGCGCGGCGGCCCAGCCCAAGGGCCGCTTGCGGGTCGATGTACCGAGCCCGTTGGCCAATCTGATTCTGGTGCCGGCGCTGCCCGAGTTCTGCGCGCGCTATCCGGAGATCCAGATCGACATGGGCGTCAGCGACCGGATCGTCGACATCATTGATGAAAACGTTGATTGCGTGGTGCGCGGCGGGGAGCTGCGGGATCAGTCGCTGATGGCCCGGAAGGTGGCGGATCTGCAACTGGGCGTCTATGCCGCGCCGAGCTATCTGGCCCGTGCTGGCATCCCGATGCATCCCCGGGAGCTGGAGGACAGCCATCACCGGGTGGTCGGTTTCCTGTGGGCGCGCACCGGCAAACCCGTGCCTTACGCCCTGCACAACGAACACGAAGATCTACAGATCAAGGGCCGTCATGTGCTGGCGGTGGATGACGGCAATGCCTACCTGTCGGCGGGTCTCGCGGGGCTGGGCGTGTTGTGGTTGCCCAAATACATGTCCAAAGCACACGAGGCGTGCGGTGATCTGGTGCCGCTGTTCCAAGATTGGCGCCTGGATCCGATGCCGCTCTACGTCGCGTACCCGCCGAACCGCCACATCAGCCGCAAACTGCGGGTGTTCATCGACTGGGTCACCGAGGTGATGGCTCGTCACGCACCGGTCATGGATCGCCCAGGTTCGCCAGCAACCACTCGGTGAAACTGCGGGCCATCGGGTCGCTTTCGCTGTCGCGGTGGGTCAGCAGCGCCCAGTTCGGGCCGCGAATGGTGTCGTCCACCAAGGGCTGTAACAGCCCGTCGACCCGGGCCTTGCGGCTGAGCAACTGGCTGACCAGCGCGATGCCGAGCCCGCCGCAGGCCGCATCCAGCAACAGGCCCGGATCTGAGAAGTTCAGGCCCTGATCCTGCTGGCCGACGTCGATCCCGGATTCCACCGCCCAATGACTCCAGTCCATTTCCCGCTCGCCGTGCAGCGTTGTCCGCTGTGCGCTCGGCACGCTCAGCAGGTTCGGGTGACACGCCGGATAGAGCCGGTCGGCATGCAGCACCTTGAAGCTGCATTCAGCCTGAGAACTGATGTCGTCGCGCACCGCCAGATCGATGGTCTGGGTCGCCATGTCCGGCACTTCATCGGTGCTGAAAATCCACAGGTCCACATTCGGATGCTGACGGCGGAAATCCCCCAGACGCGGCAGCAACCAGTGCCGGGCAAACGCCGGCGTGGTGTTGAGCACCAGTTGATTGGGTTTCTGGTACTGCCCCAGCCGCCGGATGCCCACCGACAGTTGCTGCAGCATCGCCTGAGTCGTGCTGAGCAGATCGTGGCCGGCGTCGGTCAGGGCGACGCTGCGTCCGCTGCGGAAAAACAGCGGCTGCTCCAGGTACGCCTCAAGGCTGCGGATCTGCTGGCTGATGGCCGACTGCGTGAGGCTCAGTTCCTCGGCAGCCTTGTGAAAACTGCCCAGCCTTGCGGCGGCTTCGAAGCCGCGCAACGAGCTGAGGGGTGGCCAGTGTTTCAGCATGATCGATAAGTTCCTCTAATCAGTTTTCCGCTAAATCCATCGTTTGTTTGGTCTTGAGGCCGCCATTAGCATGCACGTCAACGCCGCCAAGGCTGTTTTCATTGAACACAATGGCTTAACTCAAAGGGCTTTTTACCATGCAGCAGAACAAAAACAACAACAGCGGTTGGATGATGCCGGCAGAGTGGGTAACGCACGCCGCGACCTGGATGGTCTGGCCCCACAACAAGGCCCTGTGGGAGTCGGGCTGGCGCGTGACCTTGCCGTTGGTACAGGAAGATTTCGCCCGCGTCGCCAATGCCATCGCCCGGTTCGAACCGGTGAAAATGGTCGTCGATCCGTCGGCCATCGCCAGCGCCAAAGCTTTGTGCGGGCCGAACATCGAACTGATACCGCTGGCGGTCAACGACAGCTGGTGCCGCGACTCCGGCCCGAGCTTCGTCGTTCATCCGGAGCAGGGTCTGGCCGGGGTGAGCTGGCGCTTCAACGCGTGGGGCGGCAAGTCGGCCCACGATCTGGACGAAAGCCTGGCCCGCCGCGTACTCAATCACCTGGGCGGTGAGTGCTTCGGTACGGCGCTGAGCAACGAGGGCGGCGCGATCCATGTGGACGGCGAGGGTACGCTGATCACCACCGAATCGGTGCTGCTCAACCCCAACCGCAACCCGGGCGTGAGCAAGGATGAAATGGAAGAGATCTTCAGCCGTCTGCTCGGCGTGAAGAAAACCATCTGGCTGCCGGGGGATCCGGATTACGTCACCGGCGACATGACCGACGGCCACGTCGATGGCGTCTGCGCTTTCGCCCGTCCCGGCGTGTTGCTGGTGGATGCCACTCACGATCGCAGCTCGGTGTACGCCGAAGTCGTGCGGGAAAACCGCCGCGCACTGGAACTGGCCACCGACGCCCAGGGCCGCAAGTTCGAGCTGATCGAGCTGTATGAAGCCACCGATGCGGTGGACACCGAAGCCGAAGTCTTCTGCGCTTCGTACACCAATTTCTACATCGCCAACGGCGCGATCATCATGCCGGCGTACGGCATCGAGGCCGACCATGTGGCGGCAGAAACCCTGGCCAAGGCGTTCCCGGGACGTGAAGTGGTGCCGGTGCAGATCAATCACCTGGCCCATGGCGGTGGCGGTGTGCATTGCATCACCCAACAGCAGCCAGCCTGGCCGGTGGAGGGTTGATCGATGACGATGTTGAAAGTCGCTACCACCCAGATGCCGTGCACCTGGGACCTGAACAGCAACCTTGATCGCGCCGAGCAATTGGTGCGTGAAGCGGCGGCGCAGGGCGCGCAAGTGATCCTGTTGCAGGAGTTGTTCGCCACGCCGTATTTCTGCATCGAGCAGAGCCACCACCATATGGCGCTGGCCGAGGAGTACCGCGACAGTCAGGTGCTGTCGCGTTTCGCCGCGCTGGCCCGTGAACTCGGCGTGGTGCTCCCGCTGAGCTGGTATGAGAAGGCTGGCAACGCCTACTTCAACTCCCTGAGCGTGGCGGATGCCGACGGGCGTTTGCTGGGTGTGTACCGCAAGACTCACATCCCCAATGCCATCGGCTATCAGGAGAAGGAATATTTCAGTCCCGGCGACACCGGTTTCAAAGTCTGGGACACCGCGTTCGGCCGCCTCGGCGTGGGCATCTGCTGGGATCAGTGGTTTCCGGAAACCGCTCGCTGTCTGGCGTTGATGGGCGCCGAAGTGCTGTTGTACCCGACCGCCATTGGCTCGGAACCGGGCTGCGCGGATCTGGACTCGCGGGACCACTGGCAGATGACCATGCGTGGCCACGCGGCTGCCAACCTGCTGCCGGTGATCGCCTCCAACCGCGTTGGCCGCGAAGTGGCGGGCACCGATGCGGCGCTGCAAATGAATTTCTACGGCTCGTCGTTCATCTGCAACCACAAGGGAAAAATGCTCGCCGAAGCCGACCGCGCCAGCACCGGCGTTCTGGTGCAGAGCCTGGATCTGTCGGCCATGCGAGAAGAGCGCCTGAGCTGGGGCATCTACCGCGACCGTCGCCCGGAAATGTACGGCGCGCTGCTCAGTCAGGACGGTCGTCACCTTCACGCCCGCTGGAATCCTCAAGGAGTCTGATATGCACACCTCACACAAGTGGTTGCTCGGCGCTCTGGGTCTGGCGCTGGCCGGTCTGATGCCGGCCGTGCACGCCGAAGACAAGACGCTGCGGCTGTACAACTGGGCGGATTATTTCGCCGAAGACACGCTGACCAGGTTCACCGCCGAAACCGGGATCAAGGTGATCTACGACGTGATGGACGGCAGCGAAACCCTGGAAGCCAAGATGCTTTCCGGTGGCAGCGGCTACGACCTGATCTTTCCCGGCGACACCGTGGCCGAACGCCTGATGCGCGCCGGCAGCCTGTTGCCGCTGGATCCTTCGAAAGTCACGGCAATGAACGACATCGAACCGGGCCTGCAGAAACTGCGCAGCCATTACGAGCACTCGAACAAGGCCACGGTGCCCTACACCTGGGGCACCATCGGCCTGACCTACAACGCCGAGCAGATCAAACAACGCATGGCCGACGCCCCGGTCAACAGCCTCGACATGCTGTTCAAGCCGGAACTGGCGGCGAAGTTCGCCGATTGCGGGATTTCGATGATCGACTCGCCGGACGAAGTGCTGGCGGTGGTGCTCAATTATCTGGGCCGTGATCCGCGCAGCGCCAAATCCGAGGATCTGGCAGCGGCCAGTGATTTGCTGATGAAACTGCGGCCGTATATCCGCAAGTTCCAGTCGCAACCGGTCACCGATCTGGTCAACGGCAACCTGTGCCTGTCCCTCGGCTACAGCGGCGACATGACCCAGGCCCAGCGCACCTCGGACAGCGCCGGCAAGAAGACCCGCTTCCAGTACCGCGTGCCCCGTGAAGGCACCACGGTGTGGATGGACACCATGGCCATTCCGGTCGATGCCAAGCATCCGGAATATGCCTACGCGTTCATCAACTTCGTGATGCGCCCGGAGAACATGGCAGCGATCAGCAATTTCACCGGTTACCCGACCTCCAACGCCAAGGCCCGGCCAATGGTGGATGAGGCGATGCGCAACAACCCGGACATCTACCTCGACGAAGCGACCTATGCTCGTCTGATACCGGGCAAGGATATTCCCCAGGCCGACATGCGTGCCCGCATGCGCACCTGGACCAAGTTCAAGACCGCCACTGCAAAGTGATTTTTCCGGGCCGCTTCGGCGGCCCCTTACACATCAGGAACGTACACATGCCCACTCGTCGCGAGTTCATCAAACAGGTTTCAGTCGCCGCCGGCGTAGGCGCTGCCGTCATGGGCCTCGGCCTGTCCCCGGCACGGGTGCTGGCGGCCAGCGAAGGTCGCTGGTTCATGCCCGACGAGGGCGACAAACACGAACGCGCCTACATGGCCTTCGGCGCGCAGGACGCGATCTGGGAAGACTTCACCGAAGACGTCCAGGAAGCGCTGGGCCGGATCGCCCGCGCCATCTCCCGTTACGAGCCACTGACCATCTACTGCCGCAGCGGCGAACGCAGCCTGGCCGAAGAGATCTGCGGCACGTCCAACATCACCTATCAGATCGCCAATCTCGACGACATCTGGATGCGTGACATCAGCGCCAACTTCGTCATCGATGACAAAAGTGGCCTCGGTGCGGTGGACTTCAATTTCAGCGGCTGGGGCAACAAGCAACAGCACTCCAAAGACGCGAAAATCGCCCAACGAGTGGCGCAAGACGCGCAAGCGACCTACATCCGCAGCGAACTGGTGGGCGAGGGCGGCGGCATCGAAGTCGATGGCCACGGCACCGGGATCATGACCGAAAGCTGCTGGGTCAACGCCAACCGCAACCCCGGCTGGAGCAAGGCCGATGTCGAGGCGGAACTGAAAGCACGCCTCGGATTGCGCAAAATCATCTGGCTGCCGGGCATCAAGGGCAAGGACATCACCGATGCCCACGTCGATTTCTACGCGCGCTTCGTCAAGCCGGGCGTGGTCATCGCCAACCTCGACACCGACCCGCAATCCTACGATCACAAGGTCACGCTGGCGCATCTGGAAATCCTGAAGAAGGCCACCGACGCCGACGGTCGCCCGTTGCAGATCCACACCGTGTCGCCACCGCTGAAACCACGCAAGACCAAATTCAACAAGAACAACGACGACTTCGCGGCCGGTTACATCAACTACTTCGTCATCAACGGCGCGGTCATCGCTCCGGAGTTTGGCGACAAGGATGCCGACAAGAAGGCCTTCGACCTGCTCAAACAGCTCTACCCGAACCGCGACGTGGTGCAAATCAACATCGACGCCATCGCGGCCGGTGGTGGCGGGATTCACTGCGTGACCAGTCACCAGCCGGCGTGAGGTCGTTCCTCAGCGAAACCGTTGGGGAAGCGCTTCGGCAAAGGGATAGAAGTCAAACCAGGGTCTGGCTTCGTCGATCACTTGGCTGAAAGACGGGCGCTGCACCAACCGCTCGAAATAAACGCTGAGGCGAGGGCGGTCGGCGCCAAACGGCACCAGCGTACTGGCGTAAAACAGCGCCGGGCTGGCCGAGCAATCGGCCATGCTGTAATCCGGGCTGGCGATCCACGAGTGGGTCGCCAGCTGGTTTTCCAGCATGTCGTAGGCGGTGTTCAGCAAGGTGCGCTGGCTGCTCAGGTCAGCGTTTCTGCTGTGGATGCGGTCTGCGACGATTTGCGACATCGGCGTCATCACGTAGTTGTCGAAAAACCGGTCCCAGAGTCGAACCTGCAGCGCGGTGTCCCAATCGTCGGGGATCAAGCGGCCCGTTCCAGCGTGATAGCGGTCCACGTATTCAATGATCACGCTCGACTCCGGCACGTTGCGCTGACGGGCACGGTCCTGCAGCACCGGGAATTTGACCAATGGCCACAGCGCCCGCAACTCGGCCCGTTCGGCTTCGCTGGACAGGTCGATCAGGCGTTTCTCGAAGGCGACGCCGTGTTCGTACAGGGCAATCAGGGCTTTGTGGCAGTAGGACGACAACGGATGGTAGTAGAGGGTCAAGTCCATGGTTCAACGCCTCGCGATGGTGGTGAAAAGCACTACACAGGTATAGCCCGCCTGCGCACGGCCACGCATTTGATTTCCACCAGCAGCCCCGGATGGGCCAGTTCGCTGACGCCGATGCAGGTCCAGGCGCAGAAGCCTTTGGGGAACAGGCGGTTCTTCACTTCGCGAAACACCAGCATGTGCTGGCTCATGTCGACGTGATAAGTGGTCATCTCCACCACGTCCTCGAAGGTGCAGCCACCGGCCTTCAGCACTTCGTCGAGGTTTTCCCAGGCACGGATGAATTGCTGCCCGGGGTCTTCGATGACTGTCAGATCAGCCGTGCGGCCCACCTGACCGGCGCAATAAAGCGTATCGCCGACCAGCACCGCCGGGGCGTAACCGGCGCGTTCGACGATGGGTTTCATGGATTCGGGGATGATGATTTTGCGATCGGGCATGGCAGTGGCTCCGGGTAAACCGTGAGTCGGGTCACTTCACGCGGAAGTACCGGATCAGGTTGGCGGTTTTCGTGAACACGGCATATGCCAAAGCTGCAATCGCCAGACCGGCCACGACCGGACCGACTGCATTGATGCCGGTGATGAACAGCATGTAGAGCGATAGCATCAGTAACAGCACGACATAACTGGCGAGTGTCTTTCTAAAGAACGCCAACAGCAGCGGGATGAATGCCACTGCCAGCGTGTGGATGGCCACTGCCTGCAAAATCTCGATTATCAGATACGAGAACGCATCTTCGCCGCTTGCTTGCGTGGCGATCAGCCAGGATTCGTTCATCAGCCAATTCAGACCGCCCACCACCATCAGGCTGATGGCGGCAATCAGCGCCATGTTTATTGCCTTGGTACTCATTGGTCTTCATTCCGGCCATGAGCAGCCGCTGCCAACTGCCCCGCATCGACCCGAACAAACACCGAATCACCCACCGCCGTCAGCACATCCCCGGCATACACCTCACAGATCACCCGGCTCTTGCGCCCGACTTCTCCTTCGACTTTTGCCTTCAACGTCAGCGGCACGCCCATGGGCGTCGGCTTGATGAACTTGATGCCGAGGTTGCCGGTGACGCAGTTGATGCGCGGCAGGCTCTCGGCTTCACGCCCTTCGGCGCGGTAGTGGTAGGCCATCGCGGTCCAGTTGGAATGGCAGTCCACCAGCATCGCGATCAAACCGCCGTAGACCAGCTCCGGCCAGCCGCAGTATTTGGCTTCGGGCACATGCTCGGCCATGACATGCACGCCGTCCTCGTGCCAGAAGCTCTTGATGTGCAAACCGTGCGGGTTGCTGCTGCCGCAGCCGAAGCAGACGCCGTCGGGGGCGGCGGTGTCTTGCAGGGAGGTGTCGAGAGGGGACATGCCGGGGTCATCCTTAAACTGTTAGCCGAACCGGGCCGAATCTTAACCTTGAACAGCCTCAGATCAACAACCCCAACGTATCGAACAACTCGACATCCTCCGGCCTCGCCGAGCGTGCGCGGCGGCGGATCACTTGCAGCAGACAATCGACAAAACACTGCGCCGCCGCGCCCAGCGGGGCGTTGCGCGGGGTGACGATGCCGATGACATCGTTGGCGAAGGTCTCGGCCAGATCGAGCCGGGCCACGCGTTCGCGGTAGCCGGGCACTGTCAGCATCGGCTCGGGAAAGTAGCTGAGCATGTCGGTCTGCTCGATCAGCGACAGGGTCAGTTGCGGCGAGTGCGCGCGATGGATGTGTTGCAGGTCGATCTGCGCGCCGTGTTGCCAGAACAGCTCGGTCATCAAGCCTTCGTGGCTGGCGTCGGGGTAGTTGACCACCCAGTCCTGATCGAGCAGTTGGTGAATGGAGTTGGCTCCGCGCAGCGGATGATCGTGGCGGGCGACGACTGCCATGCGGTAGGAAAAGATCGGTTCGCTGACGAACTCCGGACGCGGCAGCAGCGACGAGACCAGGCCTACCGCGAACTCCATGGTGCCGTCGCGCAGTTTTGGCAGGGCCACGGCCATCAAGCCTTCGAAGATCTCCAGACGTACCTGCGGCATGCGCTGGCGGAACAGGGTGACGACTTCCGGCAACAGGGTCATGCCCATCCACGGCGAGATGCCCAGGCGCAACTGGCCCTGGGCTTGATCGCTCAGGTGCGTCAGCTCCAGTTGTGCGCGTTCGAGCTGACTCAGCATCTGCCGCGCATGCTGCAGCAGCGACTGGCCGTAAGCGGTCAGCACCACGCCGCTGGCATTGCGCACCAGCAGCGGCAATTGCAGGTGTTCTTCCAGTTCGCGCAGGGCCTTGGCCACGGCGGTCTGCGAAACCCCCAGTTGCCGCGCCGCCGCACGAATGCTGCCGCAGTCGGCAATCATCACCAGCGCCCGCAGTTGATGCAGCTTCATCCTTTTCTCCCGTTGTGACGGTGTAAACCCACGGTTTTCAGCCCCCGTTTTTTGCGACTGCCGCGGCATTCGGCAAGTCATTAGGATCGCAGGGTATCAGTCGAACACCCGCAAACGCCCCCATAAAAACAAGGAACCTGCTGATGACCGATCTGCCTGCACTGCCCGGTATCCGTGCGCTCGAAGAAGAAATGATCGCGCTGCGCCAACACATTCACGCTTACCCGGAACTGAGCTTCGAAGAGTTCGCCACCGCCGATCTGGTGGCGGGCAAGCTGAGCGAGTGGGGCTATGAGGTGCATCGCGGGCTGGGCGGAACAGGCGTGGTCGGCCTGCTGCGCCAAGGCAGCGGCGGCAAGATGATCGGCCTGCGCGCCGATATGGATGCACTGCCGATCATCGAGCAGACCGGGCTGCCGTATTCCAGCCGCCACGAAGGCGTGATGCACGCCTGCGGGCATGACGGGCACACGGCGATGTTGCTGGCGGCTGCGCGTTATCTGGCCGAAAGCCGCAACTTCGACGGTTCGCTGGTGGTGATCTTCCAGCCCGCCGAAGAAGGTGACGGCGGCGCGCAACGCATGCTCGATGACGGCTTGTTCGAGCTGTTCCCGTGCGACGCGGTGTTCGCCATGCACAACATGCCGGGGTTGCCGGTGGGCAAGCTGGGTTTCCTCGAAGGCCCGTTCATGGCGTCCACCGACACCGTGACGATTCGCGTCGACGGTGTGGGCGGCCACGGCGCGATGCCGCACAAAGCGGTCGATCCGGTGCTGGCGGGATCTGCAATTGTCATGGCGTTGCAGAGCATCGTCTCGCGCACTGTCGACCCGCTCGACACGGCCGTGGTGACGGTCGGTGCCTTTCACGCCGGGATCGCCGCCAATGTGATTCCCGATCACGCCGAGTTGCAGTTGAGCGTGCGTGCGCTCAAGGCTTCGGTGCGTGACGAATTGATCGAGCGCATCACCCGCATCGCCCAGGCCCAGGCCAGCGGTTTCGGGGCGCGGGCGACGGTGGATGTGGACGAGGCGCAACGCTTCCCGGCGCTGTTCAACGATGAAGCCAAGACCGCTTTTGCGCGGCAGGTGGCGATCGATTGGGTGGGCGAGGAAGGGCTGATCCCGAACATGAAACCGCTGACCGGCAGCGAAGATTTCGCGGTCATGCTGCAACGCTGCCCCGGCTGTTATCTGCTGATCGGCAATGGCGACGGGGAGGGCGGCTGCATGGTGCATAACCCCGGTTACGACTTCAACGACGACTGCCTGGCGACCGGCGCCAGCTACTGGGTGCGACTGGTGGAAGCCTTTTTGGCCTGATCCGCTTCGACAATTTCAGGAGTTCGCCCCATGTCCACTGCCATTTCCAGCGCGGCTACCGCCGCAAACGCAACGCGCAAACCCATCGGTGCGCGGGCGATTGCCGCGATCACCATTGGCTCCGGCCTCGAGTTCTATGATTTTTCCGTCTACAGCTTTTTCGCCACACTCATCGGCCGGCAGTTTTTCCCGGTAGAGAGCACGCTGGGGCAATTGCTGCTGTCACTGGCCACGTTCGGCGTCGGCTTCGGCATGCGTCCGATCGGCGGGATCGTGCTCGGTGCCTACGCCGACCGGGTCGGGCGCAAACCGGCGATGATGCTCACGCTGTGGCTGATGGCGCTCGGTTCGCTGCTGTTTGCCATCGCCCCCACCTACACGCAGATCGGCCTCGCGGCACCGGTGCTGATTGTGCTGGCGCGGCTGGTTCAAGGGTTTGCCATGGGCGGCGAAGTGGGGGCCTCCACGGCAATGCTGATGGAATACGCCGACGATAAAAACCGAGGTTTCTACGGGAGCTGGCAACTGTTCAGCCAGGGTTTGAGCTTCATGTTCGGCGCGCTGGTGGCGCTGGGGTTGAGTTCGACCTTGTCGGCCGAATCCCTCGAGAGCTGGGGCTGGCGACTGCCGTTCGTACTGGGGATGCTGGTGATTCCGGTGGGGCTGTATATCCGTCGTCACCTCGATGAAACCGCCGAGCAGGAACCACCAGGCGATGGCGCCACCTCCGGCCTGCGCCTGATTTTCCGGGACTATCGCAAAGTCCTGCTGACCGGCGTGCTGCTGGTGATCGGCAGCACGGCATCCAGCTACATCGTGCTCGATTACATGACCAACTACACCGTCAGCGTGCTGCACCTGCCGATGACCATGGGCACCACGGCTGCGTGTCTTGGGGCGCTGGTGCAGATCAGTCTGTCGATCTGGGCCGGTCGTTTGAGTGACCGCATCGGCCGTCGCCGCACTATCGCGCTTGGCTGCATCCCGATGCTGTTGCTGATCTATCCGGCGTTCATGTTGATGAACCGCTTTCCGACCCTGGGCACGCTGTTGGGCGTTTCAATGGTCACCACATTGTTTCTGGTGCTGATTACCGTGCCGACGCTGGTGCTGGTGACGGAGATGTTCCCCCGCAAGATTCGCGCGTCAGGACTGTCGATCATCTATTGCCTGGGTGTGTCGGTGTTTGGTGGCTTCGCCCAGTTTTTCGCCACCGGGCTGATCGGTCTGACCGGCAACAACAACGCGCCTGCGCTGTATGTGATGACGTGTCTGTGCCTGACCCTGGCGGGGCTGGCGTTGGTGCGGGAGACCGCAGGCAGGCCGCTGGAGTGAGCGGCCCGGGCGCGGCGCACTAGTTGCGCTGCGCCAGGTTGCGTTGAAACTCTTCGAAGCTGCACGGCAGCGTCGTGGCTTTGCGTTTCTTCGACTTGTCGTGCTTGTCGGGCAATTGATCGCTCAACTCCCAGACCTCAAGCATCTTCGCGTACTCGAAGGCGTGGCGCGGACTGCTCTGAATCCATTGCTGGAAGGCCTGGCGTTCGTCAGGCGTGCAGGTTTCGTCTTGCAGGCGCAGGCACCAGTGCGCCGCCTGATTGAGGATTTCATCGTCGGCGTCTTGAGGGCTTTGGAGGTTCATTGACTGCTTCCAGGATGGCCGGAGAGGCCACTTTACCCTGCCTCTTGCAAAAAAAACGTCAAAGTTCGACAGGGATTTAGCCTGCCTGACGGACAGAACGCGCGCCCGCCGGACAGATTGCGCCGCCATTTACGCTTTTCGGGGTTTTGCCATATTCAGTCACATTTGGTTGTAGATAGTGGGCAGCCCAACCGGTTTCCAATGAGGCTGCATCGTGTTTCCACGTCTTCTGTGTTCGCTGTCCGTGTTGAGTCTGTCCATTGCCGCCGCCCACGCGGCCGACCTTGATACCCCGCGCCTGCAGGGCATCGACAACTTCCGCGATGTCGCCGGTATCACCACGGCCTACTCGACGCCCCATGACGGCACGATGCGCGCCGGTGTGTTCTACCGCTCCAACGCGCTGACGCCGACGGCGTCGGACCTGGCGACCCTCAACGGTCTGGGGATCAAGGCCGTTTTTGACCTGCGCACCCCCAGCGAAATCGCGGCCACGCCGGACACCATGATCAGCGGCGCGACCTACCAGAACATCGACATCATCGGCGCCACCACCTCGGGCGCGAGCATCACCACGGTCTCGTTCAAAAGCGCGGCCGATGCGATTGCGATGATGCAGGAGACCAACCGCGCCTTCGTCAGCGACGCCGGCATGCGCGGTCAGTTGGGCGTGCTGTTCAACGAACTGGCCGGCGTCGACGGCGCCGCGCTGTTCCACTGCACCGCCGGCAAGGACCGCACCGGCTGGACGGCGGCCGTGCTGCAAAGCATCGCCGGGGTCGACAACGCCACGATCATGAGCAACTACCTGGCGACCAACGATTACACCGCCGCCCGCGTGGCCAAGACGCTGGCGATGATGCCGCCGAGCATGGCCGCGGTCTACGCGCCGCTGCTGGGTGTGGAAGCGAGTTACCTGCAAGCGGGTCTGGATCAGGTGACCGCGCAGTACGGCAGCATGGACAACTACCTCAAGCAGGGACTCGGTCTGTCCCAGGAAACCATTTACGTGCTGCGCGGCAAAATGGTCGAGTACAACAGCCTGCCGGGTCAGGCCGGACTGATCGGCAACGCCGCCGCCGGTGCGCAACTGTTGCAGGAGCTGCAGAACAGCAAGCTGTCGGGCACCTACAGCGCCTACAACTACTACCTGCAATCGGCTATCGACGCCGGCACTCTGGGCGGCGTCGAGTCCACAGTGGGCGGTCAGGTGCACGCCGATGCGGCGAGTTACCTGCTGCGTCAGAACGCGATGATCGAGCAAGCCGCCGCGCCTTTCGCCAGCGGCACCGACCTCAAGGTCGGCCAGTACCGGTTGTGGAGCACCGCGCTCGCCGGTTACCTCGGTACCGACGGTTCGGCCCATGCGCAAAGCAGCAACGAACACAGTCAGGGCCTGATGGTCGGCGTTACCCAGCGCTTCTCCGAGCAACTCAGCGCACGGGGCGGGATCGGTTACAGCAAAGGCACCGTCGGCGGAGCGGGCGGCGAGGCTGATACCGACTTCACCTTCCTCAATCTGGGTGCCCGTTATGGCTTCACCAGTCTGGAACGTGGCCTGTTTGCCGATGCCAACCTCAGCGCAGGTTACGTCGACTACGACAGCAAGCGCGATCTCGGCGGCGGCCTCGGTTCGGCGAAGGGCGACACCCATGGCAACCTCAGCGGCGCCACACTGGCGCTGGGTTATCGCCTGCCGATGAACGATATGGTTCTGGAGCCGAGCCTTGGCGTGCGCGTCAGTCGTCTGGACCTGTCGGGCTTCCAGGAAAAGGGCAGCGAACTGGCCCTCGATGTCGACGACATCCAGCAAACCCGCCGCAGCGCCGTGGCCAATCTCGACGTTTCGTTCGCCCCGATGCCGATGGGCGCGTGGCAACTGGTGCCGGGTGTGCGGGTCGGCTACGAGCGTGTGCTCGGTGATCATCAGGTCGACAGCGAAGGCCATCTGCTGGGGCTGGATATCGAACAACGCGCGGCGTTCGACAACCGCGATCAGTTCAGCGGCGGCGTCAACCTGATGGCCAACCTCGGCGCCATGAGCCTGGGCGCCGAAGTCGGTGCCAGCGGCGGGGGCGACAGCCACGGTTTCAGCGGCGGGCTCAAGGCCAGTTATCAGTTCTGATCAACCGAAGGTGAAGAAAAAGGACTGCCTCAGCGCAGTCCTTTTCGCATTTCTGCGGGGCTCACGCCGTAGGCGTCCTGAAAATACTGGCAGAACCGGCCGACGTTGCTGAATCCGTATTGCAGGGCCACGTCGGTCACCGAGGACGATGGGCCTCGCTTCAGCGCTTCGCAGGCACGCTCCAGCCTGACCTGGCGCTGGTACGCGACAATCGAGGTGCCGACGAACCGCCGGAAACCTTCCTGCAAGGCCCGCAGGCTGACGTTGACCAGTCCCGCCAGATCTGTCCCGCTGACCAGTTGTTCGGGATGCGCCTGAATGTATTCGATGGCCTGCTTCACATGCCGAGGTGCGATCTGCGCCTCAGGTCGGCGCAAGGCTTCGCTGAAGTTGTGCGGCCAGGCTTCCAGCACCGCGTCCACCAGCATTTCCCGCAGGCGCGACGGCATCAGCGAACCGGCGTTCAACAGCAGGTCGAACTCGGTGCCGGTGGCCAGATCGATCAATGCGCGAATGCCCTGAAACGCCGGGCTGTTCAGATCCACCCTCGGCTCGAAATGCAGCTTGTGCACGATCGGTCGGCCCAGCAGTGACGACAGGCGTTCGGTGAGCGCGGCGCGGCTGATCGACATGCCGTGCTGGGCATGATTGTCGACGAAGCGCATCGAGCGCAGATCCGCCTTGTCGATGGCCAGCCCGATGTGCGGCATACCGAGCGATTCGGTCGAGTCGTTGAAAATGATCTTGCCGGCGGTGGGGATCACGAAGGTGATTTCATCGTAGGGCTCGGGGAACGCCACGGTGAAATCACCCCGGTAATGCATGCGCCGGAAACTGACCCCGTCGTGTCGGCCGTAGACGCCGCCGATGATGATGTCCTTGGGCGGTGGCGGTGTGTCGCCATAACGATTGCCGAACATGCGGGAAAACAAAGCGCCGAAGTCATCGCAGGACATGTCGGCGGATCTGAGGATGATGGTCTGGCGCGTCGGGCTTGAGTACACCGGGAAGGTCACCTTGGCAGTCGGGGCAAAGAGGCGCGAGGACGTTAGCAACCGAGAATGACAGCGGCATGACACAAACGGATTACGCCGCTTGCCAGTGCGCCTTCAGGAAATCGATGAACACCTTGACCTTGCGCGTATTGCGCCGATGGGCCTGGTACAGCACGTAGATCCACGGGCCGAAAGCGCTGGGCTCACGCCAGTATTCGGGCATCAATTCCACCAGTTCGCCCCGCGCGAGATACGGCGCGGCGCTCCACTGCGGGAGAAATTGCAGGCCCTGGCCGTCAAGCAGGCAGGCCAGCAGGAAATCGTAATTGTCACTGGCGATGCGCGGCGTCGGCTGGGTCATGCGCAGGCGTCGCTCGCCTTGCTTGACCCACCAGAAATGCCGGTTGAGCAGCGGATGACGGAAGATCAGCCAGTCGTGCTGGTGATAGTTGTCCAGCGACACATCGCTGCCCTTGCGCGCCAGATAGGCCGGGCTGGCGCAGAGCTGCACGCGGTTTTCCACCAGCGGTTGGGCGATGACTCCCGGCAGATCGATCGGCCCGTCTCGCAGCGCCAGGTCATAGCTGCCATCCACCGGATCGTCGTAGTTGTCGCTCAGATCCACTTCCAGATTCACCTGCGGGTGCTCGTTCAGAAAGCGGCAGCACACCTGATTGAGAAAGGCCGGGGCGAAGGAGGGCGGGGCGATGATGCGCAACTCGCCGCGCAATTCGTGCTTGAGCTGTTCGACACCTTCGCTGGCCAGTTGCAGCTGCAACAGCGCCTGACGTGCGCCTTCCAGATAGATCCGCCCGGCCTCGGTCAGCGCCATGCGTCGTGTGGTGCGGTCGAACAAACGGCTGCCGAGCTCCTCTTCCAATTGCGCCACGGCCTTGGTCAGGGCCGACGGCGTGTTGCCGAGCACCTCGGCGGCACGGCTGAAATTACCGTGTTCGGCGGTGGCGACGAACATGGTCAGGGCGCTCATTTTGTCCATTGATCTATTCCTGATGGGCACAGAAGTTGTGCGTGAGACGGCATTCAGTTATCCGGCGGGCTTGGCTAATCTGGCCTCAGCCTAACAAAAATAACGAGAACGCTCATGAAGCAGCTTCTGACCCTGATGGTGTCGTCCGCACTGGCCTGTGCCTCGCTGGAAAGTCTGGCGGCCACCGACCTGATCCTGCACAACGCAAAAATCTACACCGCCGAACCCGGCCAGCCGTTGCAGCAGGCCGTCGCCATCGAAGGTGACAAGGTCGTCGCGGTCGGCTCGGATGCGCAGGTGCTGCGCCTGAAGAACGCCGACACCCGGCTGATCGATCTGGGCGGCAAAGTGGTGATGCCCGGTTTCATCGACTCTCACTCCCACACCCTCAAGGGTGGCTTGCAGATGCTGCAGGCCAATCTCGACGGGCAGATGTTGCCGCTCGATGAGCTGGAATCGCGCTTGCGCCAATGGCGTGAGGACGGCAAGGCCCGACGCGGCGAATTCCTCAGCGTCGGTGGACTGCCCTCGACTTACTGGAACCGGATCGACGCGCTGGAACAGCGCTTTAATCAGGGTGAGTGGGCCGATCAGCCGTTGTTGCTGCTGGGCTGGGACCTGCACACCGGCTGGGCCAATCAGGCGATGCTTAAACGCGCCGGCATCGATGCGGCGCGCATTCAGGCGCTCAAACCCGAAGAGAAAGACACCCTCGGTCATCACCCAAACGGACAACCGAACGGCTTTATGGTGGACGCCGGGCTCTATCCGGTGCAGGCCCTGTTGCCGCCGCCGAGCGATGACGCGTTGCTGGCGGGCGGTCGCGCCGCGCTGGATTACTACAAAAGCCTCGGGATCACCGGGTGGATGGACCCGCTGGCCAACGAACTGCCCGGCGCCGACGTGAAAAACGACTCGCTGGGCGTCTTGCCAACCTATAAGACGCTGTCGGAAAACGGCGAACTCACCGCCCACGTCGCCGCGTTGCTGATGGCCGATTCGAAGGCCACACCCGCCGACCTCGATGAGCTGGAGAAGGTCCGCCAGCAGTTCCTCGGCGTGCACAACCTGACGCTGCCGGGCATCAAGGTGTTCGCCGACGGCGTGGCCGAATCGCCCGCGCAGAGTGCCGCGATGCTGGAGCCCTACAAAAACTCGAAGAAGTCCGGCGAGCTGCTGATCGACCCGGCGCACTTTGGCGAACTGGTCAGCGCCGCCGACGCCCGTGGCTGGCTGGTGCACATCCACGCCATCGGCGACCGCGCGGTGCGTGAATCCCTCAACGGCATCGAGCAGGCGCGCAAGGATCGCCAGAGCGGCATCGCCCATTCCATCACCCATCTGCAAATGGTCAACCCGAAAGAATTCGCCCGGTTCAAGGCGTTGAACGTCATCGCGTCGATGCAGATGTACTGGGCCAGCGCCGATGAATCGAGCATGGATCTGGTCAAGCCTTACGTCAGCGCCATGGCCTTCATGTACACCTATCCGGCGCGCTCGCTGCTCAAGCAGGGCGCCACCATCGCCGGTGCCAGCGACTGGCCGATCACCACGCCGGAACCGTGGAAAGCCATTTACCAGGCCGTCAGCCGCAAAGGCCCGAAAGGCGTGCTCAACGCCGCCGAAGACATCGACCGCCAGGTCATGTTCCAGGCCTACACCCTCAATGCCGCCAAGGTCCTGCGCCTTGAAGGCAGCATCGGCTCACTCAAACCCGGCAAACAGGCCGACCTGATCGTGCTCGACCGCGATGTATTCACGGTCGCCCCCGAAGCCCTGCGCGACACCCTGGTGCTCAACACCTTCTTCGCCGGCCGCGAAATCTATCGCCGCCAGCCGTAAGCCGCACTCCGATTACAACGCCAAAAAAGGAAACCCTTTCGTGAACCTTCATTGCTTCGTCACCGACACCCGTAACCCGCAAACCCGTGGGCACCAGATCGGTGATGCCTTCAGCGCGCAGATTCGCCAGACCGTTGCGCTGTACCTCGACTTTTTCAATCAGCTCGATATCCCGCCACAGCAAGTGCGCGCCATCGGCGAAGCCAGCCTGAAAGCCCTGGATGACTGGAGCCCGGCGCTGGCCGAGGAAGTTGTCGCCATGGCCGAAGGCGCGGATCTGCCGCTGTGGCAACTCGCGGCCCTGAACGCCCGCACCGAAATCCTCGCGGTCATGCCCTCGAATGAAGGCGAATGCTCGACGGCGGTCTTCGCACCCCATGGCCCGCAGGCACCAAAAACCATCCAGACCTGGGACTGGCACGACACGCTGGTGCCCAACGGCCTGATCCTGCAACTGACCACCGACGCCGGGATGACCGTCAAGCTGTTCACCGAGTTCGGCATGCTCGGCAAGATCGGCGTCAACAGCGCAGGCCTCGGGCTGCACTTCAACATCCTTCACCATGCCAGCGACAACGGCAGCGGCGGGGTGCCGGTGCACGCGATTGCGCGGCGGATTCTGGAGCAGGCGCGCAGCGTCGATGAGGCCATCGAACTGGCGCGTTCGGCGCGGGTCAGTGCGTCCACGGTGCTGACGGTGTTCGCACGCGAAGACTCGAAAATCCGCGCCTGCAGCGTCGAAATGTCACCTGCCGCCACCGCCGTGGTGCTGCCGGACGCCGAAGGCTGGATCACCCACACCAACCATTTCCTTGACCCAAACCTGAGCGCTGGCGAACGCACGCCGGACGCCTCGACCACCTACGCGCGCATCGATCACGTCAACGCCTTGCTGAACGGCATGACCGAGGGCGACCTCGTGCGCCGGGCCGATGCCATGTGCGGCGCGGCCGGCGAAGAGGCGCCGATCTGCTTCCATCCCGACCCGAGCATGCCGGCCACCGAGCGCTGGGAAACCTTGCTGACCATCGGCATCGACACTGAACACTGCGTGCTCGAATTCGCCGCCGGCAACCCGAAACAGTTGGCCCGCAACGGTTACCAGCGTTTCTGAAAACCCCAAAGCAATGCCCCGAAAAACAACAACAAGAGGAGCACCCCACATGGCCAGTCACCCTGAACGCACGGCGGGTTCACCGTCGGCACTGAGAACTTTCTTCGTCTCCGGCATGGGCACCGCCCTGGAGTTTTATGACTTCGTGATCTACGGCACCGCCGCCGCGCTGGTGTTCCCGAAGGTGTTTTTCCCGCAGATGGAACCGCTCACCGCGACCCTCTTAGCTTTTGGCGCGTTCGGCGCAGGGTTCTTTGCCCGGCCGTTGGGCGGCGTGGTGTTCGGGCATTACGGCGACAAACTCGGGCGCCAGAAAATGCTGGTCATCACCTTGTTGTTGATGGGGCTCAGCACCTTTCTGATCGGCTGTTTGCCGGGTTACGCCACCCTCGGCGCAGGTGCACCAGCGCTGTTGGTGTTGTTGCGACTGGTGCAGGGTTTTGCCGCCGGGGGCGAGTGGGGCGGGGCTGCGCTGTTCGGCATCGAATCGGCACCCGTGGGGCGTCGAGGGTTGTGGGGCAGCTTCACCAGCATGGGCATTGGCATTGGCGGGATTCTCGGCTCAGCGGTGTTCGCCGTGGTCAGCGTGGCGGCGAACGATGACCTTGCCGGTTTTGCCTGGCGCATTCCGTTCTGGCTGGGCGGTGTGCTGGTGCTGGTCGGGCTGTATGCGCGGTTGCAGAAACCGGCGCAGTCGTTGGGCGAGTCAAAGGGACACGGGCGCATGCCGCTGATTGAAGCGTTGCGCGCACGACCTCGGGCCATGTTGCTGTGCACCGGCATCGCGTTTGGCTACGTGACCATCGCCTACATCGGCAGCACGTTCTTTCTGTCCTACGCCACGCAACTGGGTTATGGCAGCACCGATGCACTGATTTTCGACATCGCCTTATCGGTTGCCATCGTCATCACTGCGCCGCTGTTTGCCTTGCTCTCCGACCGGATCGGCCGGCGCAAGGTGATGATCCTCGGGGCGTTCATCATGGCGGCCGGGTTCTTCGTGTTCTTTCCGTTGGTAGGGTTGAAAAGCCTGTTGGTATCGACGTTCGCCTACATCGTGATCGGTGCGTTCATGGGCGCAACACAGGGGCCGATCCCGGCGTTCCTGGCCGAGCAGTTCCCACGGGACATGCGTTATTCAGGGATGTCGGCGGCGTACCAGATCGGTGCTGCGCTGGGAGGCGGGACGGCATCGAGTGCGGCCACGGCCATTCTGATTGCCAACAACCACAATGCGTTTGGCGTTGCGGTTTACGGGGCGGTGGCGCTGGGGATCGTGGCGGTCTGCTCGTTCTTCCTCAGGGAAACCGCGCACTTGAGTCTGGAACAAATCGACGCGCCATCGGGCGGCGCGTCGAGCTCTGCTCCGGTGCCGGGGCGTTTGCAGACACCCTGACACCGGCATTCAGGTTCAGGCCGAAAGGTGTTCGTAGAGAATCGTCGCACCGACGATCATCAGCACCACGCCACCGACGATTTCCGCACGCTTGCCGACCACGGTACCCAGCACCCGACCGAGCATCACGCCAAGGGTGACCATGGTCATGGTCGCCAGGCCAATGGCGGCAGCGGCCACCCAGATGTTCACATCGACAAACGCCAGGCCGACGCCGACGGCCAGGGCGTCGATGCTGGTGGCCACGGCGGTGACGGCGAGGATGAAGAACGAGTGCTGCCCCGGTTTTTCTTCTTCGGCTTCCTCGTGCTTGAGGCCGTTGTGGATCATGTGCAGACCCAACGCGACCAGCAGGGTGAAGGCGATCCAGTGGTCCCAGCTTTCCACCCAACGGGTGGCGGCCTGGCCGATGAACCAGCCGATGACCGGGGTGATTGCTTCGATGACACCAAAGATCAAACCGGTGCGCAGGGCTTCGGTCAGACGCGGTTTGTGCAGGCTGGAGCCTTTGCCGATGGCGGCCGCGAAGGCATCCGTGGACATGGCGAGTGCGAGGAAGATCAGGGAAACAGGATTCACGGGCAATACTTCCAGTCGGGCCATGAGTCAACGACACAACCACACGCCCGACTTTCGGCATGGATGTGTCGTCGGTCTCACCAACCCGAAGGTGTTCGCACCACGGCATGTTGCCGAATATGTTGATACGAACGCTTCCGAGGGGCTCGGAAGCAGGTTACTCCCCAACGAAGGCCCGGATCATAGGCAGGCAAACATGAAAATTTCGTTAAATGCCCGGCGCAGGTTCGGTTGACCCCGCAGGGATTAGCAGCTCGGCGCACAACCCGCCTTCAGGCCGGTTGTACAGCTGCAGGGTGCTGCCGATCTTGCTCACGATCATCTGCACGATGGCCAGCCCGAGACCGGCGCCGTTGGCGTGGCCCTCGCTATAGAAGCGTTCGAACAACCGCGCGTATTGCTGCTCATCGATGCCGGGGCCGGCATCTTCGACGCTGATCGACACCGAACCGCAGGCCTGTGGCTGCACCTGAACCCGCACTTCGCTGCCGGGCGGGGCGAAGTTCAGCGCATTGGTTACCAGATTTTGCAGAGCGATGGCCAACGCCACCGGATCGGTATCGACCGGGCAGTGATGATCGCTGTCGAGGATCAGTTCGACGTCTTTTTCCAGGGCCAGCGGTGTCAGCTCGGCCAGTTCCTCGCGCACCAGCGCGGTCAGTTCGACGCGGGCGTTTTGCGGGGATGCCAGACGCGGTTCGATGCGCGCCATGGTCAGCAACTGGCTGGCGATACGCGTGGCGCGGTCCACGGCGCTGACCAGAAACTCCAGCGCTTCCTCGCGCTGTTGCGGGGTGTTGGCCAATTGCGCGTTCTGCGCATGAATCCGCAGGATCGCCAGCGGTGTGCGTAGTTCATGGGCGGCGTCGGCGATAAAGCGTCGCTCCCGGGCCAGCAGGTTGTCGATCTGTTGCAGCAGGCGGTTGAGCGCGGTCTGCATCGGTTCCAGATCCTGGGGCAGGGGGCTCAGGTGCAGGGGTTTCAGGGTGTCGGTGTCGCGGCCGCGAATCGATTGGGCCATGGCCCGCAACGGCTGCAAACCCCAGCCGATGGCCAGCCAGATCAAAATGGTCAGCAGCGGCACGCCGATCAGGCTTGGCCACAGGGTATGGCCGACGATGCGGGTGATCAGATCCTGGCGGATGTCGTCGCGCTCGCCGACCCAGATCAACAGGCCTTGTCGCGGGTCCTGGAGCAGGAAGGCGCACCAGTCGCGACCGTTTTCCATCAGGTCATGGGCGCCGAGGGTGGCCGGCGGTGCATCCAGAATCGGCGCTTCGGCCGAGCGCATCAGCAACTGGCCGTCATTGCGCCAGACCTGAAAGGTCAGGCGTGTTTCGTAAGGGTGAGCAGCTTCGCCATCGCCGTCACCGTCCCGGCTCATCGCTTCGTCGAAGGCCTGATGCAGGCGCTCCCAATCGTTGTCGCCGGGTGCGCGCTGGGCCAGCACGCCTTGCAGCAGGCGGGCGCTTTGCGCCAGCTGGGCGTCGTAGATTTCTTCGATTTCGTGGTGGCTGTAGCGCAACACCGCCCAGCTGATCAGCACATCGCCGAGTAGAACCAGAAACAGAACCGGCAGCAGAATCCGCGCGCGAATCGAGTTCATGGCTTGAGCTCCACGACATACCCCACACCGCGCACAGTGCGGATCAGCTCGGCGGAGAGTTTCTTGCGCAGGTTGTGGATCAGCACTTCCAGGGTGTTGCTTTCGACCCGCTCCTGCCAGCCGTACAAGGTGCGCGACAGGCGTTCGCGGGTGACGACCTTGCCGGGGCGGGCCATCAGTTGGTGCAACAGCTGATATTCCATCGGCGTCACCACCACCGTGCTGCCGCGCCAGGTGACTTGCTGGCTGATCGGGTCGAGGCAGACGCCGGCGTGCTCCAGCACCGGTTGCGCACGGCCCTGACTGCGCCGCAGCAAGGCACGGATGCGCGCCTTGAGTTCGTCGACATCGAATGGCTTGACCAGATAATCGTCAGCGCCGGCGTCCAGCCCGGCGATGCGTTCGGCTGTGCCGTCGCGGGCGGTGAGGATCAGCACCGGCAAATCATGCTGGCTGGCGCGCAATTGTTGCAGCAGCGCCAGGCCGTCGAGCCTTGGCAGGCCGAGGTCGAGCAGCAACAGATCGAAGCTTTCGCTGCGCAATGCATGCAGCGCACTGACGCCATCCTGCAACCAGTCGAGGGTGTAGCCCTCGTTGCTCAGGGCTACGCGGATGCCCTGGCCGAGGGCGCGGTCATCTTCGACCAGAAGTAGGCGCATGGCATGTTCTCTGTGGGAAATCGGGCGCGTGTCCGGCGGCATCATGCCGCTCGCCTTGCTGCCGTGGCAGCCCTTGCGCCGGCGAAGATGTTACGACTCGTTGCCAACTAAGCTTTCGTTAAGCTTGGTTTTGCACAGTGAGGCCTTTCCCATCCAGCGAGAGTGCTTCCATGCGCAAACTTGTGCTGTTGTCCCTGATTGTCGCCAGCCCCCTGGCCGTCGCCGGCCCGCAATGCACCACGGCCGAACGTTCGCAGTGGCAGGACCAGAAGGCGTTTCAGGAACAGCTGAAATCCCAGGGCTACGAAATCAGCAAGTTCAAGGTCACCGACGGCAACTGCTACGAGATCTACGGCTTCGACAAGGACAAGCGCAAGGTCGAGATCTACCACGACCCGGTCAGCGGCAAAGCGGTGAAAACCGAGATCAAGGGTTGATGCCACGGGACTCCCTGCGTCTCTGGGACCCGGTGGTGCGGGTGTTCCACCTGTCCATTGCCGGGGTCTTTGCCGCCAACTACTTCTTCAATGAGGCCGGTGACGACTGGCATGTCTGGCTCGGTTATTACGCCATGGGCTGGCTGCTGGTGCGTCTGGTGTGGGGTTTCGTCGGGCCGCGCAGTGCGCGCTGGTCGGACTTCTGGCCGACGCCGTCACGGCTGGCGGCCCATGCCCGGTCGCTGATCGCCGGGCGGCCCGAGCATCGTCTCGGGCATTCGCCGATCGGCGCACTGGTGATGATCGCGATGCTGCTGGCGATGCTGACGGTCGGCCTCAGCGGCTGGGCCATGGAAGAAATCGATGCCCTGTGGGGCGCCGACTGGCCGCTGCAAGTCCACGAAACCGCCGCCGATGCGTTGCTGGCGCTGGTGATCGTGCACATCGCGGCGGCGCTGTTTGAAAGTGTTCAAGTGCGCGACAACCTGCCGTTGTCGATGCTCACCGGGCGCCGGCGCCGGCGCCGTCTGCCGGACGATCCGGGCCAGTGACAGGGATGTTCTTTCGATGGTTTGCCATCTCGTAACTGCCATGAGCTGCCTATGCGTGCCTTGTCCTTTCGCTTGAGATTCGTTGTCGCCGCGCTTGCCGTGAGCCTGATTTTTATCGCGGCGTGGCGCAGTCACCCGGAGCATGTACTGGCGCCGTTTGCGGTTGAAACGCCTGCCGTCCAACCCTCGGCGAACGCTGCGGAACCGATGTACAGCAGCCGTTTCGTGTCCTCGGAACTGGATGATTTCGTGCACTCGTCTTCGCTCACCGCGCTGCCCGGCGGCGACCTGATGGCCGTGTGGTTCGCCGGCTCCCGCGAAGGCGCCGCCGACGTGCAGATCCGCACCGCGCGTTACAACGCCAAAACCGCAGAGTGGGGCGCCGAACAGGTGCTGGCCACCCGCGAGTCCACCGTCGCCGGCACCCAGCGCTACATCCGCAAACTCGGCAACCCGGTGATCGCTCTCGCGCCGGATCAGCGTTTGTGGATGTTCTATGTCTCGGTATCCGTGGGCGGCTGGGCCACCAGTGCGATCAACGTGATGGTTTCCGATGACCTGGGGCGCAACTGGACGGCGCCGCGACAGCTGATCACTTCGCCGTTCTTCAATATCAGCACTTTGGTGCGCGCCGCGCCGGTGTTTCATGCCGATGGCTCGATCGGGCTGCCGGTGTATCACGAGTTCATGGGCAAGTTCGCCGAGTACCTGTACCTGAGCGCGGACGGCGCCGTGATCGACAAATTCCGCATCAGCCGGGGCAAGCATTCGCTGCAACCGACCATCGTGCCGCAGGACGAACGCCGCGCCGTGGCGATGCTGCGTTATGCCGGTGAAACCCATCACAAGGTGCTGGCCAGCCGCACCGAAGACGCTGGGCAGACCTGGAGCGAGCCCTATCCGCTGGAACCGGCCAACCCCAATTCGTCGCTGGCGGCGGTAGGCACCGCTGATGACGGTTTGCTGGTGGCGCTCAATGACCTGCGCGACGGTCGCTTCAAGCTCAGCCTGTACGGCACCGATGCCAATCTCAACGACTGGCGCAACGTGATCGAACTCGACCAGTCCCCCGATCCCCTCGGCCAGCCGTTTTCGCCCGAGACCTACAAGGCGATCATCGGCGAAGGCTTTCGCGCCTCCAGCGGCGCCCAGCGTTTGCCACTGGAACAACGTTTCCTGAGCAATCTCGACTACCGCGTGTGCAAGCCCGAAGGCTGTGAATTCGAGTACGAATACCCGTACTTCAGCCGTGGCAGCGATGGCCTGTATCACCTGGTTTATTCCTGGAACAACACCTTCATCAAACATGTCAGCTTCAACGATGCCTGGCTGGCGGAGCGCCTGTGATGCTGTTTCTCTGGCAAGCCCATTTGAGTTTCATCCTGCTCGGTTTTGTTTTGCTGGGTTCCTTTCAATTCACCCAACGCTGGCGTCCGTGGCTGTTGCCGATGCTGGCGCTGGTCAGCTTCATCCCGCTCAACGGCCTGCCGCTGGCGGCATATGTACGCAGTTTTACCGATGATCTGGCGATCACCACGCTGGTGTTTCTTGGCTGGGCCGCGTTGTTGCGCCTCGGTGTGGTTCAACCCTTGAGAACGTTTTCGCGAGTGCAGGTGTTAGGACTGTTCGTGATGCTGACGGCGCTGTTGTACCCGGCGACGATGGGCCTGACCTATGTCGATCCTTACCGTTGGGGCTTCAATCCGCGGCCGATGATTGTGGCTGTCGGGCTGGCGACTTTGGCGCTGCTTTGGCTGCGTAACACACTGGGCGTGGCGATGCTGGCGTTGGCTACGTTGGCGTTCGCGCTGCGCCTCAAGCCTTCGGAAAACTACTGGGATTACCTGATCGATCCTTTGCTGGCGGGTTATTGCCTGATCGCCGGTTTCGGATTTTGCATCAAGGCAGCGTGGCAATTCCTGCCATCTCAACGAACAACACAGAGGTAAACGATGGGGTGGTTGCAATCGCGTCGCCTGCGCTATGGCGTGGGCGCGACAGGTTTGGCGTTTCTGCTGTTTGCGTTGCTGCGGCTGGTGTTCTTGTTCGGGTTTTCCGGGGTGGATGCCGCGCAGTTCTTTGCCGACCCGCAATGGCTGCAAACCCTGGGCATCGGCTTTCGTTTCGATTTGAGGCTGGCGCTGTTGCTGGTGCTGCCATTGGCGGTGCTGGCGTGGCTGCCGCGCTGGAATCTGACCACGGTGCCGCTATTGCGCGGCGTGGCCCGGGTTTATCTGTTGCTGGCATTGGGGCTGATCGGTCTGGTGTACATCATCGACTTTGGCCATTACGCCTACCTCGGCGTGCGGATCAACGCCACGGTGCTGCGATATCTGGACGATGCGCAGATCTCGCAGCAGATGGTTCGGGAAACCTATCCGGTGCTGTGGATTGCGTTGGGCTGGCTCGCGGTTCTTACGCTGTGGTTCTACGGTTTTGTGCGCCTGGAACGATTGACGCTGGTCCGCGAGCCACGGGTTATTCGTCGCAGGTCAATCGCCGTAGGTGCCGGTGTAGGTTTCGTGGCCGTCCTGCTGGCGGTGTTGGGCCGGGTCGACAAGCTCAACCTGGAAAACCCGGTGCCGCTGCGCTGGAGTGATGCGTTCTTTTCCGGTAACGGACAGATTGCTGCCGTGGGCCTGAATCCGGTGCTGTTCCTCTATGACACGCTAAAGGCCGGGCAGGCGCAGTTCGACGAGGCGCAGGTGCGGGCGCATTACCCGGTCATTTCCCGTTATCTGGGGGTGGATCCGCCGGATGCGCAAAGCCTTGCGTTCGAACGCCGGCAATCCGTGCAGCCCTACAGCGTCGCGGCGGAGCGAGCGCCGAATGTGATGTTCGTGATGCTTGAATCTTTGGGCACCAGCGCGGTGGGTGCATACGGAAACCCGTTAAATCCGACGCCTAACCTGGATCGGCTGGCAAACGAGAGTTGGTTCTTCAAACATTTCTACGTCCCGGTCACCGGCACTGCGAAAACCGTGTGGGCGAGCATCACCGGCGTCCCCGACGTCACCCGGCAGGAGACCGCTACCCGCCATCCGCTGATCACCAACCAACGCACGCTGATCAATGCCTTCACCGACTACCAGAAGCTCTACATGATTGGCGGCAACGCCGGTTGGGCCAACATCAATGCGCTGATCCAGCAAAGCATCGACGGTGTGCGCCTCTACGAAGAGCGCGACTGGCGTTCGCCACGGGTGGATGTGTGGGGGATTTCCGATCTGGACCTGTTCAAGGAAGGCGATGAGATTCTGCGCGCACTGCCCAAGGACAAACCGTTCTTTGCCTACGTGCAAACCTCGGGCAATCACCGGCCGTTCACCATTCCCAAGGACAACGACGGCTTCGAAATCAGCAATCTCTCATTGGAGCAGGTGCAAAACGCCGGCTCGCGCAGCGTCGAGCAATACAACGCGGTGCGGCTGCTGGACTTCAACATCGGTCGCCTGATGGAACTGGCCAAGGCCGGCGGCTACTACGACAACACGATTTTCGTGTTCTTCGGCGACCACAACACCCGCATCAGCCGCATCCCGCACATGCCGCCGGCCTTCGAACAACTGGGGCTGGAAAGCAACCATGTGCCGATGCTGATTCATGCGCCGGGGCTGCTCAAGCCGAAGGTGATCGAAGAGGCGGTGGGGCTTGCCGATCTGCTGCCGACGGTGGCGGGCATGGCCGGCGTGGCTTTTGAGAACGGCGCCATGGGCCGCGACCTGCAGCAACCGGCGCCCGAAGGCGAGCGGGTGGTGCCATTGGTGTTGCGCGAAGGGACGTTCCCTTTGATCGGCGGAGTAACCAAGGATCACTTGCTGCAGATGCAACACGACGGCAGCGCGCCGACGTTGCATGACCTGAAATCGGCGACACCGCTGGAGAACGTCGCCGATGCGCATCCCGAAGAATTTCAGAGACTGGTCGAGCTGACCCGGGGACTGCACGAAAGCGCACGGCTGATGCTGTATCGCAACGTGCGTTGACGGCCCTCTCTCGACGAAAGAGGGCCGCCACGGTTTCAGGTGTGATGGATGTCCCGATCCTTGGTTTCCGGCATGAAGAAGATGCCAAGAATCGCCGTCATCACCGCAATGACAATCGGGTACCACAAGCCGTAGTAGATGTCCCCGGTGGCCGCGACCATGGCAAACGCCACGGTCGGCAGGAACCCGCCGAACCAGCCGTTGCCGATGTGATAGGGCAGCGACATCGAGGTGTAGCGGATGCGCGCCGGGAACAGCTCGACCAGCCATGCCGCAATCGGGCCGTAAACCATGGTCACGTAGATCACCAGCACGGTCAGCAGGAGCAAGACCATCGGGTAATTGGTCTTGGCCGGGTCAGCCTTTTCCGGGTAACCGGCCTCTTTCAATGCGGTGCCTAGGCTGGCGGTGAAGGCGTCGTTGCGGGTCTTGAAGTCGGCGGCCGGCAGGGCGGTACCTTCGAAGCTTTCGATGACCTTGTCGCCGATGCGCACCTGAGCCACGGTGCCCGGTTCCGCCACCACGTTTTCGTACGGGATCGCACGTTTGGCCAGGATGGTTTTCGCCAGGTCGCAGGAACTGGTGAATTTGGCCTTGCCCACCGGATCGAACTGGAACGAGCACTGGTCAGGGCTGGCGACCACTTTGACCGGATTCTTTTCCTGGGCGATGAACACGTCGGGGTTACCGTACTGGGTCAGCGCATGGAAGATCGGGAAGTAGGTCACTGCCGCCAGAATGCACCCGGCCATGATGATGCCCTTGCGCCCGATGCGGTCGGACAGGCTGCCGAAAATCACGAAGAACGGCGTCCCGATCAGCAGCGATCCGGCAATCAGCAGGTTGGCGGTCTGCGGGTCGATCTTCAGGGTTTGCAGCAGGAAAAACAGCGCGTAAAACTGCCCGGTGTACCAGACCACCGCTTGCCCGGCGGTGCCGCCAAGCAGGGCCATGATCACGATTTTCAGGTTATCCCAACGGGCGAAGGATTCGGTCAGCGGCGCTTTCGACGCCTTGCCTTCGGCCTTCATCTTCATGAACACCGGCGACTCGTTCAGTTGCAGACGGATGTACACCGACACCGCCAGCAGCAGGATCGACAGCAGGAACGGAATCCGCCAGCCCCAGGCCTCGAACGCCTCGGTGCCCAGCGCGGTGCGGCAGGCCAGAATCACCAGCAACGACAGAAACAGCCCCAGCGTCGCGGTGGTCTGAATCCACGAGGTGAAATACCCGCGTTTACCCTTCGGCGCATGCTCGGCCACATAGGTCGCCGCGCCGCCGTATTCACCGCCCAGCGCCAGGCCTTGCAGCAGTCGCAGGGTAATCAGAATGATCGGCGCCGCGACCCCGATGGTCGCGTAACCGGGCAGGAAACCCACAATCGCCGTCGACACACCCATGATCACAATCGTGATCAGAAACGTGTGTTTGCGCCCGATCATGTCCCCCAATCGCCCGAACACCACCGCACCGAACGGCCGTACCGCAAAACCGGCGGCGAAGGCGAGCAGGGCGAAGATGAAGGAGGTGGTCTCGTTCACCCCGGCAAAGAAGTGCTTGGCGATGATCGCCGCGAGTGAGCCGTATAAGTAAAAGTCGTACCACTCGAAGACCGTTCCGAGGGAGGAGGCGAAGATGACCTTGCGCTCCTCCTTGCTGACACTGTGGTGCGGATGCGGCGCACTGCCGGTGGACATGCTGTCGAGTACTGCCATGGGTGTTCTCCGTCGTGCTTGTTTTTGTAGGCCGGAGCACTTCATCAACGTCGCGTACCCGAGGCCTGTGGCGGATGCCGTATCAGGTGTTTCGTGGAGCGTGCACAGAATCACCGCCCCGCGCGGGAGGGCGGGGTTTCATTGAGCATAATTGGGATTGGGGGGATATCCAGTGTCGGCGGATGTGGGCAGTGACGGAGAGAGATTGGTTGGTTCGAGGAGAGAATGAGTTAAAAGAGTTTGCGGGCGTAGGTTCTTATGGTTATTCAGAATTTGAGTTGTTCTAAATAATTATTAAAAACTGTTATTTCTATCAGGTGCGCTTTCAGGCTTTTATGTCGATTCTTTTTTTGGTGGAGGGTCGGAAAATAAGTCTGTCCCCATATTTTTTTTACATTTGTTTTGAGGAGTTGGTTATGCCTAAATTTATGTTGCCCGACGTACCATTAGCAGCAACTTCCGAAAACCTTGCTGCTGATTTGCGAAAAGTTGGGGTGATGGTAATAAGCGTTTCGATAGAAAGGGAGTCTAGGAAAGCCATCGTTGAGTACGCAGAAGTAGCTTCGCGATCTTCCTCGGCAAAAAAATGAAGCGCCAGAGTTTGTTGAGCTTTCTGTGCAAGATGAGATTCTGGTCACCGGCATAAAGGTAGTTGATCTATTGGAGCCGTACAAATAAAAAAAGGGGCAGATCTATTTAATCGTCCTTTGGTAAATAAATCTGTCCCTTTATTGGTCTCCCTTTATTAATCAAAAGGGGAAAGATTTATTTAAAATCAAAAGGGGGCAGATTTATTTGATCGCCCCTTTTGACGATAAGCAGTTTTATCTGGGCGTCCTCGCCGTTAAGGAGGAGAACTTATGAGTTACCTTGGCGCAAGTATGGCTTTTGTGTTTTTTATCGCTTCAGGTGTGCCGGTAGTTCTACAGGCAGCACCGACCACCTGCGATGGAGTGTCAGCACTTCTGACAACACCCGACGTGGCGGCAGGGAGCCCCATTGGGGTTGAATTGACTGTGGACGATGATCTACAGGGGAAAGTTAGCTGTGCGGTGCAGTTCATTGGTGAGCAAGGACGGAATTCAATACTCACCTCAACTTATCAGGCATTCTCGGCGGCGAAGACAGTCATAACGGTCAAAACGAAACCAACGACTACTATTAGCAATTACAAGGGCACTCTTTTGTGCTTTATAAGTGACGTTCAATGTGATGAAAGGGTGGAGGGGATGTTGGACTTGTACGCTCCCTGATTCAAAAATATTAACATCAAAAGGGGACAGATTTATTTAATCGCCCCCTTTTGACGTTAAGCATCTTTTTCGGGCCGTCCTCGCGCTCTGAAGTCAATTCGTTTTCCGGTGATTTTCTCGATCTCGTCGACGAATCTCGTGTTTCCAGTCAGTTGGCTCCGCTGAAGTGCACCCCTTATGAGTTGCAATTCATTGGTGGGTGTCGCCATCTCAATAAACGATTTATAGCGTTCTCGCCGTATGGCATCCGTAGGCCCCAGCTCCAGAAAACAGGGATCTTTGTCCAGCCATGTGGATGCAGAGAAATCGCTCAGGCGCAGGGCAAAACTTGACCAGCGATAATCTTCTGCACGAGCCACCATCCGGGCCCGCACCGGGTTTAGCTCGATGTAGCGACTTTCCCACAGCGTCCCGGTCCTCCCCTCTACCTTGTTGCGATACCGCGTCATCCGTCCGGCGAGGGCTTTCATGAGCTGTCCAAGGCTGGACGTTGATTCCCCAGGGGCGAGCAGCAAGTGGACATGGTTGGTCATCAAGCAGTAGGCATAAACTTTTATACCTAATGCTTCTTTGAGTTCGCGCAGGTCAGAGAGATAGCGTTCGAAGTCAGCTGGCGCGGCGAATACGACCTGCCTGTTGTGGCCGCGCTGCACGATGTGGTGCGGGTAGTGGGGTAGCACGATGCGTCCCGTTCTGGGCATGAGTCTTCCTACGTCCTTGTTTTGACGGATGAAGTTTAGAAGGTGGTGAGGCTGAAGCTGGTGGGATGTGTCAGAGAATGTATCCGCTTGGGCTGAGAGGGTGAGTTAAATAAGTCTGTGCCTGCTACCTCTTATGATTGTTCAGAATTTTGGTTGTTCTGAATCAGTATTAAAAACTGTCATTTCTATCAGGTGTGGTTTTAGGCCTTTATGTCGATACTTTTTCGGGTGGAGGGTCGGAAAATAAATCTGTCCCCTTTGTTCGTTCGAGCACCGTGCCGAGGGAGGAGGCGAAGATGACCTTGCGCTCCTCCTTGCTGACACTGTGGTGCGGATGCGGCGCACTGCCGGTGGACATGCTGTCGAGTACGGCCATGGGGGTTCTCCGTCGTGCTTGTTGTTAGAGGCCGGAGCACTTCATCAACGTCGCGTACCCGAGGCCTTTGGTTGGTGCTGGAGCAGGTGCTTCGTGGAGCGTGCACAGACTCTCGACCTCGCGGGAGGGCGGGGTTTCTTTGAGCATAATTGGGATTGGGGGGATATCCAGTTGGGAACGGTGTGGATGGGGCGAAATGGAGATGGGTTGGTTGGTTCGGGGAGGGAATGAATTAAATGAGTTTGCGTTCGTGGTTTTTATAGTTATTCAGAATTTTTGTTGTTCTAAATAAGTATTAAAACCTGTCATTTCTATCAGGTGTGTTTGTGGGTATTTATGTTGATACTTTGCTTATGGGGGCGCAGTAATTAAATCTGTCCCCTTTGATTGTCTTTGTTGGTTGTATTGTCTGTTGGAGGGTGTGGTTGTGAAAAAATTACTGTTGATGAATCTTCCCTCGGAAGAATTACTAACGGATTCAGATCTTCAAGCAAAGCTAAGGGTTATGGGAATTGGTTTTGATGCTATTCAGATCGACAGGTCAAAATCAAAGGCATTGGTATATGTGAATGATTCCGAGAAGCTGCGGGGAATCTTGGGGTATACCGAGGATGTCATCGTTTCAGACTTTTTGGATTCGACTTCGGCTTTGTTTGATGAAAGATATAGTAGGGCGCACCACGGTATTATGGTTGGCATGGGGCAAAAAGATGCTTATGTAGGGGATGAGGCTCAGTCGAAATAAATTAGGTCAAAAGGAATTAAAAGGGGACGGAATTAAAAGGGGACAGATTTGTTTAATCGTCCCCTTTTGATGTTGAGTGGTAGCGTAAATGAGACTTTACCGGTGCGACTTATTCCGTCGGCACAACTTTATCCAACACCCGATTCACCGCCAGCTCCGCCAGCATCACAACCTGCGCAATACCCTGCGCGGTCTTGCGGTGAGGCCCTTGGAGCAGGTCGGCGAAGTTGTGGAGCATGACGTTGGCCGAGCCGAGGGTTTCGACGGCGTCGACCAACAGGGATTCGTTGTTGCTGGCCGGGTTGGTCTGGTAGAGGCGGTTGGGGGAGTAGGGCGCGGCCATCATGTGGGCTGTCATCGGGCCGAGGTGGTAGTCGAGGGCGCGGTTGGCGGCTTCGTTGAATTTCTTCGAATCAGGGCATTCGTAGGGGGAAGTCGGGTCGGTGATGCTGGCCGGTTCGGTGACCGGGGGATTTGGCGTTGCTTTGAACATGTTGGGTAACCTCTAATTTGAGGCTGCAACCGTCTCGCTGCTAAACGAAGGGGGAGGCAGCTGTGCGCAAGTTAGCAGACCGGCCAAAGCCACCCAAAAAACCGGCGCGTCCGAGGACGCCATGCGCACAGCCACCATCAAATACAGGTCAAGACCTGACTGGATAAAGCACGTGCAACTTTGGGTGAAATGCTCCGGGCTGCTAAACCCGATCACTGCGAATCAGTGACCCGATCCAAGTTACCGGCCGACCCCAAGGCGCACAAGCCGGCGGATTCTGGCGTAGCCGTAGGCTCTGGCGCAAGGATTTGTGGGCAATTGCGCGTAACTCCAGATGTCTCTAAACACCCGCATCGAAACGTGTTTGGCGGCCAACAAAACACACTGAAACATCCGTCAGAAACCACCCCGAAAACCGCCATGGCTTCAATCCCGCCGCCGTGTCTGTAAACTGGCCGCCCGAAACGGCGCGCGATGGCGCCGTCCTCACTGCCAGCGAAGGACTTTCCCATGGCCAACCAAGACATCACCTACACCCCGGACCCGGATGCAGACTCGATCTCTTCGGACGTGACCGAATTCAACGGCATCCTGATGTCGACCCAGATCCCGACCCGTGCCGACGGCAGCCTGGAACTGGGCGACGTCACCGCGCAAAGCGAATGCACGTTGCAGGCGCTGAAAGTGGCGCTGGAAAAGGCCGGCAGCTCGATGGACCGCGTGCTGCACCTGACCATTTATCTGACCGACATGGCTGATCGCGCTGCCTTCAACGAGGTGTACAAACGCTTCTTCGCCAAGCCTTGGCCGGTGCGTGCGGCGGTTGGCGTGGCGGCGCTGGCGGTTGAAGGGATGAAGGTGGAAGTGACTGCGATGGCTGCCAAGGCCTGAGTTTGCGGTTCGGTTTGGCAGTTCTGCCCTGAGCAGGGCTGCCACCCGGCAGCACAGGCGTGCCGCCCACGCGTTTCGCGGCTACAATGCGCGCTTCGACCGTGACAGCCTGACTAAAAAAACATATGTCCTTGCCCAAACATCACCTGGAACTGCTCAGCCCCGCCCGTGACGTGGCCATCGCCCGCGAGGCCATCCTGCATGGCGCCGACGCGGTGTACATCGGCGGCCCGAGCTTCGGGGCGCGCCACAACGCGTGCAACGAGGTGAGCGAAATCGCCGAACTGGTGGAATTTGCCCGTCGCTATCACGCGCGCATCTTCACCACCATCAACACCATCCTGCACGACAACGAACTGGAGCCGGCACGCAAGCTGATCCATCAGTTGTACGACGCCGGCGTCGATGCGCTGATCGTCCAGGACCTGGGCGTGATGGAGCTGGACATTCCACCCATCGAGCTGCACGCCAGCACCCAGACCGATATCCGCACCCTTGAGCGGGCCAAGTTCCTCGATCAGGCCGGTTTCTCGCAACTGGTTCTGGCCCGTGAACTGAACCTCAAGGAAATCCGCGCGATCGCCGATGAAACCGATGCTGCCATCGAGTTCTTCATTCACGGCGCGTTGTGCGTGGCGTTTTCCGGTCAGTGCAACATTTCCCACGCGCAGACCGGGCGCAGCGCCAACCGTGGCGACTGCTCCCAGGCCTGCCGTCTGCCGTACACCCTGAAAGACGAAAAGGGTGGCGTGATCGCCTACGAAAAACACCTGCTGTCGATGAAGGACAACAACCAGAGCGCCAACATCCGCGCACTGGTCGAGGCCGGTGTGCGTTCGTTCAAGATCGAAGGTCGCTACAAGGACATGGGCTATGTGAAGAACATCACCGCCTATTACCGCCAGCGCCTCGACGACGTGCTCAACGACCGTCCGGACCTGGCCCGCGCTTCCAGTGGCCGCACCGCGCATTTCTTCATGCCGGACCCGGAAAAGACCTTCCACCGTGGCAGCACCGACTACTTCGTCAGTGAGCGCAAGATCGACATCGGCGCCTTCGATTCGCCGACCTTCACCGGTCTGGCGGTGGGCACGGTCGAGAAAGTCGGCAAGCGTGACATGCAGGTCATCACCCACGAGCCGCTGTCCAACGGCGACGGCCTCAACGTGCTGGTCAAACGCGAAGTGGTGGGTTTCCGCGCCAACATCGCCGAAGCCAAGGGCGAGTTCGAGGAAGAAGGCGAGAAGCGTTACCGCTACCGCGTCGAGCCGAACGAAATGCCGGAAGGCCTGTACAAGCTGCGCCCGAACCATCCGCTGAACCGCAACCTCGACCACAACTGGCAGCAGGCCTTGCTCAAGACCTCCGCCGAGCGTCGTATCGGCGTGAGCTGGCTGGCGAAGCTGCGTGAAGAGCGTCTGGAACTGACCGTGACCAGTGAAGAGGGCATCAGCGCCAGCGTCGCGCTGGACGGCCCGTTCGGCGTCGCCAACAAACCGGAACAGGCGCTGGACACCTTGCACGACCTGCTCGGCCAGCTCGGCACCACCGAGTACCACGCGACCTCGATCAAACTCGATGCGCCGCAAGCGTTTTTCATCCCGAACTCGCAGCTCAAGTCGTTGCGCCGTGAAGTGATCGAAGCGCTGACCGCTGCCCGCGTTGCCGCCCACCCACGCGGCTCGCGCAAGGCCGAGACCACGCCACCGCCGGTGTACCCGGAGGCGCATCTGTCGTTCCTGGCCAACGTCTACAACCAGAAGGCTCGCGACTTCTACCACCGTCACGGCGTGAAGCTGATCGACGCGGCGTACGAGGCCCACGAAGAGGCGGGCGAAGTGCCGGTGATGATCACCAAGCACTGCCTGCGGTTCTCCTTCAACCTGTGCCCGAAACAGGCCAAAGGCGTGACCGGCGTGAAGACCAAAGTCGCGCCGATGCAGCTGATTCACGGCGATGAAGTGCTGACCCTGAAGTTCGACTGCAAACCGTGCGAAATGCACGTGATCGGCAAGATGAAGGGCCACATCCTGAATCTGCCGCAGCCGGGCAGTGTGGTGGGGCATATCAGCCCTGAAGACCTGATGAAGACCATTCCTCGGGCGCCGCACTAATTTGCAGGCAATAAAAAACCGGTGACGAAAGTCACCGGTTTTTTTATGCCTGCCAGAAACTCAACTGGCTTCGTAGCGCGATGCCGTTGGCGGCGCCGCTTCGCCACTCAACGCATCGACCATCGGCGGATGGTCCTGCGCGGCCTGACGCAGATCTTCGGTCACCCGCAGCTCTGCGCCAGTTGGCGAGAACGTCGCTGCCGCCGCAAACGGTGCCGGGTTGGCCGGTACCGGACGCTTGCCACGACGCCAGAAGAAGAACGTCACCATGGCCAGGTTGACCAGCGCGAAGGCCCAGAACAGGCCGGTTTCGCCATGGGCGTTCATCGCCGGCGAGATCAGCAGCGGGCTCATCGCCGAGCCCAGCGAGTTGATCAGCAGCATGCCCTGAATCATCGGCACCAGGGTTTCCACCGGCGCACGGTCGGCAGCATGGCTGACCGCCACCGGGTACAGCGCGAACACGCCGCCGCCCAGCAGGAACAGCATCGCCGCGAGCATGGCCGAGGACAGCGGCACCAGCACGATCACCAGCGACAGCACGGTGCACGCGGCGCACAGTACGGTCAGCACTTGCAGTCGATCCTTGCGGTCGGACCAGCGCCCGACCGGGTATTGCAGGAGCATCGCGCCGAGGACCGTCCAGGCCATCATGCTGCCGACTTCGCCGACGTTCAGGCCGATGCGTTGCAGGTACAACGGCAGCAGGGTGTATATCGCGGCGATAGTCACGCCGGAACCGAAGCAGCCGACCAGTCCGGTAGGCGATACGCCGAGCAAGGCCCGTGGTTTGAGAGGTTCGACCTGTTCCAGCAACGGCGAAACGCGCGGCAGGATCACGATCGGCAGCACCGACAATGTCGCCAGCATGCCGGCGACCATGAACGGAGCGGTGTCGCCCAGCCCGGTGATTCTCCCCAAAAACGCCTGACCCAGCACCCCGGCGCCGTAGAGGACGATCATGTACAGCGCCAGCAGACGCCCGCGAATCTTCGCGTCACCGGCCAGCAGCAGCCAGCTCTCGATCACCAGAAACACGCCGACCGTGGCCCAGCCGTTGATCAGGCGCAGCACGACCCAGCCCCAGGTGTCATAAAACAGCCCTTGCAGCAGGATGGTCGCGGCGATCAGCGAGGCGAAGCTGCTGTAGGCACGGATATGGCCGATGCGCAGGATCAGCCGGTCGTTGAAGATCGCGCCCAGGGTCAGGCCGATGAAATAGGCCGAGGACACGATGCCGATCATCGTCGCCGATTCGCCGGCCGCGCCCAGGCGCAAGGTGGTCAAAGAAGACAGAAAGCCGTTGCCCAGGGCAACAATGAATAGCCCGAGCAGGGGCGCCAGCGCCATGGCCAGCAAACGCGGTGTCATAAAAACCTCAAGTGATCGAACAGCGGAACGTGCGCCTCTGCGCATGCGAGTGCCAAGCCGAAGTGTGTTGAAGACAAACGACCGCCGAACGGGCAGGACGATTGAGCCTGGCTGACTTCGTGAAAGTCGCCGGCTGTTCAAACCTGAGGGTTGTCATGGCTGCGGGCAGGCGCCGGTCGGGCGACTGCAAGAGGAGGCGCGATTTTAAGCCTTGTGCGGCGTTTGCCAAGGTGCCGGGCCTGCGACGTTGGGACGCAGGCCGGATCGATAAAGACAGGATCGATAACGGCAGCGCATTCTTTGCCCGGAGGAAAAGTAGCTGTATCAATGCGGTTTCCCTCGTTAGCCTGTACGGTCGAATCGAGATATTGATCCAGAGGCAATGATGCAGATAAGAGGCGAGCGTGCCGCCACGGCGTGCGGGCTGTTGGCGATTGTGTTGTGGAGCACCGCCGCCGGGTTGATCAGGGGCGTCAGTGAACATTTCGGCCCGCTCGGCGGGGCGGCGATGATTTACACCCTGGGGGCGATCCTGCTGGTGATGTTTCTCGGGCGACCGCGTCTTCGTTCCACGTCAACACTGTATCTCCTGCTCGGCAGTGCATTGTTCGTTGCGTATGAGGTGTGCCTGTCTTTGGCGCTGGGTTTTGCCAGTGACCGGCAACAGTCCATCGAACTGGGCGTGGTCAATTACCTGTGGCCGTGCCTGACCGTGGTGCTGGCGATCTTCATGAACGGGCAGAAGACCCGCTGGTTCATCGTTCCCGGCAGTGCACTCGCGCTGTTCGGCATCCTCTGGGTGGTCAGCGGTCAGGGCCTGTCGCTGCCGGGGATCATCGCCAACGTCAATTCCAACCCGCTGAGTTACAGCCTGGCGCTGGCTTGTGCGATCACGTTTGCGCTGTATTGCAACGTCACGCGCCGCTACGCCAACGGGCAGAGTCTGGTGGTGCTGTTTTTTGTGCTGACGGCGATTGTGCTGTGGGTGAAGTGGAGCTTCAGCAGTGAACGGATTTCCGCCTTCACTCTTAGCAACTCCCTGGAGCTGATCGCCACCGGCATCGCCATGGCCGGCGGTTATGCGTTGTGGAACATCGGCATCTTGCGCGGCAATCTGACCTTGCTGGCCACCGCGTCCTACGGCGCACCGGTACTGTCGTCGGCGTTCGCCGCGCTGTGGCTGGGCGTCAGTTTGCAGATGCAGTTCTGGCAGGGTGCGGTGCTGGTGACCGCAGGTTCGCTGATCTGCTGGCAGGCGACGCGGCAACGTCAGATCTCCTGAAAAAACCGGCGTTGCCGCGAATGCCAATCAGCCTACGGACTTCAACGGAACCGGCCCCTTGAGCCGGTCCGTCATCGTGGCGCAGTACCAGTCATCGAACTGGCAGACGCCGGTTTCCGCCGTTTCCGAGTAGGGCCCCGGTTCATAGGACGGGGACGTCACGCCGCGCTGGGTGCCTTCGACCAGCGTGCGGTCCTGATCGTTGGTGGCGACCCAGACTTTGGTCAGGCGTTCGAGGTCGTAATCCACGCCTTCCATCGCGGTGTCGGGCACCAGCCATTTGGTGGTGACCATGGTTTGCGTGGCGCTGATCGGCAGCACCCGGAAGCTCAGCGCGTGGTCGCCGAGGAAGTGGTTCCAGGTGGACGGGTAGTGGAAATAGAGCAGGGCGCCGATGTCCGGCTCGGCGGTCTTGTCCAGACGCCCGTTCACCGCCGGCTTGCCGTCCATGGTGTAGCTGACGGCCCCGGACGACAGCGGAATGCGGGTCATGCGGTACTGGCCGTTGATGTCCATCACTAGGCGGCTCGGCAATCCGGCCTTCTCGCAGGTGTTCCAGTAGGCGGTCAGGTGCGGATCATCCTCGCCGCCGGCGCCGCCCACGGACGGGTTGTCGACGTAGGATTTCAGCAGTTCGGGGTGGGAGCCGTCGCAGTGGTAGCACTCGCGGTTGTTCTCGAACACCAATTTCCAGTTGCCTTGCTCAATGATGGTCGACTCGAACGCCACTTTGCAGTGGTCCAGATAATGCGGGGCAATGAACGGGCTGACTGCTTTGCGAAAGCCTTCGAAGTCCGGTGCCCTAGTAGCGACACAGACATAGATGTAGCTGTGCACGATCTCGCAGTGCACGGACTTGAGGTTGTACTGGGCCTTGTCGAAATCCTGGCCCATGTTGCCGGCGAACAGCAGATTGCCGTCCAGCTCGTAGGTCCACTTGTGATAGGGACAGACCATCTTCGCGACCTTGCCGTGCTCGTGTTCGCAGATCTTGGCGCCGCGATGGCGGCAGGCGTTATGAAACGCCCGGACTTCGCCATCCTTGCCACGCACCACGGCGACCGGGTAATCGCCGATCTGCAGGGTGAAGTACTGGCCGGGCTTGGCAATTTCGAAGGTGTGCCCGGCGAAAATCCAGTCCTTGTGCCAGATCTGTTCAAGGTCCTGGCGGTAGACGTTTTCATCCTGGTAGAGGGCGCCCGGTAGGGAGTGCCAGGGTTTGCGCTGGGCGATCAGGTCAGCCACGGTGTCTTTATTGTTCATTGTTATCCTCGTCATGCGCGTAGGGCCGGAACGGGTTCCAGCCTATCTGTGCCGGGAAAGCCGTCACAAACGACATTTCCTGCGGGCAATCGATGCGTTGAGGTTATGGGTGAATCCGTTCGAAGATCGGCTCAAGCGTGGCGATGGCCGACGCAGACTGGCCCAGATCGCGAATCGCCTGTTTCACCGCGAGGCTGCGTTCGTGGCCGAGGCTTGAGGCGAACAGGTCGAACTTCTGCTCCAGTTCTTCCCGGCTCAGGGCCGTTTCGGGATCGCCCCGTGCGGCGGTGATCGGGCTGACGAGCACGTTGCCGTTTTTCAGCGTGACGGTGACGCGCGAGAGGATTTCATTGGGGAACCGCGCGGAAATATCGGCCGCCTCGACGATCTCGATGCGTGCGCTCAAGGCGCGAATGTCGGCGGCGTGGATCGATTCGCCGGTGACTTCGTCCGGCCCGAGTTTGCCCCTGACGATCAGCGCCGCCAGCGGAAAGGCCAGGGCGTATTGCGCCTGATCGGCATCCGCCGGGGTGTGGCCTTGCAGGCACATCGACTCATAAAAGGTCTCGACGCGGATGGTCTCGATTACCTCGGCGTCGAGCCCAGGATGATCCTGTTGCAGTTGCAGCATCGCGGTCAGCGCCGGTTGCGCCCAGCGGCACACGGGCCAGGGTTTGAAATACTGACTGTCGATTTCCCAGCGCTGACCGAGGTCGAGCCAGTGCTCGGCCACCGAAGCGTCCTCGACGGTTTCCGCCGGCGCTCCGGTCACGCCTTCCTTGGCCATCAACAGCGCATTCAATCCGACAAAGGCGCCGCTGCCGTGGGCGTCGCGCAACATGGTCGGAAACGCGATCAGGCGCATCATCGGGCAACGGGCGCTGAAGTACTCGGCAATGCCCAAGGCATGGCGGAACGTCGGCTCGTCAAAACCGAGCAGCCGGGCACCGGCGCAAACCACGCCAATCGCCGAAAAGCCGCCGGACGCGTGATAAGTCGGGGAGGTCGCCATCAGCGCCGTTCCGGCGCGCAGCCCGGTTTCATAACCGATGCACAGCGCGCTCAACAGCTCATGCCCGCTGACTTCCTTGCCTTGGTGATGCAGGGCATCGGCGAGGGCGAGCAGGGCCGGCACCACGGTTGCGCCGGCGTGCCCCTTGGATCGGAAGTGGCCTTCGTGGGCGTCGAGGCTGTCGGCGGAAAAGCCGCCGGCCCAACCCGCGCCCAGCAGGTTCACGCGTTGACCGTCGAACAGCAGACGGCTGCCGAACTCGCCGGCGGGGTAGTGGGCAACGACAAAACGGCGCAGCGCCACACTGGTGTCATTGGACGCGGCACCGGCCATGACGCCGACGATATCCAGCAGGCTGTTCTGCAGGATATTCCGGGTCTTGGCCGGGGCCTGGAGGAAATCAAAGTCGCGGCAGAATTCGTAGAGTGACATTCAACAATTCCTTCCTGTGAGGGGAGCCGGCCAGATCCCGGCCGGCGCCGCTCCACAATGAGTCAGGAAGGTTGTGCGGCTCCAACGACATTTTCGTCGGGCAATTGATAACCAAATCGATGGCTAACGGCGGGGAAACTTCGACAGGATCCACTCGCGAAACCGCCGTAGCGCGTCTTCGTTGTCGGCGTTCTCGCGGCAGCTCAGGTAGTGCCAGCTGTTGCGCAGTTGCACTTCCTGTTCGATCGGACGCACCAGCAAGCCGCGCTGCAACAGCGGCGCAACCAGATGATTCCAGCCCAGCGCGATGCCTTGATGAGTCAGCACCATACTGATCAGCAGGTTGTAGTCGTTGGCGTTGAAAATCTGCGGACTGGTCGCCGGGCGGTCGTCGATGTCGATGGACTGAAACGCCAGCCACACGCCCCAGTCGACATGCTCGGCCACTTGCGAACGCCCGTAGGGGCTGAGGTTGAGCAGGGCCGAATCGCGCACGCCTTCGATGGTGGCGATTTCCGGGTGCTGCTCCAGATACTGAGGCGTGCACACCGGGTAGATCAGGTCATGGCACAGCGGGTAGCTGCGATAGCCTTCGCGGATGCGCGAAATCTTGGTGATGAACACGTCGGGCTGCACGCCCGGTTCCATGGTCAGGAAGTTCTGGGTGGTGATCAGGTTCAGCTCGATGCCTTCGCTCTGGGCGAAGAACTCCGGCAGATGATTCGACAGCCACAGCGCCGAGAACGCCGGGGAGCAACAGATGGTCAGCACCTTCTTGACCGACTGACTGCTGCGGATGCGCTCGGCGGCCTGGGCGATGTTCACGAACGACAGCTGAGCGGCGTCGAAAAACAGCGCACCTGCCGAAGTAAGCTCTACGGCCCGCCCGACGCGGGTGAACAACTGCGCCCCCAGGTAGCTTTCCAGTTCGCGGATCTGCCGGCTGATCGCGGCTTGGGAAACGCACAATGCTTCGGCAGCACGGGTAAAACTCTGGTACTTGGCGGCTGCGACAAATGCCTTTACGGCCCGCAAGGACGGCATCTTCAGCAAGATGGTGTCTGGGTCGACATGCTTGGTCATTTGTACGGCCTCCTCACGATACGGCTCCCGGGCGAAGCGCGACGAGGGTAGCCCAAGCCTGCGCGCAGGGATACGCCGGCGTCGCAGCAAGGATAGTCGCGGTCGCTGGCAGGCGATGCCGGCTGCCAGCGGCGGATGCCGGCCTGATCGATAACCCGACGTTATCAACATGCCCCTGTAAATGTCGTTGGATTAAGCAGGGGGATGCTAATAAATTTGAAACGTCCCTCGTTCCTGGAGTCCCAAAAATAATAAAAGGAAACCCGTCGTGACGACTTATAACTATTACCGCTGCCGCTCTAAAACCGTTTCGCTCGATTGCATATTGTTTGAATTTGAATATGCACAACGCGATGGAGGCAAGGTATGACTCGCTCCGACGAAATAATTTGCGTGAAGAATGTTTATAAAGTCTTCGGCACTCAGCCAGCACTGGCCATGAAGTTGATCGAAGAGGGCGCCTCGAAAGCCGAAGTCTTCAAAAAGACCGGCCAGGCCATCGGTGTATTCGATGCCAACTTCTCGGTCAAGCGAGGCGAGATCTTTGTCATCATGGGGTTGTCCGGCTCGGGCAAATCGACCATGGTCCGACTGTTCAATCGCCTGATCGAACCGACCTCCGGCAGCATCTTTCTGAATGGCCGGGAAATCACCGGACTGGGCGACAAGGACCTGTTGCAAGTGCGCCGCAAAGACATGGGCATGGTCTTCCAGTCGTTTGCCTTGATGCCGCACATGAGCGTCATCGACAACGTCAGCTTCGGCCTGGAAATCAGCGGAGTCGGCGAAAAGGAACGCTACTGCCGGGCCATGGGCGCCCTTGAGCAGGTCGGGCTTTCCGGGCAGGAAATGTGCTTCCCTCATCAGCTCTCCGGCGGCATGCAACAGCGGGTTGGCCTGGCCCGGGCGCTGGCCAATGACCCGGCCATCCTGCTGATGGACGAAGCGTTCTCCGCCCTCGATCCGATGATCCGCAGCGAGATGCAGGGCGAGCTGATCAAGCTTCAGGCCGAGCAGGATCGCACCATCATTTTCATCTCCCACGACATTGAAGAAGCCGTGCGCATCGGCCATCGCATCGCGATCATGGAAGGTGGGCGGGTGGTGCAGATCGGTACGCCCCGTGAGCTGCTGTGCAACCCGGTGAACCAATATGTCCGGGACTTCTTCAACGGTTTCGATACCAGCCGGATATTGCGCGCCGGCGATATCGCACAAGCCGATTCCGGCATTGTTTATGAACCGGGTCGTCAAACTCCGATAAAGGCTGATGCTTCCTTGCGCGAGATCTTTCATCTTGTTGCAGCATCTTCAACACCAATGCCGGTAGTTGATGAAGTTGGACTTTATAAAGGGTCGATCTCGCAAGGGCATCTATTAAGTTGCCTGGGCAATAGCTGAGATCCTGTTTTAAAAAAAGAATGGTCACGCAGTCCGCAAGTGCGAGGTAGTGTCATGTCTGACTTTAACTTTCTGGATCCCTTCCAGAGTTTGAATATCCCCCTGGGGTCGTGGGTTGAAACCGCCCTCAAATATCTGGTGCATAACTTCCGGGATGTCTTCCGCTCGATTCGCTGGCCGGTCGATCAAGTGCTCGACGGCGTCCAGTGGGGGCTGCTTTCGCTGCCGCCGACGGTTTTCATCATCATCGCCGGGCTGATCAGCTGGCAGATCGGCGGCAAACGCATTGCGATCTTCAGCGTGGCGACCTTGACCGGGCTCGGGCTGATCGGCGTGTGGAACGACGCGATGGTCACCCTGGCGCTGGTGCTGACCTCGCTGTTGTTCTGCGCGGTGATCGGCATTCCGCTGGGCATCCTGTGTGCCCGCAGCGACCGCACGGAAATGATCATCCGCCCGGTGCTCGACGCCATGCAGACCCTGCCGGCATTCGTGTACCTGGTGCCGGTGGTGATGTTGTTCGGCATCGGCAACGTGCCCGGTGTGATCGTCACGATCATCTTCTCCGTCGCGCCGCTGGTGCGCCTGACCAACCTCGGCATCCGTCAGGTGCCGGCGGACAAGGTCGAGGCGGCGCGGGCCTTTGGCTGCACACCGATGCAGATGCTGATGAAGGTTCAACTGCCGCTGGCCGCGCCGACCATGATGGCCGGCTTGAACCAGACCTTGATGCTGTCGCTGTCGATGGTGGTGGTCGCCTCGATGATCTCGGTCGGCGGGCTGGGGCTGATGGTGCTCAGCGGCATCGGTCGCCTCGACATGGGCCTGGCCAGCGTCGGCGGAGCAGGGCTGGTGTTGCTGGCGGTGTTCCTCGATCGCCTGACCCAGGCCATGGGTGAACGCAGCAGCGATCTGGCCACCGGACAGCGCTGGTATGAGAGCGGGCCGGTCGGCCTGGTCATGAAGTTGAAGAAAAAGAAGAACGTTGCTCGTGCGGTCATTAACTGAACCTTTCTGCTCACCGATTAAAACTCCAAAGCGTGGTGAAACATGAAACTGGCAAATCTCAAGAAAAGCGTCGTGGCAGGTGTGGTTGCTTCCTTGCTGGGCACGGTGCTGTGTTCGGCAGCCTATGCGGCCGATGCCAACAAACCCGGCGCCGGTGTGTCGATCACGCCGATTTTCCCGACCATCGCCGAAGAGCGCTTTCGCGGTGAAGTGGTGATCGCCGGGCTCAAGGAACTGGGCTACGACGTCAAACAGCCGAAGGAAACCGATTACCCGGCGATGTTCCTCGCGCTGTCCTACGGCGACGCGGACTTCACCGTGCATGAGTGGGAGCACCTGCACGAAGCCTTTTACGAGAAGGCCGGTGGCGATGACGTGATGGTCAAGGTCGGGCAGATCATGAAAGGCGTGCTGCAGGGTTACCTGATCGACAAGAAAACCGCAGACGCCTATCACATCAAGGATCTGTCGGATCTAAAGAAACCGGAGATCGCCAAGCTGTTCGACAGCAACGGTGACGGCAAGGCCGACCTGACCGGTTGCAACCCGGGCTGGGGCTGCGAAGTGATGGTCGAACACCACATGAAGGCTTACGGCCTGGAACCGACCGTTGTCGACAACCGCGGCTCGTACTTCGCCTTGATGGCCGACACCATTGCCCGCTACCAGCAAGGCAAACCGGTGCTGTTCTTTACCTGGGTGCCGCAGTGGATTTCCAGCGTGCTGGTCGAAGGGCGCGACGTGGTCTGGCTACCGGTGCCTTACACCGATCTGCCTGACGGCAAGGAAAGCAAGGACACCTTCTACGAAGGCAAGAACCTCGGCTTCCCGGTGGACACGATCAATGCCGTCATGAACAAGGAATTCGCCGAGAAGAACCCGGTAGCCCGCAAGTTCCTCTCCGAAGTCAGCATCAGCACCGCCGACGAAAGTGCGCAGAACCTGAAGATGCAGAACGGCGAAAAGTCCCTGGCCGACATCAAGCGCCACGCTGCCGAATGGATCAAGGCCCACCAGCAAAGTTATGACGGCTGGCTGAGCGATGCGCGGGCGGCGGCCAAGTAAGCGGGTTGTTCGTTAGTTCGAGTGGCGGTTATCCCGTGGCGTAAAGCCGTCATTCAAACGCATTCATTTACGCAACTTTGATGGCTGTTTTCATTCAACGCGATTCCGCGCGTTCGCTTCGTGTCGGGTTCGATTTGTCATTTCAACAATAAACGGTTCAACACTATGAAAGTCAGTTCGCTGCCCGCCGATGATGACAGCTGTGGCTGGTTCCACCTGAGCCGGCCACGCAGCCCCGAGCCTGGCCATCGCGGCCACCGTTCGGCGCGTTGGGTCGTCGTCGGTGCCGGCTTCACCGGGCTGGCGGCGGCACGCCAGCTCGCGCTGAACTTCCCCGACGAGGAAGTGGTGCTGATCGAAGCGCAGGAAGTGGGGTTGGGGCCGTCCGGTCGCAATGCCGGTTTCGCGATCGATCTGCCCCATGACATCGGGGCCGAGGACTATATCGGTGATATCGACCTGGCCAGGATCAGTCTGAAGCTGAACCTGGAAGGTCAGTCGATCCTGCGCAATCTGGTCGATCAGTTCGGTATCGATTGCCAGATGAAAGCCTGCGGCAAGTATCAGGCTGCCGTGGAAGAACGCGGGATCGCGGTGCTGGAGGCTTATCGCCGAGGGCTCGACAAGCTCGGTCAGCCGTATCAGATGATCGAGGCCGAAGAATTGCCCGAGCATCTGGGCACTCGTTTTTACCGCAAGGCGCTATTCACTCCCGGCGCGGTGCTGGTTCAGCCGTCGGCGCTGGTCAAGGGACTGGCGGACAGTCTGCCGGCCAACGTCACCCTGTACGAACGCACGCCGATTCTGGAAGTGGAGTACGGCGCCAAAACCTTGCTCAAGCACGCTCACGGCAGCATCACCGCCGACAAACTGATCCTCGCCAACAACTCGTTCGGCATGCGCTTCGGTTTTCTGCAGGGCCGCATGTTGCCGATCTACACCTACGCCAGCATCACCCGCCCGCTGACCGACGAGGAGCAGGCGCGTCTGGGCGGCAAACCGTTCTGGGGCGCGATCCCCGCCGATCCGTTCGGCACCACGGTGCGGCGCACCCCCGACAACCGTTTGTTGATCCGCAACAGCTTCAGCTTCAACCCCGATGGCCGCAGCAACAGCAAATACAACGAGCGCTTCGTGCACCGTCACCGCGCCTCGTTCGATCAGCGCTTCCCGATGCTGCCGGGGGTGCAATTCGAATACACCTGGGGCGGGGCGCTGGCCATGTCGAGGAACCACAACGGCTTCTTCGGCGAACTGGCGCCGAACGTTTACGGCGCGCTGGGCTGCAATGGCCTGGGCGTCACCCGTGGCACGGTCACCGGCAAGTTGCTGGCCGACTGGTTGGCCGGGCAGCGCGACGGCTTGATCGATTTCCTGTTGCAGGCTCCGGGGCCGACGGGCAACCCGCCCGAACCGTTTCTGTCGCTGGGCGTGAACATGAACCTGAAGTGGGGGCAATACCGCGCCGGCCGCGAAAGTTGAACGCTCATGGCCCGCGATTCGCGATGAGCTGAAGTAACGATGCACTGAATACAAGGACAAGAAATGAACAACGTTGCTGTATCAATCGAGGACGTACCGCTCAATGGTTTTCATCGTCTGCTGACGATCCGTTCGGCCGGTGGCTCCTTTGTCGACGGGTATGTTCTGAGCATCATCGGCGTGGCGCTGGTGCATATGTCCAGGTCTCTGGCGCTGGACGATTTCTGGGAAGGCATGATCGCCGCCTCGGCGCTGATCGGCATTTTCTTCGGCGGTTTTCTCGGCGGCTGGCTGACTGATGTTTTGGGGCGCAAGCGTCTGCTGTTTGTCGGGCCGACCCTGTTCATCGTGGCATCGCTGGCGCAACTGTGGGTCGATTCGGCGTTGGCGCTGTTTGTCCTGCGGCTGCTGCTGGGGGTGGCGGTCGGCATCGAGTACCCGGTGGCGACTTCGCTGCTGGTCGAGTTCATGCCGCGCAAGTATCGCGGCCCGCGTCTGGCGACACTGACAATCATGTGGTTCGCCGGAGCAGCGATGGCGTATGTGGTGGGCGAACTGATGTTCAAGCTGTGGGGCTCCGATGCCTGGCGGCTGGTGCTGGCCAGCGCGGCGGTCATCGGCGCGATGCTGTTTCTGGTGCGCATCGGCACACCCGAATCGCCGCGCTGGCTGTTGAGCAAGGGCCGCGCCGCCGAAGCCGAGGCTGTCATCAAACAGGTCTACGGCAACGACTTCTCCCTGGCCAATCTTCCCGAGCACCGGGTGGGCGAGAAGCTGACGATCCTTAACCTGCTGCACTCCGGCTACGGCAAGCGGATGCTGTTTGTCGTGGTGTTCTGGACCTGTTCGGTGGTGCCGCTGTTTGCCGTGTATGCCTATGCGCCGAAGGTGCTGGCCGCGCTGAATCTGCAGGGCGACTGGTCATCCCTGGGCTCGGTGGCGATTACCTTGTTCTTTGTCATCGGCTGCGTGATTTCGACCCGAATCATCAACCGCGTCGGCCGACGCAATCTGCTGATCTACAGCTTTCTCTGCTCCGGCCTTGCGCTGCTGGGGCTGGCCATCGGTCACGCCGGGCCCAACGCGCTGGTGCTCGCGTTCTTTGCCGTTTACGCCTTGTTCATCGGCGGCGCCCAGGTGCTGACGCTGGTGTACCCCAATGAACTGTTTCCCACGGAAATCCGCGCCTTCGCGGTCGGTGTCGGCACCTCACTGTCGCGCATCGGCGCGGCGGCGGGGACTTATCTGGTGCCGGTTTCCCTGAGCACGCTGGGCATCGCCCAGACCATGTACATCGCGGCGGCCGTCACCTTGGTCGGCCTGGTGCTGTCGTGGGTGCTCGCGCCGGAAACCCGCTCGCTCAACCTGCAACAGGCTGCCTCGCTGAATTGAACCTTGCCCGGGCCGTAGCGGCGTCGGGCCAACGAATTGAACACTGTAATCACTGGAGAAAACCCTATGAACTTTGACGGCATCTTTACCCCTGCCATTACGCCTTTGTCCGCCGATGGCCAGATCGATTACTCGGTCTTCGCCGAAGTGCTCGAGTATCTGATCGAGTCGCGGGTTCACGGCATCGTCATCGGTGGTTCGACCGGTGAGTACTACGCCCACACCACCGCTGAGCGGCTGAAAGTGGCCGAGCGCGCCAGGGAAGTGATCAATGGCCGCATTCCGCTGGTGATCGGCACTGGCGGGATCCGCACCGAAGATGCGGTGGCCTTCGCCGAGCATGCCAAGTCGATCGAGGCCGACGCGATTCTGGTGGGCTCACCGCCGTATGCCTTGCCGACGCAAAAGGAAATCGCCGCCCACGTGCTGGCCGTGGACAAGGCGGCCGGCCTGCCGATCATGCTCTACAACTATCCGACGCGGATGGGCGTAGCGATGGGCCCTGAGTTCTTCGAAGCGATTGCCGGTTGCAAGAACATCGTCGCGATCAAGGAAAGCTCCGGCGACACCGCCCAGTTGCACCGTCTGGCGCATTCGCACCCCTCGATCCAGCTGTCTTGCGGCTGGGACGACATGGCCCTGGAGTTCTTCGCCTGGGGCGCGCGCAGCTGGGTCTGTGCCGGTTCGAACTTCATTCCGGCCGAGCACATCGCGCTGTACGAAGCCTGCGTTCTGGAGAAGAACTTCGACAAGGGCCGGCGGATCATGTCGGCGCTGTTACCGCTGATGGACGTGCTGGAAAGCGGCAAGTTCGTTCAGTCGATCAAGCACGGCAGCGAGCTGGTCGGCCTGCGTGCCGGCGGCGTGCGCAAACCGATGCAAGCGCTGGATGCGTCCGAGAAGGAAGTGCTGGAAAGCGTGATCAAAACCCTGAAGCAGAATGTGGCGCGCATCGTCGCGGAGGTTTGAAATGGCCGATCTTCTGAGTCAAGCGCAATACCGCGAACTGGCGGCGAAGCTTGAATTTCGCAATCAGGCGTTCATCAACGGCGAGTTTCGCAGCGCGCTGTCCGGCAAGACGTTCACCACGACCAACCCGGCCACTGAAGCGGTGTTAACCGAGATTACCGCCTGCGGTGCCCAGGACGTGGACGTTGCTGTCGCCGCCGCCAAGGCTGCGTTCGAGGACGGGCGCTGGCAAGGGCTGGCCCCGTCGGCGCGCAAATCGGTGTTGCTGCGGTTCGCCCAATTGCTCGACGACCACTCCCATGAACTGGCGGTGTTGGAAAGCCTCGACAGCGGCAAACCGATCCGTGAATGCCAGAACATCGATGTGCCCGAGACAATTCATACCCTGCGCTGGCACGCCGAACTGATCGACAAGATCTACGACTCGACCGCACCGACCGGTAACGGCGCGGTGACCATGGTGGTGCGCGAACCGATTGGCGTGGTCGGCCTGGTGTTGCCGTGGAATTTCCCGCTGCTGATGCTCGCGTGGAAGATCGGCCCGTCGCTGGCCGCCGGTTGCTCCATCGTGGTCAAACCGGCCAAGGAAACCACCCTGAGCACCCTGCGCGTGGCCGAACTGGCGCATCAGGCCGGGATTCCCGCCGGCGTGTTCAACGTGGTGCCCGGCGGCGGCAAGGAAGCGGGCGAACCGCTGGGCCGTCACCCGGACGTCGCCATGGTCAGCTTCACCGGGTCCACCGACACCGGGCGGTTGTTCCTCAAGTATTCCAGCGAATCCAACCTGAAACGCATCGTGCTGGAGTGCGGCGGCAAGAACCCGGCGGTGGTGATGAACGATGTCGAAGACGTCGATCTGGTCGCCCAGCACGTGGTCAACGGCGCGTTCTGGAACATGGGTGAAAACTGCTCGGCGTCGTCGCGGCTGATCGTGCACACCGACATCAAGGACCAACTGCTCCAGCGCGTGCGGGTGCATCTGGCTGACTGGAAAATGGGCGATCCACTGGACCCGGAAAACCGTCTGGGCTCGATGATCAGCAAGGCGCATTTCGAGAAGGTCCGTTCGTACCTCGACCATGCCCGGGATGAGAATCTTTCGGTGTTGGCGGGGGGCAACACGGCCGACAACATTTTCGTCGAGCCGACCATCGTCGATGGCGTCAGCCGTGACAGTCGTCTGTTCCAGGAAGAAATCTTCGGCCCGGTGCTGAGCGTGACCACGTTCAGCTCGGTCGACGAGGCGATCAGCCTGGCCAACGACACGGCTTATGGCCTGGCAGCCTCGGCCTACACAGGCAGCCTGCGCCATGCGCTGAAACTCTCGCGGGGCATTCGCGCCGGTATCGTCACCGTGAACTGCTTCGGCGAAGGCGATGCGTCGACGCCTTTCGGCGGCTACAAGGAGTCCGGTTTCGGCGGGCGTGACAAGTCGATCTGGGCCCATGACCAGTACACCGAGCTGAAAACCATCTGGATCGACGCGTCCTGATTCATCGCGGTTTTTCGCAGGTCTTTTTCGCCCCGATCGGCACGTTTGTACCGGTTGGGGCGAATTGCATTCATTCCCGAGTATTTTGCCGCCCCGGCGGTTAGCATGGCGGCATAACAAGTAACTGATGGACCGCATCTTGATCGAACGACGTCAATTCAGCGGTGGCATGAAGGGCAAGAACCTTCGCTACCTGAACGAGCCTTCCTCCGGGGCGGGGCGCATGACCCGTACCGGGTTCGTGCTGCTGGAGCATTTTTCCCTGCCGGCCTTCACCCAGGCGCTGGACACCCTTGTCACCGCCAATCTGCTGCGTCCCGGTCTGTTTTCCACCCGCACTTTTGGCCTGAGCGACGGTGAAGTGATCAGCGACCTTGGGCTGGTAATCCGCCCGGATTCACGGCTTGACGCGAGTGTGTTGCAGGAACTGGATCTGCTGGTGATCTGCGGCGGTTACCGCACGGAATTGAAGGCCAGTGACGAGTTCATCGGCCTGCTGAAAATGGCCGCCGAGGCCGGCGTGCTGTTGGCCGGGTTGTGGAACGGTTCGTGGTTTCTGGGCCGGGCAGGGGTGCTGGAAGGGTATCGCTGTGCGATTCACCCGGAGCATCGACCGGCGCTGGCGGAAATCTCCAAGGCCACCCAGGTCAGCAGCGAGCCTTATGTGATCGACCGCGACCGGTTGACGGCGTCGAGCCCGTCCGGTGCATTCCACATGGCACTGGACTGGATCAAGGGCCTGCACGACAAGGCGCTGGTCGAGGGCATCGAAGACATTCTGGCGTTCGAGGAATCGCGCTACCGGCGGATCAAACCCACCGAAAACATCAGCGTCAGTGCGCCGTTGCGCGAAGTGGTGAAGCTGATGGACGCCAACCTCGAAGAGCCGCTGGAGCTGGAACAACTGGCAGTGTACGCCGGGCGTTCCCGGCGTCAGCTGGAGCGGCTGTTCAAGGAACAACTGGGCACCACGCCGCAGCGTTATTACATGGAACTGCGCATCACTGAGGCCCGGCGTTTGTTGCAGCACACCGAGCTGTCCCAGGTGGATGTGTTGGTGGCTTGCGGGTTCGTCTCGCCAAGCCATTTCAGCAAGTGCTACAGCGCCTATTTCGGTTATCGGCCGTCCAAGGAAAAACGGCTCGTCAAATGACGAGCCGTTCGGCGTATTGCTTCAGAGGTGATCGGCGTCGATAATTGCCTTGGCGAAGGTCTGCGGACTTTCCTGCGGCAGGTTGTGGCCGATGCCGCCGTTGATCAGACGGAACTCATATTTGCCGGTAAAGCGTTTTGCGTAATCCTCGGGCGCCGGGTGTGGGGCGCCGTTGGCATCGCCTTCCAGGGTGATGGTTGGCACGCTGATCGACGGCGCGGTGGCGAGTTTCTGCTCCAGCGCTTCGTACTGGCTTTCACCCTGCACCAGGCCCAGGCGCCAGCGGTAGTTGAACACGGTGATGGCGACGTGATCCGGGTTCTCCAGAGCCTTGGCGCTGCGGTCGAAGGTGGCATCGTCCAGCGCCCATTTCGGTGAGGCGGTTTGCCAGATCAGCTTGGCGAAATCGTGGGTGTTCTTGGCGTAACCGGCCGCACCACGGTCGGTGGCGAAGTAGAACTGATACCACCATTGCAGCTCGGCCTTGGGCGGCAGCGGGTTCTTACCGGCGGCCTGATTGCCGATCAGGTAGCCGCTGACCGACACCAGCGCTTTGACGCGCTCAGGCCACAGCGCCGAGACGATATCCGCCGAACGTGCGCCCCAGTCGTAGCCGCCGAGTACGGCTTGTTTGATTTTCAGTGCATCCATGAAATCGATCACGTCACTGGCGAGCGCCGCCGGCTGACCGTTGCGCACAGTCTTGTCGGAAAGGAAGTGCGTATCGCCATAACCCCGCGCATACGGCATCAGCACTCGATAACCCTTGGCCGCCAGAATCGGTGCGACTTCGTCGTAGCTGTGAATGTCGTAGGGCCAGCCGTGCAGCAGAATCACCACCGGGCCATCGGCCGGGCCGGTTTCGGCGTAGGCCACGTCCAGCACACCGGCCTTCACATGTTTCAACGGGCCGAAGGGCAGGTCGGCGCTTACAGTGGCGGCTACGGTCTTGACCGGTTCCGGTGCCGCCGATTGAGCGTTGGCGAACGCGCCGAATTGCATCAGGGCGGTGGCGAGAATCGACAGGCCCAGCAGGCGGCGACGGGTGTTGCCGGTAGCGGTGGTGTGCAGTGCAGGTTTCATGGTCAGGCTCCTTTGCAATCGACGGGGATGGGGTTCTGGGTGAACCCTTCTGAACTGGAGCCCAGTAAAACCTGCTGGTGTATCCGTGCTGTTTCGGTTTTGCTCCCGAGTTAAGGGCGTGTGTATCAGCAGGCATCCCGTACACAGTGCGATACAAATCCGCCGTCCATGAAAAAGCCCCGAATGATCGGGGCCTGGTTGTTTTGCGCTTTTCGCAGATTCAGGCCTGGGTAATGTGTTTCGGTCCTGCCAGGGCCCAGGCGATCAGTCCCAGTAACGGTACAAACACGATCAGTACGATCCAGACGCCCTTGTTGCTCGATTTCCCTTCGCTCTTGCGTACCCGATTGATTGCCCACAGTTCGACGAGCAAAAGAATGATGGCCAGCACAATCCACGTGGTTTCGATTTGCATGAGCTACCTCCTGATGGTCATTCGGTTAGGCGGGCGGTGAAACCGAGGGTTCATTAAATTTGCGCCTGGCCTGCGTCAGTCAACCTGCACAAATCTTCTAAACGCTTCGATGTGAAGCGCGGTAAGTTAGGCATCGAACCCAATTCTCCGGAGCCTTTGCGTGGACAAACGCAACTGGATCGACCTGTCTCAGGATGCCGACACCGGCATCGAGTCGATCCGTGCCCATTTCCAGGGGCATGCCTACGATCCGCACTGGCATGACAGCTTTCTGGTGGGTGTCACCGAGCAAGGGGTTCAGCAGTTCGATTGCCGGCGGGTGAGACATTTCAGTACGCCGGGCAAGATTTTCATGCTGGAGCCAGAGGAGATCCACGACGGGCACGCGCCCACCGAGGAAGGTTTTACCTATTCCATGCTCTATCTCGATCCGCACTGGCTGGAGCGCGAGTTGCTGGCGCTGTTCGAGCAGGCGCCGGACAACAGTCAGCTCGGATTCGCCGACACCCTCAGCCAGGATCCGCGTCTGGCCACGTCCATCAATCAGGCCTTTCAGGCCCTGCATCACGGTGACCTGCGTATCGTCCGGCAGAGCGCGGTCGACCACTTGCTGGGGGCTTTGACGTCCCACCTCGACTGGCGCAAGCGTCAGGCGTTCGATCCACGCTTGCCGCGCGTGGCGCAGGTGGCGCGGGACTACCTGCATGCCCATGCCTTCGAAGACATCGGGCTGGATGATCTGGCCCGGGCCTGCGGGGTTGATCGCTTTCGGCTGACCCGGGCCTTCAAGTCGGCCTTCGGGCTCGCGCCCCACGGTTACTTGATCCAGTTGCGACTGGCTCGGGCCCGGCAATTGCTGGCGCGAGGCGAAACGCCCGTCGACGTCGCCAGTGCGCTGGGGTTTGCCGATCAAAGCCATCTCGGCCGCTGGTTTCGCCGCGCCTATCACCTGACGCCGGCGGACTATCGCAAGCGTTGCTCAAACCTTCCAGACTGAACGTCTCGCAACCGCGACCATGGACTCCTGTTCTGATCCGGAGTCCATCCCATGGAATCGTTGTTGCCCTTTCTGCTGTTTTCCTTCGTCGCCTCGATCACCCCAGGGCCGACCAATATTCTGGTGATGAGCCACAGTTCGCGGCGCGGGATGGTGGCCACGCTGCCGATCATCTTCGGTGCCTGTCTGTCGGCGGCGCTGGTGGTGCTGGTGGTCGGGCTCGGCGTGGGTGAAACGCTGCTGCGTTATCCCCGCGTGCAGCAGGCAATGGCCTGGGCCGGGGTGCTGTGGCTGAGCTGGCTGGCGTGGCAGATCTTCCGCAGTACGCCGCCGTCCCTTGACCCGGCAACGGCGGGTGAAGAAGGGGTCGGCGTTTATGGCGCCGCCGGCCTGCAACTGATCAATCCCAAGGTGTGGATGATGGCGGTGGCGGTGGTGAGCGTGTTTGGCGGAAATGGCGATGAACAGATGCGAATGCTGTTGCTGGCCTTTGTGTTTCTGCTGGTCTGCCTGCCGTGCATGACGGCGTGGGCGGTGCTGGGTGTGGGCAGTGCGCGGTTCTTTGGCTCGCCACGGGCATTCAGGCGCATGAATGCCGGGTTGGCGTTTTTGTTGTTGCTGTCGGCGTGGTTGACGGTGTTGGTGTAGTCCCCCCAGAATCGCGCCCCGATCCCGGATGCCCAAGTCGAAAGAGGTTGCGGTTGAACGAACAGACTTTGTCCATGCGCCTGGAGCGTGTCGCTGCGCACGTACCCGCCGGTGCGCGCCTGGCCGATATCGGCTCGGATCACGGCTACTTGCCGGTGGCGTTGATGCGTCGTGGTGCAATCGAGGCGGCGGTGGCGGGGGAGATGGCTCTGACACCGTTTCGCTCGGCTGAACGCACCGTTTGCGAGAACGATCTGCAGCAGCAGATCACCGTGCGTCTGGCCAATGGCTTGATGGCCGTGGAACCGGCTGATGGGATCAATGCGATTACGATGTGCGGCATGGGCGGCGAGACCATCCGCGACATTCTCGAAGCTGGCAAGGCGCGCCTGAGCGGCCTCGAACGCCTGATCCTGCAACCCAACGGCGGCGAGCAACCGCTGCGCCAATGGTTGATGGACAACGACTACCGGATCCTTTGCGAAGAAGTCCTGCGGGAAAACCGCTTCGACTACGAAATCATCGTCGCCGAGCGTGGCGAGCCGGTGATTTACTCCGCCGAAGAACTGTACTTCGGTCCGCTGCAATTGCAGGCCCGCAGCCCGGCGTTTGTCAGCAAGTGGCAGCACCGGTTACGGCACAAGCAACAGACCCTGAGCCACTTCGGGCGGGCGCGGCATGGGGTGTGCGAGCGCAAGGTGCAGGAGCTCACACAGCAGGTGCGGTGGATTACCGACGTGCTGGCTTGAGGTGACGTCTCCATTCGAGCGAGTCCGGGAGGCGCTATCCCGGGCTCGCCCGCTGACTGGCTCAGTTACCAAAAGACTCCATCAACACCTGAACCAGTTCGCCACCTTCTGGCGTCGCCCAGCTTCCCGCCAATTCGGCAATCAATTGATTGGTGCTCGTCAGCGTGACCCCGGCCTTGTCCATGCGACGCAATGCGATGTCATCGGCCATTTTGGTCGGTGAGGCACCGGCATCGGCGACCACCTGGACTTCATAGCCATCGCGCAGCAGCGAGAGCGCCGGGTAAACGGTGCAGACGTCGTTGGTCACGCCGGCGATGATGAGCTTCCGGCGCCCGGTGGCTTTCACGGCGGCGGCGAAGTGTTCGTCGTCCATCGCATTGACGATGCCGAGGCGCTTGATGCGGCTCGCGAATGCGGTCGGCAGGATCTGCTCAAGCTCGCTCAGAAGCGGGCCTTGTGCGTGCTCTTCCATGCTCGACGTCAACACGACGGGCATTTTCAGAATGCGCGCGGCCTTGGCGAGCATCAGGGCGTTGCGCTTGAGTTCTTCAAAGGGCATCGATCTGGCCCAGCCCATGGTGCCGACCTGGTGATCGATCAGCAGAAAGGCAGCATTGTCAGCGTTGAAACCTTCGGAAAAGGGTACGTTCATTGCGGTGCTCCTCAACAGTGTCGGGCGCATCTTCAGTCAATTCAAAAACGGGATAAATCCGGTTAAATTGAAATGACTGATCCATAGGTGGAGCAATGGGCGTTGGAATACTTGAATGACATGGCGTTGTTTGTGGAAGTCGTGAAGAGGCGTGGTTTTCGTGGGGCCGCGGAGTCGCTGGGCATGCCCAATTCAACGCTTTCCCGACGGATCAGTGGCCTGGAGAAATCCATTGGCCTGCGCCTGTTGCATCGCACCACACGCCGCATCGAACTGACGGAAGCGGGACAGCTTTACTACGAACGCTGCAAGCGGATTGTGGAAGAGGCGCGGCTGGCTCACGAGCAGTTGGGCGAGATGCTCGCAAGGCCGAGCGGGCTGCTGCGGGCCTCGCTGCCGGTGGATTTTGCCAACATTTACCTGGTGCCGCTCATTGCAGAGTTCTCCCGAGAATACCCCGGCATCCACTTCGATTTCGACCTCACACCGCATCAGGCAGACTTGATCAGCGATCCTGTAGACGTGGTCATTCGCATGGGGGAACCGCCCGACTCAAACCTGATCGCCCGCAGGCTCGCAAGTCTGAAACGCGGCCTCTACGCATCACCCGGATATCTGGATGTCGCCGGGGAACCGGAGCAACCCGCTCAACTGGTGAATCACGAATGCCTGAGAATGCGCGGTCCCGATGCTGACCGCTGGACGCTGACCAACGAGAAAGGAAGCGAGCAAGTGGCTGTCGGTGGGCGATTCGAAGTCAATAGCGTGGGCATGCTCCGGCGTCTGGCCTCTCTGGACCTGGGCATCGCGCTGTTACCGGATGGCATCGCAGCGCAGGACGTGGCGAGCGGTTCGTTGCGGCGCGTCTTGCCGCAATGGCAAGCCCCCCCGGTCCCGGTCTATGCGCTGACCGAGACCCGGCTGCTGCCGGCCAAGACCCAACGCTTCATCGAGTTTCTGCGCGACAGGCTCGATTGTGCGTAACGGATGCGGCGCAACCCGCCGGGTCGAAGCTGATATCATCCACCCACTTCCAAGCCAGGCAAGACACCATGAATCGTCAGAAGAAACTGCAACAACTCTTCAAGGAAAAATCCAGAAAGGCCAACGCCAAACTGGCGCCGAAAAGCAACAAGCCCAAGTACATCAGCAAGGCTGACCGCTTGAAGATGGAAGCTGAAGCCAGCCAGGAGCCGAGCCATTCCACTGAAGAGTGATGTGCTTTCTTCTTTAAAGGGGACAGATTTATTTTCAGAAAATAGAAAATAAATCTGTCCCCTTTAAAGCCCGTCCCCTTTAAAGCCCAACCAGGCGCCCAGTGAGGCACCTGCGGCAATGACCAGCAGTGATTTCAGCATGTCGGGGCCACCTCTTCAGGCTGTTGCGGCCAAACAGGGAGCAGAGGGGAAACGCGAAAAACGGCGGGTTGAATAAGTCGAATCATGATCCTGTCCTGGTGTAGTGGGACAGGGGAGGAGACACACCTACGCACCCTGTCCAGGGTTCACGTAGGCATCATCAGCACGAGGCGGTTTGAGGAGGAATGCCATCTCCTGGAAAAGATCCTATAGCCTCAGAGGTGGCGCTTCCACCACAAAAGGGGACAGATCTATTTTCAGGGG
>NZ_JALJDY010000015.1:0-99292 GCF_023242425.1 Pseudomonas sp. MWU12-2029 | reverse complement strand
GCCTCAGGTTGCCGTCGTTCCGCTCAATGTTATCGACGCAAAGGATGTTGGACGCGGAGCGGCTAAATTCGATGCCTGGCTCCAATCCATCAGCGGAGGTGTTGTTACGCTTGACCGGATTAAAAACGTTGCGGGCTCGTTGCCGGTGGTTGGCAACATCATGGCGCTGGTCGACGCATTGGGTGACATCGTTACGTTATCCAAGAGCAAAAAGCGCGAAGTGCTCGATTGGGTCAGTCTGGGCATCAACTTGATAGGCGTGCTGCCTGCACCACCTAGCATGGCTGCGGCACGCATGAGTCTGCGGCCCACGTTGTTCCTGGTTAGACAGGAGTTGCGTAGCAGCGCAAAGATGTTGCTCGGCGACTCATTGATCGAAGTCTTGATTGGTCATCTGAATGCCACGATCGTCGGTACTATTGACGACTTCGCGAAACAGGCCCAGGGAAAGTTGGCCGGCATACTTTCTGATGCAGGCAAGCTTGGTGAGAGTGCGATCAACGAGATTGCGAAAGGACTTGAAACCGTTGTCAAAGGTGAGCTCGATACAAAGGGCTCTGTGCAGGCTGCGAAGAAGCAGATCAGCGCTGCTGGCGACAAACTGCTCAGTGATCCGAAGGCTGCCATAGGCAACATTTTCGGAGCGGTATTCAGCGCATACAAAGCTGCTGGTAAAGGGCTGGCCAATAGCGCCTCGCGGGCTCTGATGCCTGACGAGGTCAAACACCTGGTACTGAGCCATACCTCTACCTTGCGAGCAATGGGGCCGGAACTGCGCGGTCAACTGACCAAGCTGAGTGACCCAGGTGTCCAGCATTCGATCGGTTGGTTGCTCGTCATGCTGACTGGGGCCGTTGCCAGCTGGCGCAAGCGTAATGCTCATGGACAGAGCGCCAGTGTCAAACCGGGTGCGACCAGTAAAGCTCAACGTCAGGGTACTGATGGTCAACTGGGCGCGAGCAATAAGGAAAGCCCGGCAAGTCAGGCCGCGAAGGGGGATAAGAACGGTTGCTGTACCGGTACTTGCAACAGTATCAACTTTGCATTGGGCTCAGAATCCTTGAGCCACACCGACTTCAGCCTGCCCGGTCCATTCCCGATTGAATGGGTGCGTACTTACAGCTCTCGATTTGATGCATTTGACACGAGCGAGTTGGGAGCACGGTGGGTGACGGAGTTTTCTACCCGGTTTGACTGTCGGGGTGACGGATTAGTGTTTTTTGGCGCCGACGGTCGAAGTATTGACTTTCCATTGCCCAAGGTTGGCCAATTCCAATACAGCGCCGTTGAAAACGTCACACTCGTACGCTTGAGCGAAGATCAACTTTTGGTTTGCTTTGGTTTGGAGCGAAAAGAAACCTATGTGCGCCGTGGTCGCAGTTACTGGCTGACGAATGTGGTGATGCGTAATGGTGCCGGGTTGATGCTGCATTACGAGCATCGCCACGGTGATGTCTCTGTTCTTTCAGATCTGATCACTTATCAGGATGACGTGACTCAGGTTCTCCTACATGTAGGTACTCTCATCGACGACCATGGCCGGATAACAGGCCTTTGGGAAATTTGCGATGGTGCACCCCGGCGGCAACTCTGCAACTATCAGTACGATGACTTCGGGGACTTGGTTCAGGCACAAGACGAGAACGGGGCGACCTGGGAATACCAATACCAACACCATCTACTCACCCGATATACCGATCGCACCGGCCGTGGCATGAATCTGCAATGGCAAGGGCACACCGCTGATGCCAAAGCTGTTCGCGAATGGGCTGACGACGGCAGTTTCGATACTCGCCTGGATTGGGACGAAAACATTCGTCTCACGTACGTTACTGACGCACAGGGCAACGAGACCTGGCATTACTACGACATTTTGGGCTACACCTATCGAATTCGATATCCGGACGAACGATCGGAGTGGTTCTTCCGCGATGAAGCCAAAAATGTGATTCGTCACGTTCATACCGACGGAAGTACTGAACGTTACAGTTATGACGAGCGAGGTAACTTGCTCGAGCACATAAGTCCCGACGGAAGTGTGGCTCACTACGCTTATGACGATCAGAATCAGTTGATCAGGATCAGCGATGCGGAGGGGGGGCAGTGGGAACGCGCCTACGATGACGCTGGAAATCTGGTGGAGTCCGTCGATCCATTGGGCAATAAGACGGAGTATGCCTATGACAAGGCTGGTCGACCTGTTGCTATCAAGGACGCCAATGGCAACGAAAAGAAACTCGAATACAACGATGCAGGCTTGTTGCTGAAATACACAGACTGTTCGGGTAAGGCCAGTGCCTGGGAATACAACGAACGCGGTCAGATGATCTGCTTCACTGATGCAGCGGGACAGAGTACTGAATACCAGTACGAGTCGGGACACGTTGTACTTGTTACGCATTCCGATAAAACTGAAGAACACTTTAAACGCGACGCCGAAGGGCGTTTGCTGACCCATGTTGATGGCCTGGATCGCTGCACGACCTGGACTTACACGGCAGCGGGGTTGATCGCCGAGAGAGTCGATGCTTGCGAACAGAGTCTTTGTTATCGCTGGGATCGGCTGGGGCGCCTGGTGGCACTCGAAAACGAGAACAATCAACGTACCCAGTTCCATTACGATCCGGTAGGACGACTCCTTGAGGAGACGGGGTTCGACGGTCGCACGACTCGATATCAGTACGATCCCGAAACTGGCCGATTGGCTCAGGCTGTATCCGCAGAGCGCGTTATCTCGATGACATTCGATCCGATGGGACGATTGATCGGGCGTCACGCGAGTCTTGGCGAGACAGCTCAAAGCGAGACCTTTGCTTACGACGGCAATGGAAACATGGTCATGGCCACGAACGATCAGAGCCGCCTGCAGTGGTTCTATGATCCGGCGGGCAATCTGACGAGAGAGCACCAGCACTATCTGGGTCTTGAGCAGCCGACAGTTGCTATCTGGAAGCATGAGTATGACGTGCTCAATCAATGCGTTGCGACGACTCGCCCAGACGGTCACCGTGTCAGTTGGCTGACCTATGGCAGTGGCCACTTGCTTGCGCTGCGTCTGGATGAGCACGAGCTGGTCGGGTATGAGCGTGACGACCTGCATCGAGAGGTTGCCCGTCATCAGGGCAACCATTTATTGCAAACGCAGAAGTGGGACCCTGCTGGTCGTCTGCAAGAGCAATTACTGGCGCGAGTGGATGACAAGTCCACATTGCTCAAGCGCGAATACAAGTATGACGCTGTCGGCCAATTGTCCGAGCTCAACGATAGTCGCCGAGGCCCAGCAGTCTATCGCTATGATCCGGTCGGGCGATTGCTCAGTGCCGTGAGCCGTAATGGGTTGGAGACATTCTCTTTCGACCCGGCCAGTAACCTGCTCGATGAAAAGGCTTCAGAGGTACGCAGGCCTCTGGAACTCGATCCTCCACGCAGCAAGCTTCTGGATAACCTGATACGCGAGTATGCCGGTACCCACTATGAATACGACGAGCGCGGAAATCAGACGCTGCGTTGGCACAATGGCAACCGCAGTCAAATGCGGTGGGATTTGTTTGATCGACTGGTTCATTTTGAAGACTCTCGTCTCTCTGTCGAGTTTGCTTACGATGCGCTGGGGCGTCGGATTTACAAGAATTCGACGGCGCACTTCAAGCATCGTCACGAAGCCGGTTCGCACTGGAATCGAAATGAACAGGGACGCATACAGCGTGAGCTCGGTTGCAGCCTGACACTCTACGGCTGGGATGGAGACAATTTGTCGTGGGAAAGCAGCCCTGCCGACATGGACGGCGGTACCGGGCGTACCGTGCATTACATTTATGAGCCGGGCACGTTTATACCCATAGCGCAGGCGCTTCGACAGAGTCCGATCAATTTGGTTGGTCAGCCTGAGTACCTCGGGAGTTACAGCCTCGATGATGACCCGTTATGGGCTCATGAGCCGAAGGCGCAACCCTTCGATGTGTTGGCCTGGTATCAGTGTGATCATCTGGGGACTCCCCTCGAGCTGACAGACCAAAAGGGGCAGGTGGTGTGGGCAGCTCGTTACCAGGCGTGGGGACAAGTAAAGGAAGAGAAGACCAGTTTTGCTGTCCAGCACGGATTGACCAACCCCATACGTTTCCAGGGGCAATATCACGACCATGAAACGGGTCTGCACTATAACCGCTACAGATACTACGATCCGCAGGTCGGGCGCTTCATCTCGAAGGATCCGATAGGCCTGGCTGGTGGTATCAACCTTCACCAATACGCACCTAATCCAACCCAGTGGATCGACCCGCTTGGTCTGGTGAAAAAAGCCCCGTCAAAGGTCGCACTGAAAGATGGTCATGGAGCATCGGCTCAAGACATGGCGGCGAGCAAGGTCGGTGGTGGCAGTCGGAAAGGGCAGTCTGCTTGCCGCAAAAAGCTTATTGCCAAGAGCAAGCCTGTGGGTGTCTACAAGTGCTGGCGTTGTGGACATACCTCTACAAACCCGGATGACATGCACTTGGGCCACAAGAACGTGGCGACGTCCAATGGTGGCAACCTCGCCGATGTAAACGTGGATCTTGAGGGTGCATCCTGTAACCTGAGCGCTGGGAACAGTGGTTACGTGAAAGAAGGTATGTCGTGTGTTGAACGTGGAAGCTGCGGAGCACCGTATGGACGATAGAAGCGCACCTGTTTTGATTCAAGTATTCGTCGCAGATGACGATGGCCCGGTGTACGAGGAACTGCCGGCTCGACAGGTTGCGGAGGATACATATGAGCTGCTTTCCTCTCCGGGCCTGGCGCTGAATCTGGCACGGGGTGATGTGATCTCGATCAAGAACAAAAACGCCCATGCAGACGTGTTGAAGCGAGGTGGCAATTTTTGCATCCACATTTATGCCGATTACATTCCCCCTGAGGAAATAGACGGACTTGAACGAGGTGTCGGTCTTGAGCTGGGTGGAACACTGGACGGTGTACATGAGGGCAACCTCTCGCTAGCCGTCCCGGCGATCAATGGGATGGATAAGATCAATCAGTTTTTTGATCGGTTTAGCGAGAAAACCGGCATCCAATGGTATTACGCAAACATCTATAAAAACATTGATGACGACGAGGACGAGACGCTTCTGAACTGGTGGCTTCAGAGTTGAAGTGATGGGCGAAGAACAACACGGTGGTCGGAGGAAAATCTCTTGAGCGAGCTTGAAACGACCACTCCCGACTCGTCTCAGAGAATACTCTGTGAAAAATATGGGCTGGCCATCCAGCCCCCTGAGGACATGGTTGCTGTCGCCCTGAAGACACTCGGCCGATCTCCCATTTACGGCAGTAGAGTGGAGCCGCCCGAGGGAGGAAATGTAAGTTGGTTCATTCACTGCGGAGAGTATTGCGCTGCGGCGGATGATTTTTACCAGGCTGTCCATGTTCGCCACTTGAATGAAATTCTGCCGCAGACGGTGAGCTTTCTCTCTCTGCCCACAGGGGCAAAGTTCATTACTGATGCGCAAGGGTATGAAGACGTATGGATGACTGAGAAACGATAAATATAGGAACCGGAGGAAAACCGGTTTCAATGCTGCTCAAGACAACGTTGAAGTATGAGTAATCAATACTTGTCAATGGAGTGACGTGATGAAAGACGCAATCCGCTTGGGCGACTCCACCACTCACGGTGGGAAGGTGCTCGAAGCATTCTCCCAAACCAACCTCAACGGTAAGCCAATTGCCGGGGTGGGTCACAAAGTCAGCTGTCCCTTATGCAAAGGGGTTTTCCCTATTGCCGAGGGCAGCAGCACCTACACCGTCGATGGCGTGCCCATCGCGCTGGACGGCATGAAAACCGCCTGTGGAGCCGCGTTGATTTCCAGTGGCCCGAAAGGCGCCGTAATCAGCTGAGTCCCTGAATTTCGGTTACTTCTGTCTGCCTTGATCGATATTTAGAGTGGGCAGCGCCAGTCCAAGGCTTCAAAAAGCAAAAAGATCGCAGCCTGCAGCAGCTCTACATCAGGATTAATTTTCCCCTGTAGACGCTGCCGCAGCCTGCGATCTCTTGCTTTTACTTCGCCGAAAACTTCAACACCACGCTCTGGGTGTAGGTCTGTCCCGGATCCAGCCGGGTAGTCGGGAAGTTCGGCTGGTTCGGCGAGTCCGGGTAATGCTGAGTCTCCAGAGTGAACGCGCCCCAGTGCGGATAGACCTTGCCACCCTTACCCTTGACCGTGCCGTCGAGGAAGTTGCTGGTGTAGAACTGCACGCCGGGTTCATTGGTGTACAGCTGGAGGTGGCGGCCGGATTGCGGGTCGCTGACTTCAGCGGCGAGTTTGCTGACGTCACCCTTGGTGTCCAGCGCCCAGTTGAAATCGAAGCCGCCGTGTTGCGGTTCGGCGAATTTCAATTGCGGGTGATCGGCCTTGATGTGCTGGCCGATGGCAGTCGGTTTGGTGAAGTCCATCGGTGTGCCGGCCACCGGGGCCAGTTCGCCGGTCGGGATCAGTTTGGCTGTGACCGGGGTGTAATGGCTGGCGTGCAGGGTGGCGACCTGCTTGAGGATGTCGCCATTGCCCGCACCGGCGAGGTTGAAGTAGCTGTGGTTGGTGAGGTTGAGCACCGTGGGTTTGTCAGTGCTGGCCTTATAGTCGATGTGCAGTTCGTTGTTGTCAGTCAGGCGGTAGGTCACTTCGGTGGTGAGGTTGCCGGGGAAACCCATTTCGCCATCCGCCGACAGGTAGGTCAGGGTCACACCGACCGAATCCTTGTCCTTGGTTTCCTGTGCCTTCCAGACCTTCTTGTCGAAGCCCTGAGTGCCGCCGTGCAAGGCATTGGTCTTGTCGTTCTGTGGCACTTGATAGCGTTTGCCGTCGAGCTCGAAGGCGCCATCGGCCAGGCGATTGCCGAAGCGGCCGATGGTTGCGCCGAAGTACGCGGTGCCTTTCTGGTAACCCTGCACATCGTCGAAACCGAGGACGATGTCGTCGAGCTTGCCGTGTTTGTCCGGCACCTGAAGGGCCTGCAAGGTCGCGCCGTAGGTGATGACCGTGGCTTGCATGCCGTGGCTGTTGCGCAGGATGTATTGCTCGACGGGTGTGCCGTCATTGGTTTTGCCGAAGGCTTTGTGTTCGCTGGACAGGCCGGCGGCCTGGGCGGAGAGGGTGGCGATCATCAGGGACAGTCCGAGGCCGCAGAGTGAGTGTCGGGATTGAAGCATGGTTGACCTTCCTTTTTGTTGTTGTTTTCAAAATCACTAAATAGTCATGCTAATTGTCGTTTGAATGAAAATTTATAGACGATTAAACGTTTATTGCAAAAATAAAGTCGGACTAAATGGTGATTCGTCAAACGCCGAAAGTCGGGAAAACGCTGCGGCACTGCACTTTTGCGCAATCCCCGGCTCTATCCATGGCCAGGTTGCGGTGACTCCCGCCGCACAGGAATGTGTCCGTCAAAGAATTCATGCCGAGAGTTTTGCCCCACATCGCTGCATTCATTCATCGCCCGTGCCTGTTGCTGGCCTGCCTGTCGACCCTGTTGCTCGGCGCTTGCAGCCATCAGGACGGCAACAATTTCATCACCCAGATGCGCGAGGGCAGGCCCCAGGAGTTTCTCCAGACCAGCGTCGACCGCATGGCTACGCTGGCGATGCGCGACAACCTCGACAGCCTTTATCGCCTGATGGGCAAGTTGTACCTGCGCAACCCGGACGAATTGCGCAAATCCGGCTTCCTCGACATTCGCACGGCGGTCAAGCAGGTGCGGCTGGCGATCGAACAGCAGCAACCGTTGCCGACGCTGGGCGGAAAAAAAGATCTCGCAGCGTTGAGCTATGCGATGAGCCCGGAGTTTCTCGGTGACCGGGTCGGCGCCTTCATCTATGCCATTGGCAGCATGCTGGTCACCGCCCACGGCAATCGCACCGAGTTCTGCATGACCGATGCGATCAACCCGACCTTCGTAAACAACGCCGCGCGCAACATCGAAAAAGCCACGTGGATCCTCGCCCAGCGGCAGAACAAGGAAGGCCAGCCGCTGCTGTTCTCCAACGAAATTTCAGAAGAGGGCAGCAACCTGAGCTTCGCCACGGAGTTCGGCAAAGTCGTGGCGCGCCTCGATCTGCTGACCCAGATGCTCGACGAGCGCTACCGGCGCATCGGTTTGAATTACGCCCAGAGCCTACTGTTTTTGAATTTTTTGCCCGTGCAGTAAGCCAGGTCGGGTAGAGTGGCGGACGGCAAGATTTGTATACAATCTTTCGTCCGATTTGACTCAAAGGGAGCTGCACCTGTCATGACCGACCCCGCAAGCGCCGAATACACGAGCCTGGAAAGGGCCACCCGCACGGACAAACTGCCTTACGCCGCGTTGCTGGCGTTTGCCATGACCGGCTTCATCGCCATCCTCACCGAAACCCTGCCGGCCGGTCTGTTGCCGCAGATCGGCGCGGGCCTCAATGTGAGCGAAGTGCTGGCGGGGCAACTGGTGACGCTGTATGCGCTGGGCTCGATTGTCGCGGCGATTCCGCTGACGGTCGCCACCCGTGGCTGGGGGCGCAAGCGTGTGCTGCTGATGACGGTCGGCGGGTTTCTGCTGTTCAACACCGTCACCACGTTTTCCACTCATTACGGCGTGACTCTGGCGTCGCGGTTCCTGGCCGGGATGGCGGCGGGGCTTTCGTGGGGGATCATGGCCGGTTACGCCCGCGGAATCGTGCCGGTGCATCAGCAGGGCCGGGCGCTGGCGATTGCCATGCTCGGCACTCCGGTGGCGCTGTCGCTGGGAACGCCGGCCGGCACCTGGCTGGGCAATGTGATCGGCTGGCGCGCCTCGTTCGGGATCATGTCGGCATTGGCTTTGGTGTTGGCAGCGTGGATCGTCATCGCGGTGCCGGACCGTCCGGGCCAGGCTCGCGCCGAGCGTTTGCCGCTGATGCAGTCACTGCGCTTGCCCGGCGTACGCCCGGTACTGTTCGTGGTGCTGACCTGGATGCTCGGCCACAACATTCTCTACACCTATATCGCCCCGTTCCTGATGCAGGCCGGCCTCGCCGAGCGGGTCGATCTGGTGTTGCTGGTGTTCGGTCTGTGCTCGCTGCTGGGAATCTGGATCATCGGTCTGCTGGTGGATCGCTGGTTGCGCGGACTGGCCCTGATCAGCCTCGCGGTGTTTGCCGTGACCGCACTGGTGCTGGCGCTGGCCGCACCGTCGCCGTGGCTGATTTATGCCTGCATGGCGGTGTGGGGATTGTCGTTTGGCGGTTCGGCTACGTTGCTGCTCACCGCTGCAGCGGACTCTGCCGGTGAACATGTCGATGTGGTGCAGGCGATGCTCACCACCTCGTGGAACGTGGCGATTGCCGGCGGCGGATTGTTTGGCGGGTTGCTGCTGGACCGGGCGGGGGCGATGTCGTTTCCGTGGGCGCTGTTGATTTTGTCGCTGATTGCGCTGGCCACGGTGTGGATCAATTCCACCCACAGTTTCAAACCTGGCCGGCGGCAGCACTGAAGCACGAAATGGCATAACGATAGATCGGATCGATATAGGTGGTTATAAGAAAAATCGCTATGCTGCGGGCCAGATTTTTCCTGTCGTCTTCTGGATGTCTTCATGGAATTGGCAAATTTCGGCCTGGTGATTGCCGGGCTGGTGGTGGGCTTTATCGTCGGCATGACCGGTGTCGGCGGCGGTTCGTTGATGACGCCGATCCTGCTGTGGTTCGGTATCAACCCGGCCACGGCGGTGGGCACTGACCTGCTGTACGCCGCCATTACCAAATCCAGCGGCGTGCTGGTGCACAGGAAGAACAAGAACATCGATTGGGCAATCACCGGCTGGCTGACCCTGGGCAGTGTCCCGGCGGTGGCGATGACGCTGTGGTTCCTCAGCACCCTGCACACCGCGCCGGATGCGATGAACGCCATCATCAAGCAGGCGCTGGGCTACGTGCTGTTCGCCACGGCGATGGCGATTCTGTTCAAGAAACGCCTGCTGGAATTCGCCCACAAACGCGCCGGCGGCAACTACAACCCCAGCGGCACTCGCTTGAATATCATGACGGTGATCACCGGCCTGATCCTCGGCACCATGGTCGCCCTGACCTCCATCGGCGCCGGTGCCCTCGGCACCGTTGCGCTGTTCATCCTCTATCCGCTGCTGCCGACCCGCCGCCTGGTCGGCACCGAAATCGCCCACGCCGTACCGCTGACCCTGGTCGCCGGCCTCGGCCACGCGAGCATGGGCAACATGGACTGGGGCGTGCTGGGCTTCCTGCTGGTGGGTTCGTTGCCGGGCATCTGGCTCGGCAGCCATCTCACCGGTCGGGTCTCCGATGAACTGCTGCGTCCGTGCCTGGCGACGATGCTGGTGTTGATCGGTTACAAACTGGCGTTCTGATCGGCAGGCAGCCATGAGCGAAACAACATTCCATTGCAATGGCCGCCTCGCCATCACGGTCGAGCCCCGGGAAATGCTCATGAGCCATTGGCTGTATGCGCCGCGGGTGGTCGATCAACAGCGCAATCAGACGCTGCTGGACTTGAGCGCAAGCCAGTGGGATCTGATCTCCAGTGAAGAAACAACCGACGGCATCGACCTGTTGCTGCGCAAGTATCCGGGCGACATGCCTGCGGTGACCTTGAGCGTCAGCCTCGCTGATGGAGCGCTGCGGCTTGAAGGCCGACGTGTCGATTCGTCCGGGCTGGAAGCGGCGCTGGATTTGGTACTGCTCCAGGCGAGCACTTCTGGCTGAATCGTCATCCCGATACGGTCATAAAAGGTAATCAAATGCGCGACATGATCGAGCGCATCCGGTTGCGCAAAATCGTTGCTGACCTACGCTTTGAACAAGGCGAAACATATTTGCCGGGCAACCCCGGAACAATCGCCACGATGCGCAATCATTAGAGCGTGGATATCAAAAGGAGATGCGCATGCTCATCAGGTCACTGACCCTGACACTCTTGCTGGCGATTGCCGGCCCCTTGTTCGCCGGGGACAACGATTCCCCTCTGGATGTCGACAAAGGCAACTACCGCCCCTTGATCGTCATCGCCAGCAGTACGGTCGACCCGGTCTGGGTGAGCCTGAAAAAGTCCCTTGAGGACCCGGCCAACAAGCAGGGTATCGCCGACCGCAAGCTCAAGGTCTACACCATCCTCAATATGGCCGGACAGCTTGACGGCAAGGATCTTGGCCAACAGGACACCATGGCGTTGCTGCGCTCGCTGAAGCTAGGCGCCGGGGCCTATCCGAAAGTCTTTCTGATGGGCAAGGACGGGGAAACCAAACTGTCGGCTGCCGGGGACGAGGCGAAGTCGGTGGATCTGAAGAAAGTCTTCGACACCATCGATGCATTGCCCGCCGCCGAGAAGGAACTGGTCGCCGCGCCTCCACCTCCAGCGGCCACCGAGGCGGCACCGGCCAAGGGAACGAAGAACGGCAAACCGGCAAAACCTGCGAAGCCCGCCAAGCCGCCAGAAATGCCGGATGATTGAGAGCACGGTTCGGGTGACCTGAACAAAAAATGGTGAACGGATTTTTCCGTTCGCCATTTTTATTGCCCGCAAATTACCAGTTGTAGCGATACCCGACATTCACCGCCCAGGGCTGTTCGATATCACGGCCTTTGGCGTATTGCCCCTCGACATACACATGGTGGTTTTGCGCTGCAGTCAGCATCAATCCGCCACCCAGTTCTGCCCGTGATCCCGGCAGGCGACTGTCCAGGCGTGCGCCGTTGACCTTCACTTCGCTGTCGCCGGCATGTTCGGTGACCCATGCAGCCTTGACGTACGGTTTGATCCGCAGGCCCTTGTCCAGTTGCAGCTCGCGCCCGAACTGCGCACCGACCCGACTCTGCACCGAGGTCATCGCATCCTGCTGTACATCCAGTCCATTACTGGCGGTGTAACGTCCGCCGCTGATGCGCGCCACCTGCATGCCGACCTGAGGTTCGACGAACCAGTCCCGGCCCAGATCGATGACCTTGCCGATCTGCGCCTCGGCACTGACGGCATGGTTGTCGTAACGGGCCTTGACCGGTTCGCCGAGGTTGCTGGTGATCTTGATCTCGTTGTTCAGCCGTGAATATTTCAGGGTGCCGTCGACATACAACCCGTCCTGATCCTGATAGCTGGCGTAGGCGCCCAGCGTGGTGCTGTCGATCGTGCCTTTACTGCGCTCACCGAAATCCTGGCGGCCCTGACCCTGGCCGAACAGGGCACCGACATACAGCGTTCCACTGGCCGTCGGCAGCGCGGTGTCGGCACCGATTTCCATGCCGTTGGCCTGTTGCTGAAAAGCGCGGCTGGTGCGGGTGTCGAGTTTTTGTTCGGCACCGTAACCGCGAGCCCAGATGCCGCCCTGATCCTTGCCCGAACGCAAATCGGAAAAGTGCTGTCGGGTGCTGCCGTTTTGCGCATCGAGCAGCGCGGCGGTGGCGGCCTGGCTGGCGACGGCGGCGTTTGCGCCTTTACTCAGCATCTGTGATTGCGGCTGAGGCTGAGGCTGAGGCTGCGGTGTCGCTGGCGGTTGAATCACTACCGGTTGCACCACGGTTTCCGGTTGGCCATCGTCCGGTGGAATCTGCGGCTCCTGGATACTTTCATCCGGTGTGCTGATCGCCGGTTTGCCCAGATACCAGTCATTCCCCTGTTTCTGCAGCGAGTAACGGTAAGCCCCGGCATCTACCGTGCCGCCGAACAGCTGGAAATCACCACTGCCGCCATTGCCCTCGACCAGCTTCAGAGCCTGCTGTGCGCCACTCGGTGCATTGCCGGAATCCGCCACCACCAAGGCGTGCAGATCGCTGATCGGGCCCTGCACCTTGAGCAGGTCGCCGCGCAATGACGCCAGATCGGTGTTCATTGCGAACGTTCCGTTGCCGGTCAGCGGGCCGTTGATGGTCAGGGTGTGGAATGCGCCGGTAACGGCGGGGTCGGCAAATTCGACCCGGCCATCGAGGCGGTTGGCTCCGTTCAATGCGGCGTCACCTTTGAGGCGCAGCAGGGCACCGTCGTTCAGTGTGGTGTCGCTGGCGGTGGCTGCGGCGCCCAGCACCATCAAGCCGCCCTGGTTGACCGTGGTATTGGAGACCGTCGTGCCGGCCACGCTGGTCATCGTGCCGCCCTGATTGATCCGCGTATCGTCGACCGACGCGGTGTCGTTGACCGCCAGTTCGCCGCCGGCATTGACTGTGGTCTGTTGCGCATGACCATTCTGGTAGACGGTCATCAGGCTGTTGGCGACGCGGGTATTTTTGGCCAGCGCATCGCCGTAGACATACATCTGGCCACCGTCGAGTCGGGTGTCGCTGACGGCTGCGTTTTGCGTCACTTCAAAAAAGCCGTCGTTGACCCGGGTCGTCAGCGCTGTGGCTGACCCGGTCAACAGCAGGATGCCGTCGTCCATCAGCGTATCGGTCAGCTTCGCGCTGTCCTGGGCGTGCAGTCTGCCGCTGTCCTTGATCGTGGTGCCGCTTGCCACGCTCTCCTCCAGCAACTGAAGCGTTCCCAGACTTACCGTGCTGTCGGTCAGTGTTGCGCCGGTGCCGGCGTAAACCGTCAAACCGTTATCCACCAACAGGTTGCTCTGTGGCGAAGTCAGGCAAGGCACACCGTCGCAACTCGCAGCTTGCGCCACCATGGGCGCGGCACTGAGCAACAGCAGGGCACCCGAAAGCGAAAACCGAGAAAACCGTACATTCAACGCAAGCATGATGATCCGCCGACAACCGCTATAAGAGGCGGCGAATTCTGCTCAGGCGAGTGGTCGGGGTAACGCAGGCACTTCCCAAGTTTTTGTAGGAAGCGTCCTACACAGAGGCGCTGTGCAAGGCCACTTGCAGGTGCGACTGCAAACGCTTCATCTGCTGCCCGAAGGCTTCGAACAGGCGATGCACTTCCTGGCGCGTGGTACTGACTTCGCAGGTCGATTCCAGTTGTTCGCACGCAGCGATCAACGGCGCGGCATGAATGATCCGCGCGCTGCCGAGGATCTTGTGGCAGCAGCGTTTCATCCCGGAAAAGTCACCGGCCTGAAACAGCGCCTGCATGGTTTCGAAATCTTCCTGGTTGGTGCGCAGTACCGTGGCGAGCAATTGTCGGGTCAGGCTCATGTCGCCTGCGGTGATGGCAGTGACCTTCGACAGATCGAAGCACGGCGCAGTGGCTTGTCTGGCCCGTTCGGCCTCGCGCAGGTAGCGTTCGAGCACAGGGCGGGTAAGGGGTTTGAACAGGCAGTCGTTCATTCCGGCCTCGAGGCAGCGCTGGATTTCCTCGGGGCGGGCATTGGCCGTCAGCCCCAGCACATGGGTCGGAGCACGACCTTCGGCGGCTTCGATGACGCGCAACTGGCGGGTCATCTTGTCGCCGTTGAGCAGCGGCATGTTGCAGTCGGTGATCAGGTAATCGAAGGTATCTTCCCGCCACAGGCGCAGGCCTTCGATGCCGTTTTCGGCGCAGGTGACACGCATGCCCAGGGACTCCAGCTGACGCTGCAGCACCACACGGTTGAACTCGTGATCCTCGACGATCAACACATGGCGCACAGGCAGTGGCGGCAGCGTTTCATCGTTGGCTGCCGGAGTAGCCTCGTCGTCCGGCAGGCGTTTGACCGGCAGTTCCAGGGTGAAGCAGGCGCCTTGTCCCGGCTGGCTCTCGCAGGTCAGCCGGCCGCCCATCAGCTCGGTCAATTGCCGGCAGATCGACAGCCCGAGACCGCTGCCGACCTGAACCTCACGATCACCGACCTCGAATTGGGTATAGGGCTGGAACAGGCGCTGGCGCTGCTGTTCGTCGAGGCCGATGCCGGTGTCGCGCACCGCCAGGCGCAGCCGGGCAAGTTCGCCGTCGGGCTCCAGGCGCAGCTCGACGGTGACGGTTCCCTGAGCGGTGAACTTGATTGCATTGCTCAGCAGGTTGGAAAGAATCTGCCTGAACCGTAGCGAGTCCAGCTCCACGGCGCTGCCGGCATGGTCGCTGATGAAGTTCAGTTCGAGGTTTTTCTGCCGGGCCAGACTGGCGAATCCCTCGATCACCGTGCGCGCCAGCGGTTCGGGATGGCAGCGGCTGTTGCGCAGTTCAAACTGGCCGGCCTCGATTCGGGTCAGGTCGAGAATCTCGCCGATCAATTCCATCATGCCGCCGGCGGATTGCTGGGCGATATCGATCAGTTCGGTGTCGTCCGGACGCGGTGCGGACTGGTGACGCAGCAGTTCGAGCACGCCGATCAATGCGCTCATCGGGGTGCGGATCTCGTGGCTCATCACTGCGAGGAAATGACTCTTGCCCCGGTTGGCCGCCTCGGCCTGATGTTTGGCCGCGAGCAATGCATGTTGCAGATGCTGTTGCTCGGTGAAGTCGATCCAGCCGCCGATCACGCCGGTCATGGTGCCGTCGGAATCACGGTAGGGCAGGGCCCAATGGTAGATGTGGTAGGTCTTGTCCTTGACCGTCATGGTGAAGTTGTCGAACGACGGTTCACCGCTTTCCAGCGTGGCGCGGTGGATGCGTTTGTATTGGTGGGCGGTGTCCAGCGGCAGGATGTTCGCCTCGATCAGGCCCTTGTTCAGCACCTGCTGTGGCTCGACTTCCATCACTTGCAGATACGCGCGGTTGCAGCTCAACAGCAGCCCCTTGCGGTCGCGCACGTAGATCGGGTGCGGCGTGCCGTCGACCAGCACCTGCATGAACAGCAACTGATCGCTCAAGGCTTTTTGTGCCTTTTGCCGCTCGGCGATCTGCCGGCGCAAGCCCAGGTTCCACGCCAGAATCACCAGCAGCACGGTCAGCAGCGCCAACACCGCACGCAGAATCCAGTTCTTGTAAGTGCTCCAGGTGTCCTGGCTGTCCTGGGAATTCTGCCAGCGGCTGGCCAGTTCGCTTAACTCGTCCGGGGCGATATCGAGCAGTGCCTTGTCGAGAATCGAGACCAGCATGGCGTTCTGTTTGCCGGTGGCAAAACCGATCAGCGCCGGTTGTGCACCGAGTACCGAATCGATTTGCAGGCGACCGCGAAAGAACCTGTCGATCAGATACGCCGCGCCCATTTGCGGCTGGATCACGCCATCGACCTGGCCTTCGGCGAGCAGCTCATAGGTCTCGATTGGCGTGTCGACTTGCACGGTACGGATATCCGGCCACTCGCGTTCCAGCCAGTTGGCGGCGGCCGAATCCTTGATGATCGCGACGCGTCTTCCCTTGAGGCCCGCAAGACCCGGGCGTTCCGCTTGGGTGCGGGTGACCAGGACGAACGGATTGATTGCATAGGGCCGGGAGAACACCAGATGTTCCTCGCGACGGGCGCTGTAGGTCATTGCGCCGATCAGACTGGGCGGGTTCCGTTGCGCGCGACCGGTCACGGCGTCGATGGACGACATCTTGCTTGGCCGGAACGTCAGGCCGGTGCGGTCGTTGATGGTTTCCAGCAGATCGGCGGCCATGCCCCTGAGCTGGCCTTCGTTGTCGAAGAAACTGAACGGTGAATACAGGTCGTTGGCCAGCACTTCGATCTGCGGATGGTCCTTGATCCACTGCTGTTCGGCAGCCGTCAGTTGCAGACGGTTGTAGCCGAGTTTCGGGTTAGCGCCGATGCCCCAGCGCCGGGCGATGACCGTGCGTTCCTGGGGCGTGATCTTCGCCATCGCTGCATTGAGCAGGTTCAGCAGTCGCGTATTTTCCTGCTGCGTGGCAAAACTGAAGCCCAGGCCTTCGGAGTCGCGCTGGATGGTCTGTTTCAGGCTTTGCTGGTAGCTGCGTTCGAGCAGGTATTGCGCGGAAATCGCATCGGTCAGCAGCACCATGCCTTCGCCATAGGCCACTTGGCCGAGGCCTTGCTGAGTCGAGCCGACCGCTTGAAGAGGATGGCCGGGGAACAGCGACGCCACCCGTTCCTCGGTAATCCAGTCCTGGTCGAACAGCACCGTGGTGCCGGCCGGTAACCGGTCACTGGGCCAGTGGCTGCCGAAGTGGCTGATCAACACGGCCTGATCGTACGCGTAGGGCGCACTCAGGCGCAGATCGTTGTAGTTCGCTTCGAGGTGGTTGATGCGCGGGACCAGATCTACATCGCCCCGTTGCAAGGCGGCGAGGGCGTCCGACTGGCTGGCGTATTGCTCGACTTCCACGCGCAGGCCGAGGCTGCGAGTCAGCAGGTCAAGATAGTCGGCCGACAGCCCTTCGTAATCCTTTTGATTGGCGGTGATGTCCAGCGGCGGTCGATCCGGTGCATACACTCCTGCGCGCAACACGGTTTTGTCGGTCAGCCATTGGTGCTGGGCGCTGGTGAGGGGCAGATCGAGCCGATTGTCACCGGCACGGCTGAGCAGGTTCAACGGCCCGGCGTTCGCCGCCAACGCCAGCAGCGCGAGGCTCAACGCGCTCAGCCATCGCCCGAACCTCATGGTTCAGACCAGGTGATTGCGTTTGGCGAAATCGATCAGCTCAAGCAACGTGCCTGCGTTGAGTTTCTGCATCAGGCGGGTCTTGTAGGTGCTGATGGTCTTGTTGCTGAGCAGCATGTCATCGGCGATCTGCTTGTTGCTCTTGCCCTGGGCCAATCCGTGCAACACCTTGAGTTCGCGGCGCGACACGCCATCGAGCAGTTGCGCATCGTCTCGGGCAAAGTCGCTGGCCCGCACCGAATTCAGCGCATTGACCGGAAACCACGTCTTGCCACTGGCCACCGCTTTGAGCGCAGTAACGATCTCCACCGGATCGTCGACCTTCGACAAAAACGCCGACACCCCGGCCCGCAGGCATTGCGCCGAGTAGGCCTGGCTTTTCAGCCCAGTGTGCACCAGCACATGGGCCTTGCTGCCGCCGATGCGCAAACGGTCGATCACCGCCATGCCGTCGAGCTGCGGGATATCCAGGTCGAGCACAATCGCATCGGGCCTGAGCGCAAACGCCTGGCTCAACGCGTCCACACCGTTGTCGCACTCACCCACAACCTCATGGCCCTCGCGGGCCAGAATCATCCCCATCGCCATGCGCACTACCGCGTGATCATCGACCAACAGCACTTTCATGGATCAACCCTCAGGCCCTGTTTCAGCATAGTCCTCAGGGGCTGACGAGCCCGGCGGATCGGATGCGTGGTGGTGGGGCAGTGAAAAAAAGGCGCGATCCTACAAGGTTTACGGGGGGAAGCAATGGGAGGTGTCGTGCAGAGGTATCTTTGGCGCTGGGGTGTAACTTTTTGTCAGGGTTGAGCGAGGTAGTGGCGGATGACGTTGACCTGAGGCAGTTACTTCACATCAGCCGATCCTTCAGTAAAAGAGTTGCCGCGTGTGTCCATGAACTGGGCTGCACAACACCCTTCAATCCCGTCGGACGTTTCCTTCAAAACGCGGCGGCGTTGGTGAACTGGTGGCTTGAGTCATACGCCGATAACCTCATCGGGCCGTTGCAAAATCAGCGGTCGGATGTGGAAGTCCGGGGATAACAGGGAAGCGTATGTGCGCCTGTGACCAGATGTTGGTATTTTTTATGCCACCATCGTCGTTTATGGCAGCTCTGCGCAGGAGCACTCTCAAGTGCACCGGGTTTCTCTGACCCCGGACTTCCACACCTGCGCAAAGCTGCCACCCTCTCGTGGAAGGGAGTTCGGCAGTTTCTCCCTTAATGTCAGAGGTATTCACACATGAAAAAAACAGATCCAAGCAGGCCAGAAACTCCCACGAATTCAGATTCCCCCGAACACATCGTCACCCCCAAACCCCGCTACATCCCCATCACCGGCATCGACTGCACGATTCCTTGCCTCCTGATCGACCGCGAAGCCCCGTTGGACGTACTCCACGGCACTGCCGCCTACCGATTACGCAGCGTGACCCAATTGCTGGAAACCATTTCGCTCGGAGAAGGCACCGGCCACGACGCCTTGCTGCTGCAGGATTTCGCCCGGGTGTTGGCAATCCCTCTGCGCGACAGCTGCGACCTGATGGATGTACTGGGCTGGAAGCTACAGGCGTAGTTTTCAAACCCTCAAACAAAAACGGACGACCTTCTCGGGTCGCCCGTTTTTCATGGCGTGATTACCGGGTCAACTCACCCAGAATCTTGTGCGCAATTTTCACCCGTTCTCCATTCGGATAATTGCGGTTCGCCAGAATCACGATCCCGACTTTCTTCGACGGTACGAACGCCACATACGCGCCGAAGCCACCGGTAGCCCCGGTCTTGTTCAGCAACACGTTCGCTGGCTCAGGTTGTGGCGGATTCAGCCATTTGACCTTGTGCGCTTCCATGGCCATCGGCGTGGAGTTGCCGTCCAGCAGGCGTTCGAGGCTGATCGGGTAGGCGTAGCGTTCCCAGCCCAGGCCCTGGGTCATGTCGCCGACGGTGTAGTAGCCGGTGTGGGTGAGGGCGATGGCTTTTTGCAGCGGTGTTTCGAGTTTGGCGCTGTCGAGGTTGGCCTGGACGAATTGCAGCAGATCTGAGGTGCTGGTTTTCACGCCGTAGGCTTCGGAATCGAGGGCGCCGGGGCTGACTCGAATCGGTTTGTTGTTCTTGTCATAGCCCTGGGCATAGAGCTTTTGTTCAGACGCGGGCACCGACAGGAAGGTGTGCTTGAGTCCGAGTTTCGGCAGCAGGGTTTCGGTCATGATCTGATCGAACGGTTGGCCGAGGCTTTTCGCTGCCAGATAGCCGAACAGGCCGATGCTCGGGTTGGAGTACAGGCGCTGGCTGCCGGCCGGATAAGTCGGTTTCCACTGTTGGTAATAGCCGAGCATCTTGTCGGAAGAATCCGCGGCATCCGGGAATTGCAGCGGCAGGCCGCCGGCGCTGTAGGTGCCCAGTTGCAGCAGGCTGATCTGGTCGAAGGCGCTGCCTTTCAGCTCGGGCCAGTGCTGGCTGGCCTTGTCGGCGAATTCCAGTTTGCCGCTGGCCTGGGCGTAGGCACCGAGGGTCGCGGTGAAGGTTTTGCTCACCGAGCCGATTTCGAACAGGGTGTTTTCACTCACCGCTTGCCCGGTGCTCTTGTCGGCAACACCGTAGTTAAAGTAATGCGCTTTGCCATCGACGGTCACGGCCACGGCCAGACCGGCGATGTCCTGTTTCTGCATGACTGGTGTCACGGTGGCCTTCACCAGTGCCTGCAACTGATCGTCGGTTTGCGGGGCGGCCAGGCAGGTGGCGGCACTGAAGAATAGTCCGAAAGCGCAGGCGGACTTGAGTTTGTTCAGGTTGATCGAAAACATGCTTGGGCCACTCTCCATGAGTGTTGATGGTGTTATCCCGCTACACTGCGAGCGTTTTCCGTCGGGCCGGCTGATCGGCGCCGCCAAATCTAGGCAGTCCGGCGTCTTTCGACAAACGATGAAAACTCGGACGAGCCATTAGAAAAATTTGGGACTGGGCATGATTCGACCTCAATTGCCTTTGAATGCATTACGCGCCTTCGAAGCTTCTGCGCGTCACTTGAGCTTTACTCGCGCCGCCGTGGAGTTGTGCGTAACCCAGGCGGCCGTCAGCCATCAGGTCAAAAGCCTGGAGGCGCAACTCGGCGTGATCCTGTTCAAACGCCTGCCCCGTGGGCTGATGCTGACCGGCGAGGGCGAAACCCTGCTGCCGGTGCTGACCACATCGTTCGATCATATCGCGCAGATGCTCGAGCGTCTGGCGGGCGGGCAGTATCGGGAAATGCTCACGGTCGGCGCGGTGGGCACTTTCGCGGTGGGCTGGTTGTTGCCGAGGCTGGCGGACTTCCAGGCGAAACATCCGCTCATAGATTTACGGCTGTCGACCAACAACAACCGGGTGGACGTGGCCGCCGAGGGGCTGGATTACGCGATCCGGTTTGGCGCCGGGGCGTGGCACGGTATCGAGGCGACCCGTTTGCTGGAGGCGCCGTTGACCGTGCTCTGTGTGCCGGAAATCGCCCGGCAATTGCACACGCCGGGGGATCTTTTGCAGCAGCGTCTGCTGCGATCCTATCGCACTGATGAGTGGCCGGAATGGTTTCACGCGGCCGGTCTGGCGACCCATGCCGCGCCGCCCCAGAGCATCGTGTTCGACTCGTCGCTGGCGATGATGGAGGCGGCGTTGCAGGGCGGCGGGGTGGCACTGGCGCCGCCGTTGATGTTTGCCCGGCAACTGGCGGCGGACCTGATCCGCCAACCCTTTGCCATCGAAATCACCACTGGCAGCTATTGGCTGACGCGGTTGCAGTCACGGCCGGAAACCTCGGCGATGGCGGCGTTCAGGCACTGGCTGCTGGAGGCTGCGCAGGCTTAGCGCACCAGGCAGGGACGCTTGTTATCGAACGTCCAGCCCGGAATCAGAAACTGCATCGCCACGCTGTCATCCCGCGCGCCGAGCCCCATGCCTTTATAGAGTTCGTGGGCCTTGGCCACCTGATCCAGGTCCAGTTCCACGCCCAGCCCCGGTTTCTTCGGCACCTGCACGCAGCCGTCGACGATTTGCAGCGGTGCCTTGGTCAGGCGTTGGCCGTCCTGCCAGATCCAGTGGGTGTCGATGGCAGTGATGTCGCCCGGCGCGGCGGCCGCGACGTGGGTGAACATCGCCAGGGAAATATCGAAATGGTTGTTGGAGTGCGAGCCCCAGGTCAGGCCCCATTCGTGACACATTTGCGCCACGCGCACCGAACCCTGCATGGTCCAGAAATGCGGGTCGGCCAGCGGGATGTCCACCGACTGCAACTGGATTGCGTGGCCCATCTCGCGCCAGTCGGTGGCGATCATGTTGGTGGCGGTTTTCAGGCCGGTGGCGCGGCGGAATTCAGCCATCACTTCACGGCCTGAATAACCGTTTTCCGCACCGCACGGGTCTTCGGCATAGGCCAGCACATGATGCTGGTCGCGGCACAGACGGATCGCTTCTTTCAGTGACCAAGCGCCGTTCGGATCGAGAGTGATGCGCGCATCGGGAAAGCGTTCGGCCAGTGCGGTCACCGCTTCGATTTCGGCATCGCCGCTGAGCACGCCGCCCTTGAGCTTGAAGTCCTTGAAGCCATAACGCGCGTGGGCAGCCTCGGCCAGACGCACGACGGCGTCGGCGGTCATGGCTTTCTCGTGACGTACGCGGAACCAGTCATTGTCGGCATCCGGTTCGCTGCGATAGGCGAGGTCGGTTTCCCGGCGATCCCCTACGTAGAACAGATAACCGAGCATCTTCACTTCGTCGCGCTGCTGACCTTCGCCGAGCAATGCCGCCACCGGCACGTCGAGGTGCTGGCCGAGCAGGTCGAGCAGGGCGGCTTCGAGCCCGGTGACCGCGTGAATGGTGATGCGCAGGTCGAAGGTCTGCAGGCCACGGCCGCCGGCGTCGCGGTCGGCGAAAGTCTGGCGGACCTGATTGAGGATCTTCTGATACGTGCCGATGGGGCTGCCGACCACCAGGCTGCGGGCGTCTTCGAGGGTCTGGCGGATGAGTTCGCCGCCGGGCACTTCACCGACGCCGGTGTGGCCGGCGTTGTCCTTGAGAATGACGATGTTGCGGGTGAAAAACGGCCCGTGGGCGCCGCTCAGGTTGAGCAGCATGCCGTCGTGGCCGGCCACCGGGATGACTTGCATCTCGGTGATGATCGGGGCTTTGGCGATGTCGTGTGCGGTCATTTGGCGTTGTCCTTTCAAGCGTGTTTCGGCGCGGCATCGGCCACGGCGACGTCAGGTGCGGATTTGGGTGTCATGCGGGCGGCGAACACGATGATCGCGGCGATGATCGAGGTCGCGGCCAGACCATAGAGGCCACCCTGGATCGAACCGGTGTGTTGTTCCAGCAAGCCGAACGTGGTGGGGGCGACGAAGCCGCCGAGGTTGCCCACCGAGTTGATCAACGCGATCACGGCAGCGGCGATCCGCGCATCGAGATAGGCCTGCGGGATCGGCCAGAACAGCGACGACGCGGATTTGAAACCCAGTGCGGCAAAGCAGATCGCAACGAACGCGAAAATCGGCCCGCCGGTGGTGGACATGAACATCCCCGCAGCGGCGATCAGCAATGCCGTGGCGACCCATGCCTGCTGGTGTTTCCATTTCGCCGAGAACGAGGCGAATGCGTACATGCCGATGATCGACAGCAACCACGGAATCGAGTTGAACAGCCCGACCTGGAAGTCGCTCATCTCGCCCATTTTCTTGATGATGCTCGGCAGCCAGAACGTCGCGGCGTAGATCGTCAATTGAATGAAGAAGTAGATCAGGCAGAACAGGATGATCTGGCGATCCTTGAGCAGTTTGCCCAGTGACGGCCGGATCGGCGTTGCGGCTTCGCGGGCCTTCTGTTCGTCATCGATGGCTTTGACCAGCGCATCCTGCTCGGCGCGGGTCAGCCACTTGGCGTCGTGGGGTTTGGCGTCGAGCCAGAACCACACGAACACGCAGAGGCCGACCGAGAACATCCCTTCAATGAAATACATCCATTGCCAGCCGTGCAGGCCCAGACCTTCGATCTGTAGCAGCAGGCCGGACAGAGGACCGGAAATCAGCGAGGCCACGGCCGAACCGCTGAGGAAGATCGCAATTGCCTTGCCGCGCTCGGCCCCCGGCAACCAGCGGGTGAAGTAGTAGATCACCCCGGGAAAGAATCCGGCCTCGGCGACGCCGAGCAGAAAACGCAGGATGTAGAAGTGGGTTTCGTTCTGGATGAACGCCATGCCGGCGGCCACCAAGCCCCAGGTGAGCATGATGCGGGTCAGCCAGATTCGCGCGCCGACCTTTTGCAGCAGCATGTTAGAAGGGACTTCGAACAGCGCGTAACCGATGAAGAACAGCCCGGCACCGAAACCGTAGGCCGCGGCACCGATGCCGAGGTCATGTTCCATGTGGGTGCGGACGAAGCCGATGTTCACCCGGTCAATGTAATTGACGATGAACATGATCACGAACAGCGGCAGGACGTGGCGTTTGACTTTGGCAATGGCGGAGGACAGCACCGAATCGGCGGCCTCGTTCATCCCGGCAATGGATGAGTTCACTTGGTTTTCTCCCACTCGTTATTTTTATGCGGGGTGTGGCTGGGTGCTGCGTTGTTGATAGACATCATACAACTGCATTTTTTTGTCCTACAAGTGGGTGCACTCAATCAAATTTATCTACGGCGAAGGGTTTTTATGCTTTTCTGGATTTGAAGTGCCGTATTTGTTGGGCTTTAAAGGGTGGTTGCGGGCCGAGGAGCAGAGTGCCAGGCCAGCGAATGTGGAGTGCTGGCGTGAAACCAGTGAAAGTTTTCTAACGAAAATCGCTTGTTGTCATACAAGTTGAACGCCTGAAATCATAGGAGCTCATACAAGTCATCGCCCGCAGTGCTACGATCGGCTTGCCCCGTTCACCGGATCCGACCATGCAAGAAGACTTCGACGCTCCCGCCCGTAAACGCGCGCACAACCTGGCCCATGACCTGGTGGAAAAACTCACCCAGAGCATCCTGCTCTGCCAGATGCTGCCCGGAGACAAATTGCCGTCGGAGAACTCGATCGTTCAGGAACACGGCGTCAGTCGCACCGTGGTGCGCGAGGCGATTTCCAAGTTGCAGGCGTCGGGTTTGGTGGAGACGCGGCACGGCATCGGCACGTTCGTGATCGAGCGCGCGCCGGAGCAGGGGCTGCGGCTGAATGTCGATACGGCGCTGGGCGTGCGCAGCATTCTCGAATTGCGCATGGGCCTCGAGACGCAAGCGGCGGCACTGGCCGCGCAGCGCCGCACCGAGCAACAACTGCTGCAGATGCGCCAGGCGCTGGACGACTATCAGCGTCTGTTGGCCAACAACGACAGCTGCGTCGAGGCCGACCGGCGCTTTCATCTGCTGATTGCCGATGCCACCGGCAACGTCTGCTTCACCGAGATCGTGCAGCACCTGGGCAGTGCGATGATCCCGCGCACCCGGGTCAATGCGGCCGAGCGCGGGGCGGTGGATTTGAGCAAGCTCGGACAACTGGCGAATCTTGAGCATGAGGCGATCCTCAACGCGATCAAACGTCAGGACCCGGACGCAGCGCGTGCAGCAATGTGGCTGCACCTGACCAACAGTCGCGACCGGTTTTCGGCGGGCAGCGCATAACGCCGCCAAGGCTCAAGTCTCAATGGCTCGAACCACCGCCGGCCGTTCCAGATTCAACGCCAGCACACTGATCAACACCACCGCCGAACCCGCCAGCACCAACAGCGTCGGTCGCTCACCCAGGCCAACCGAAGCAATGCCCATCGCGGTCGGCGGGATCAGGTACAGCGTCATCGTCGCGCGGCTCAGGTCCACATGCTTGAGCACGAATGCCCACGCCAGATAGGCGAGGGCGCTGGGAAACACCCCCAGAGCGAGCACCGCCCATTGGACCCGCAGCGGCGCACTGGCCACCCTGTCGGCAAGCCCCGGCAAGTAGATCAACAGCAACAGCGTGCCGGACCACACCGTGTAGCAAACCAGCGTCAGCCCGTCGTAGCGCCGGGCGTGGTGTTTTTGCAGGGCGAAGTAAACACTCCATGAAACCGCCGCCAGCAGGATCAGCAAACCATGGGCGTCGATGCTGCCGAGGCCGCGATCGCCGCTCACCACAATCACCACGCCGACGAATCCCGTCAGCACACAGCCCCAGCGCCAGACGCTGACCCGATCCTTGAACAGAAACCGCGCCAGCAGCGTGCTGAACAGCGGCGTCGATTGCGCCAGCACACTCGACGCGCCGGCGCTGACGCTTTGCTGGCCGATGTTCAGCACCACGTGATGCAGGCTGACGGCAAAAAAGCCAAGGGCCAATAACAGTGGCAAGTCCTGTAGGCGCGGTAGATGAATGCCTTTGAAACCAGCAATCACCGCCATGAACAGCGACGCCAGCAGAAATCGCAGCAACGCCAGATGACCCGGATCGTAGGCTTGCAGGCCGATGTGGATGCCGGTCGGCGAATAGGCCCAGCAGCCGACGACGAAGGCCATGGCCAACAGGATTTTCAAAGGCGAAGTGGAGGGCATGAGCGAGGCACCAGGAAGGTTGATGCACCGAGTATCCGGGCGGCCAATCATTCGCCACAACTGACTTATACTGCGTGAACCGTTCACTCAGAGTGATGATTATGGAGCTGGCGCAAATCCGCATGTTCAAGACCGTGGCCGAGATCGGCAGCATCGCCAAAGCGGCTGAAAAGCTGTTTTGCGTGCCGTCGAACATCACGGCGCGGATCAAGTCCCTGGAGGCGGAACTGGGGGTGGCGCTGTTTCTGCGCGAAGGGCGGGGATTGCGGATCAGCCCTGCGGGGCAGACCTTTCTGGCTTACGCGGAGAAGATTCTGGCGCTGACAGCTGAAGCCAAACGCGCAGTCGATCCCGCCGCCGCACCGTCCGGGCCGTTGCGCATCGGTGCCATCGAATCTTCGGCTACCGGGCGCCTGCCGCGCTTGTTGGCGAAGTTTCACAAGCGCTATCCGAACGTGGCGCTGGAACTGACTACTGGCACCTGGGGCCAGTTGCTCGACGATACGGTCAGCCATCGTCTGGACGGCGCGATCGTCGCGGTGGACGTCGAGCGCTCCCAGCTCAAGCGCACGCCGATGTATCGCGAAGAATTGCTGCTGATCGCATCGACCTCGTTCGGGCCGGTGCGAAACCTCGACGATTTGCAGGACAAGACCGTGTTCATGTGGCCGCAGGGCTGTCCATATCGCGCCGCGCTTGAGCACTGGCTGCTGCGTCAGGGCCTGGCGTTGCCGATTGTCAGCCTGGCCAGTTACGGGGCGATTGTCGGTTGTGTGAGTGCCGGCGCTGGCGTAGCGCTGGTGCCCAAGGGCGTGTTCGAGCAATACGCCAAAGGCGCGGGGTGTGCGGGTTACGAATTCCCGGAGCTGACGGCCATCGACAACTTGTTCTACTGGCATGAAAACGCCGGGGTGCATCCGGCGCGTGAGGCGTTTGTGGCGATGTTGCGCGAGGAGTTTGCCTGAGCCGGATCAGGCTCCGCTCACGTCGCGCATCAACAAGCCGAAGCGCAGATCCACCGCATCCGGAATCGGCAGGTACACCGTGTGCCCATCTCCCGGCGCCACGTCGATGGCCTCGCCCTTGAGGCTCTGCAATTCGTGCAGATCAAAATGGAAATTGCCCTTGGGCGTCATCAGTTCCAGATGATCACCCAGGGCAAAGCGGTTCTTCACTTTGACCTCGGCCAGCCGATCCCGGCGTTCGCCGGTCAGCTCGCCAACGAATTGCTGACGTTCCGACACCGAACTGCCGTTCTGATAGTTCTGGTATTCGTCATGCACGTGACGGCGCAGGAAACCTTCGGTGTAGCCACGCTGGGCGAGGGATTCCAGATCGGTCATCAAACTGCGGTCGAATTCGCGACCGGCCACCGCATCGTCGATGGCCCGGCGGTAAACCTGGGTGGTGCGCGCGCAATAGAAGTGGGATTTGGTCCGGCCTTCGATCTTCAGCGAGTGCACGCCCATGCGGGTCAGACGCTCGACGTGCTGCACCGCGCGCAGATCCTTGGCGTTCATGATGTAGGTGCCGTGCTCGTCTTCGAAGGCCGGAATCATCTCGCCGGGGCGGTTGGCTTCCTGCAACAGGAACACCTGATCGGTGGGGGCGCCTAGGCCGAGGGTCGGCTGCGGTTCGAAGGTCTGCACGATCTCGCCGAGCTGGTTTTCCGTGGCTTCCTGGGCCGAATATTTCCAGCGGCAGGCATTGGTGCAGGTGCCCTGATTGGCGTCGCGCTTGTTCATGTAGCCCGAGAGCAGGCAGCGACCGGAATAGGCCATGCACAGCGCGCCGTGGACGAACACTTCCAGTTCCATGCTCGGTACTTGCTCGCGGATTTCGCCGATTTCTTCCAGCGACAGTTCTCGGGACAGGATGATCCGGCTCAGCCCCTGTTGCTGCCAGAACTCGACGCTCGCCCAGTTCACCGTATTGGCCTGCACCGACAGGTGAATCGGCATCTGCGCAAAGTGCCGGCGCACCAGCATGATCAGGCCGGGGTCGGACATGATCAGCGCGTCTGGCGCCATCTCGATCACCGGCGCCAGATCCTTGAGGAAGGTCTTGAGCTTGGCGTTGTGCGGCGCAATGTTGACCACCACGTAGAAACGCTTGCCCTGGGCCTGGGCTTCGCGAATGCCGAGGGCGAGGTTGGCGTGGTCGAATTCGTTGTTACGCACCCGCAGGCTGTAGCGCGGCTGGCCGGCGTAGACCGCATCGGCGCCGTAGGCGAAGGCGTAGCGCATGTTTTTCAGGGTGCCGGCGGGGGCGAGCAATTCCGGGGTGAAGGAGGGCGTCATGGCGGTGTCGGTCGCAAAAGCGCGGGAGGGTAAACGAGGTGCGGCGAGGGTTTATTGATCTGGATCTATGCTCCATGAACAAAGATGGCACTCGCGCGGGCGTGGGCTGACTAAGTTGGGCGGGTGCGCGTGGCGCCTGACTGACATGGACCGGACATGAACCAAAAGAGTCTGCAATTCAAATCCCTCACTGTGCTGTTGCTGCTGGTGACTGTCGCCTTCATCTGGATCCTGCTGCCGTTCTACGGTGCGGTGTTCTGGGCGGTGATCCTAGGCATCGTGTTCGCGCCGATGCAGCGCCGGTTGCAGCAGAGGTTCGGCTGGCAACGCAACCTGACGTCACTGTGCACGTTGAGTGTCTGCGTGGTGATCGCGATTCTGCCGGTGATCGTCATCAGCGTGTTGCTGGTGCAGGAAGGGGCGACGCTGTACGACAACATCGAAAGCGGCAAGCTCGATATCGGCGCGTACCTGGCGCAGTTCAAGCACAGTCTGCCGCCGTACTTTCAGCATCTGCTCGACCGTTTCGGCATGGGCGAACTCAATGCCGTGCGCGAGAAGATCGTCAAGGCGGCGATGCAGGGCAGTCAGGTGCTGGCGACCCAGGCGTTCAGTTTCGGCCAGGGCACCTTCGATTTTGTGGTGAGCTTTTTCATCATGCTGTACTTGCTGTTCTTCTTTCTGCGCGATGGCGCCGAACTGGCGCGCAAGGTGCGCACGGCGGTGCCGCTGGAGGAACACCACAAGCGGCGCCTGCAACTGAAATTCAATCGGGTGGTGCGCGCCACGGTCAAAGGCAACCTGCTGGTGGCCATCACGCAAGGTGCGCTGGGCGGGGCGATTTTCTGGTTTCTCGACATACCCAGCGCGTTGCTCTGGGCGGTGCTGATGGCGTTTCTGTCACTGCTGCCGGCGGTGGGGGCCGGGATCGTCTGGGCGCCGGTGGCAGTTTACTTCCTGCTCAGCGGGATGATCTGGCAGGGCGTAGTGCTGGGGCTGTTCGGGGTGTTTGTGATCGGCCTGGTGGATAACGTGCTGCGTCCTGTGCTGGTGGGCAAGGACACGCGCATGCCGGACTACATGATCCTGATCTCGACGCTGGGCGGGATGGCGGTGTTTGGTCTTAATGGTTTCGTGATCGGGCCGCTGATCGCTGCATTGTTCATGTCGAGCTGGGCGCTGTTCGTCGAAACCAGACCTAAGGTGCAGTTGCCTTAAGCCTTGAACGGGCCGTTGATCAGTCGTTGCGACAGCGCCTGGGCTGCTGGCAAAGAGGTGAGCGGGCCGCTGACCGGTTCGCCGTCGCGCACCAGATACCAGCAGGCGAGCAGTCCAAGCTCTCTGAGGGATGCGGGAACCGCGCTGCCGACAACGGACATGATTTGAACCTGAGCCATGAAAAGTACCTCCATCAATCTATGGAGCTACCTTAGGGACTTGGCCGTTTCAGGGACAATCAACGTTTTCGATAGTGGACATTGATGCCGTTGAGGGCCGGATCAATCGACCACCTGATCGAGCATGTGCACGATCTCGTGCTCGTTGAGCAAACCCTTGCGCACCAGGTTTTCCGCCAGCAGCGACACAAACTTCGCCGTGCGATGGCCTTCCAGGTGCTTGAGCTCGGTCAGGGCGTTGTACACCTTGCTCGAGGTGCATAAACCGACGATGCGGTGCGGATTCTGTGTTGGCATTCCAGTCGTCCTTGTTTTTATCAACCTGTTGTATGCGGACGGATTCAGATTGCGGTTCCGTCATGACAAATCGATGACCGTTTTGTGTTTCGGCCCGACGGTCGAGTCCATCATGCCGACTTTAACGGGTGAAACTGTCTCCACAGCGACCTTGACGAGATTTTTTCAGACGCTGGCCGACGGACGGTTGGCTTCCTTAAGGCCAAAAAAAGCCCCGCTGTAAAGCGGGGCTCTCTGTGTGTGCTTACCAGCGACCACCGTAGTAGTGCGGGTGGCCGTAATAACCACGGGGCGGACCGTAGTAGACCGGGCCTGGAACATAAACCGGTTGTTGTACGTAAACCGGGGCCGGCTGGTAGTAGACCGGTGGTGGCGGTTGTTGCACGTACACCGGCGCCGGTTGAGCGTAAACAGGCTGTTGAACATACACCGGACGATCCTGGTTGATGAGCGCCGAGCCGATGATGGCCGAGCCGACGATCGCACCAAATACCGCCGGGCCCTGCCAGCCACCGCCGTGGGCTTCTGCCTGACCTGTGATCGCGAATGCACCAATCAACAAGGCCACGATGGGGAGTTTACGAATCATGATTAATCCTCGGTTCTTCGACCCGGCGTCCGGGCCTGCAACAGGCTCGGGATAGCGCGGGGATACTTCTAAGACAGCAACATTTGGAAAAACAGCACGGCGGCTGGGTAAATTTTGTGTAAGGTCTGTACCGGCTTGCTTACCGGGTTTCAGGCAACGGCTGTGATGCCCGGAACAGACCGCCTTATGATCGTTCAGAACCCGATGGTCTGGCTAATCCCGTCCATCCGAAAGTGCATTCGAAGGAGACTCCCATGCAGATGAACCCCAACAAAGACACCCAACTGTGCATGTCCCTGTCTGGGCGTCCCGGGAATTTCGGTCTGCGTTTTCATAACCATTTGTACGAGCAACTGGGCCTGAATTTCTACTACAAGGCTTTCAGCAGTCAGGATTTGCCAGGCGCTGTCGGCGGGATTCGGGCGCTGGGCATCCGCGGTTGCGGGGTGTCGATGCCGTTCAAGGAAGCGAGCATTGCCCTGGTCGATGAGCTGGATGCCTCGGCAGCGGCGATCCAGTCGATCAACACCATCGTCAACACCAACGGCCATCTCAAGGCCTACAACACCGATTACATCGCCATCGCCCAGTTGCTGGAAACCCACGCGGTGCCGAAGGACTCGACCTTCGCCCTGCGCGGCAGCGGCGGCATGGCCAAGGCCGTGGCCAGCGCCTTGCGCGATGGTGGTTACAAGAATGGTCTGATCGTCGCCCGCAACGAGCGCGCCGGCCGTGCGCTGGCCGATTCCCTGGGCTATCGCTGGCAGGCGGAATTGGGCGACGAGCGCCCGCAGATGCTGATCAACGTGACGCCGGTCGGCATGGACGGAGGCCCGGAAGCAGGTCAGTTGGCGTTTGAAGTGGATGTGATCAAGTCTGCCGACACCGTGTTCGATGTGGTGGCGATCCCCTCGGAAACCCCGCTGATCGTGCGCGGCCGCGCCGAAGGCAAAAAAGTCATCACCGGGCTGGAAGTGATCGCGATCCAGGCGCTGGAGCAGTTCGTGCTGTACACCGGCGTGCGGCCGACGGTCGAGCAGTTCGATGCTGCGGTGGCGTTTGCCCGCAGCTGATTGATCTCGGTGTCGGGGTTGGTCATTGCCTATACTGCCGGATCAGCAGGCACAGACTTGCCCCACGACAAAAACCGAGGTTTGCATGCATCCGCCCATTCTCAACCTGAATGACGTTGAACTCGAACCGTTGCCCGAAGCCCTGGCCCCTGAAGGCGAAACTGCCGGGCGTTACCAGCAGCGGTTCGCCCGGGTCGGCCAGCAACTGGGGGCGCAGAAGCTCGGTTATCGGCTGTATGCGCTGCCGCCGGGCATGCGCGGCAGCCCGTTCCACAGCCATCGGGTCAATGAGGAAATGTTCTACGTGGTGGCCGGGGAAGGGGAGGTGCGCTTGGGGGGCGAGCGTTTCTCGATCCGCGCCGGCGACGTGATCGCCTGCCCGCCGGGTGGCCCGGAAAAGGCGCATCAAATCATCAACACCAGCTCGCAGGAGCTGCGTTATCTGGCGGTCAGCACCCAGCAGCAACCGGACATCTGCGAGTACCCAGACTCGAACAAATACGCGGTGATGGATAACTTCAGCATCGATGCCGAGGGCAATGCCTCGGGATTCGTCGCGGTGGCGCGGCAGTCGGACGGGGTGGATTACTGGGACGGCGAGTAACGCCGCCCCATTACGCTTATTCGAGGCGGGCCAGACGCTCTTCCAGCGCCGCAATCCGCGCTTCCAGCTCTTCGATGCGCTCCACTGACACACCGCCGGCAGCGCCGCGATCACTCGGATTCTGTCGTGCCGCAATAATCGCCTCGATGTCCGCCGGATCGCCCAGTGCATGGGTGTAGCGGTCTTCGCGCTGGCCGGCCTGACGCGGAATCAGCACCGCCAGGTCCCGGGCGATCAGGCGTTCCAGCTGGTGCACCACTTGTTCGGCGTCTTCGAATTCATGCATGCGACCGCTGCGGGTCAGCAGTTCGTTGACGGTCTGCGGGCCGCGCAGGAACATCAGTCCGGTCAGAATCATCTGTGCCGGCACCAGTTCCAGCGCCTTGTCGACCTTGTGCTCCCAGCGGTCGGCGCGACTGCCCATCACGAGCTTGGCGAAACCGCGACCTTCGAGAGCACGCAGGCTCTGGCCGACCTGGCCCTGGGTCAGGTTCATCACCGGTTCCCGGCTGGTTTTCTGATTGCAGGCCAGCACCAGCGCGTTGAGGGTCAGCGGATAGGTTTCCGGGCTGGTGGCCTGTTTCTCGATCAGCGAACCCAGAATGCGGATTTCCGTGGCGTTGAGCCGTGGTTCGTTGACGTTGGTTTCAAGTTCTGTGGACATCGCGCGTTCCCTCTGCAGTCGAAGGCGCCTAGCCTAATCCTTGCTGGATAAAAGACAAGTCGCGCGGCCCGCGAGCATGGCTATAATCGCCCCACGATTCACCCAGCCACCACGTGAGACTGCCATGACCATTTCCCTGTACGCCGCATCCGTCCCGGTTTTCCAACAAATGCTCAACGCCCTGAGCGATGTGCTGAAAAAGGCCGAAGCCCACGCCACCGCGAAAAACATCGACCCGAACGCCTTCCTGCAAGCGCGTCTGTACCCGGACATGTTCCCGCTGGTGCGTCAGGTGCAGATCGCCGTGGACTTCGCCAAAGGCGTTTCCTCGCGTCTGGCTGAAGTCGAAATCCCGAAATACGACGACAGCGAAACCACCTTCGCCGAGCTGCAAGCGCTGATCACCAAGGTTCTGGCCTTCATCGGCGAGATCAAGCCTGAGCAAATCAACGGCAAGGAAGGTATCGAAATCGTGACCCGTCCGGGCACCCCGAAAGAGAAGCGCTTCAGCGGCCAGGCTTACCTGCTGAGCTACGGCCTGCCGCAGTTCTTCTTCCACGTGACGACTGCTTACGACCTGCTGCGTCACAACGGCGTTGAAATCGGCAAGCGCGATTACATGGGCGCGTTCTAAACCGCCCGGCAACAAAAAAGCCCGCCAAGGTTTGCGCCTTGGCGGGCTTTTTATTGCGCCCGGTGTTTACGCCGGACGTTGGGCTTTCTGTTCTTCGCCCAGGCAAGCCGCAGCGGTGAACAGCACGTCGGTGGAGGAATTCAGCGCCGTCTCGGCCGAATCCTGCAGTACGCCGATGATGAAGCCGACTGCCACCACTTGCATGGCAATTTCGCTCGGAATGCCGAACAGGCTGCACGCCAGAGGGATCAGCAGCAACGAACCACCGGCCACACCCGACGCGCCGCAGGCGCAGATTGCCGCGACGACGCTGAGCAGGATCGCGGTCGGGATGTCCACGGCGATGCCCAGGGTGTGGACGGCCGCGAGGGTCAGCACGGTGATGGTGATCGACGCGCCGGCCATGTTGATTGTGGCGCCCAATGGAATCGAGACTGAATAGGTGTCTTCGTGCAGGCCCAGACGCTTGCTCAGCTCCAGGTTGACCGGAATGTTCGCCGCCGAGCTGCGGGTGAAGAACGCGGTGATGCCGCTTTCACGCAGGCATTTCAGCGTCAGCGGATACGGGTTGCGGCGCAGCTTCCAGAACACGATCAGCGGGTTCATCACCAGCGCCACGAAGGTCATGCAGCCCAACAGCACCGCCAACAGATGGGCGTAGCCGACCAGTGCACCAAAACCGGAAGTGGCCAGGGTCGAAGCCACCAGGCCGAAAATCCCCAGCGGTGCGAAGCGGATCACCACGCGCACGATCAGGGTCACGCCGTTGGACAAATCGCTGACCACTTCCCGGGTGGTATCACCGGCGTGGCGGATGGCGACGCCCATGCCGATGGCCCAGGCCAGAATGCCGATGAAGTTGGCGTTCATCAGTGCGGTGACCGGGTTGTCGACCACGCTCAGCAGCAGGCTTTGCAGGACTTCACCGATGCCGCCCGGGGCCGTCACGGCGACGTTGTCGGTGGACAGCACCAGATGCGACGGGAACAGGGTGCTGGCAACCACAGCCACCGCCGCAGCGCCAAAGGTGCCCAGCAGATAGAGGAACAGAATCGGCCGGATATGGGTTTCCTGGCCGTGCTTGTGGTTGGCAATCGAGGCCATGACCAGCACGAACACCAGAATCGGTGCCACGGCTTTGAGCGCCGAGACGAACACCTTGCCGATGAAAGCGGTGCCTTTGGCGGCCTCCGGTGCGAGCAGCGCCAGGGCGATGCCGGCAATCAGGCCGATCAGGATCTGCGTGACCAGGCTGAGGCTTTTCAGGCGTTGCATTAAAGAAGGGGATGAAGCGGTCATAACGGCATCTCTGCTTTTTTATAGGGTGCAAGGTTGCGTGATCCGGGCGATGAATCGGGGGCAGGCCACAGACACGAACCGAAAGGAATGACGCGACAGCCACGCCGTTAAACGGGCGGCTGAACAGGGTGTACGTTTTTCAGGGCGCGGACTTTATCACAGCGTAGGCCTTATCCTTCAGGCCTGTGACGATCTGCCACCGAAACGTTCGGCAACATAGACAGGTTTGTGCAAGTCACTCGGGAAACACTCTGTTAAGATTGCGCATCCTTATTTTCAAGTTCTGCCGGCGGGCCCTCGGGTCAGCGCTGGTGTCGTCGTTTTGCTGGAGTTCCTCATGCTGTTGCCCATCCTTCTGTTGTCTGCCGCCGGATTCACGGTGCTGACCACGGAGTTCGTCATCGTCGGCCTGTTGCCGGCGATTGCCCGCGACCTGGCCGTCACCATCCCGCAAGCCGGGTTGCTGGTGACTCTATTCGCTTTCACCGTGGCCATGTTCGGTCCTTTCTTGACCGCATATTTCGCCCGTTTCGAACGGCGCAAACTGTTTATCACCATCCTGATCATGTTCGGTCTGGCCAACACCGTAGCGGCATTGGCGCCGAACATCTGGGTCATGGCCCTCGCGCGGTTGATCCCGGCGCTGGGGTTGCCAGTGTTCTGGGCCCTGGCCAGTGAAACGGCCGTGGACATCGTCGGCCCGGACTTCGCCGGTCGCGCCATTGCCAAGATCGGCTTCGGCATCGTCTGCGCCACCGTGTTCGGGATTCCGGTGGGCACGCTGATTTCCGACGCGTTCGGCTGGCGCAGTGCATTCGCCATTCTGGCGGTGATTGCGTTCGCCAAGGCCTTGCTGCTGTTTGTCTATCTGCCGAAAACCAGCCTGCACCAGCATCAGGTCAGCTTCGCTTCGCAGTTCAAGATCCTGCGCAGTCCGCTGATGCTTGGCCATGTATTGCTGTCGATCCTGGTGTTCAGCGGCATGTTCACCGCCTACACCTATCTGGCGGACATTCTCGAGCGTCTGGCCGGCTTCAATGGCACCGTGGTCGGTTGGTGCCTGATGGGCTTTGGCGCGGTCGGCCTGATCGGCAACTCGCTGGGCGGTCGCGCAGTGGACCGTCACCCGCTGATGGCCTCGGTGATGTTCTGCGCGTTCATGATCCCCGGGATGGTGGCGCTGGTGCCGAACATCAATTCGTCGCTGGGTCTGGCGGCGGCCATGGGCATCTGGGGTGTGACGCAGGCGGCGCTGTTTCTGGTCAGCCATGTGCGTTTGATGAAGGCTGCGCCTGAAGCGCCGGCCTTCGCAGCGTCGCTGAACATTGCCGGGGCCAACCTCGGGATCGGTCTGGGTGCGATCATTGGCGGTCGAGTGATCGACAGCGCCGGCCTGGGCTTTGTGGGTTTCGCCGCTGCCGCGTTCATCCTGCTGTCGATTTTCCTCGCCATGGTGTTGATGGTGCTCAAGCCGCGCGAAGTCTGCGCACAGGCTTAAAACTCGGTAAACAGCTCGCGTCGGGCACCTTCGGTAATCGCTTTGATGCCGGGGTGCTTGACCTTGCGTTCCACTGAAATCGCGTAAAACGACTCGCTCACCGCATCGGTCTGACCGATCAACTCGACGCCGTACTGGCGCTTCACCTCATCGGCAATCACGCTCGGCCCGATGAAGATCCCGCTGCCGGACTGGCCGAACGCCTGCATCAGGGCGCTGTCATCGAACTCCCCGACAATCCTCGGCTGAATCTGCTGCTCGGCAAACCAGCGCTGCAAACGGCTGCGCACCACGGTTTCCGCGCCGGGAATCAGCAGCGGGGCACCGTGCAGACTGCGTGGAAAATCCTGACCGTATTGCGCCGCCAATTCTGCTGTAGCGAAGAAACTGATCCCGCATTCCCCGAGTTTCTGGCTATAGCCCTTGATGTCCAGGTGCGACGGCATGGGGCTGTCGGAGATCACCAGGTCCAGGCGCTGGATGGCCAGGTCCGCCAGTAATCGCTCGAGTTTGTCTTCGCGGCAGGTGATGCGCAGCGGTTCGCTGAGCTCCATGGTCGGCGCGATCAGGCGATAGACGATGGATTTGGGCACCACGTCCGCCACGCCGACCCGGAACAGGATCTGCTGTTCGTTGGGTTGTGCGCGCAGCATCAGTTCCAGTTCGCCGCCGAGCTGGAACATCTGCTCGGCGTAGGGCAGGGCCTGGCGCCCGGCTTCGGTGAGTTCGAGTTGCCGGCCGACCCGCTGGAACAACTCGATGCCGTAGGTCTGTTCCAGCAGGGAAATCTGCCCGCTGATGGTCTGCGGCGTGAGGTTCAGTTGCTCGCACGCGCGCACGATGCTTCCGGTCTTCGCTACAACCCAGAAGTAATGCAGTTGTCGGTAATTGAGCATGGGGTTTGATCCGTCAAATACAGTTCGTATAAATCGAAGTATAGCCGCTAAAAATACGAATTTTCCTGAAGTGTTTGTCTCCCTAGAATGCCCAGCCATCGACGGGCGGTCTGCGACCCTGTCTGTTCATTCGAAGGAAGTCTTATGAAATACACGATCCCGGCACTGATGTTTACGTCTTTACTGCTTATGGCGGGTTGCGACCAGGCCGAAAAAAGCGCCCAGCAATTGATGGGCAAGGCCGCCGAGAGCGCCAAGCAGGCGATCGACGACACGCACAAAGCCGCCGAGCAGGCGCTCAGCGAGGCCACTGGCGGCCTGATCGAGAAAAAAGAAGCCCCGGAAAAAGATGCGGAAAAATCCGAATCTTCCTCCAAGACCATCTAAATCGTCTTACAAGAGTCAGGACTGACCCATGGAATACCTGTTAGAACTCGCTTCCAGCCCGACGGCCTGGATTGCCTTGGCCACACTGGTGGTGATGGAAATCGTGCTCGGCATCGATAACCTGATCTTCATCTCGATCCTGACCAACAAGCTGCCCGAGCAGTATCGGCAGAAGGCTCGCCGCCTCGGTATCGGCATGGCGCTGATCATGCGTCTGGCCCTGTTGAGCACCATCGCCTTCATCGTGCAGTTGACCGAGCCGGTCATCGAGATCCTGGGCCAGGCGTTCTCCTGGAAGGACATGATACTGATCGCCGGTGGCCTGTTCCTGGTGTGGAAGGCGACGACCGAGATCCATCACAGTATGGACCCGGTGCCGGACGATCCGAAGTCGGCTACCTCGACGGTAACTCTGGGTTTTGCCGCCGCCATCGGGCAGATCCTGATGCTGGACATGGTGTTCTCGATCGACAGCATTATTACTGCAGTCGGCATGACCGAACACTTGCCGATCATGGTGATCGCGGTGGTGGTTTCGGTACTGGTGATGCTGTTTGCGGCTGACCCGCTGGCCAAGTTCATCAACGACAACCCGTCGGTGGTGATGCTGGCCCTGGGCTTCCTGATCATGATCGGCATGACGCTGATCGCCGAAGGTTTCGGCGCCCACGTACCGAAAGGGTATGTGTATGCCGCCATGGCGTTCTCGGCCGCGATCGAGGTGTTGAACATGATGTCCCGTCGGGCGAAGCAGAAGAAGCTGGCTGCCCAGGCGTAACCGCTGGAAAAGCGAAGGCCGCGTCACTCGCAAGAGTCACGCGGCCTTTTTCGTTTGAATCGATTGAAAGACGTCAGTGCGCGGTGGCGTGACGGGCGTTGTGTTTTTCGATCTTCTTGATCGGTGCAGGTTGCACAGGGTAGTGGTGGCGACGGGAAATCCGCAGCACGCCCCACAACATGGCGGCGGCAACGGCCAGCCAGCCGGCAATCAACATCACAATGGTCATGGTCAGGCTCATCGGTGCCTCCTCTTTGCCCTGCGTCGGGCGCTCACTCTTTTGCTGTCTTTCGAGTGACAGTCTAGTCGCTGGCGTGTTTCAGGCTATTGACCAAAGGTCGGTGGTGACCAATCACTTCGCTCTATGCAGCCGATGCATCTGCCCCTTTGGGCTATACCGCAGCGTTGCGCCGTCCTATGATCCTCGACCAAGCCGGAACACGATGACCGGTAACTGATCAAGAGAGTGACGATGGTGCAGCTATTTTCCCGGATTCGCATGGCACTGCTGGTGGCCGGTTGCGTGACAGCTTTGGTGGGGTGTGCGGGCAGTGTGGCGCCGGAAGTCCAGCGCCTGCCGGAGCGCGTTGAACTCAGCGGCACCTTCTATCGGGGCGAAGCCAATCAGAGCGGGCCGCAGGTGTTGGCCAGTCTGTTGTCGCAGCAAGGCATCGTGATCACCCCGGGGTTGCTGGAAAAACCTCTGCACCTGCCGGGCGCCGAGGACAAGCTTCAGCAGAACATGCAGAACCTGGCCCGTGAGTACGGCATGGTCGTGTACCCGGTAGATGCCCGTTTGCCGGCGCTGCTGACCCAGGTGGCGGCGGGTTACCCGGTGATGGTGCGCTTCAGCGAAGGATCGGCGTTCTGGGCCGAGCCGCGATACGCGATCCTTTCCGGTTATGACCGCAAGAAGCAGAAGGTTCTGCTGCGCGCGGGGATGAATCGTCGTGAACTGATGAGTTTCAGTTCATTTGAATCGGCGCTCGAGAAGTCGGGTGGCTGGGCGGTATTGATTCAGAAGCCTTCGCAGCTCCCGGCAGCGGTCGATCGCCAGCGTTGGCTGAAAGCGGCTGATGAACTGGCTCAGGCCGGCCAGGAACGCGAGGCGGCGCAGGCGCGCAAGGCTCTGGAAGCGAAGTGAGGTTCCGTCCGTCTCCTGACGGGCACCCTGGCGCGCAGCTAAGCTCATAAGGGTAACGCCCGGTTTTTTCGGGTGATTACCCGAACGAGAGGTGCGTATGAGTACCGATTCGAGCTTCGACGACCATAAACCGGACAGCGTGCCGACTACGCCGGAACCGGACGTTGATCCAGTGCTGGATCCGGACACTCCGCTACGCGATCCATTGGCGCGTCCTGCGGTAGTAACCCCGGAACATCGGCGCGACCCCAGTGCCGGCGGCGGCATTCCCGATGATGATCAGATGCCGCTGCCCAACGACTGAACCGGCAGACGAAAAAAAGCCCCGAATATTCGGGGCTTTTTGTTGTGTCGCGATTTACTTCGAAGCTTCGACCACGCCGCTCTGGCGACCCTTGAGGTTTTTCTCGGCCTTGTATTGCTGGGCCACCGCCGGAACGTTGGTGCTCCGGCCGGTTTCCACCCAGCTGCGAATGCGGCTGGCATCGGCGAAGTGGGTGTACTTGCCGAATGCATCGAGAATCACCAGGGCAACCGGGCGGTTGCTCATCCGGGTCACGAGCACCAGGCAATGGCCGGCCGGATTGGTGAAGCCGGTCTTGGTGATCTTGATGTCCCAGTCGGCCTTGTTCACCAGGTGGTCGGTGTTACGGAAACCCAGGGTGTAGTTGGGTTTGCGGAACGAGACGGTCTTTTCCTTGGTGGTGGTGAGTTCGGTCAGGATCGGATGCTTTTGCGCAGCCATCAGCAACTTGCTCAGGTCGCGGGCGGTGGAAACGTTGCGCTCTGACAGGCCGGTCGGTTCCACAAAGTGGGTGCTGGTCATGCCCAGCGCCTTGGCCTTGGCGTTCATCGCTGCGATGAAGGCTGCATAACCGCCCGGATAGTGATGGGCGAGACTGGCGGCGGCGCGGTTTTCCGAGGACATCAAAGCGATCAGCAGCATCTCCCGGCGCGGCAGTTCGCTACGCAGTTTGACCCGGGAAAACACGCCTTTCATTTCCGGGGTGTGGCTGATGTCGACGTCAATCCATTCGTCCATGTTCTGGTGGGCTTCAACCACGACCAGGCCGGTCATCAACTTGCTGACGGAAGCGATCGGCACGATCACGTCCGGATTGCTGGAGTAGATGACTTTGTTGGTCTGCAGATCCATCAGCAGGGCGCTGCCCGAGGCAATCTTCAACTGTGAAGCGTCGCGGGGGGCAGCGGTGGTTTCGGCGGCGTTGACCGTTGGCGTGAGGAGCGTGCCTGAAAATGCAAAAACCAGGCTCAGGATGGACAGACGAATATTCACGCGGGCGAACTCATGAAGGTTGGAAATGCCGTTTTTTGTAACGGACTGTGTCGTAAAACGACGCATTCTAGGAGTATGGCTGAAGATCTGTCGATGGTTGTTTGAAGGGCATGAAAAAGTCGTGAAAAGCCCTGTAAAAATAGGGGTTTCCGGCGAACGGTAAAGGTTTTTTCGAGGATACGAAAAACCCCGCACAAGGCGGGGTTCTTCTGAAGCGGAAAAAGCGCTTTAAGCGTGCAGGGTTTCTGCCGCGTAGAGGGTGTTTTCCAGCAGGCAGGCACGGGTCATCGGGCCGACGCCGCCCGGTACTGGTGTAATCCAGCCGGCGCGGGGCAGGGCGGTTTCGTACACGACGTCACCGACCAGTTTGCCGTCGTCCTGACGGTTGATGCCGACGTCGATCACGATCGCGCCTTCCTTGATCCACTCGCCCTTGACCAGGCCCGGCTTGCCGGCGGCAACCACCACCAGATCGGCGCGGCCGACATGGCCGGCCAGGTCCTTGGTGAAGCGGTGGGTCACGGTCACGGTGCAGCCGGCCAGCAACAGCTCCATGGCCATCGGACGACCGACGATGTTGGAAGCGCCGACGACCACTGCATCCATTCCGTACAGATCGACACCGGTGCTTTCCAGCAGGGTCATGATGCCTTTCGGCGTGCACGGACGCAGCAGCGGAATGCGCTGGGCCAGGCGACCGACGTTATAAGGATGGAAACCGTCGACGTCCTTGTCCGGGCGGATGCGCTCCAGCAGCTTGGACGCGTCCAGGTGCTCAGGCAGAGGAAGTTGAAGCAGAACGCCGTCGATTGCCGGGTCGTCGTTCAGTCGATCGATCAGATCGGTCAGTGCTTCCTGAGTGGTTTCGGAAGGCAGGTCGTAGGCTTGGGAGAGGAAGCCGACCTCTTCACAGTCTTTACGCTTGTGCGAGACATAAACCTGAGAGGCAGGATCGCTGCCGACCAGGATCACCGCGAGGCCGGGAGTGCGCAAGCCTTGCTCGCGACGTTCGGCTACCCGTTGGGCGATCTGCTGGCGCAGGCTGGCGGCGATTGATTTGCCGTCGATTAGTTGTGCAGTCATTGCGCGTGATTAACCATCGAGAGGGGAAAAAAAGAGAACGCATTCTCGCATGTCAAACGGTGAGGGCAAAGGCGCTTGGTCAGCAAATTCCCCTAAGCCCTTTAATTAAATGAATTTTTTTCAAAAAGGATTTGACGACCTGCAGGTCGCTCTATACTATTCGTCGCACTTGTCGGGCACAGCCTAGCACTGGTTAAGAAGGTCGAGCGAAATCAAGGTTTTGCGAGACTGGAAAGCACTTAGTTTGTAGTCCTCCAAGGGTACAGCTAACAAGGCGCCCGTAGCTCAGCTGGATAGAGCATCCGCCTTCTAAGCGGATGGTCGCAGGTTCGAGTCCTGCCGGGTGCGCCATTAGGCAGCTTTGGCACAAGTAACGCGATATGGTGGGCGTAGCTCAGTTGGTAGAGCACGGGATTGTGACTCCCGTTGTCGTGGGTTCGATCCCCATCGTCCACCCCATATTTCGAAAGGCGCCAGATGTAACAGTCTGGCGCCTTTGCTTTAAAAAGCTTCATCCGCGGATGTGGTGGAATTGGTAGACACACTGGATTTAGGTTCCAGCGCCGCGAGGCGTAAGAGTTCGAGTCTCTTCATCCGCACCAATCAAAGCTTCATTCATGCCGTTGGTAGGGTGAAGTTCTACAAAGAAGTTGTTTGGCTTCTTTGACACGCAATATGGTGGGCGTAGCTCAGTTGGTAGAGCACGGGATTGTGACTCCCGTTGTCGTGGGTTCGATCCCCATCGTCCACCCCATATTTCGAAAGGCGCCAGATTTAACAGTCTGGCGCCTTTTTTGTTTCAGGAATTCGAGTTTCTGGCGACTGCCGGTTTCGGGTCGCAGGGCAGGGTGCTTCGTCGTATCAATGTTGCTAGATGATGCCGCACTGCCCGCCGACCTTGCTTGCGAGGTCGGCTGTCAGGGAGATGATTCAACCGCCTCTATATATAGAAGAGGTTGGCGCAGGGCCCTGGCTTGATTGGCTGTATTTGCTAACAGGGCGAGGCGCAACCGTTTGTCCCCGCCTTCAATTTGCCTGCTGTTTTTTTACCCGTTTTCAGTAGGGTGACTTCTTGAGTTTGACCTACTAGAATGCTTGCCCTTGATTCTTGGGTCGGAAACGGCCGGCTAACGTCTGTGCAACGAGGAATATCCATGCAAGTTTCTGTTGAAAATACTACTGCTCTTGAGCGCCGCATGAGCATCACCGTGCCGGCTGAGCGCATCGAGACTCAGGTCAACAAGCGTCTGCAGCAGACTGCCCAGAAGGCCAAGATTGCTGGCTTCCGTCCAGGCAAAGTGCCTATGAGCGAAATCAAGCGCCGTTTTGGTGCTGATGCGCGTCAGGAAGCGATCGGCGACGTGATCCAGTCCTCCTTCTACGAAGCTGTGGTTGAGCAGAAGCTGAACCCGGCCGGTTCGCCGTCGATCGAGCCTAAGTCGCTCGAAGCTGGCAAGGACCTGGAATACGTAGCCGTATTCGAAGTGTTCCCTGAGTTCACCGTTGCCGGTTTCGAAGGCATCACCGTTGAGCGTCTGAGCGCTGACGTGGCTGACGCCGATCTGGACAAGATGCTGGACATCCTGCGCAAGCAGAACACCCGTTTCGAAGTGGCCGATCGCGCTGCCCAGAACGAAGACCAATTGAACATCGATTTCGTTGGCAAGGTTGACGGCGAAGTGTTCGCTGGCGGTTCCGCCAAGGGTACTCAGCTGGTGCTGGGTTCGGGTCGCATGATTCCTGGCTTCGAAGAAGGCCTGGTTGGCGCCAAGGCCGGTGAAGAGCGCGTTCTGAACCTGACCTTCCCAGAGGACTATCAGAACCTGGACCTGGCTGGCAAAACCGCCGAGTTCACCGTGACCGTCAACACCGTTTCCGAGCCAAAGCTGCCAGAACTGACCGAAGAATTCTTCGCTCAATTCGGCATCAAGGAAACCGGCCTGGAAGGTTTCCGTGCCGAAGTTCGCAAGAACATGGAGCGTGAACTGCGTCAGGCGATCAAATCCAAGGTCAAGAATCAGGTAATGGACGGTCTGCTGGCCACCAACCCGATCGAAGTGCCAAAGGCTCTGCTGTCCAACGAAGTTGACCGTCTGCGCGTGCAGGCTGTTCAGCAGTTCGGTGGCAACATCAAGCCTGACCAACTGCCGGCCGAGCTGTTCGAAGAGCAAGCCAAGCGCCGCGTTGTCCTAGGTCTGATCGTGGCTGAAGTGGTCAAGCAATTCGACCTGAAGCCAGACGAAGCCCGCGTTCGCGAAATGATTCAGGAAATGGCTTCGGCCTACCAAGAGCCTGAGCAGGTTGTGTCCTGGTACTACAAGAACGAGCAGCAACTGAACGAAGTCCGTTCGGTTGTGCTGGAAGAACAAGTTGTGGATACTGTTCTGCAGAAAGCTAGCGTGACCGACAAATCGGTCTCTTACGAAGAAGCGGTCAAGCCGGTAGAAGCTCCAAAAGCCGACTGATTGTTTCTGCGTTAGAAGCACACACCATAAGCCAGCCTTCGAGCTGGCTTATGCGTATTCAAGACATGACTATTTGGGAGTGACTGCAGAGCATGTTCCGTAATTCCTATATTCAGCAGAACTCTGATATCCAGGCCGCCGGCGGCCTGGTCCCGATGGTTGTCGAGCAATCTGCTCGTGGCGAGCGCGCCTATGACATCTACTCGCGTCTTCTCAAGGAGCGAGTGATCTTTCTGGTGGGTCCGGTAGAGGACTACATGGCCAACCTGATCTGCGCGCAATTGCTGTTCCTTGAAGCGGAAAACCCGGACAAGGACATCCATCTTTACATCAACTCCCCGGGCGGCTCGGTCACTGCAGGCATGTCGATCTACGACACCATGCAGTTCATCAAGCCAAACGTGTCGACCACCTGCATCGGTCAGGCCTGCAGCATGGGCGCATTCCTGCTGACCGCAGGTGCACCGGGCAAGCGTTACTGCCTGCCGAACTCGCGAGTGATGATTCACCAGCCACTGGGCGGTTTCCAGGGCCAGGCGTCGGATATCGAAATCCACGCCAAGGAAATCCTCTTCATCCGCGAGCGTCTGAACACGCTGATGGCCAAGCACAGCGGGCGCACTCTGGAAGAAATCGAGCGCGATACCAACCGCGACAACTTCATGAGTGCAGAAGCTGCGAAGGAATACGGCTTGATCGACGAAGTGATCAACCAGCGTCCAGCTTAAAATAAGCAGCTCAAAACAGGCCTGATCGGCTGGTCCGATCAGTGGCGGGCTTGAAAAAGCCCGCAATAGCCTTCATCTTGTGTTGCAAGCCTATCGGATTTGGATCGAACGAATGACTGACACCCGCAACGGCGAGGACAACGGCAAGCTGCTCTATTGCTCCTTCTGTGGCAAAAGCCAGCATGAAGTGCGCAAATTGATTGCCGGCCCCTCGGTCTTTATCTGCGACGAGTGCGTCGACCTGTGCAACGACATCATCCGCGAGGAGGTGCAGGAAGCACAGGCCGAAAGCAGCGCGCATAAATTGCCTTCGCCTAAAGAAATCAGCGGCATCCTTGACCAGTACGTCATTGGTCAGGAGCGTGCGAAGAAGGTTCTGGCGGTAGCGGTGTACAACCACTACAAGCGTCTGAACCAGCGTGACAAAAAGGCTGACGACGTCGAACTCGGCAAGAGCAACATCCTGCTGATCGGCCCGACAGGCTCCGGTAAAACCCTGCTGGCCGAAACCCTGGCCCGCTTGCTGAACGTTCCGTTCACCATCGCCGACGCAACCACCCTCACCGAGGCGGGTTACGTGGGTGAAGACGTCGAGAACATCATTCAGAAGCTGCTGCAGAAGTGCGATTACGACGTGGAAAAGGCCCAGATGGGCATTGTCTACATCGATGAAATCGACAAGATTTCGCGCAAGTCCGACAACCCGTCGATCACCCGGGACGTTTCCGGTGAAGGCGTGCAGCAGGCCTTGCTCAAGTTGATCGAAGGCACGGTCGCTTCCGTTCCGCCGCAAGGTGGCCGCAAGCATCCGCAGCAGGAATTCCTGCAGGTCGACACCCGTAACATCCTGTTCATCTGCGGTGGTGCGTTCTCCGGTCTGGAGAAGGTGATTCAGAACCGTTCCACCAAAGGTGGCATCGGTTTCAACGCAGAAGTGCGCAGCAAGGAAGAGGGCAAGAAAGTCGGTGAGTCCCTGCGTGAAGTCGAGCCTGACGATCTGGTCAAGTTCGGTCTGATCCCGGAATTCGTCGGTCGTCTGCCGGTCCTCGCGACGCTGGACGAGCTGGATGAGGCTGCATTAATGCAGATTCTCACCGAGCCGAAAAATGCCCTGACCAAACAGTACGCCAAGCTGTTCGAGATGGAAGGCGTGGATCTGGAATTCCGTTCCGACGCGCTGAAATCGGTCGCCAAGCGTGCCCTGGAGCGTAAAACCGGTGCCCGTGGCCTGCGTTCGATTCTCGAAGGTGTGCTGCTCGACACGATGTATGAAATCCCCTCGCAGTCCGAGGTGAGCAAAGTCGTGATCGATGAAAGCGTGATCGAAGGCAAGTCCAAGCCACTGTATATCTACGAAAACAGTGAGCCGACGGCCAAGGCAGCGCCGGACGCGTAAGTGTCCACCCTGCCGGAACAAAGAAGGGGCCTTCGGGCCTCTTTTTTTTTATGTCGTTTTTTACATCCGCTTTGCGCTTGTTTTTTTTCAAGGCAGCCCCCATCTTGGTTTCAAGCTTAATTCCATCTGATTACGGCCATATGGCCGCCGTAGAGGCGAAATCATGAAGACCACCATCGAATTGCCTCTCCTGCCATTGCGTGATGTCGTTGTGTATCCGCACATGGTTATCCCGCTGTTCGTGGGGCGCGAGAAATCCATCGAAGCCCTCGAGGCCGCGATGACGGGCGACAAGCAGATCCTGCTGCTGGCCCAGAGAAACCCAGCTGACGACGATCCCGGAGAAGACGCTCTGTATCGCGTCGGTACCATTGCAACCGTTCTGCAATTGCTCAAGCTGCCTGACGGCACCGTCAAGGTTCTGGTCGAAGGCGAGCAGCGCGGTACTGTCGAGCGTTTCAGCGAGGTCGATGGCCACTGCCGTGCCGAAGTCTCGCTGATCGACGAAGTCGACGCCGCCGAGCGCGAGTCCGAAGTCTTCGTGCGCACGCTGCTGTCGCAGTTCGAACAATATGTTCAGCTGGGCAAGAAAGTCCCGGCTGAAGTCCTGTCGTCGCTCAACAGCATCGATGAGCCGGGCCGTCTGGTAGACACCATGGCTGCGCACATGGCGCTGAAGATCGAGCAGAAGCAGGAAATCCTCGAAATCATCGATCTGGCTGCCCGGGTCGAGCACGTTCTGGCTCTGCTGGACGCCGAAATCGACCTGCTGCAGGTCGAAAAGCGCATCCGCGGCCGCGTCAAAAAGCAAATGGAGCGCAGTCAGCGCGAGTACTACCTGAATGAGCAGATGAAGGCCATTCAGAAGGAGCTCGGCGACAGCGACGAAGGCCACAACGAAATCGAAGACCTGAAAAAGCGCATCGACGCTGCCGGTCTGCCGAAAGACGCACTGGCCAAGGCCACCGCCGAGCTGAACAAGCTCAAGCAGATGTCGCCGATGTCGGCCGAGGCCACCGTCGTGCGTTCCTACATCGACTGGCTGGTACAGGTGCCGTGGAAGGCCCAGAGCAAGGTGCGTCTGGATCTGGCCCGTGCCGAAGACATTCTCGACGCCGATCACTACGGCCTGGAAGAGGTCAAGGAACGCATCCTTGAGTACCTCGCCGTGCAGAAGCGGGTGAAAAAGATTCGTGGCCCGGTGTTGTGCCTGGTCGGTCCTCCGGGCGTGGGTAAAACCTCGCTGGCGGAGTCGATTGCCCACGCCACCAACCGTAAATTCGTGCGCATGGCCCTCGGTGGCGTGCGTGACGAAGCGGAAATCCGTGGTCACCGTCGGACTTACATCGGTTCGATGCCAGGAAGATTGATTCAAAAGATGACAAAGGTGGGCGTCCGCAACCCGCTGTTCCTGCTCGATGAAATCGACAAAATGGGCAGCGACATGCGTGGCGACCCGGCGTCTGCGTTGCTGGAAGTGCTCGATCCGGAGCAGAACCACAACTTCAACGATCACTATCTGGAAGTCGATTACGACCTGTCGGATGTGATGTTCCTCTGCACCTCGAACTCGATGAACATTCCGCCGGCGCTGCTGGACCGGATGGAAGTGATCCGTCTGCCGGGCTACACCGAAGACGAAAAGATCAACATCGCCGTCAAGTACCTGTCGCCAAAGCAGATTGCCGCCAACGGCCTGAAGAAGGGCGAGCTGGAATTCGACGAGGAAGCGATCCGCGACATCATTCGTTACTACACCCGTGAAGCCGGTGTGCGTGGCCTCGAGCGGCAGATTGCCAAGGTCTGCCGCAAGGCGGTCAAAGAGCATGCACTGGAAAAACGCTTCTCGGTGAAAGTGACAGCTGATCTGCTGGAACACTTCCTTGGCGTGCGCAAATTCCGCTACGGTCTGGCCGAGCAACAGGATCAGATCGGTCAGGTGACCGGCCTGGCCTGGACTCAGGTCGGCGGTGAATTGCTCACCATCGAAGCGGCCGTGGTGCCGGGCAAAGGGCAACTGATCAAGACCGGTTCGCTGGGTGACGTAATGGTCGAATCGATCACTGCGGCCCTGACCGTTGTGCGCAGCCGTGCCAAGAGCCTGGGCATTCCCCTGGACTTCCACGAGAAGCGCGACACCCACATTCACATGCCGGAAGGTGCTACGCCGAAAGATGGCCCGAGCGCCGGTGTAGGCATGTGCACCGCACTAGTGTCCGCTTTGACGGGTATTCCTGTGCGTGCCGATGTCGCCATGACCGGCGAGATCACCCTGCGTGGTCAAGTCCTTGCCATTGGTGGCCTGAAGGAAAAACTCCTGGCCGCGCACCGTGGTGGAATCAAGGTCGTGATTATTCCGGAAGAGAACGTGCGTGATCTGAAGGAGATTCCTGACAATATCAAGCAGGATCTGCAGATTAAACCGGTTAAATGGATTGACGAGGTCCTGCAAATTGCGCTGCAATACGCGCCGGAGCCCTTGCCGGATGTGGCTCCGGAGATTGTCGCGAAGGATGAAAAACGCGAGTCCGATTCCAAGGAAAGAATTAGCACGCATTAATACGTCTTTGGCTGGGGGGCTTGTTGACAGTTTTTTAGAGCCCTTGTTATAAAGCGGCTCTTAAGTGTCTGTAGGCCATTCAGCACTCGTTTTTGCTTTCACCAAAAAACTTAGAATCATCTCAAAATAGATATAAGGGGACTTAGAGTGAACAAGTCGGAACTGATTGATGCTATCGCTGCATCCGCTGATATCCCGAAAGCTGCTGCTGGCCGTGCGCTGGACGCTGTAATCGAATCCGTCACTGGCGCTCTGAAGGCTGGCGACTCCGTAGTTCTGGTAGGTTTCGGTACTTTCTCGGTAACCGATCGTCCAGCTCGCATCGGTCGTAACCCACAGACCGGCAAGACTCTGGAAATCGCGGCAGCCAAGAAGCCAGGTTTCAAAGCCGGTAAAGCCCTGAAAGAAGCCGTCAACTAAGTTTGATTCAGGTTTTTACCCATCCGGGTCGGGGTCATGCCTGACTTGGCAGCGGAGCGGTAGAGCAGGCAGTCTGGAATAATTGCCTGCTACGCCGGGATCGAGGGTTCGAGCCCTGTCCGCTCCGCCAGTTACGAGAAGGCGCATCCTCGGATGCGCCTTTCTTCTATCCGGATTCTACCCACGCTCCACGGTTGCCTAATTTTTGAAGTTCAACCGTTTCTGGGGGACGCATGCTGCAGAATATCAGGGACAATTCACAAGGCTGGATTGCCAAGACCATTATCGGGGTCATCGTTGCACTGATGGCCCTGACCGGTTTCGATGCCATTTTCAAGGCCACGACTCACACCAACGAGGCGGCCAAGGTCAATGGTGAAGAAATCAGCCAGAACGAGCTGAGCCAGGCCGTTGACATGCAACGCCGTCAGCTGATGCAACAGCTGGGCAAGGACTTCGATGCTTCCTTGCTCGACGAAAAAATGCTGCGCGAATCGGCCCTCAAGGGTCTGATCGATCGCAAGCTGCTGCTGCAAGGCGCAGAAAAATCGAAGTTCGCCTTCTCCGACGCGGCGCTGGACCAGGTGATCCTGCAAACGCCTGAATTCCAGGTTGACGGCAAGTTCAGCTCCGACCGTTTTGACCAGGTGATCCGTCAGCTGGGCTACAGCCGTATGCAATTCCGCCAGATGCTGGCTCAGGAAATGCTGATCGGTCAGCTGCGCGCCGGTGTAGCCGGCAGCGGTTTCGTGACTGACGCTCAAGTGCTGGCCTTCGCCCGTCTGGAAAAACAGACCCGTGATTTCGCCTCGCTGAACATCAAGGCTGATCCGGCAGCAGTGAAGCTGACCGACGATGAGGTCAAGGCTTACTACGACGAACACGCCAAGGAATTCATGACCCCGGATCAGGTGGTCATCGATTACCTCGAACTGAAGAAGGCTTCGTTCTTCGACCAGGTTGCCGTCAAGGATGAAGACCTGCAGGCGGCGTACCAGAAAGAAATCGCCAACCTGTCGGAACAGCGTCGTGCGGCGCACATTCTGATCGAAGTGAACGACAAGACCACCGAGGCCCAGGCCAAGGCGAAGATCGAAGAAGTCCAGGCACGTCTGGCCAAGGGCGAGAAGTTCGAAGCGCTGGCCAAGGAGTTCTCGCAGGATCCGGGCTCGGCCAACAATGGCGGCGACCTGGGTTATGCCGGTCCTGGCGTCTACGACCCGGCCTTCGAGAAAGCCCTGTATTCGTTGAGCAAGGATCAAGTGTCCGAGCCGGTTCGCACCGATTTCGGTTTCCACCTGATCAAGCTGCTGGGCGTCGAAGCGCCGGAAGTGCCGACCTTCGCCAGCCTGAAAGACAAGCTGACCCGCGAGCTGAAAGCCCAGCAGGTCGAGCAGCGTTTCGTCGAGGCGACCAAACAGCTGGAAGACTCTTCGTTCGAAGCGTCTGACCTGGCTCAGCCGGCCCAGGATCTGAAACTGACCGTGCACACCTCCAAGCCGTTCGGTCGTGAAGGTGGTGAAGGTGTTGCGGCCAACCGCGCCGTGGTCACTGCCGCGTTCAGCAACGAAGTGCTGGATGATGGTGCCAACAGCACCGCCATCGAGCTGGATCCGGAAACCGTGATCGTGCTGCGCGCCAAGGAACACCTCAAGCCTGCGCAACTGCCGCTGGATGCCGTGGCGACTGCCATTCGCACCCAGTTGGCCAAAGAGCACGCCAGCGCGGCTGCCAAGACCAAGGCGGAGCAACTGATCACCGGTCTGCGTGATGGCAAGACCCCTCTGGACAAGGCCATCGACGGTCAGAACTGGAAAGTCACCCAGGCGGCGACCCGTGCCCAGGAAGGTGTCGATCCAGCGGTGCTGCAAGCGCTGTTCCGCATGCCGAAACCGGCTGCCAAGGACAAGCCGACTTTCAGCAGCGTGACACTGCCTGATGGCAGCCTGACCATTGTGCGTCTGAACGCTGTGAACGAAGCCGCTGCGCCGACCGATGAAGAGAAAGCACAATACCGTCGCTTCCTCGCTTCGCGTGAAGGCCAGCAGGACTTCGCGGCGTACCGCAAGCAGCTGGAAAGCGAAGCGGACATCAAGCGTTTCTGATGCCTGACTGAGCGATAAAAAAGAGCCCCGGATAAAAGTCCGGGGCTTTTTTTTGCCCGCTATTCAGTGCGGGGGGAATCCATGTTGCCGGGCATTTGCGGTCGCCCAGAGGGTCAGAATCAACAAGCCCGCAACGATCCAGGGAAAGGCACTGACACCCGGATTCGCCAGCAACAGACCACCTGCCAGTCCGCCTCCGGCAATGCCGACATTCCACAGGGTCACCAGCATCGATTGCGCGGTGTCGGCGGCGTCCTTCGCCGTTTTCGCCGAGGCCGTCTGCAGCAGTGAAGGCATTGCGCCGAAGGCCAGTCCCCATACCGCCGTTGCGGCGTAGACCACGCCGGGCATTTCCCGCCACAGGGCCAGGGCAATCGCGGAAAGCATGAACAGTGTAGCGCTGATGAGTACCAGCTCCCGCAGCCAGCGATCAATCAGGCTGCCGACAATCCACAGGCTCAACACCGACGCGAGGCCGAATACCAGTAACACGCGGTCGATTTCGGCACCGAGGCCGGAGGGTTCAAGGAACGGCGCTATGTAGGTGTACAGAAGGTTGTGAGCGACCACGTAGGACAGCGTCACGAACAGCACGGACCGCACGCCCGGCAGGGTAAACACCTGAAGCAGGGGCAGGCGCTTCCCGGCGCGCTCACCGGCAAAGTCTGGCACTTGCCAGCGTACCCAGATCACCAGCAGCACGGTCATCGCGCTCATGATCGCGAAGCTCAACCGCCAGCCGACCACTGTACCCAGCAGCGTGCCGGCCGGTATGCCCAACGAAAGCGCGAGAGGGGCGCCGAGCATGGCCACGGTAATGGCGCGACCCTGCAGATGCGGGGCCACCATGCGGCTCGCATACCCTGCCAGTAACGCCCAGAGCAACCCGGCAAACACGCCGGCAATAAAGCGCGCGATCAACGTCAACCAGTACAGCTCCGACAACGCGGTGATGCTGTTGGCGATGGCAAAACCGCCAATGGCCGACAACAGCAGTGGTCGGCGACGCCAGCCTCGGGTGGCGATGGTCAGCGGAATGGCCGCCAGCATCGATCCGATGGCGTACAGCGTGACCAGTTGCCCGATCAGTGCCTGAGAGACTTCGAGACCCGCGCTCATCTGCGGTAACAGGCCAGCGGGCATGGCTTCGGTCAGCACGGTAATGAATCCGGCGGTGGCCAGTGCGAGCAGGGCACCCAACGGTAATCGTTCTGCGGGTTCGACCGGGTTGGCAAGCGTTGCAGAAGTCAGTTGTGCATCGTTCATGAGCCAGCATCCATTTTGCCGAGGGAGATGAAGGCCACAGGGTAGGGCGCTGCGCATTCGGGAAAAACAGGTTAGGGTTCCGAACATCTCGGACAGGAATGTCGTGAATCAGGGAGAAAGAATGGACAGTCTGGGCAGTATTTCGGTGTTCGTGCAGGTGGCGGAAACCCGCAGTTTTACCGAGGCGGGCCGCTTGCAAGGCGTGTCATCTTCGGCGGTGGGCAAGAGCATCGCGCGGCTGGAGGCGCGGCTCGGGGTCAGGTTGTTCCATCGCACCACCCGCAGCATCACGCTCACCAGTGAGGGCGCGCTGTTTCTTGAACGCTGCCGCAAGATTCTCGCCGAGGTCGAGGCGGCCGAATTCGAGTTGTGTGATGCCGCATCGGCGCCTCACGGCAAGTTGCGGGTCAGCTTGCCCCAGGTGCATGAACTGGTGATGCCGGTCATGAATGAGTTCATGGCGCTGTACCCGCAGATCGAGCTGGATCTGGACCTGACCGATCGCATGGTCGATGTCGTCGAGGAAGGCTTCGATGCGGTCATCCGCACAGGAAAACCTCGGGATTCTCGGCTCATGGCCCGGCCTTTGGGGAAATTTCACATGGTGCTGGTGGCCAGTCCCGGGTATCTGCGCGAACGCGGTGTGCCGCTGATCCCCGCCGATCTGGCGCAGCACGCCTGTCTGCGCCATACGTTTCACGCCACGGGCAAACTGGAACCCTGGCCACTGAAGCGCGAGGAGGGTGTTCCCGAGCCGAGCTTGCCGACACGCTTGGTCAGTACATCAATTGAAGCGGTCAGTCATGCGGCGCTGGCCGGCCTGGGCATCGCTTGCCTGCCGGACTTCATGATCCACGAGGCGCAAAGGCAGGGGCGCCTGCAGCGCGTGCTGGATGAACATCTGGAGCACGTCGGACAGTTCTGGGTGCTTTGGCCATCCAGTCGCCATGCAACCGCCAAGTTACGGGTGTTCGTCGATCATTTGTCGGCGCGACTTTTTCCTGTCGCCGAGGGTCAGTAGAGTTGTAACTGTTTTAAGACACTAATCGGTACGCCGCGGGGCAGCGATCTGTTGCACAATACGCCCCGGACCGTTTTCCCTCAGGATGTTTAATGTTGAATTCTATTCCCGTGCGTTTTTTCGGGTTGGCGTTGTTGCTGACCGCCGCTGCCGGCTGCTCCAAGGACAAGCCTATCTACGAGCATGAGAACTTCGACGACTCCGGCACCTTTTCGCGCAACTATCCGGTCACCGATGCCGCCAGCTGCGAAGCGGCGCGCCGTGCGTTGCTCAGCCAGGGCTACATCATCACCAGCAGCGACCCGAAACTGGTCAGCGGGCACAAGAGCTTCCAGCAGACCGGTGAAACCCACATGGAGATCAGCTTCAACGTGGTGTGCACCGATGACGGCAGCTCCGCGCACCACGCGACAGTGTTCGCCAACGCCCTGCAGGACCGCTACGCGCTGAAGAAGACCAACAACTCGGCCAGCCTCGGGGTTGGTGTGCTGGGCTCGGTGTCGATGCCGATCGGCTCCTCTGACGACTCGATGGTCAAGGTGGCCAGCGAAACCGTGTCCTCGCAGAAGTTCTACGAGCGCTTCTTCACCCTGGTCGAGCTGTTCCTGCCGGCCGAAGCGAAGAAAGCTGCACACATCACCGAGAAGCCGAAAGCCGATCTGGGCGTACCGGAGCCCAAGGCTGCGCCGGCCGCGCTGGCCCCGACGCCAGCGGCCGAGCCGACTCCGACTCCGACGCCAGCCCCGGCCGCCGAGCCGGCCACGAACCCGGCGCCTGCCGCCGCAGAGACTACTCCGGTCAGCTCGGAGCCGGTCGTTCCACCTGCCGAGGCGGCGCCGATCACCCCGGCCCCGGGTTCGGAGCTGGTTCCAACATCAGCGCCGGCACCGGAAGTCATCACGCCACCGGCCAATCCGACTGACTTGCCGCCGCCATCAGAGCCGATCCCGGCGATGCCAAGCGGGCATTGACCGGTCGTGGGAGCGACGCAACGTCGCTCCCGCTTCGATTCCTGTGTGAGCTGAAATGTCGGTATCCCCGCGATAAATCCCTGACCGCCTGCTACGTTTATTTCATGAAGGCCGTGTTTCATTTTTCCTTCATACGGGCACTTTATGCTCGAGGCACTGGTCATTTGCTCCAGGCCATTTCAGCAAAGCAGTGAGGGGGATTACACGATGGATGACTATCAAGAAGAACTGCTTGAATTCCAGGCTTACGAACTGGATTCGCCGGAGCCTGCGGAAGACGCCACCGAGCTCTGAGGCTTCAACCGGTCTTGCGGTGACTGCGGCGGAACTCGCCCGGTGTCTGGCCGTTCCAGCGCTTGAAGGCGCGCTGGAAAGCTTCGGCCGAGGCAAACCCCAGCAGGTAGGCGATTTCACCGAACGCCAGTTCAGTGTCGCGGATGTAGGTCATCGCCAGATCACGGCGGGTGTCGTTGAGGATCGCGCGAAACTGCGTGCCTTCTTCGGCCAGCTTGCGCCGTAACGTCCAGGTTGGCAGCTTCAGGCGTGCCGCCACTTCTTCCAGGTCGGGTTCCCGGCCGCCATTGAGCAACGGCCCGAGCAATTGCGTGATGCGCTCACGCAGGCTGCGGGTTCGCGTCAGTTGTTCCAGTTCCCGTTCACACAGTTGCAGCAGGTGTTTCCAGGTGCTGGGGCAGTGCTCCGGATTGCGTGCGGCCAGGCTGGCGAGGCTCAGGCGCAGTTGATTGTGTTCGGCGCCGAACTGGATCGGGCACTCGCCGAGCACGGCGTAGGCGTCGCGGTAGTCCGGTGTGTCGAACTCGATTTCGATTCGTTCCGCGCGCAGCGGTTCGGGGCTGACGCTGGACAACTGATGCAGCCACCCGGCGATGATCGAATCCACCACAAAACGGTTGTAGGCGTTGTACGGGCTGATCGAGTAGAAACGCAGCCACGCGCCGCTGGCATCTTCGTGGAAACTCGACTGACCCCGATAATTGGAGCCGTACAACGGTTCGAAGCGCGTCAGGCAGCGGGCGGCCTCGCGCACGGTCGGCGCCTGCGCTGCGGTGACGCCGGCCAATCCCGCCTGGCTCAGACAACTGAGCTGGCCCATGCGCAAACCCAGCGCCGGATCGCCGGTCAACTGAATTGCACCATGACCCAGGCGCATGTAGCGCGGGATCGACAGGCGTGCGCCGGCCTCGGCCAGTCGTGCGGTGTCGAGCCCATATTGTTCGAGTAACGGCTGCGGGTCGGCGTCATGACTGCGCACGGCATCGGCCAGGCTATGGACGAAGCCCACCGACAGATCCCCGAGACGCATCGGCAGCGGCTTCATGGTCTACAGCCAGAGATTGAGCAGGCGCGCGCCACGGGCTTCGCCGTCGGCGAACTGCTGGCCATTGCTGCTGAGGAAGCTCTGCCCGGAACTCGGCTTGTCCCAGAACTGCCCGCGCAGGAACACGCTCATGCCGGCAATCGCCCGGCTGCCCGGCGGTTGTGCCGTGAGGGTCAGGCGATGCCAGGCCTGGCCTTCGCTGATCTCTCCCGGTTTGAGGTTGACTGAGTCCGGCACGTTCAAGCCCCTGTAACCCTGCCAGGGCTGGTCCCACACGCCATGCCCGATGACGAACGCAGGCACCGCGATCAATTGCGCACCTTGCTCGTCGAGCCTGCGATAGTTGTCCGGATACCAACTGTCGTTGCCGATCAGCACACCGAGGCGTCCGGCGGGGGTGTCGACCACATTGATCTGTGAAGCCTCGCCAGTGCCGGTCGCTTGATCCTGATCGAAGATCGGGCGCATCTGCCGCTGTGGCTGGCCGAGCGGGGCGCCGTCACGACCGAACACCACGCTGGTGTTGTACAGCGCACCGCTGCCGGCCTTGAGTCGGCCGTCGATGATGTTCGGCTCGGGCAGCACGATCGAACCGGCCACCAGAGTGATATGGAATTCCCTGGCCAGACCGCCGAACAGCAGCTGATAGTCCTTGGCCATGTCTCGGGATTTCATCCGCAGGTGGGCGTCATCCAGACGGCTGCTGCCCCTGGCGGTGAGCCAGGCGCGGGCGAACTGCAACGGGTTGCTGGCGGCCAGCCAGTTCATCGCCTCTTCGAGGGTGGGCGCCTGGTACAGCTCGTCTTTTTCGCCGCTGATCATCAGCCAGGTGCCGACATGCTCGGGCAGCACCACGATGGTTTTGTCATTGAGCAGACCCTGATCCTGCGCTTGCTGCAGATAGGCCGCGAGTTTGCGGTGCAGGCGCTCGGAGCTTTGGTAGTCGGTGGGGAACAGTTCCGGCTGAATCCCCAGCAGATTGCCACGGTCGGCGCGGGTGCCCTGATCGACCGCCAGTTTGATCCGCAGGTCCGACAGGTAATGACCGGCCGGACGGTCAGCCGCCCACATGGCGTAAAAGGTGAGCGCGGCGACCAGCGCCATGGAAAAGGTCAGGTACAGAAGTTTGCGCATGAAATCCAACAACAGCCGGGTACAGGGTGTGGGACTAGGGTAGGGCCCATGCCTGCGCTTGCCAAGGGGCGCTGCGCATTTGGATCAATAACTTGTCAGTTACGGTCATTGAGTGACAGCGATGCGACTCTTAGGCTGTCGAACATGACTGACGGGGGACGCAGAGCTCCCGCATTTTCCGTGATCGCTCGCTGTGGAGTTACCGATGACCGCCACTTACCCGCACCTGCTGGCCCCGCTGGACCTGGGATTCACCACGCTGCGCAACCGCACCCTGATGGGCTCGATGCACACCGGCCTGGAAGAGAAACCGGGTGGTTTCGAGCGGATGGCGGCGTATTTTGCCGAGCGCGCCCGTGGCGGCGTCGGCCTGATGGTGACCGGCGGTATCGGCCCGAACGACGAGGGCGGCGTGTATTCCGGCGCAGCCAAGCTGACCACCGAGGAAGAAGCCCTCAAGCACCGCATCGTCACCCGTGCGGTGCATGAGGCGGGCGGCAAGATCTGCATGCAGATCCTCCACGCCGGGCGTTATGCCTACAGCCCGAAACAGGTCGCACCGAGCGCAATCCAGGCGCCGATCAACCCGTTCAAGCCCAAAGAGCTGGACGAGGAAGGCATCGAGAAACAGATCAGCGATTTCGTCACCTGCTCGGTACTGGCCCAGACCGCCGAGTACGACGGCGTGGAAATCATGGGTTCCGAAGGTTACTTCATCAACCAGTTCCTCGCGGCCCACACCAACCACCGCACCGACCGCTGGGGCGGCAGCTACGAAAACCGCATGCGCCTGCCGGTGGAAATCGTTCGCCGGGTGCGTGAGGCGGTTGGCCCGAACTTCATCATCATCTTCCGTCTGTCGATGCTCGATCTGGTGGAAGGCGGCAGCACCTGGGAAGAAATCGTCATCCTGGCCAAAGCCATCGAGCAGGCCGGCGCGACCATCATCAACACCGGCATCGGCTGGCACGAAGCACGGATTCCGACCATCGCCACCAAAGTGCCGCGTGCGGCGTTCAGCAAGGTCACCGCCAAGCTGCGCGGTTCGGTGAACATTCCGCTGATCACCACCAACCGTATCAACACCCCGGAAGTTGCCGAGCAGATTCTGGCCGAAGGCGATGCCGACATGGTGTCGATGGCGCGGCCGTTCCTCGCCGACCCGGATTTCGTCAACAAGGCTGCCGAAGGCCGCGCCGACGAAATCAACACCTGCATCGGCTGCAACCAGGCCTGCCTCGATCACACCTTCGGTGGCAAGCTCACCAGTTGCCTGGTCAACCCACGTGCCTGCCACGAGACCGAGCTCAACTATCTGCCGGTCAAGCAGATCAAGAAGATTGCCGTGGTCGGTGCCGGCCCTGCGGGCCTGTCCGCTGCCACCGTGGCTGCCGAGCGCGGGCATCAGGTGACGCTGTTCGATTCGGCCAGCGAAATCGGCGGCCAGTTCAACGTGGCCAAGCGCGTGCCGGGCAAGGAAGAGTTCTACGAAACCCTGCGTTACTTCAAACGCAAGTTGCAGACCACCAACGTCGAGGTGTGCCTGAACACCCGCGTCGATGTGGCAAAACTGGTGGAGGGCGGTTACGACGAAGTCATCCTGGCCACCGGCATTGCGCCGCGAGTGCCGGCGATTCCGGGTGTCGAGAACGCCAAAGTGTTGAGCTATCTGGATGTGCTGCTCGAGCGCAAACCGGTGGGCAAGCGCGTGGCGGTGATCGGCGCCGGCGGTATCGGTTTCGACGTCTCGGAGTTCCTCGTTCATGAAGGCGTGGCCACCAGTCAGGATCGCGCCGCGTTCTGGAAAGAGTGGGGCATCGACACCAATCTGGAAGCCCGTGGCGGCGTGGCCGGGATCAAGGCTGAACCGCACGCACCGGCCCGCGACGTATTCCTGCTGCAACGCAAGAAATCCAAGGTCGGCGACGGTCTGGGCAAATCCACCGGCTGGATTCACCGTACCGGTCTGAAGAACAAGCAGGTGCAGATGCTCAACAGCGTCGAATACCTGAAGATCGACGACGGAGGTCTGCACATCCGCATCGGCGAAACCGGCGAGCCGCAAGTGCTGCCGGTGGACAACATCGTCATCTGCGCCGGCCAGGATCCGCTGCGTGAGTTGCACGACGGTCTGGTGGCTGCCGGGCAGAACGTGCACCTGATCGGCGGTGCCGATGTCGCGGCCGAGCTGGATGCCAAGCGTGCGATCAATCAGGGTTCGCGTCTGGCCGCCGAGCTCTGATCCACCCTAGAATGCCGGCTCTTTTTACAGAGCCGGCCTTCATGTTTCTGCCTCCCACCGACTGGCTGGCCCCAGCCCCTCTCGAACCCCTTCATCTGGACTGGCTCACTGCCGCCGGCATTGAAGTGGCGATCCTGCGCCTCGACCGGATCGACCCGCTGATCAGCGGCAACAAGTGGTTCAAACTCGTCGAACACCTGAAAGCCGCCGACCGTGCGGGCGCCGAAGGCATCATCAGCCTGGGCGGCGCGCACTCCAATCATCTGCATGCACTGGCCGCGGCGGGCAAACGCCTGGGACTCACAACGGTCGGTCTGTTGCGCGGGCATCCGCAGGACACACCGACGGTCAGGGATCTGCAGGATTTCGGCATGCAGTTGCACTGGCTCGGGTTTGGCGGCTATCGGGCGCGGCATGAGCCGGGATTCTGGGACTCGTGGCTGGCGCAATATCCGACGCTGCATCCGGTGCCTGAAGGTGGTGGTGGTTTGCCGGGGGCGCAGGGTTGCGCATCACTGAAGGATCAGGTCAGTCAACAACTCGGCAAGCTCGGCTGGGACAACCATGACGGCTGGTGGCTGGCCTGTGGCACCGGCACCACGCTCGCGGGGCTGGTGCTGGCAGAGGCGGGTGAACACCCGGTGTACGGCGCAATGGCCGTGCCCGACGATCACGGCGTCGCGGCCAATGTCGGGGCGATTGTCGGTGATATCGGCGGCTACGAGCTGATCGACGCCAGCCGTGGCGGCTTCGCCAAAGTCGATGCGCCGTTGCTTGAGTTCATCGCGCAGACCGAACAGGCCAGCGGCATTCCCCTCGAACCGCTGTACACCGGCAAGGCCTTGCTCGCGCTCAAACAGCAAATCGAGGCCAGCCGTTTCAAGAGCGGAACGCGCCTGATCTTCGTCCACACCGGCGGTTTGCAGGGCCGGCGTGGATTCGACGGTCAACCCTGATTGCGCTTGGGCATCATCCGCAGCAGCGTGTTATCGCCCACCACGTAATGGTGATACAGCCCGGCCAGCGCATGCAGGCCAATCAGCCAGTAACCGATGTTGCCGATCAGCACGTGCCAGTGTTCAACCTGCTTGGCGAAGGCTTTGTCCTCGTGCACCAGCAACGGCAGGTCGAAACCGTAGAACATCACTTGATGGCCCTCGGCGCTGGTGATCAGCCAGCCCAGGATCGGCATGGCGATCATGAACAGGTACAGCGCCCAGTGCATCAGCCGGGCCAGTGCGGTCTGCCACTGCGGTGAGGCGGGGAATATCTTCGGCGCAGGGCCGATGCTGCGGGCCAGCAGGCGAAACCACACCAGCACGAACACGGTCAGGCCGAGCATGTAATGCACTTCGCGGATCAGCGAGCGGCCACCACTGCCCTTGGGAAAGATGCCTCGCAATTCCATGCTGGCATACACCAGCACCAACAACACCAGCATCAACCAGTGCAACAGGACTGACACGGTGCTGTAGCGTGATTCGGAACTTGTCCACGGCATACGGTATTTCCTCACGGATCAGGGTCGAAACGTGCCGTTCTTGAGCGACGGCATGCTTTAACTGTAATCCGCTTTGGCCGAATTGCCCGCGTCTAAAAACTCTTTCATTGCGCGAAATCAGGGGTTTGCCCAAAAAAAACGCCAGTGTCGGGCAGACACTGGCGTTTTTGTTTGCTGCAGGCTGCGTTATCAGCTGCTTTGCGGCATCTCACCCTTGGCCAGGCGCTTGTTGATGTCGGCGATCACTTCCGGCAGGTCGGTGATGGTGTCGATCATGTAGTGCGGACGTGAACCTTCGAACAAGGCGTGGATACGCTTGCGTTCGCTGGCCAGGGCGTCGCTGCCCAGTGCGCGGTAGCCTTCGTAATCCAGGCCCAGCGCGTTGCCGGAACAGATCAGCGCCACGGTCCACATCCCGGCGCGTCGACCTTCGAGAATCCCCGGTACGGTGTCGTCGATCTTCACGCAGGCGGCGACATCGTCGATGCCCAGTGCAATCACGTTGGCCAGGGCTTGAGCCGGCCATGGGCGACCGTTCGGCACTTCGTCGGTGGCCACCACATGGTCGGCGATGTAGCCGTTGGTGGCGGCCAGGGCCACGACCTTGTCCATCACTTGTTTCGGATAACCGGAGCAGGAGCCGATCTTGATGCCTTGCTGGCGCAGGTTGGCGATGGTCTCCAGTGCGCCGGGAATCAGCGCCGAGTGCTCGGCGATTTTCTCGATCTGCAGCGGCATGAAGCGGTTGTAGATCGCGGTCACGTCATCGTCGGTCGGGGTGCGGCCGAACGCCTTGCGATAGCGCTCGGCAACCTGCGGCTGGTCGCACAGGGTGCGGATGTGATCCCACTTGCCCATGCCCATCGGGCCACGGGCCTCTTCGATGGAAACCTGGACATCGAATTCGGCGAAGGCTTCGACGAAGATCTGAGTCGGGGCGAACGAACCGAAGTCGACGACGGTGCCGGCCCAGTCGAGGATGGCGGCTTGCAGTTTGGTTGGGTTGTTGTAGTTCATGCTGGTCAAAATCCTGTGTTGGCAATGCAATTCAAATAAGGGAGCGGGCCGGGTGAATCAGATGTCGAGCACTTCCATCTCGCGCAGCACTTCACCCACCGCCGCGACGGCTTCGCGCATCTGCGCCGGGGTGACGTGGCCGATGCAGCCGACGCGGAAGGTTTCGACCTGGGTCAGCTTGCCGGGGTAGAGGATGTAACCCTTGGCCTTGACCCGTTCGTAGAAGTCCTTGAACTGGTAGCGCGGATCTTTCGGTGCGTGGAACGTGGCGATGATTGGTGCCTGGATCTCTGCGGGCAGGAAACTGCGCAGGCCGAGTTTGCCCATCTCTTCCATCAGCGCCTGGCAGTTGGCGGCGTAGCGCGCATGCCGGGCTGGCAGGCCGCCTTCTTCGTTGTATTGCAGCAGAGCTTCGTGCAGCGCGGCGACCACGTGGGTCGGCGGGGTGAAGCGCCACTGGCCGGTCTTTTTCATGTAGCTGTGCTGGTCGAACAGGTCCATCGCCAGCGAATGCGAATTGCCGGCGGCAGCCGCCAGGGATGCCTTGCGGGCAAACACGAAGCCCATGCCCGGTACGCCTTCGAGGCATTTGCCGGAGGCGGCGATCAGGGCATCGAACGGGACTTTCTGCGCATCCACCGGCAACGCGCCGAAGGAACTCATGGCATCGATGATCAGGCGTTTGCCGTGCTGTTCGACGACCTGGGCGATTTCCGGCAGCGGGTTGAGGATGCCGGTGCTGGTTTCGCAGTGGATCAGCGCGACGTGGGTGATGTCGCTGTCGGCGCGCAGCAGGCGGTCGACGTCGGCGGCGGTGGTCGGCTCGTCTTCAGCGGTTTCAAAGGTGCTGAACGAGCGGCCGAGCACTTCACAGATCTTCGCCAGACGCTTGCCGTAGGCGCCGTTGATCAGCACCAGCACCTTGCCGTCGGGGGGGACGAGGGTGCCGATGGCAGCTTCGACGGCGAAGGTGCCGCTGCCCTGCAAAGGCACGCAGTGGTGGCTGTCGGCGCCGTTGATGATGGCCAGCAGTTGCTCGCAGAGGCTGGCGGTCAGTTGATTGAAGCGGTCATCCCATGAACCCCAGTCGACCATCATCGCCTGACGGGTGCGGGCCGAGGTAGTCAACGGGCCGGGAGTGAGCAGGATGGGTGCGGCAGTACTCATTCGTGTGTCCTCGCGATAGCGCTGTGGGATGAAGCTACGGGGCATACGTTGCAATTCGGCGGATCATCAATCAAATTGTTTGTTGTTATGCCAACCATCAGCGAGGGTTATTCATGAACCTGTTCCAGCTCCGCGCTTTCGACGCCGTGGCCCGGGAAGGCAGCTTCACCCGTGCCGCCGCGCGGTTGTTCATCAGCCAGCCGGCGGTCACCGGGCACATCAAGGCGCTGGAGGAGCACTACCAGATCACCCTGTTGCGACGGACGGCGCGCCGGGTCGAGCTGACGGAGGAGGGCACCAAACTGGCGGCGATCACCCGGGCGATGTTCGGCATGGCCGAAGAGGCCCAGGCGCTGCTCGAAGCCAATCGGCAGTTGCTGACCGGACGTCTTGAGGTGGCGGCGGACGGCCCGCACATGGTCATGCCGATGCTTGCGAGCCTACGGGCGCGCTATCCGGGAATCACGGTGAATTTGCGTCTGGGCAATGCTCAGGAAACCCTGGCGGCGTTGTTGTCCGAGCATGCGGACGTGGCGGTGCTGACCGAAGTCGAGCCGCGCAAGGGCCTGCACCTGCAAGCGCTGAGCGAATCGCGGATCTGCGCACTGGTGCCGGCCGGGCATCCCTGGGCGACTCGCAGTGGCGAGGTCAGGCTCAAGGAGCTGGATCAGGTGATCATGGTCCTGCGCGAGCCGAGTTCGATTACCCGGCGCACTTTCGATCAGGCCTGTACCCAAGCGTCGGTCAGTCCACGGGTGTTGCTGGAACTGGACAGTCGCGAGGCGGTGACCGAAGCGGTGGCGGCTGAATTGGGGGTTGGCGTGGTGTCATCGGTGGAAGTCAGCCACGACCCCCGTGTCGTCGCGATTCCAATCGCGGGAGAAGGGCTGGTGAACCGGCACATGATCGGTTGCGTGGAGCGGCGGCGGGAGTTGCGCTTGATTCAGGCGTTCTTCGGTTTGGCTCCCAGCTGATCGTTCCCACGCGGAGCGTGGGAGCGATCTATAGGAGACTTTCGCGCACCATCTCGAGAAACGTCGCCACCACCCGCCGCGAACTCTGCTCACGCAGGCACACCAAAGTTTCGGTCAACCGCCGGGTGCAATCGGTGATCGGCAGCGCGCAGACCCGTGAGTCCGCGCCAAACTCCGCCGCCGACACCACGCCCACGCCAATCCCCACGACCACCGCTTCCCGCGCGGCTTCCCGGCCTTCGACCTGGATCGCCGGGCGGATGCGGAAACCGGCGCGGGCCATTTCCTCTTCCAGGGTCTGGCGGGTGACCGAGCCGTGTTCGCGCAACACCAGCGGCGTGTCATCGAGGTCGGCCAGGCAGATCGACTCGCGCTCGGCCCACGGATGATGGCGCGACACGAACGCCACCATCGGATCGTTACGCAATGGCACGCACAGCAGGCGTTCATCGCTGACATCGCGCCCGAGCAACGCCAGATCGGCCTGATAGTTGAACAGGCGGAACAGCGACTCATCGGTATTGCCGGTTTCGATCTTCACGCTGATCCCCGGATAGCGTTCGCAGAACCGGGCAATCTGCGGCAGCACATGCACCGGGGCATCCACCGCCAGAATCAGGCTGCCGGTCTGCAGGGCCTGGGACTCCTGCAACAACTCCTGGGCTTCGGCCTCGACCACGAACAGGCGCTGGGTGATTGCCAGCAGGCGCTCGCCCAGATCCGTCAGGCGCACCGAGCGTTTGTTGCGATGGAACAGCAACACACCGAAGCGCTCTTCCAGCTTGCGCACCTGATCGGAAATCGCCGGTTGCGTCAGATAAAGCCGCTCGGCGGCCTTGGTGAAGCTTCCGTGTACGGCCACGGCGTGAAAGGCTTTGAGCTGGGCGTGGGACACCGACATCGCTGATTCCTCATTTACGGATGGCGTTCAGTAACAAGCTGAACTTATGTGTGAAATACGATAAATCGATTTTATTTATTAAACAGTAATTGCTTTGATCCGCTCACGCCAACGCTGACTGCCCGGTCGGGCAGCGACGCTGGCCATGAGCCTGTGCGTGCAACAGCAGGACTCATCTGACCGGTATCGCCGAAGGGACGGGGTGATATCGCAGTGCTCAACAATAAAAAACACAGGCGTTTACTTAACGATTCTGCCGGCACACTCACACCCTGAGGTCAGAACCACAATGAACAAGCACATCGGCACCATTGCGCGTTGGCGCATGCAGATCTTCGCTGTCACCTGGCTCGCTTACGCCGCGTTCTATTTCACCCGCAAAGCCTTTTCGGTGGCCAAACTGGGCATCGCCGAAGACCCCACCTTCATGCTCGACAAAATGGCCATGGCCAACCTCGACGCGATTTATCTGGCGGCCTACGCCATCGGCCAGTTCACCTGGGGCATGCTCGCCGACCGCTTCGGCCCGCGGGTCGTGGTGCTCGGCGGCTTGCTGATTTCCGCCGCTGCCGCGCTGGTGATGGGCAGTTTCGCGACCTTGCCGATCTTCGCCACCTGCATGCTGATTCAGGGCCTGGCGCAGTCCACGGGATGGTCGGGATTGTGCAAGAACCTCGGCAGTTTTTTCCCCGCCGAACAGCGCGGGCGAGTGCTCGGGTTGTGGAGTTCCTGCTACGCGTTTGGTGGCCTGGTGGCGTCGCCGTTCGCCGGTTGGTGGGCGTACACGCTGATCGGTTCGTGGCACGCGGCGTTCATTTCCAGTGCGGCGGTGGTGGCCGTGGTGGCGCTATTGTTCTTCATCTTTCAGCGCAACAAACCGGAAGATGTCGGCCTGCCCGCCGTGGAGCCGGAGCCGGTCATCAGTGCCGAAGAAGCCGAAGCCAACAGCAAACTCAGCGTCTGGGAACCGCTCAAGGAAATCCTGCGTAACCGCACGGTGCTGGTGCTCGGACTGGCGTACTTTCTGCTGAAACCGGCGCGTTACGCGATTCTGTTGTGGGGCCCGGTGATCGTCTTTGAACAGATGCCCACAGTCGGCAAGGTCGGGGCGGCGATCATTCCTACGGCGTTCGAACTGGCCGGGCTGCTCGGGCCGATCATGATCGGCATGGCCTCGGACAAACTGTTCGGCGCCCGGCGCATGCCGGCCTGCGTCCTGAGCTTGCTGGCGCTGACCGTGACCCTCGCGCTGTTCATGGGCGCCTTGCACACCGGCAGCGTGATGTTGGTAGTCGCGTTGTTATTCGTGATGGGCCTGACCCTGTACGGCCCGGACTCGATGATCAGCGGCGCGGCCGCCATCGATTTCGGCAAGGCCAAGGCCGGCGCCACGGCGGCCGGTTTCGTCAACGGCTGCGGCTCGGTCGGCGCGGTGCTCGGTGGTTTACTGCCGGGTTATTTCGATTCGGTGACGGTGTTCATCGTGTTCGCCGGTTGCGCATTGTTCTCGGCGCTGGTGCTGATACCACACTGGAACAGCCGCCCGGTCGGTGTCATGGAACCCCGTGCCTCGGTGCCCAATCGGGCCCTGACCATCAAACCTCTACGTAACTGAAAAACCTGCCTCGCGGCCTGCTGCGACATTCGCGGCAGGCTGTGCCGTGGCCGATTGACTGGAGAATGTTCATGAGACCGTTTTGGCTGGAGCAGGCCTTGCAGCTCGATTCGTCCGAACCGTGCCCGCCGCTGCAAGGCGAAGTGCGCACCGACGTGTGCATTGTCGGTGGTGGTTACACCGGGTTGTGGACGGCGATCATGGTCAAGCAACAGAACCCCGAACTCGAGGTGTTGCTGATCGAAGCCGACATCTGCGGCGCCGGCGCCAGCGGGCGCAACGGTGGTTGTGCGCTGTCGTGGTCGGCGAAGTATTTCACCCTCGAGCGGTTGTTCGGCGTCGAAGAGGCGGTGCGGCTGGTCAAGGAGTCCGAGCGCAGCATCCACGCCATCGGCGAGTTCTGCGAGCAGTACGGCGTCGATGCCGATTACCGGCTCGACGGCACGCTTTACACCGCCACCAACCGCGCGCAATGCGGCTCGACCGATGCGGTGATTGCCGCGCTCGAGCGCAACGGCATCAACTCGTTCACCCAGCGTCCCGTTGCCGACGTGCAGCGAATGGCCGGTTCAGACAAGCATCTGGAAGGCTGGTTTTCGCCGGCCGCCGCCAGTGTGCAGCCGGGCAAACTGGTGCGCGGGCTGCGGCGAGTCGCGCTGCAACTCGGCGTCAGGATCCATGAAAACACCGCGATGACCGGGCTTGAGGAGGGCCGTCCGGCGCGCATTCAGACGGCCAGTGGCAGCGTGGTCGCCGACCGTGTGGTGCTGGCGATGAATGCCTGGATGGCCCGGGCTTTCCCGCAGTTCGAACGCAGCGTGGCGATCGTTTCCAGCGACATGCTGATCACCGAACCGCGCCCGGAGCTGTTGCAGGAAATCGGTCTGACCAGCGGTGTGACCGTGCTCGATTCGCGGATTTTCGTGCACTACTACCACAACACCCCGGACGGCCGGATCATGCTCGGCAAGGGCGGCAACACCTTCGCCTACGGCGGGCGGATGCTGCCGGTGTTTGATCAACCATCGCCTTACGCCGGGTTGCTCAAACGCAGTCTCGACGATTTTTTCCCGGCCTTCGCCGATGTGAAGGTCGACGCAACGTGGAACGGCCCGTCGGATCGCTCGGTCACCGGCTTGCCGTTTTTCGGCCAGATGAGTGCCAGCGGCAATGTGTTCTACGGTTTCGGTTATTCCGGCAGTGGTGTCGGGCCGTGCCACATGGGCGGTCAGATTCTCGCTTCGCTGGTGCAAGGCCTCGACAACCCGTGGACGCGTTCGCCGCTGGTCAACGGACCGCTGGGCTATTTCCCGCCGGAGCCGATTCGTTATCTCGGCTCGCTGATGGTGCGCAACGCCATTCGCCGCAAGGAACGCGCCGAAGATCACGGGCGGCGACCACGGCATCTCGATGTACGCCTGGCGAAATTCGCCGCCGCTGCCGGCAAGGCCGACAAGGGGTGAACATCAGGACGAAGGCGGGGTGCGGTTGAGCAGCCAGTCGAGCAACAGGCCGTTGTCAGACGGCTCCGGGGTCTTGCGTGCCGGGCGAGGCTGGCTGACGTCCAGGCACAGGATCGGCCGATCCGGGTCACTGTCGAGAAAACTCACCCAGACTTCGCTGCCGGCACGGGGCAGCGCTTCCCTGTTGATCCGGCCACCGCTGCCGACCACGGCAATCGTCAGCCACAAGCCGTCAGTGTCGGCATTGTGTGTCAGCGCGGGCCATAACCGCACGGCGAGTCGGCCCAGATCGTCCAGCTGCGCAGGTTGCCCGGGCGAGCCCAGCACTTGCGCCGGGTGATAGCCCGGAATGCTCGGACGTGGCTGTCGCAGCGGCGGGCGAAACTCGGTTGACCAGGGCTGTGCGGTGAAATCGTTGTGATAACGACGGGGCGTGGACATCGGATCGAGAATCGACGGCTGTTGACCCTGATGGCGCAACTCGGTGATCAGCCACTGGTCGTTGAACGCGCCCACCGGATGATCCGTGACCTGCAACAAACGGCCGCTGAGCAGCTGCAGGCAATCGCTGCGCCCCTCGATGCAGCGGTAGTGGCAGCGCTGGCGCTCAAGCTGTCGACGGCTGCGTTGATCGGCGTAGCGTTGACCGGTTGACGGAAGTCCTCGCATGGGTATGGCGCCTGTCACCGCGTGGTTGGCCGCTTCATCATCGTTGCCGGGCTGCCCGCGTTCGCGGACGGTGGGCGACACCTGCGCCGTGACGGGGTCGTGACGCAGGAACAGCGTGCCGAGGGTGGGGGCACGTGTCGCGTTCTCCGGGCTGAAAGGCAGGGGTATCGGGGGCTGCGGCAGGCTCAGGCTGTCATCGGCAAACACCACGACATGGCCATCCGGCCGGTGCTCGAAGTGATAGTGGATGCCTTCTTCTTCACACAATCGATGCAGCAATACCAGGTCCGACTCGTCGTACTGGATGCAGAACGGGCGCGGCGGGTAGTACCCCACCGTCAGATCGAAGCGGAAGCCGTTCGCGGGCAGGCGATGTTCTGTCAGCAACCGTTCGAGAATGTCCGGCACGCTCAATCGGGTGAACACCCGGCGTCTGGGCTGTTGCTCCAGTTTCTGCAGGTCTGGCACCAGCACCACCTGGTAACCGATCCGGTGGGCGCCTCGGTGTTCGCAACCGGCGCTGTGAAGGGTGCCGTGCAGGCCATGCTCTTCACTCAACTGCAGGAACGCCGGGCGATGCAACAGACTGGCGGGAGCCAGGGCCGGGGCCAGGCCAATGACTTCAATCTCGAATCGGTAGGGTCGGTTCAGCGCTTCGAGGCCGCTGAAGCGCAGTACCGGCAGGCACAGGCCACCGTCGGTGAGTGTCAGCGTGAAGGGACTTTCCTTGTCATTGAGCATTCGGACGGGCTCTGTCGGGTAATACGGGCTACAGAGGGTACGAAACCGCAGTGCGAAATGGTCATGACAAAGCGGTTTTTCAGAATCGCCCTACAAGGTGTGTAGAAGATGTCGACGGGCAACGGAATTTTTGGTCGATTGCCGACTTTAGGCCGTATAAACTTGGCGCCACGCGTCGGCCAATAGATGTCTCGGCGCCACAGATCAAGAGAGTGAGTAATGGGCGCACAGTGGAAGGTTAAACACAAAGAAGCGGCAGCCAACGCCAAGGGCAAGATCTTCGGCAAACTGGTGAAAGAAATCACCATCGCTGCCCGCAACGGTGCCGATACCGCCACCAACGCACACCTGCGTCTGGTGGTCGAACAGGCCAAGAAAGCCTCGATGCCCAAGGAAACCCTGGATCGCGCGATCAAGAAAGGCGCGGGCCTGCTGGGTGAGACCGTTCAGTACCATCGTGTGACTTACGAAGGTTTCGCTCCGCACCAGGTTCCGTTGATCGTCGAGTGCGTCACCGACAACATCAACCGCACCGTGGCGGAAATCCGCGTGGCGTTCCGCAAGGGCCAACTGGGCGCTTCCGGTTCTGTAGCGTGGGACTTCAACCACGTCGGCATGATCGAAGCCTCGCCGGACACTCCGGACGCCGATCCGGAAATGGCCGCGATCGAAGCCGGTGCCCAGGACTTCGAGCCGGGCGAAGAGGGCGCGACCCTGTTCCTGACCGATCCGACCGACCTCGACGCCGTGCAGAAAGCCCTGCCGGAGCAAGGTTTCACCGTGCTGTCGGCCAAACTGGGCTATCAACCGAAGAACCCGGTCAGCGGCCTGACCGACGAGCAGATGGCTGAAGTCGAAGCGTTCCTCGAAGGCCTCGACAACCACGACGACGTGCAGGAAATGTTCGTCGGCCTGGCCGGCTGATCCGCTGCGTCATATATGCCGCCATCGCGAGCCCGGCTCGCGATGGCGGTGTAGCGTTTACAACGCTTCCAGCTGCTGCACGACTTCGCTGAACCCCGGCCGCGCCAGCACATCCGGCTGACAGCAGCGCTGTTCCAGCGCCTCCAGCACCTCACGCCGATCCGCACTCAGCCCCGAGTCGATGCGCGCCAGCAATTCCCCCAGCAAAATCCCGAACGCTCGCACTTCAATACGTTGCAGGGCGCGGGTTTCCAGGTTGTCGGTGGTGGCATGGAACGACGCCGCGCCAAAATCCCCCAGCAGACAGTCGCCCTGATCGTTCAACAAGATGTTGTGCCCATAGAGGTCGCCATGGGTGATGCCTTGTTCATGCAGATGTTCGGCGACCGACGCAATCCCTTTTGCGATGCGCAAGGCGACATCGGCACTGAACCGGCAGTCATCGGTGTAGATATCCCGCGAACAGGAAGCCAGGCTTGGCAACGCGGCGAGGTTGCGATAGCTCGGATCGATCAGTTGCATCACCAGCCCTTGCTGGCCCTCGGGATGGTTGCCGATGCGTCCCTCGACCCGGATCAGGTTCGGGTGCAGCCCGGCGGTGATGCAGGCGTTCATCTCGTGCAACGGTGAGCCGTCGCTGGTCATCTCGCCCTTGTAGAGTTTGACCGCCACCGAACGCTCGGGCTGGCCGACCGGCTGCCACGACGCACGGGAAATGACCCCGGACGCGCCTTCGCCCAGCCGCTGCTCAAGACGCAGGCTTGACCAGTCGATCAACGGCGTGGCCTCCAGCGCGGCGGCATCGGCTTCGGTTTCCAGCGGATTGCCGGCGTAGGCCAGCCAGGTCAGGCTCGGCAGGGTCAGCAGCCACTGCGGCAGTTCCGTCAACTGGTTGGCGGCGATGCGGATCAATTCCAGCCGATGGCACTGGCTCAAGGATGGCGGCAACGCGCGCAGACGGTTACCGGCGAGCATGAGTTTTTGCAGGAGCGGGCGCTCGCCCAGTTCGGCGGGCAGGGTTTCGATGAGGTTGTCGGTCAGGATCAGCCAGCGCAACTGCGGTGGCAGGGCGGTGCCGGACACCCGGACGATCCCGTTGGCCTTGAAGCCGATCATGCTCAGGGCCTGGCACTGACCAAGGCACTCGGGCAACTCGGTGAACCGGTTGTCGGAACAGAACAGCACCCGCAGACGGGACAAGCGATGCAAATCGTCCGGCAGGCTGCTCAGTTTGTTGCCGCTGAGGTTAAGTACCTCCAGCGTGTCGGCCAGGTCGAAGATCTCTTGTGGGAACTCGGTCAAGCCTTCGACCAGATCCAGCCGGGTGATGCCCGACAGTTCGCCGGCGCGCAATTGAGCAAGGGTGTGCATGTAAATAAGGTCGCTATCGAGAGGGCGCCGTGACGCCGGGAATGGCCGGCATGATACCGGCAAATCAGGCCGTTTCGCGCACTTCAGACAATTGCCCCAGCCGGCTGCGGGTGCGGGCCAGGTCGATGGCGTTGCCGGCCAGGCTTTCATGCAGAGGCTGGCGCCCGAGCAGCGTCAGGTGTTTGTCCTGGTCGTAGAGCACGTCGATCAGGTTGATGAAACGCTGCTGGACCGCTATCGAGCATTCGTCCAGCTCCGGCATTTCATCGATGATCCAGTGGTCGAAGCGCCGGCACAGTTCCAGATAATCCATCACGGCCGTGGGCTGCTCGCACAGGTCATTGAAGGTGAAACCGACGCGGCGACCTTCGCACAGACGCGCCTGCAAGACCCGGTTGCCAACCGTTAACGGTTGCGGCGCGGTATCCCGTGGCGGTAAATCCAGCGCCAGCCGTTGTGCCGGTGTGGCCGGCCAGACGTAATGGCCCTGGGTGAACAACTGATGCGCGTGATTGCGCGCCTGGCTGCGGTAGTCATGGGGGCCGCCGACTTCCATGACCTGCATGCGCGCGTTGATCAGATCGATCACCGGTTTGAACCGCGCATGATACAGCGGGTTGGGCAACAGGCCTTCCGGTGGATAGTTGGAGGTCACCAGCAACAGGATCCCACGCTGGAATAAGGCCTTGTACAACCGGGTGATGAGCATCGCGTCGCCGATGTCATGCACATGGAATTCGTCGAAGCACAGCACCCGGCAGTCCAGCAGCAGTTCGTCGAGCGTGGCAGCGAGGGCGTCTTCCTGCTCGCGATGCCGGAACATCCCCTGATGCAGGCGGGCGAAGAACTCATGGAAGTGCAGGCGTTGTTTTTGCTGGATCGGCAAGGCTTGAAAAAAACCGTCGAGCAACCAGCTCTTGCCACGCCCGACGGCTCCGTACAGGTAAAGACTGGGCGGGGTTTGCGCCGAAGGGCCGAACAACAGGCCGGCCTGTTGTGCCATGCAGTCGATCACCCGCTGCTGGCTGTGGCTGAGGGTATAACCCTGGCCATGGGCCTTGAGCCGGAAGTAATCGCGGATTGACTGGGCGCTGGCGCAATGGCCAGCACTGGCCAGATTTCGTTTGCCGAACAAACGGCGCAACCCTGAAAGGCGCTGGGACAGACGCGAACGTTCGGGCGGTCGGGCGGGCACGGTGAGGTCACTCCGTCATCGTCGGGCCGGCTCCCCCCGAGCGCGGCGGCGTAGTGTAACCAGATGGGTAGTTTGCCTTCTACTGCGCTTTATCGGCCAAGAGTCTTTCTGGACAGTAATCTGCGGCGCGTACAGGTTTTTTCAGTGCCATGGGGTAACGGATCGACAACTTTTCGAAACATATCCCGCACGTTCAGTGGATCCAATCGACTGGCGCAATCGGCGTCCGTTGCTAACCTGAAACACTGTAACGGCAGAGACGCTGTCGCCATCAAGGATCGGACGGTGAATGCAAGGGTGGTCTGGGCATTGCTGGGCGGGCTCGCAACACCCGTGCAGGCGGCCGACCTGCAGGTCGAAGTGCGGGTCGATGTGCAGCGCGGTTGCCAGTTGATCGGTCAGCAGCGCGGAGCCGGTATCGAGCAACTGGGCGTGCTCGACTTCGGTAGCGCCGCGCGCCTTGACGATCCGGCCGGGCCGCTCGGGGCGGCGCTGATGAATGCACGATTGCCGCGCCTGGAGTGCAATCCCGACACGCCGTATCAGCTGCGCGTCGATGGCGGGCTGCATGGCGGGACCGGCGAAGTGCGCTACATGACGGGCGAGGCGGGTGGCAAAGCCATTCCTTACCGTTTGTACCAGGACGCCGCACGGCGGGTGCCGCTGGTGGTGGACGTGCCGGTCAGCGGGCGGGTGCCGGACAGCGGTTCGGTGGATCTGCCGATGTACGGCCGGATCGAGCGGATGGCGGAGGTGCCGAGAACCGGTCGGTATTCGGATCTGGTCAAGGTGACAGTGACCTGGTGATCGACCGGAGCGTGTGCGGCAGGAGCGTTCAATGACGAACGCGGTCAGGGATCGGAAGGAGTAGGGATGCATGACAGGCAAGCACTGGCTGGTCATCACCGCAGGCGCATTGCTGTTGCTCACCGAGGATGCCCGGGCGGCCATCAACGGGCAGATTCACGCCCGTCTGACCCTGATCGCCGGCTGCGAAGTGACCAATACATCCAGTCCCGCCAGCCCGGTTGGGGATTTCGGCAAGCTCGATTTCGGCCAGCAGGGCCCGACCTGGAACGCTCCCATCAAGGCCAGCCTGGCCAACGACAGCAGCGGCAGGCTCAACGTGGCCTGCAACCCTTCGGTGACCGGTTTCACCGTGAGCATCGACGGCGGCACTCATGGTGACGGCAATACCCGCCGCCTGAGCAACGGTCGCCAGACCATCCCCTATCAACTGTTTCTCGATGCCTCGGGCAGCCAGAGCTACAGCATCGGCCAACAACACAATTTCGCTGTCACCAGCGGCGCGCAGATACCCATCCCGGTATTTGGCTCGGTGGTGGCGAACACCCGTGCGGTACCGGCCGGTGTCTATACCGACACCCTGACGGTGACGCTCGATTGGTAAACCGTAGAGGAAGGACACCATGGGTACGATTGCATCAAGGATAGGTTTGTCGTTGCTCGGCCTGACACTGGCCTCCAGCGTCAATGCCGCTACCACGGTCACCGGTCAGATCACTTCCAGCCTGATCCTGATCAGCAGTTGCCAGGTCAACGGTTCCGGCGGTTCCACAGGCCTGAACTTCGGTGCCTTGAACTTCGGCACTGCCAACAGCCTGTTCACCACCGCGACCGGCCAGGTGCTGGGCGGCGGTGGCGGGGCGTTGTCGATTCTCTGCTCGGCCGGTACCACGCCGTCGGTCAAGGTGCGGGCCGGCGCCCACGACGGGTTGTCGCCCGGCGGCACCCGCGCACTGTACGACGGTGTTGCCAACTACGTGCCCTACGACCTGTACACCGATGCCGGGCACTCGCAATTGCTGGCCATCGACGGCGTGATCAACCTCGCGGCCAGCACCGGCGTGGCGCAGACCGTGAACCTCTACGGTCAGGCGGTGGGCAAGGCCGGCCTGCCGGCGGGCACTTACACCGACACGATTTCCGTTGAGCTGACGTTCTAGTGCCATGGGCCGGCATGGTTGTGCGGCGCTGCTTCTGTTGTGCGCGGGGGCTGTGCCATTGCCGCTGGCGGCGGTGACCAGTCAGAGCTTTCAGGTCAGCGCGACGATCACACCGGGCTGCCTGGTGGTGGGGGGCGTGTCGAACTATGGCGGACTGAATTTCGGTTCGAGTTCGGCCTTGGCCACCGGCACGGTGCAAGTGGCATTGACCGGCGGCGTGCAGTTGCAATGTACGCCGGGGGTGACGCTGAACATGACGGTCGATGGCGGCCAGTACAACAGCGGCGGGCGCCGCATGCAGATCAGTGGCGGCAGCGCGAAGGTGGCATATGCGCTGTTTCGCGACGCGGCCTACAGCCAGAGCCTGGGCATCGGGCAGAGCGTGGCGGTGGCCTATAGCGACGCCAACAACATCAGCCTGCCGATCTACGGTCAGGTGCAATTGCCGGGCAATCAGCCTGGGGGGACGTACAGCGACGTGTTGCAGGTGCAACTGTCGTGGTGATGAATGGCACAAGGAGCGGGTATATGGGGGTTGTCTCGTCGCGGCTGTTGCGGGCGGGTTGCACAATACTGGTGTTGGCTTCACTCGGCGCGATCAAGGCGCAGGCGGCCAGTTCGGTGCTGATCTGGCCCATCGATCCGGTGCTCGAAGCCGATCAGCAGGCCAGCGCGCTGTGGCTGGAAAATCGTGGCAGTGAAACTGCGAATCTGCAGATCCGCGTGTTTGGCTGGAGTCAGAACGGCTTCCAGGAGCAATACCAGAACCAGCGTGACGTGATCGGCAGTCCGCCTGTAGCGAAGATCGAGCCGGGGCAGAAACAACTGGTGCGCCTGACCCGGACCAAAGAGGTGCCGCCCGGCCAGGAACTGGCCTACCGGATCATCATCGACGAAATTCCTTCGGCGCAGCCACCTGTCGCCGATGCCGGAAAGACGGCTGCGGCCATTCGCTTCCAGATGCGCTATTCGGTGCCCCTGTTTGCATACGGTGCCGGCCTGTGGAGCAAGGAAGACACGACCCGACAGCGTGATCCCAAGGGTATCGGCCTGCCGCAATTGAGCTGGCGCACGGTCTCGGTCGACGGTAAACCCTATGTGGAAGTGCGCAACCAGGGCGCGGTGCATGCGCGGTTGACTGATGTCGCGCTCAAACAGGGCGGGCAGAGCAAGCCGTTGGCGGAGGGGCTGTTGGGTTATGTGTTGCCCGGCGCGGTCATGCGCTGGCCGGCGCCGGGATCAACAACGGGAGAACTGGCGGGTCGGATCAATGGCGCGGCACAGGTACAGAGCATCGCTCCGGCGAAGTAAGGATTTCGGCCTGCGGGCCGGGTAGTGCGGGGCCGCCGGGCAAGCGATTGGCCGACGGGCAACAGCGGTTTCAGGAGGAACCAGTCCATTGACGGACGAAACACGCTAATGAGCCCGGGATGGGCTCGCCGTATTCAGCGTCCGTTGTGGCTTGTCACCGGCGCGTGTTGCCTGATGTTCATTCATCCATCCGGGGCCGGCGAACTGCCGCCGCCTCCCAGCGGCATGGAGGCCGTCAGCGATGCTCAGTTGTTTCTGGAACTGGTGGTCAACCAGATGAATACCGGACGCGTAGTGGCAGTGGAGCAGCGCGGCGGGCGGTTGTTCCTGCCGGCCAGTGTATTGCGCGACACCGGCATGACACTGCCCGAGAGTGCCGGTACCGAAGTCGATCTCGACGGTCTGCCGGGGCTGCACAGCGACTACGACAGCGTCGGCCAGCGACTGCTACTCGACGTGCCGCCGGACTGGCTGCCGGAGCAGTTCATCGGCAATCGTCAGGTCTATCCACGTACCCCGGCGCTGAGCAGTTTCGGCGCTTTGTTGAACTATGACCTGTACCTCAACGACACCGATGATGCCGGGACTTATCTGGCGGCATGGAACGAGGTGCGGGTGTTTGACAGTTGGGGCACGCTCTCCAACACCGGGCAGTACCGGCGTACCTTGTCGGGTGATTCGGTCAGCACGCTGAGCAACGGTTATTTGCGCTACGACACCACGTGGCGTTACTCCGACGACGAGCGGATGCTGACTTACGAGGCGGGGGACGTGGTCAGCGGCGCCTTGCCGTGGAGCAGTTCGGTGCGTCTGGGGGGCGTGCAGTTCTCCCGGGATTTTGCGGTGCGCCCGGATCTGGTGACCTATCCGCTGCCGCAGTTCGCCGGTGAAGCGGCGGTGCCGTCCTCGGTGGATCTGTTCATAAACGGCTACAAGTCCAGCAGCACCGATTTGCAACCGGGCCCGTACACCCTGACCAACATCCCCTTCATCAACGGTGCGGGCGAAGCCGTGGTGGTGACCACTGATGCGCTGGGTCGGCAGGTATCGACCACCGTGCCGTTCTATGTCACCAGCAGCCTGTTGCAGAAGGGCTTGAGCGATTTCTCGATCAGCGCCGGTACGCTGCGTCGCGATTATGGGCTGAAGGATTTCAGCTATGGGCCGGGCGTGACATCGGGCAGCCTGCGTTATGGCATCAGCGACAGCTTCACGCTGGAAAGCCACGCCGAAGCGGCCGATTCACTGACCCTTGGCGGCCTCGGCGGCAATCTGCGGCTGGGCAATTTCGGGGTGCTCAACAGTGCGATCAGCCAGAGCCGTTTCGACGGTGACGGTGGTCAACAATACAGCCTCGGTTATCAGTACAGCGCCCAGCGTTTCAGCTTTTCCTGGCAACGGTTGCAACGGCGTGACCAGTACGCCGACCTCACGGTGGTCGACAGTCCTTACACCAGCCTCAGCAAGCGCAGCGAGCAGGCGACCCTGAGCCTCAACCTAGAGCGCTGGGGCAGTCTGGGTGTCGGTTATTTCGATATCCGGGCGGCGGACGATTCCCGCACGCGGTTGCTCAACCTGAGCTGGAGCAAGCCGTTGTGGCGCAACAGCAGTTTCTACCTGTCGGCCAACCGCGAAATCGGCGACGCCAACTGGGCGGTGCAGGCGCAACTGGTGATCCCCTTCGACCTGCGCGGCAGCCTGGCCATCAGCAGCGAACGCAGCAAGACCGGGCAGACTCAACAACGCGTCAACTACAGCCGCGCCGTACCGTCCGAGGGCGGGGTGGGCTTCAACCTCGGCTACGCCAACGGTGACGGTCCTGATTACCGTCAGGCTGACGTGACGTGGCGACTGCAATCGGTGCAGTTGCAGGCCGGTGTCTATGGCACTTCGGACGCCGAAACCCGCTGGGCCGATGCCAGTGGTTCGCTGGTGTGGATGGATCACCAAGTGTTCGCCGCCAATCGCATCGACGATGCGTTCGTGGTGGTCAGCACCGACGGTTATGCGGATGTTCCGGTGCGCTACGAGAACCAGCAGGTCGGCCAGACGGATCGCAACGGCCATTTGCTGGTGCCCTGGAGCAGCGCCTACTACCGCGGCAAATACGAAATCGATCCGTTGAACCTGCCGGCCAACGTGCGCAGTCCGAATGTCGAACAGCGCATTGCCGTGCGTCGAGGCAGTGGCTATCTGCTGGAGTTTCCGCTGAGCCGGGTGATTGCCGCGAGCATCGTGCTGGTGGATGCGCAGCAGCAGGAGTTGCCGCTCGGCAGCGGCGTGCTGCATGAGGAGAGTGGCACGCGCACGGTGGTGGGCTGGGATGGGCTGGTCTATCTGGAAAACCTGCAGGCGCAGAACTCGCTGAGGGTGACGCTGGCCGATGGCAAGACCTGTCAGGCGCAGTTCAAAGTTGACCTGCAACAGGATCAGATCCCGCTGATCGGGCCGCTGGTGTGTCAATGAATCTCATGCGGATGTTCCTTTGGCTGGTACTGATGCTGCCGGGAGCTGCGCAAGCAGTGTGTTCGGTGGTCACGACCACACCGGCCGGGTTCGGCACGATCAGTTCGATTGCGGTACGCACCACGTCGCAACCGAGCTCCACGCTCAACGGCGGGTTGAGCTGTACAGGTTCGCTGTTGTCGCTATTGGCCAACAACGATCACTTCTGGGCCACGGTAACCTCCACCCAGAGCGGCTTGCTCGGGCCCACTGGCGATGTCATCGGCTACACGATCTACGCCAACAACAGCACCAGTTACCCGCTGACCCGCGGCACTGCCTACGACTTCGCCCGTAACGGCATCATCGATGCGCTGGGGTTGCTCAATGGCACGGTGCCGAAAACCGTGCCGCTGTACTTCGGCACAACGATTGGCAGCAATGTGGCAGCCGGGGTGTACACCGAGACCCTGAGCATTTTCTGGAACTGGAATTACTGTTCGGGCATCGGCGTCGGGGGACTCTGCCTGGGTCGCGACATCAACAGCGGCACCACGACGCTGACGGTCAACCTGACCGTGTCCAACGATTGCACCATCACCGCGCCCAACATCGCGTTCGGCAGCGCTCCGGTGATCAGCGCGTTTACCCCGGTGACCGGGCAGACCATCAATCTGGCGTGCACCAAGGGCAGCGCCTACACCGTGGGTTTGGGCGACGGGCAGAACGCGATCAGTGTCGGTGGCCGACGGCGAATGATTTCGGGCAGCAACTATCTGGCCTACGACATTTTCAAAAGCGCCGGCACCACCCGCTGGGGCAGCGTCGGCGCCGCACGTCGGGCCAGTACCGATGCCGAGGTCAATCCCGGCAATGGCCTGGGCACCGGCAGCCAGATTTTCAACTACAACGCGAAGATCTACACCGACCAGACCACGCCGCCCGCCGGCACCTATCTGGACAATGTGGTGCTGGATGTCGGCTTCTGAACCGGCTAGAAGCGCTCGGTGTGCTGGAGCAACGGCGCCGCCGGGGTGTCGGTCGGACTGACCATTGCATAGTTGTAACCGTCGCCGGACCAGTACTCGGCCTGCAGATCCCCGTCGCGACGGCTACCCCGTGGCAGAAAGGTATTTTTCGGCCCTGGCGGGCGCACGTAGAAACTGACCTTGTGCCCGTTTTGATCCTCATACATGACCATCGCCGCCGGGCCTTCTTCGGTGCTCAGCAGGCGGCCGCTGACCGGTTGAAACCCGGCTGCCGTCAGGTCCGGCAGACGGTTGGCCTGCGTGAAGTAGCGGTCGAGCCAGCGCTGCATGTCACCTGCGCCGCCGTCCTTGTAGTCCGCCGGCAGGATCCCTTGCTGAGCGATCAGACGGTACGCCTGCAGGGCATCGCTCATCGGCGCTATCGAGCGCACGAGGGTCATTTCCCGGGCCTGCCAGCCACTGACGCCACCGAGGCTGACCGCTATCAGCAACACCGCCGCGCTGGCCCAGCGCCGGCGTGAACGATGCTTGAGCCGCTGGCGGATCAGCGCCGGGTCCAGATCCGGGTTGGCCGGTTGTTGCAACGCGCCACCGAGGGCCGCGCGCAGGTGCTGGGCATCCTGTTGCCAGGCGCGGATCAACGCGGCGTCGTCGGGGTGGCTGGCCAGCCAGTTGTCCAGCACACGCCGGTCGGCGTCGCTGAGCTGGTGGTCGATGTAGGCGTGCAAATCACGCTCGCTGGGGGGCAGGCTGATCATTTGAGTATCCGCAAGGAAGGGCTGCTGATTTCGCCGTCGCTGAGCTGGCGCAAAGCCTGGCGGGCGCGGGACAGGCGCGACATCACGGTGCCGGTGGGGACGTCGAGAATCTCGGCGACCTCCTTATAGGTCAAGCCTTCCACCGACACCATCAGCAGCAGGGCGCGCTGTTCGGTGGGCAGGCGATCGAAGGCTTGCAGGGTCGATCGGGCAATGACGGTGCGTTCCACCGAGGGTTCGGCGTCATCGCGACCGGTGAAGAATTCGAGCATTCGCGCGTAGCGCCGGGAACGCCGGTGCGCATCGAGGAACTGGCGATACAGGATCGAAAACAGCCACGCGCGCAGATCGCCCTCGGCACGCTTGTCACCCCAACTGGAGAGGGCACGTTCAAGGCTGGCCTGGACCAGGTCGTCGGCGCTGCTGGCGTTGCGCGTCAACGACACGGCAAAGCGTCGCAATCGGGGGATCACTTCGCGAAGTTGTTCGTCGAGTGTGTTCATGGCAGGGGGCATGCTCTGGCTCAGAAGCGCGGTGGTCATAAGGAGAGACGCCTCTCGACACAGCTTATTCCATCCTGCGGGCTGAAAGATTTTATAACCCGCTATGTAGGAAAACTCACCGCATCTTGTAGTCCGTGTAATGGATTCAAATTTCCCGGCTCAACCCGTCCGACACGCGCAAACAACCATCGAAACAGCCTGACGGCGGCCGGTGGCTGATTTGGCTGGAACGACAATTTGAGCAATAGGAAAGTTTGAGATGCATGCAATCGCAATGGGTACCCCGTTTACATCTTCGGTCGAGTCTGACGCTTGGCGTCAGTACGGATGCGGTCCGGTGGTCGAGCCTGGATTCTCGTTGATCCATCGCGCAATCGAAGAGCAGGCTGCGGCTCACCCGCAGAATCTGGCCGCGTGTTTTCAGGGGCAAACCCTCACGTACGGTGAACTGAACCGTCAGGCCAACCGGCTGGCCACAGCGCTGAAGGCTCATGGCGTGGTGCCTGGTGATCATGTCGCTTTGTTTGTCGAGCGCTCTATCCCGATGCTGGTGGGCATGCTTGCCGCATTGAAGGTAGGGGCCGCCTATATTCCACAACATGTTGGCATAACGCCTGCGACTCAATTGCGCCACATCATGGAAGTCGCCTCGACGCGGGTGGTCCTGACGCTTTCCACACTCGCGCCTGCCATTCCCCTGACGGCGGGGCAGCAATGCATCCATCTGGACGCATTCATCGATTCGCCAGGCTCGATCGCCGATGACTTGAACGTAGGGAATGGCGCACCGTCCGAGGATGCGCTGTGCTTTGTGTTGTTCACTTCCGGCACGACCGGGCAACCCAATGGCGTCAGGGTTACCCAACGCAATGTCTGCAATATTCTGCTGACCGCTCCCGGCAATCTCGGTATGCGGCCAGGTTTGAAAGTCGGCCAGATCCTCAACATCGCTTTCGACATGGCGGCCTGGGAAGTTCTGGGCTGCCTGGCTCATGGCGCAACACTGATTATTCGCGGCAAGGACATCGCCGAGACGGCCGAGCAATGCGATGTGTTGATCGCAACGCCATCGATTCTCGCCACGCTGGACCCCGCGCGCTGCAGTCAGGTGAAGGTGGTAGCCCTTGCAGGCGAACCCTGTCCTCAGCCGTTGGCCGATCGCTGGGCGTCCTTTTGCAATTTTTATAACGCCTGTGGGCCCACCGAAACCACCATCATCAACACCCTGCAGCATTACAAGGGCACGGGCCGGTTGACGATCGGAAAACCGACGCCGAACAACACGGTTTATGTGCTGGATGAAGCGGGGCAATTGTGCGGGCCGGGCGAACAGGGCGAGATGTGGGCCGGTGGCGATTGTGTGACGGCTGGCTATCTGGGCAACCCCGCACTGACTGCTGAACGCTATCGTCTCGATCCGTTTCTGGGGCAGGGACGCATGATGTTTCGCACCCGCGATCTGGGGCGCTGGACCGATGAGGGCGAACTGGAGCACCTGGGACGTGTGGATGATCAGGTGAAAGTCAGGGGCTTTCGGGTCGAGCTGGATTCGGTGTCGGCCGCACTGGAGTCGACACCGGGTTGTGAGCGCGCCGTCACATTGAAGTTCGATAACCGCAATCTGGTGGCTTTCGTCTATCCCGCTTCCACGGACGTCGATGCGGCACGACGCCGTTGCGAAGAGCGTCTGGCCTATTACTGCGTTCCTTCGATGATTCTGCCGGTCGATGAAATTCCACTGACCTCGCGGGGCAAGGTCGACAAACGCCTGTTGCTCGAGCGAGCGCAGGCGCACCACGCACAGCGTGTCGCCGCCGAACAGGAGGCGGTGCAATGAGTGGCCTGGACACAGGCGTCACCTTGCCCGAGCCACGTGCGTTATGGCGACGTCTGGGCACGTTGCCGCTGTTTTCCCATTACAACCGGCTGGTCGCGCTGGTGTTGATCTGCAATTTCGTTGCGCTCGGGCATGGATTGACTGCCGGACAGTGGTGGTCAGCGTCGGGAAGCGATCTGGAAGTGTTGTCGCAACTGGTGCTGATCAACTTGTCGATGGCGATCCTGATACGTCAGCAGTACCTGATCAACATACTGTTCTGGCTGGCCACTCGTGCACCTACGACCTGGCCTTTGGCAATTCGTCGGTCTCTGGCCAAGGTCTATCACTTTGGGGGGTTGCATAGTGGTGGAGCGATGGCGGCGATTGCCTGGTTTATCGCGCTGTTCGGCTCGCTGGTCTGGCAACGGATCGAAGGCGTAGGTGGGGTTTCGCTGACGCTGTTGGCGATCAGCGGCACGTTGTTGGGGTTGTTGTTGCTGATGGCGATCATGGCGATGCCAGGGATTCGTTCGCGCTTTCACAACGGTTTTGAACGTACACACCGTTTTGCCGGTTGGGCTGCCTTGCTGCTGTTCTGGGCCATGACGCTGGTGTTTGCCCGTGACCGCAATCCAGCGACGGATCTGACACAGGTGTTGCTGACGTCTGTGTCGTTCTGGATGCTGCCGGTGCTGACGCTCAGCATTGCGTTGCCCTGGCTGCGTCTGCGCAGGGTGCCGGTGACGTTGGTCAAACCCTCGTCACACGCGGTCATTGCCCGCTTCGATCACCATACGCCGTTCGCTGGATCCTCAACTGCAATCAGTCGCAATCCTCTGTGGGAATGGCATTCCTTTGCGAATATTCCTGCACCAGGCGAGCGCGGTTTTCGTTTGATCATTTCCCGGGCGGGTGACTGGACAGGCGAACTGATCGAGCAACCGCCAACCCATGTCTGGGTCAAGGGCATCACCACCGCCGGGGTCGCCCGTATCGAAACCCTGTTCAAGTCGGTGGTTTATGTCGCCACTGGCAGCGGGATCGGCCCGGTTTTGCCGCATCTGTTGGCGGGGCAGGTGCCCATTCATCTGATCTGGTCGACCCGCAGTCCGCGAAAGACCTACGGCGATGCGCTGGTCGATGAAATTCTTCAAGCCCAACCCGATGCCCATATCTGGGACACCGATCTGTTGGGCAAGCCAGAACTGGTGGCGCTGGCTTACTCAGCTGTTCGAAGCCACGGTGCGGAGGCGGTGATTTGCATTTCCAACCAGACGTTGACGGAGCGTGTGGTCAAGGAAATGGAGGGGCGGGGCATTCCGGCCTACGGTGCGATCTGGGATTCCTGACGGGCGTATTACCGTTTTCCTTCCCCTTACATAGAAAGAGACTGCGATGAATATATTGATCGAAAGACTGGGGCGCGTGGTGTTGATTCGCCTCAACCGGCCCCAGGCCCGTAATGCGCTCAGCGCGCAATTGATGCGTGAACTGCTGGAAACCCTGCAAGCACTGGATGGCGATCCGGGTGTCGGGTGTTTCCTGATCACCGGTACGAAGGATTACTTCGCGGCAGGTGCCGACATCAAGGAAATGTACGAAAAGTCTTGTCTGGACATGATTCAGGAAGATTACTTTGCCGGTTGGGACGCGTTCGCCGCGCTGCGTACTCCGAAGGTCGCAGCAGTCGCGGGGTTTGCCTATGGCGGAGGGTGCGAGTTGGCAATGATGTGTGACGTAATTGTGGCGGCCGAGTCCGCAACGTTCGGTCTGCCTGAAATCACCTTGGGAGTGATGCCGGGCATGGGAGGGACGCAGCGTCTGACTCGTTTGATCGGTCGTGCAAAAGCCATGGACATGATTCTCACGGGCCGCTCGATGTCCGCTCGTGAGGCGGAGCAGTCGGGTCTGGTATCGCGGGTGGTCGCCACCGAGCATTTGCTCGAAGAAGGATTGGCGGTTGCACGGCGGATTGGCGGCTTCCCTCGCACCGCGACACGGGCTGCGCGGGAGGCGGTGGAGCGGGCCGATGAATCAGGGATGCGCGAAGGCCTTCTGTTCGAGCGACGTTCGTTTCACGGCTTGTTTGCCACGCCCGGCCAAAAGGAGGGCATGCAGGCATTTCTGGAAAAGCGCGAGCCACGGTTTGATCTGATGTAGCCGGCCCGGAAGTGAGCTCGCGCGTCACAGCGTGAAAGAAACTACAGTTCAAAGGGAATAAACCTACGAGGCGTGCGTCTCATAGCACCTTTCCCTATGGCCGATGGCCCTGGAGTTTTTCATGGTTGATCGCAGCTCACCGCCCGGCGGGCCACAACGCCCGCCATTGAGTGCCGCGAGCCTGGTGTTGCGTCTCGGCGGTATCGCCGTGGTTGTCGCAGCCGTGGCCGGGGCGTTTGCCTACGTTCACGGCAACTTTGATCCACAACGACTGACACCCAAGGCGTTGGTCGATGTGCTGGAAAAGAACAACGGCGTGCATCCCGGGTTTCGTCGCAATCACGCCAAGGGTGTTTGCGTCATCGGCCATTTCGAAAGCAGTGGCGAGGCGCGTCCTTACTCTGTCGCGCAGGTGTTCAATGAGCCACGCACTCCGGTCGTCGGGCGATTCGCGCTGCCGGCGGGTAATCCTTATGCACCGGACAGCGCCGTACCGATTCGCAGCCTGGCGCTGCGTTTCACCCAGGCCAACGGCCAGCAATGGCGCACCGGGATGAACAGCATGCCGGTGTTCCCGGTGGGCACCCCGGAAGCGTTCTATCAGTTGCAGCAGGCGCAGTCGCCGGATCCGGCGACCGGCAAACCCGATCCCGCCAAAGTCCCGGCATTTTTTGCTGCCCACCCTGAAGCCGTGCCGTTCCTGACCTGGGTGAAGACGGCCAAACCTTCGGCCAGCTACGTGACCGAGACTTACAACAGTGTCAACGCGTTCTATCTGGTCGACGCGAGCGGCAAGAAGCAGGCCGTGCGCTGGAGCATGGCGCCGCTGGCGCAGGATGCAGCGGGAGCTACGGCTCCGGAAGGTAGCGACTTTCTCGAAAAAGACTTGGTGCAACGTCTGGCCGAGGGGCCGCTGCGCTTTCAGCTGAACATCACGTTGGCCAACGCTGACGATCCGGTGAACGACGCGAGCAAGGTCTGGCCTGCCGGTCGCAAAATGCTGAACGCCGGCACCCTGGTGCTGGAAAAGACCCAGCCGCAACTCAGTGGCGAATGCCGCGACATCAACTACGACCCACTGGTCCTGCCCGCCGGGATTGAAGGTTCCGACGACCCGTTGCTTGCCGCTCGTTCAGCCGGTTACGCCGATTCCTACCTGCGCCGCACCAGCGAAGTCAGTCAATTGCCCACTGGCAAGCAGGAGGCACGCCCATGAGAACGCCACCGACACATTTCAATCCGCTGGCGCGGCTGCTGCACTGGATGATGGCAGTCATGATCATTGCCATGTTGTTCATCGGGGCCGGCATGGTCACTTCGGTGTCGGCGCGGCATGAATGGCTGATCAACCTGCACAAGCCGCTGGGTATTGCGATCCTGTTGCTGGTGATCGTGCGCATTCTGGTGCGGCTGGGCACGCGTCAGCCGCCGCTGCCGGAAGATCTGCCGGGCTGGCAGGTGATGGCAGCCAAGGCGTCGCACCTGTTGCTGTACGCATTGATGCTGGTGTTGCCGCTGCTGGGCTGGGCGATGATCAGCGCGGCGGGCGATCCGGTGATGCTTGGCCATTCGTTGCAGTTGCCGTCAATCCTGCCGGCGGATGCCCAGGTGTTTGCGCTGTTGCGCAAGGCGCACGGTTATCTGGCGTATCTGTTGTTTCTGACCGTGCTGCTGCACCTGGCGGCGGCGCTGTTCCATGGTTGGGTGCGCCGCGACGAGGTGCTCGACAGCATGCTGCGGGGACGCAATCGCAACTGACCGCAGACGTTAATCCGGCGTGGCGAGTGTGCACATCTGCTCGCCACGTTTTTGCGGTGCCAATGTTCGCCACCAATACAGCAGCGCGATGATGTTGATTCCAGCACCGAGCCAGCAGACGCCCGGCCATCCTGCCCAGGCGTACATGGCCGTCGAGGCGATGGAGCCCAGGGCGCTGCCAATCGAGTAAAACAGCATGTAGCCGGCGGTCAGTCGGCTCTGTGCCTCTGGGCGGACGCTGTAGATCATGCTCTGACTGGTGACATGCACAGCCTGCAAGCCCAGATCCAGGGTGATCACCCCGAGCAACAGCGCCCACAACGAGGATTGGGTAAATGCGATCGGCAGCCACGAACCGAGCATCAGCAGTAGGGACAGGCCGCTGACCCATTGCCCGAGACCTCTATCCGCCAGGTGTCCGGCTCTTGCGGCGGCCAATGCGCCAGCCGCGCCGGCCAGTCCGAACAATCCGATTTCACTGTGGGAAAGCGACAGCGGCGGGGCGGCCAACGGCAAAACCATTGGTGTCCACAGGACCATGGCACTGGCGAAGGTCAGCAGGGCCAGAATCGCCCGTTGCCGCAGCACTGGTTCCTCTCGAAACAGGCTGAACACCGAGGTAATCAACGCGGCGTAGGACGTTGCCGGTTGTGGGTTCTCGTCCTTGGGCAGTACACGAAACAACAACAGCGCCATGATCAGCGTCAGCCCCGCCGACAACAGATAAATCGCCCGCCAACCGGCCAGATCCGCCATCCCGCCCGCCACGGTGCGTGCGAGCAAAATGCCGACCACGATGCCGCTGGTGATCACGCCGACGACACGACCGCGTTGCGCCGGGATGGCCAGAGTTGCAGCGTAGGCCACCAGCACTTGAGTGACGACGGCGAGCAGACCGGTCAGGGTCATGCCGATCAGCAGCCAGATGCTGTTGGTTGCCAAGGCGATCATCAGCAATGCTGCGGCCGACAGCAGGGTTTGCGTGACAATCAAGCGTCGGCGGTTGAGCAGATCGCCGAGCGGCACGAGCAAAACCAGCCCGACGCCGTAGCCAACCTGAGTCAGCGTGATGACGATGCCGATGCTCGCGGGCGACAGGTTGAAGGCGTCGGCCATGGCGTCCAGCAACGGTTGCGCGTAATACACGTTGCCCACGGCCAGGCCGCAGGCGATGGCGAACAGCAGTACAACACTGCTGCCAAGATTTTGCGCGTTCATGTCCTGATTCCTTTTCTGGTTTCAAATGGAAACTGGAATGACGGTAGATAATCTGGTTTTGTTTTGCAACTTGATTGGGTGAAAGTGCAGCGCAAAAAAAAGATCGCAGACAGGGCTGCGATCTTTCATGGGGCGAGAAGCAGGGGGGATCAGCGCAGGGTGTCGACCATGTCGGCGATGGTGGTCAACACGTCCTTGCCCAATTGTTTCGAGCGTTGGCCCGACCAACCGGTGAGCGGGTTCGGCGCATCATCGTGATCCTTGAACGGCATTTCCAGGGTCAACGACAGGCAGTCGAATTTCTGACCGACGCTGTTGCAGGCCAGGGTCATGTTGGCCTGACCCGGTTCGTCGCGGGTGTAGCCGTACTTGGTCTGGAAGTCTTTGGTGGTGTGTTTCAGATGGCTGCGGAAGTGCTCTTCGAGTTTCTCGATCCGCGAAGTGTAGCCCGGGTTGCCTTCGCAGCCGGCGGTGAATACGTGGGGAATTTCTTCGTCGCCGTGTACGTCGAGGAACAGATCGACGCCGTACTTTTCCATCTGCTGCTGTACGAAAAGGACTTCCGGGCTGACTTCCTGACTGGCGCTCTGCCAGGCGCGGTTCAGGTCCTGGCCCATGGCGTTGGTGCGCAGATGGCCGTGGAAGGCGCCGTCCGGGTTCATGTTCGGCACCAGGTACAGATCGGCACTTTCCAGCAGCTTGTTCAGCACTGGATCGTTGTGATGTTCCAGACGCTCGATCACGCCTTCCATGAACCACTCGGCCATGTGCTCGCCGGGGTGCTGCTGGGCGATGATCCAGATCTTGCGTCGGCCTTCGGCGCCGGTGCCTTTGCGCAGCAGCTGGATGTCGCGGCCTTCGACGCTTTTGCCAGTGGCCAATAGTTCAGTGCCGGCCTTGGTCAGCGCTTGCTCGATCAGCCAGTCATGACGGCCACGGCTGTAAGGTTCGAAGTAGGCGAACCAGGCGTGGGTCTGCTCGGCTTCAAGGCAGAAGCGCAGGCTGTCGCCTTCGAATTGGGTCGGAATGCGGAACCAGTTGACGTGGTCGTAGGAAGCGACGGCCTGATAGCCGGTCCAGGCCTTGTTGTAGGAGGACTGGCTGGCATTGACCAGGCGGAACCAGTGTTCCTGATGAACATGCAGGCCGCTGGCCTTGAAGTGGAACCACTGGAAATGGGCGCTGCGGGTATCTGGCCGAATTGCCAGAACCGGGTTGAGCGGGTTGCTGATGTCGATGACTTGGATGTTGCCGCTGTCGAAGTTGGCGCTGATGTCGAACGAAGATTTGGCCACGGTCATAATCGGTTCCTGAATATGATTTTTATGGCGGCTACTTTACACGCAAGACAGGGGTGAAACCGAGGGAAATTGCGGGGTGTGGCGGGGGGCGTCTTCCATGACGCGGGTGCAGCTTAGTAGCTGTGCGATTGATTCTCAAGTGCTAATTGGCATTACTTTTCCCCAATGCGGACGGGGTTCCCTTGCCAAGCGATATTCTTTTGATATTATCCGCGCCACCGAATTTGCAGCACCCAAAGACTTCATTAGCCTGAAGCCACAAGCCAGAAAACTGGCAAAAAAAAGACCCGGCAAAAAGCCGGGTCAAAAACCGTGATTAGCCTGATGAGGAGATAGTCCAGAAGACCGACCTAAGGTCTCTGGTCCATCGACTGATCTCGCGACCAGCTTCTTGCAATAATAATCATTATCATTTGCAAGTCAAACGTTTTTATCTGCGCGATTGGAAAATTCTTTCCTGTCCGTCTTCAGCGAACACCGCCGTCCAGCGAGTGATCGACCATCGCCCGTGCCATGTCCACCATGTGCACGACCGAAAACGCCAGATCCCGACTGACGCCCTGCAAGCCGTCTGCAGCCTTGAATGCCGTGGCCGCCGCACACCGCAGCAAGTCCGAGGCGTGGACCAGGGATTCTTCGCCACTCAAATTACTGTTCACGCCGAAAAAACGTTCTTCCACTTCCTGTTCTGACACAGCCGGTTTCAAGTAATAGTCCAATGCCCGCTGTGCGGCAGCGCAACCCTGTGGAGACTTGAAAGTGGTATCCATTTGAAGGTCGGGCAGGTCGTTGCTGGTGATATTCATGGTGAAAGGTCACTCCTTGGTCGATTCAAATCCGTGACTCAAGAATAGTACCTAGAGTATTTGTGACCAGAATTTAAATACTACAATATGTGTTTTGATGGCCCGGGACGGGCACGTATGGTGCCGCACATGGATAAATGGATTGAGTTGGTCAAGGCCAAAATGAGTGAACTCAACGTCACTCAAGTCGAGCTCGGCGAGCGCGTCGGCATGTCTCAGGGCGGTATCGGCCATTGGCTGAACAAACGCCGTGAGCCCGGTATCACGCAGATGAACCGTGTGCTGAAAGCGCTGGGCATGGAGTATCTCGAAGTCGCGGTGGTGATCCGCGAACCGCAAGTCGACAAGGACGACGAAATGCCGCTGGCGCAGAAGTACAACCCTTATTTCCGCTACCCGGTCAGCGATTGGAAGACGCCCATCGAGGCCCGTGAAGCCCAACCGGTCTATTCGAGCGGCAAGGACAAGCGACGTTTCGAACTGACGGATTACCACGCCCGTGGCCCAGCGTTCTGGCTCACGGTGGTGGGCAATTCGATGACCGCGCCTACCGGGCAGAGCATCGGCGAGGGCATGTTGATCCTGGTGGACCCGGCGCTGGAGGCCGAACCCGGAAAGCTGGTGATCGTCCAATGGCCGGACAGCGATGAAGCGATTTTTCGCAAGCTGGTCGAAGAGGGCGGCCAGCGTTACCTGGTACCGCTCAATCCGACCTGGCCGAAGGCCTTGTTTACCGATGAGTGCCGAATCATCGGTGTCGTGGTTCAGGCATCGGCCAAATACTAGTCAGATCGATCCTCGCCAGGCGTAGGATCGATCCACCTCTCAAGCGTCTTCCAGCTCGACCAGTGCGCTGCCTTCGCTGACCATTTCGCCTTCCTGGCAATACAGCGCCTTGATCACGCCGGCATGGGGGGCACGGATGCTGTGCTCCATCTTCATCGCTTCCAGCACCACCAGTTGTGCCCCGGCTTCAACCGATTGCCCGGCCTCCACCAGAACCCGCACGATGCTGCCGTTCATCGGCGCGGTCAGGCCGCCCTGATGACTGTGACTGGCTTCGACAGCGCTGATCGGGTCGTACGTTTCAACGCGCCGCAACTCGCCGTCCCATTGCAGATACAGAACCTCTCCGCGACGAATCGCACACAGCTGTCGACGCAGCCCGTCATGCTCGATCATCAGTTGCTCGCCGATCAGCTTTGAATTGTCGCCAGCACCGAGCGTCAGCGCCCGATCCTGCCCTTCGCAACTCAAATGCAGAGTGATTTCACGAGGCAACCCGGCGCGCAAACCGCTGTGAAGCGCCCAAGGCGAAGCCGGATCATCCGATCGAACTGCCCCCGGCAAGCTCTGTGCGAAAGCCTGCGCCGCCGCATCCCAGAACTCATCGCTCAGCGCAGCTGGCGCTGGCAGCAACTGTTCCTGATAACGCGGAATGAACCCGGTATCCAGTTCCGCCGCCGCGAATGCGGGATGACCAATGATCCGCCGCAGGAAGTTGATGTTGGTCTTCAATCCACCAATCGCAAACTCATCGAGCATGCTCAGCAGCCGCAAACGCGCCTGTTCACGATCCTCGCCCCAAGCGATCAGCTTGCCGAGCATCGGGTCGTAGAACGGGGAAATCTCATCGTCTTCCTCTACGCCACTGTCCACGCGGCGCCCCGGCCCGGCGGCGGATTCGCGATACAGTTCCAGACGCCCGGTGGCCGGCAGGAAGTCATTCGACGGATCTTCCGCATACAACCGAACCTCAATCGCATGCCCGTTCAATGGCACCTGATCCTGAGTGATCGGCAACGCCTCACCACGGGCGACACGAATCTGCCAGGCCACCAGATCGAGCCCGGTGATGGCTTCAGTGACCGGGTGTTCGACCTGCAACCGCGTGTTCATCTCCATGAAGAAGAACTCGCCACGAGCGTCCAGCAGAAACTCCACCGTACCGGCGCCGACATAACCGATGGCCTGCGCCGAACGCACTGCCGCTTCGCCCATGGCCCGGCGTAATTCCGGACTCAGACCCGGTGCCGGAGCTTCTTCAACGACCTTCTGGTGCCGGCGCTGGATCGAGCAGTCGCGCTCGTTCAGGTACAGGCAGTTGCCGTGCTGATCGGCGAACACCTGGATTTCCACATGACGCGGCTTGAGCAGGTATTTCTCCACCAGCATCCGCGAATCGCCGAACGATGACTGCGCTTCACGCTGGGCGGAGGCCAACGCTTCAGCCAATTGGCTGACATCCTCTACGACTTTCATGCCCTTGCCGCCACCGCCAGCGGTGGCCTTGAGCAGCACCGGGTAGCCTATGCGTTCGCAAGCATCGCGGAAGGTGTCCAGATCTTGCGCCTCGCCGTGATAGCCCGGCACCAGCGGCACACCGGCGGTTTCCATCAAGGCTTTGGCGGCGGACTTGCTGCCCATCGCATCGATGGCCGAGGCCGGCGGGCCGAGGAAAATCAGGCCGGCCGCTTCGATTGCGCGGGCAAACCCGGCGTTCTCTGACAGAAAGCCATAACCCGGATGAATCGCCTGAGCGCCGCTGGCCTTGGCCGCTGCGATCAGTTTGTCGATTTGCAGGTAACTGTCGGCCGCTTTGCTGCCGCCCAGATCAACGCGAATATCCGCCTCACGGCTGTGCCGCGCTTCACGGTCGGTGGCGCTGTGCACGGCCACGGTGGTCAGGCCCAGTGCCTTGGCGGTACGCATGACCCGGCAAGCGATTTCGCCACGGTTGGCCACCAGCAGGGTGGTGAGAACAGGTGCGCTCATCAACGCGGCTCCTTGGTGGTGGTTGCGGCTTGCCAGCTCGGCGGACGCTTCTGCAAAAAGGCCCGCAGACCTTCCTGACCTTCCGGGCTGACGCGGATGCGGGCGATGGCGTTTTCGGTATAGCGGCGCAGGGCCGGGGTCAGTGCGCCATTGCCGACCTCACGCAGCAGATCCTTGCTGGCGCGCATGGCGGCGGGGCTGTTGAGCAGCAAGTTGTCGATCCATTGTTCGACTTTCTGCTCCAGTTCAGTCGCCGGATAGCTTTCGGACAACAAACCGATTTCCCGCGCCCGCTGCCCGCCGAAGCGCTCGGCCGTCAGCGCATAACGCCGTGCCGCGCGCTCGCCGATGGTCTGCACCACGAACGGACTGATCACCGCTGGCGCCAGACCGATGCGCACTTCCGACAGGCAGAACTGCGCGTCATCGGCGCCAATCGCCATGTCGCAACAACTGATCAGGCCCAGCGCACCGCCGAAGGCCGCGCCTTGCACCACGGCCACGGTCGGGATTTTCAGTTTGGCGAGGTTGTACATCAGCTCCGCCAGTTCCCGGGCGTCGTCGAGGTTGGTGTGGTAATCGAGTTCGGCCGATTGCTGCATCCAGGCCAGATCGGCGCCGGCGCTGAAGTGTTTGCCACGTCCGCGCACCAGCAGGAAACGCAGGCTGGCGTCGCTGGCGACCTTGTCCAGCGCCAGGATCAGTTCGCGGATCATCTCGGCGTTGAACGCGTTGTTCTTTTCTTCGCGGCTGAGCCACAGGGTCGCGAAACCCCGTGGATCGCTTTGCAATTCGAGGGTGTTGAAGTCGCTCATGAGGTTCTCCCGATCACATCCGGAACACGCCGAAGCGGCTCGGTTCGATAGGCGCGTTCAACGACGCGGACAAGGCCAGGGCCAGTACATCGCGGGTCTGCGCCGGGTCGATGACGCCGTCGTCCCACAGTCGCGCGCTGGAATAGTAGGGGTGACCCTGCTCTTCGTACTGGTCGAGAATCGGTTGCTTGATCTCGCTTTCCTGCTCGGCGCTGAACGCCTGACCGCTGCGTTCGGCCTGCTCGCGCTTGACCTGAACCAGCACGCCGGCCGCCTGTTCGGCGCCCATCACGCCGATCCGCGCGTTCGGCCACATCCACAGGAAACGCGGATCATAGGCCCGCCCGCACATGCCGTAGTTACCGGCGCCAAAGCTGCCACCAATGATCACGGTGAATTTCGGCACCTTGGCGCAGGCCACGGCGGTAACCAGTTTCGCACCGTGTTTGGCGATGCCGCCGGCCTCGTATTTCTGGCCGACCATGAAGCCGGTGATGTTCTGCAGGAACAGCAACGGGATGCCGCGCTGGCAGGCCAGTTCGATGAAGTGCGCGCCTTTTTGCGCGGCTTCGGCGAACAGGATGCCGTTGTTGGCGAGGATCGCGATCGGGTAGCCGTGCAGATGGGCGAAACCGCATACCAGCGTGGTGCCGAACAAGGCCTTGAATTCATCGAACACCGAACCGTCGACCAGTCGCGCAATCACTTCACGCACGTCGAACGGCTGTTTGGCGTCCGCCGACACCACACCGTACAACTCGTCGCTGGCGTACAGCGGCGCAATCGGCGCGCGCTGCTGCACTTCGCCGAGCTTGCGCCAGTTGAGGTTGGCGACGCTGCGGCGGGCGAGGGCGAGGGCGTGCTCATCGCTTTCGGCGTAGTGGTCGGCGACCCCGGAAATCTTGCAATGCACATCGGCCCCGCCGAGGTCTTCGGCGCTGACCACTTCACCGGTCGCTGCTTTCACCAGCGGCGGGCCGGCGAGGAAAATCGTCGCTTGATTGCGCACCATGATCGCTTCGTCAGCCATCGCCGGCACATAAGCGCCGCCGGCGGTGCACGAGCCCATGACCACGGCAATCTGCGGAATGCCCATGGCGCTCATGTTTGCCTGATTGAAGAAGATCCGCCCGAAGTGCTCGCGATCCGGGAACACTTCGTCCTGACGCGGCAGGTTGGCGCCGCCGGAATCCACCAGATAGATGCACGGCAGACGGTTCTGCTGGGCGATGGTCTGGGCGCGCAGGTGTTTCTTCACGGTCAGCGGGTAGTACGAGCCACCTTTCACGGTCGCGTCGTTGGCGACGATCATGCACTCGACGCCTTCCACGCGACCGATCCCGGCAATCACGCCGGCGGCCGGCACGTCTTCGCCATAAACGGCGTGAGCGGCCAATTGGCTGATTTCCAGAAACGGCGAGCCCGGATCGAGCAAGCGGTTGATCCGCTCACGGGGCAGCAGTTTGCCCCGCGAGGTGTGACGTTCCTGAGCTTTCGCGCCACCGCCCTGTGCCACTTGGGCGAGCAGGGTGTGCAGGGCGTCGACCTGTTCGAGCATCGCCGCGCTGTTGGCAGCGAACTCCGCTGAACGAGGATTGAGCTGGGTATGCAGGATTGCCATGGACAGCTCCGTTTAGCGGGTTTCGTTGAACAGTTCGCGACCGATCAGCATGCGACGGATCTCACTGGTGCCGGCGCCGATTTCGTACAGCTTGGCGTCACGCAGCAGGCGGCCGGCCGGGAATTCATTGATGTAGCCGTTGCCGCCGAGAATCTGGATCGCATCCAGGGCCATTTGCGTGGCGCGTTCGGCGGTGTAGAGGATCACGCCGGCGGCGTCCTTGCGCGTGGTTTCGTTGCGCTCGCAGGCCTGGGCCACGGCGTAGAGGTAGGCGCGGCTGGCGTTGAGCTGGGTGTACATGTCGGCGACTTTGCCCTGGATCAGCTGGAATTCACCGATGCTCTGGCCGAACTGCTTGCGGTCGTGGATGTACGGCACGATCAGGTCCATGCACGACTGCATGATTCCGGTCGGGCCGCCGGACAGCACGACGCGCTCGTAATCGAGGCCGCTCATCAGCACTTTCACGCCGCCGTTGAGCACGCCGAGGATGTTTTCTTCCGGCACTTCGACGTCATCGAAGAACAGCTCGCAAGTGTTGGAGCCGCGCATGCCGAGCTTGTCGAACTTGTTGCTGCGGCTGAAGCCTTTCCAGTCGCGCTCGACGATGAACGCGGTGATGCCATGCGGGCCTTTTTCCAGGTCGGTCTTGGCATAGATCACGTAGGTGTTGGCGTCGGGGCCGTTGGTGATCCAGGTCTTGCTGCCGTTGAGCACGAAACGGTCGCCGCGTTTATCGGCGCGCAGTTTCATCGAGACCACGTCGGAACCGGCGTTTGGCTCGCTCATGGCGAGTGCGCCGACGTGTTCGCCGCTGATCAGTTTTGGCAGGTATTTGGCTTTCTGTTCGTGGTTGCCGTTGCGGTTGATCTGGTTCACGCAGAGATTGGAGTGAGCGCCGTAGGACAACGCCACCGAAGCCGAGCCACGGCTGATTTCTTCCATCGCTACCACGTGCGCCAGGTAACCCAGGCCTGCGCCGCCGTATTCTTCCGGCACGGTGATACCGAGCAGGCCCATGTCACCGAACTTGCGCCACAGATCGGCCGGGAACAGGTTGTCGCTGTCGATCTGCGCGGCGCGCGGGGCGATCTCTTTGGCAACAAAGGACTGAACCTGATCGCGCAGCATGTCGATGGTTTCGCCGAGGGCAAAGTTCAGGGATGGGTAGCTCATGGGTCACCTTTTGGCTTTTTTGTAGGGCGGGGAGGGCGGCGGTTTGGCTCTCACCTTTACGTTAACGTAAGCCTGTGACGAATGGCTGTCAATCACCCTTTACGTTAACGTCAACTTGAGCGAGAGTAGGGCCAGTTCTGAACGGTCGGAGCTCATATGGCTCCGGTCCAACACCCACTAATAAAGACAATAGGGGTCGTCATGGATCAACCCAGTGCAAATCCGCAGCGCAGCTACACCAGTGGTTCCCAGGACAAAGCCTTGCTGGCGATGACCATCGGGCAGAAGTTCGACGAGACCGTCAGGCAGTACCCGGGCGACGAGGCGCTGGTGGTGCGCCATCAGCAGCTGCGTTACACCTGGCGGCAACTGGCCGACGCGGTGGACGTGCATGCCAGAGCGTTGCTGGCGTTGGGTTTGCAGGCCGGTGACCGGCTCGGCATCTGGGCGCCGAATTGCGCACAGTGGTGCGTCACTCAATTCGCCACTGCGAAAATCGGCGTGATTCTGGTCAACATCAACCCGGCCTATCGCAGTTCCGAACTGGAATACGTCCTCAAGCAATCCGGTTGCCAATGGCTGGTCTGCGCCGGTGCCTTCAAATCTTCGAACTACCACGGCATGCTGCAAGGCTTGCTGCCGGAGCTGGCCGAGCAATCCATCGGCGAACTGCGCAGTGAGCGCCTGCCGGAGCTGCGCGGGTTGATCAGCCTTGATCCGCAGCCGCCTTCGGGTTTTCTCCCGTGGTCGCAACTGGCAGATCTGGCCGCCAGTGTCTCTCCAGAACAATTGCGTGAACGCAGCGACAGCCTGCACTTCGATCAACCGGTCAACATCCAGTACACCTCCGGCACCACCGGTTTCCCCAAGGGCGCGACCCTCAGTCACTACAACATCCTCAACAACGGTTACATGGTCGGCGAAAGCCTCGGCCTGACCGCCGCCGATCGCCTGGTGATCCCGGTGCCGCTGTATCACTGCTTCGGCATGGTCATGGGCAACCTGGGCTGCATCACCCACGGTAGCACCATGATTTACCCCAACGATGCCTTCGATCCACTGCTGACCCTGAACACCGTCGCCGAAGAAAAGGCCACGGGCCTGTACGGGGTGCCGACCATGTTCATCGCCATGCTCGATCAGCCGCAACGGGCAGAGTTCGACCTGTCGACCCTGCGCACCGGGATCATGGCCGGCGCCACGTGCCCGATCGAGGTGATGCGCCGGGTCATCAGCGAAATGCACATGAGCGAAGTGCAGATTGCCTACGGCATGACCGAAACCAGCCCCGTGTCCCTGCAAACCGGGCCTTCCGACGAACTGGAACTGCGCGTGACCACCGTCGGCCGCACCCAACCGCAACTCGAAAGCAAGATCATCGACGAGGCCGGCAATCCGGTTCCGCGCGGCACCATCGGCGAGCTGTGTACCCGTGGTTACAGCGTGATGCTCGGCTACTGGAACAACCCGGATGCCACCGCTGAAGCCATCGACGCAGCGGGCTGGATGCACACCGGCGACCTGGCGAGCATGAACGACGAGGGTTACGTGTGCATCGCCGGCCGTAACAAGGACATGATCATCCGTGGCGGCGAAAACATTTACCCACGTGAGCTGGAAGAGTTCTTCTTCACCCATCCAGCGGTGGCGGACGTGCAGGTGATCGGCATTCCCTGCTCGCGTTACGGCGAGGAAATCGTCGCCTGGATTAAATTCCATCCCGGCCACAGCGCCACCGAACAAGAGCTGCAAACGTGGTGCAAGGAACGCATCGCGCACTTCAAGACGCCGCGTCATTTCAAGTTTGTGGAGGAGTTTCCGATGACGGTGACGGGCAAGATCCAGAAATTCCGGATGCGTGAGATCAGTATCGAGGAGTTGCGCAGTAACGAGGGCTGAGGAAAAAATCTGTGGGGGCGTTGCTCCCACAGTGTCAACTTTCTATATCGATCAAAGCCTTCGAAGCCAGGGCGCGGACCCTGGCTTCGAAAGCGGCGCTTATTGCTTTACCTCTACATTTTCCAACGCCTGATTCACTGCCAATTCCCCCAACATCACCACTTGCGCAATGCCCAACAGGGTCTTGCGGTTCGGCCCTTCCAGCAGGCCGGCAAAGTCACCGAGCATGACCGTGGCTGACGCGAGGGATTCGCAGGCGTTGGCCAGCAAGGACTCCGTGTCGGTTTGCGGGTTGACCATGAACATGTCGTTTGGGGTGTAGGGCGTGGCCATGATCCGGGCTGCGGGGGTCAGGTAATAGTCGAGGGCGCGTTCGGCCGCGTCGTGGAGTTTTCTTGAATCGGGAAACTCATAGGGGGACACCGGATCTTCTAACGGTGGAATGACGGTCGTGGACATCAGCTAAAACTCCGGACAAGAGTCGCTTGAGAATTTGTGTAGACGGCTGCCAGGCAGTGAGGGGACAAGCCCCTCACCGAGGCGGCAACTACCGCGAGACGTGATGGTTATCCAGCACACGATTGATCAGCAGCTCACTCAGCATGATGACCTGCTGCAGTATCTGCATCGCCTTGCGCTGCGACGGATCGACGGTGTCGCCAATATCCCGGGCCATGTCACTGGCCGACGACAGCGTTTCGCACGCTTCGACCAGTAGCGTTTCGTCATCTACCGTTGGATTGACCAGATAGATCTTGCCGGGCTTGCGCGATGGCTTGGACGTCTTCTGCGCCCCGGGATCGAGGTAATGATTGATCGCCCGCTCGGTGGCCGTTTTTATGTTTTCGGCTTCGAGTGCGGCGTCGTAGGGAATTGAATCGGTTTCTGGCGGGTTTGGTGTGGCTTTGAACATACGTGAAACTCCTATCGCAGACTTCAAGGAGCCATCACCCA
>NZ_JALJDY010000014.1:0-100851 GCF_023242425.1 Pseudomonas sp. MWU12-2029 | reverse complement strand
CACGTGGGTTGGTAGACCGGTCAAGACAGAGAACCCCCCGGCGCCCCCGAAGGAGCCCCACGCATGGCCACCATATAAAACGCAGCCCAAAAAATGAGACTGCATAAGGTGACGCCACACAGCTGTCAAGAAAACGGGCTACCAAACCCGATCACTGTTTTGCAGTGACAGGGAAACGATATAGCCCTCTCCAAGCCGCGTAAGCCGGCGGATTCTGGCGTACGCGTAGGCAACGACGCAAGGTGTTGTAGCCCTTATGGCGTAACGGTTCGTGTACTTTAAACGTGGTCAGGCGATCGTGTTTATGCGCTGGAAATGCTGGGATTGGGGGAGCTTTCAGTTTTTGTGGTGCGTCAGTGAAGCCTTCCCCCTCACCCTAGCCCTCTCCCGGAGGGAGAGGGAACTGACCGAGTTGTTTGGGCGAGGTACGCCGACGTGGGATACCGAGTTGAACTCACGTTTGAAAGCTCCTCCATTCGACTCCCTCTTCTTGGAGGAGAGGGGACTGACCGAGGTGTTTGGACGAGGTATGCCGACGTGGGATACCGAGGTGAACTCAGGTTTTGAACAGCACTTCAATCGGCTGCTAACCACTCAACACGATGAGCGTTAGCTCGAGTACCGCTTTTGATCTTGATCCACGGGCGACGTCGGAAGGCTGAGTGGAGGGATTTATCCGGGGGTGGGAGCGCAGCGACCGTTTGGCAAACCAAACCTCGCACACCAAGCATGGATTGCGCATTTGGAAAACGAAATAATCAGCCCGCGCTTAACTGCAAAAACATATAAAAAACTGCAACTTCTAACAGGTGCGTGACACACCAGTGCCCGGCAGAATCAATTCACCCAAACAATCTCGGTCATATAAATTACTGGCACGAGAAAAACAGAGGATGCAAACATGATCTTTACTCCGGTGCCAACCGCCATAACGCTTGCACCTGCGGCGACAACCATGTCGAGCGCCTTTACAGCCACGGCCGCTGTTCTAATCCCGCCCGGAGTGCCTGGCTCTAGTGTTGCCCCACAGATAGACCAGCCTAACGGCCCGAACTTCTTAACTATCCGCTATCTTTTGCCGCGCCCATTGAGAGTAGATGATGTGGCGGAATTTTATTTAATAGACCCCTCCAGCAGTGTTGCCATACTGGTTAAAACCTACACACTTACCGATTATGATATTTTCTGGGCACTTCGCAGAAGCGAGGGCGTGTTTATAAGGGGTGAGATCCCCACAACTGATTTTATTAACTTAGGAGTCACCTCTGGAACATGGGATTTCATGTGCGTCCACTATAGTAGACCAACGCCAACGCCCCCTCCTCCAGCCCCACCAGGCCCTCAGACCCCTCTACGAGTCGTTGCCACCAGTGCCACTCAAACCTATGTGATCACCTAAGGAATCTCTGAAAAAGACTTTCAGACTCGGTGAAAAATTTGCAGTTTTTTGCTCACTCACATGGCCCCCCGACGATACTTTATGTAGTGATCAACAATTCCCGGACACAGAATTGTTGATCACTTCAATCTTCACGCGGTTCACAATCTCGATCAGTGCTTGAGAAACGCGGCCACCTTCTGCGCGGCGCTATTCAAATGCTGCTCATGCGTAAACCCGGAAACCTTGAGCGGCTTCAAATCATGATCCCCCGCCGCCAACCAAAACACTTCAATACTCGGCGATAAGGAATACCCTTCGACAGCGTCCCGATTACCCAGCGCATCCCGCTCCCCCTGAATAATCAGCGTCCGGGTCTTCAACCCAGCGAGATGCTCAACCCGAGGCTTCTCCGGTTTCCCAACCGCATAAAACGGATACCCCAGACAAACCAAAGCATCCGCGCCAAGCTCATCGGCAAGCAGACTGGCCATCCGCCCCCCCATCGACTTCCCGCCAACCGCCAAAACCCCAGCGACATGAAGTCGCACCAAGCCATACACCTCACGCCAACATTCCAGCAACTTCGGCGCCGGATTCGGCGGGCGTTTACTGCCATCAACCCGCCGCTGCGCCATATAAGGAAACTCAAACCGCAACACATTCACCCCAAGCCCGGCAAGGCGCCCAGCCATATCGTTCATCCACTCGCTATCCATCGGCGCCCCGGCACCATGCGCGAGAATGAGCGTCGCCGAAGCCTCCCCAACAGCCGCATCCCAAAGCCACCCGTGATCCCGCAGGCACTGCGCCCATTGATCCCCGTCAATACTGGCCTTGTGCTGTTTGTCCATGCTTGCCTCGCTTTTAGTCTGCCTATAACTCCAGGCGAAGGATTCGCGGCGTTTTCTGCGCGCGCTCACTTCGGCTGAACCGTGGATGGGGAACCATGAACACTTCTATCAGTACCGCCTACAACTACAAGGTGGTCCGCCAATTCGCCATTATGACGGTGGTGTGGGGCATCGTCGGCATGGGGCTCGGGGTTTTTCTCGCGGCTCAATTGGTCTGGCCCGAACTCAACTTCAACCTGCCGTGGACCAGCTTCGGACGCCTGCGCCCGCTGCACACCAACGCGGTGATCTTCGCGTTCGGCGGCTGTGCCTTGTTCGCCAGTTCGTTCTACTCGGTGCAGCGCACCTGCCAGACCCAACTGTTTGCGCCGAAAATTGCCGCCTTCTGCTTCTGGGGCTGGCAGCTGGTGATCCTGCTGGCGGCCATCAGCCTGCCGCTGGGTTACACCAGCTCCAAGGAGTACGCCGAGCTGGAATGGCCGATCGACATCCTGATCACCATCGTCTGGGTCGCCTACGCCATCGTGTTCTTCGGCACGATCATGCAGCGCAAGACCAAGCACATTTATGTGGGCAACTGGTTCTTCGGCGCGTTCATCATCACCGTGGCGATCCTGCACATCGTCAACAACCTCGAGTTACCGGTGAGCTTCACCAAGTCCTACTCGGTGTACGCCGGTGCGACCGACGCGATGGTGCAATGGTGGTACGGCCACAACGCCGTAGGCTTTTTCCTCACCGCCGGTTTCCTCGGGATGATGTACTACTTCGTGCCGAAACAGGCCGAACGTCCGGTGTATTCGTATCGCCTGTCGATCGTGCACTTCTGGGCGCTGATCACCCTGTACATCTGGGCCGGTCCGCACCACTTGCACTACACCGCGCTGCCGGACTGGGCGCAGTCGCTGGGCATGGTGATGTCGCTGGTACTGCTGGCCCCGAGCTGGGGCGGCATGATCAACGGCATGATGACCCTCTCGGGCGCCTGGCATAAGTTGCGCAGCGACCCGATCCTGCGCTTCCTGGTGGTGTCGCTGGCGTTCTACGGCATGTCGACCTTCGAAGGTCCGATGATGGCGATCAAGACCGTCAACGCCCTCTCCCACTACACCGACTGGACCATCGGCCACGTCCACGCCGGCGCGCTCGGCTGGGTGGCGATGATTTCCATCGGCGCGCTGTATCACATGATCCCGAAAGTCTTCGGCAAAGAGCAGATGCACAGCATCGGCCTGATCAACGCGCACTTCTGGCTCGCGACCATCGGCACCGTGCTCTACATCGCCTCGATGTGGGTCAACGGCATCGCCCAAGGCCTGATGTGGCGCGCAGTGAACGAGGACGGCACGCTGACCTATTCCTTCGTCGAAACCCTGGTGGCCAGCCACCCAGGCTTCGTCGTGCGGCTGATCGGCGGGGCGATCTTCCTCAGCGGCATGTTCCTGATGGCTTACAACACCTGGCGCACCGTGCGGGCCTCGCAGCCTGCTGACGTCGTTGCTGCCGCGCAGATGGCCTGAGGAGTCCGCCATGAAACACGAAACGATTGAAAAGAACGTCGGCCTGCTGATGCTGCTGATGGTGTTTGCCGTAAGCATCGGCGGCCTGACCCAGATCGTCCCGCTGTTCTTCCAGGACGTGACCAACAAACCGGTGGAAGGCATGAAGCCCTACACCGCGCTGCAACTGGAAGGCCGCGACATCTACATCCGCGAAGGCTGCGTAGGTTGCCACTCGCAGATGATCCGTCCGTTCCGCGCCGAAACCGAGCGCTACGGCCACTACTCGGTGGCCGGCGAAAGCGTGTGGGATCACCCGTTCCTGTGGGGTTCCAAGCGTACCGGTCCGGACCTGGCCCGGGTCGGCTCGCGCTACTCGGATGACTGGCACCGTGCGCACTTGTACAACCCGCGCAACGTCGTGCCGGAATCGAAAATGCCGGCCTACCCATGGCTGGTCACCCAACCGGTCGACAGCAGTCACACCGAAACCAAGCTCAAGGTCATGCGCACCCTCGGCGTGCCGTACACCGACGACGACATCAGCGGAGCGGTGGCCAGCCTCAAGGGCAAGACCGAAATGGACGCCCTCGTCTCCTACCTGCAAGTGCTCGGCACTGCGATCAAGAGCAAGAGGTGATCGAGATGGCCTTAGAAATGAGCGCGGGGCTGATTCGCGGCCTCGGCACGGTCGTGGTGTTCGTGGCCTTCGTCGGCCTGACCCTGTGGGTGTTCAACCGCAAGCGCACGCCGGAATTCGCCGAAGCGCGCCTGCTGCCGTTTGCCGACGAGCCGCAACCCGACCCAACCCCTGCAACTGAAACAAGGAGTACCCGGCCATGACCACCTTCTGGAGTACGTGGATCTGCGTACTGACCATCGGCAGCCTGATCGGCCTGACCTGGCTGCTGGTCGGCACCCGTCGGGGCGAGACCAAGGGCAGCGTCGACCAGACCATGGGCCACAGCTTCGACGGCATCGAGGAGTACGACAACCCGCTGCCGCAGTGGTGGTTCATGCTGTTCGCCGGCACGCTGGTGTTTTCCGTGGGCTACCTGATCCTTTATCCGGGCCTGGGCAACTGGAAAGGCATCCTGCCCGGCTACGAGGACGGCTGGACCGGCGTCCACGAGTGGGAAAAGGAAATGAGCAAGGCCGACGCCAAGTTCGGGCCGATCTTCGCCAAGTTCGCCGCCATGCCGGTGGAAGAAGTGGCGAAGGATCCGCAGGCGCTGAAAATGGGTGGCCGTCTGTTCGCCTCCAACTGCTCGGTGTGCCACGGTTCGGACGCCAAGGGTGCCTTCGGCTTCCCTAACCTGGCCGACCAGGACTGGCGTTGGGGCGGCAGTGCCGAAACGATCAAGACCACCATCATGGGTGGCCGGATCGCGGCGATGCCGGCCTGGGGCGAGTCACTCGGTGAGGTTGGCGTGAAAAACGTCGCCGCCTACGTACGTCACGAACTGGCCGGGCTGCCACTGCCGGCGGACAACAAGGCCGACCTGCAAGCCGGACAGCAGACGTTCAGCACCATGTGCGTAGCCTGTCATGGGGCAACCGGCCAGGGCACTGAAGCCATGGGGGCGCCGAATCTGACGCACCCGGCCGGATTTATCTATGGCACCAGCCTGACCCAGCTTGAGCAGACCATTCGCCATGGTCGTCAGGGTCACATGCCGGCTCAGAACGAGCTGCTGGGCAACGATAAAGTGCAATTGCTGGCGGCTTATGTGTACAGCCTTAGCCATGGATTGAATACAGAAAAACTGATTACTGAAGACAACAAACAGTAATCATTGAGTACAACACTGCCGCACGTTTCCAGTGCGGCAGTTTCCAGCCTCTTTGCGACGCATTGTCGCACCCCTTCTTGCCCTCTCCTTTCGGTTCCCCGGATTCGGGTCTACGCTTGCTCGATGCGGACTGGCCCGTGCCGGTTCCAGGTCGACCCCGAGCGAGGCGTTGAACGAATCGGCTGACTGACATGGCCGCAAGGGCCGGTAGATACCGGCTGTCGTGCCGATTACCGTCCGTCACCCGAACCGAGCGTTCGAACACACCCCGTTACATCCGACCGGAACCCCTCGCTTTTTTCGTCCGCTGCGACATTTTGCCCGAGGGCAATTTTGTCCTTACGCGGCGCATGGAAAGGCCGCAGAATCAGCGTTGGAAAGCATTGACCCAGGTCATGGCGCGTTGCATTGACCCCCTGCTTTCTACATACTTGCGGCCGATTTTAATCCTAATAAAACACCCAAACCGTGGAACCTTAGAATGAGCACAGCAATCAGTCCGACTGCTTATAACTATAAGGTAGTCCGCCAGTTCGCCATCATGACGGTGGTCTGGGGGATCCTTGGCATGGGGCTCGGTGTCTTCATTGCCTCGCAACTGGTCTGGCCGGAGTTGAACTTCGGTCTGCCGTGGACGAGCTTTGGACGCCTGCGCCCGTTGCACACAAACCTGGTGATTTTCGCCTTCGGTGGTTGTGCACTGTTTGCCACTTCCTACTATGTCGTGCAGCGAACCTGCCAGACGCGACTGATTTCCGACAGCCTCGCGGCCTTCACCTTCTGGGGATGGCAAGCGGTCATCGTCGGCGCGATCATTACCTTGCCGCTGGGTTACACCACCACCAAGGAATACGCGGAACTGGAATGGCCCCTCGCCATTTTGCTGGCCATTGTCTGGGTCACCTACGGTCTGGTGTTCTTCGGCACCATCACCAAGCGCAAGACCAAACACATCTACGTGGGTAACTGGTTCTACGGCGCGTTCATCGTCGTGACCGCGATGCTGCACATCGTCAACCACGCCTCGCTGCCGGTCAGCTTCTTCAAGTCCTACTCGGCCTACGCCGGTGCGACCGACGCAATGATTCAGTGGTGGTACGGCCACAACGCCGTGGGTTTCTTCCTGACCACCGGCTTCCTGGGGATGATGTACTACTTCGTGCCGAAACAGGCCGAGCGTCCGATCTACTCCTATCGCCTGTCGATCGTGCACTTCTGGGCACTGATCACCCTGTACATCTGGGCCGGCCCGCACCACCTGCACTACACCGCCCTGCCGGACTGGGCGCAATCGCTGGGCATGGCCATGTCGATCATCCTGCTGGCACCAAGCTGGGGCGGCATGATCAACGGCATGATGACCCTGTCGGGCGCCTGGCATAAGCTGCGCACCGACCCGATCCTGCGCTTCCTCGTGGTATCGCTGGCGTTCTACGGCATGTCGACCTTCGAAGGTCCGATGATGGCGATCAAGACCGTCAACTCGCTCTCGCACTACACCGACTGGACCATCGGCCACGTACACGCCGGCGCGCTCGGCTGGGTGGCGATGATTTCCATCGGCGCGATCTACCACATGATCCCGAAACTGTTCGGCCGTGCGCAGATGCACAGCGTCGGTCTGATCAACGCGCACTTCTGGCTCGCGACCATCGGCACCGTGCTGTACATCGCTTCGATGTGGGTCAACGGCATCACTCAAGGCCTGATGTGGCGTGCAATCAACGACGACGGCACCCTCACCTACTCGTTCGTCGAAGCGCTGCAGGCCAGCCACCCTGGCTACATCGTTCGCGCCCTGGGCGGTGCGTTCTTCGCCAGCGGCATGTTCCTGATGGCCTACAACGTGTGGCGCACCGTTCGCGCCTCGGACCCGGCTGAAGCTGAAGCCGCCGCCAAGATCGCCGTAGTTGGAGCTCACTGATGAAGCATGAAGCTGTCGAGAAGAATATTGGCCTGCTGGCCTTCTTCATGGTCATCGCCGTCAGCGTCGGTGGCCTGACCCAAATCGTTCCGCTGTTCTTCCAGGACGTCACCAACAAGCCGGTCGAAGGCATGAAGCCGCGCACCGCCCTTGAACTGGAAGGCCGCGACGTTTACATCGCCAACGGCTGTGTCGGCTGCCACTCGCAGATGATCCGTCCGTTCCGTGCCGAAACCGAACGCTACGGCCACTACTCGGTCGCCGGTGAAAGCGTCTGGGATCACCCGTTCCTGTGGGGTTCCAAGCGTACCGGCCCGGACCTGGCCCGTGTCGGCGGTCGTTACTCCGATGACTGGCAGCGTGCGCACTTGTACAACCCGCGCAACGTCGTGCCCGAGTCGAAAATGCCGGCTTACCCGTTCCTCGTGGAAAACAAGCTCGACGGCAAAGACACGGCCAAGAAAATGGAAGTGTTGCGCACGCTCGGCGTCCCTTACACCGACGAAGACATTGCCGGTGCAAAAGACGCTGTGAAGGGTAAAACCGAAATGGACGCGCTGGTGGCCTATCTGCAAGGCCTGGGCACCATCATCAAAAGCAAACGGTGATTCTTAATGGATATCGGGATGATTCGAGGCCTGGGCACCGTTGTCGTGATGGTTGCCTTCATCGGCCTGGCGTTGTGGGTGTTCAGCCCCAAGCGCAAGTCGGAGTTTGAAGACGCGACCTTGCTGCCCTTCGCGGATGATCCCGAAGCCATCAAGCACGTCGAGCAAGCTTCTAGGAGTAACAAAGAATGACTACATTCTGGAGTCTGTACGTCACAGTCCTCAGTCTCGGTACGATCTTTTCCCTGACCTGGCTGTTGCTGTCGACCCGCAAGGGCCAGCGCACCGAGCAGACCGACGAGACGGTCGGCCACTCCTTCGACGGGATCGAGGAGTACGACAACCCGCTGCCGAAATGGTGGTTCATGCTGTTCGTGGGCACCATCGTCTTCGCCTTGGGTTACCTGGTGCTGTACCCGGGCCTGGGCAACTGGAAAGGTCTGCTGCCGGGCTACAACTACCTCGATAACGACAAGCAGACCGCGTTCGCCAACGGCCAGACCGGCTGGACCGGCGTGCACGAGTGGGAAAAGGAAATGGCTCGTTCGGACGCCAAGTTCGGTCCGATCTTCGCCAAGTTCGCTGCGATGCCAATCGAGGAAGTCGCGAAGGATCCGCAAGCCCTGAAGATGGGTGGCCGTCTGTTCGCCTCCAACTGCTCGGTCTGCCACGGTTCCGACGCCAAGGGCGCTTATGGTTTCCCTAACCTGACCGACGCCGACTGGCGCTGGGGCGGCGAGCCGGAAACCATCAAGACCACCATCATGGGCGGTCGTCACGCGGTGATGCCGGCCTGGGCTGAAGTGATCGGTGAGCAAGGCGTGGCCGACGTGGCGGCCTTCGTGCTGACCAATCTCGATGGCCGCAAGCTGCCGGAAGGCACCAAGGCAGATCCGGCCAACGGCCAGAAACTGTTCGCCGCCAACTGCGTGGCCTGCCACGGTCCGGAAGGCAAAGGTACGCCAGCGATGGGCGCCCCTAACCTGACCCACCCGGCAGCGTTCATCTACGGTTCGAGCTTCGCGCAACTCCAGCAGACCATCCGTTACGGCCGCCAGGGCCAGATGCCTGCTCAGGAACAACTGCAAGGCAACGACAAGGTTCACCTGCTGGCAGCTTATGTTTACAGCCTGTCCCATGGTGAAAAAGCACCGGAAGCCGAGGCCCAGTAAGGCCAACGCTTGAAGCAAAAAAAGGCCCCGCCAGTGAGAACTGGCGGGGCCTTTCTGTTTCCAGCCTTTGATTGACCGACCAGTGGTTCTGCTCAACAGGCTTTCCAGGTTGTGGGGCATCGCATTCGGTAGTAACGTTGCTACATATCTTCTTCAGGAGGGGTCGCAATGATGGCCATCACCACCATTTCCAGCCGTGAATTCAATCAGGACACAAGCAGTGCCAAAAAAGCCGCCCGCAATGGGCCGGTGATCATCACTGATCGTGGCAAGCCCGCCCACGTACTGCTAAGCATTGAGGAGTACGAAAAACTCACCGGCCTCAACGCGAGCATCGTCGATCTGCTGGTCATGCCTGAAGCGGCAGACATCGAGTTCGAAACCGAGCGTGCCGTAATCACTCACCGCCCCGTGGATCTGTCCTGAATGTATTTGCTCGACACCAACGTAATTTCCGAACTGCGCAAACCCCAGGCCGACAGGAACGTTGTCGCCTGGGCCAAAACGGTCATTGCCCCCCGCATGTTTATCTCGGCCATTACCTTGAAGGAACTGGAGACCGGGGTGCTCCGTATGGAGCGCCGTGATCCGGCTCAAGGCAAAGTTCTGCGCACCTGGCTCAAGCGCCACGTGATGCCGGCCTTCGATGCGCGAATCCTGCCGGTCGATGCCGCTGTCGCCCTGCGCTGCGCGCGCATTCATGTGCCGGATCAGGCCAATGAAAGCGATGCCCTGATCGCGGCAACGGCGCTGGTTCATGGACTGACCGTGGTCACTCGCAATGTCGCCGATTTTGAATCCAGCGGTGTTGAAGTCATCAATCCATGGGACTGAGGCATTTGCCTTACCGAAGAAAAAGCCATGTCTGAAAATGAAACGGCCCCGCCAACAGAAATTGACGGGGCCGTTGCTCATGGGCGACTGGCCCAGATGGATTTCACCGGAACCGTCTGCACGAAATTCGGTTTCTGCCAGTCATTGTTTTCGATCAGGTTGATGTGCAATTGCTTGCGATCATCCGAGAAGCTGGCAGTCAGATAGGTTTGCTGGGACGTTGCGCCGCTGAGAAACATCGGCACCTTACCCATCCAGCGCTTGCCTCCCCCTTGCGTATGGTAGTGACCGGCAAAAATGGCAGTGACTTCATATTTCTCGATCATGTCCCGAAAGCGCTGCTCCTGTTGCCAGTCCCCCTGCCAGTCATCCCACTTGTGCATGTTGAGGATGATGGCGTAACCCTGGGTCCTCGCCACCCTCAAATCGTTTTCCAGCCAGTCCAGTGCGCTGGTGATGTTGAAGGTTGTCGGGTTCAACGCATGAGCAATCCTCGTGGCGTAGGTAGGCTCGTTGTTGAGTTGCACCAGATGAACTTCTCCGACATTTTTCGAGTAAGCGAGACTGCCTGAATAGCGAATATCCAGAAACGCACCAGTGACCTTTAGATCAAAGCTGTCCACTTTGTTCTTATGGTGCTCATTGAACTCGACAATGCTGCCCGCTGCACAACTATTACTGAAACAGTCATCCACGTTATTTTCGTAATCATGATTACCCAAGCCGTACAAGTAATCACCCTTGAAGTATTTCTCCAGGGCCGACTTCATATATGACCGCTGCCAGCCATGGCCAAAAGCGGTAATGTCACCATTGATCATCAACGGGGTTGCCGCCTGCCCACCGTGAGCTTTTCGAAACTCGGCGATGCTGCCCAACTGACTGTCCACCAGCCACTTGGCACGCTTTTCGAAGTCCGCATCGGACTCCGGCGCACTGCTGTCGGTCTTGTCAGTCCAGGGATATTGCGTGTCCGATGCGAACACCATATGCCGTGGCATGCCCTCAATGGCATGAGCCAAAGTAACAGAAGAGAATAAACAGACACCCAGCAGAAATTTTACAACTCCATTAAAAGCCATAGCCTTGAAACTCCATTTAACTTGAATAATAGCCAGCGACCGAATATCGCCAGGCGCAAACATATTCGATTAAACGAAACCTTTCAAAGCAGACAGCAGGAACAATTAAATAAACTTGTTTCAAACATACAAACAACAAAGATCAGAGCACCTTGTTTCAACAAAATCTCTCGAAGTTTTAACATTAAAAAGCGAACAACAAAGTACCGGTTTTCGGCCATGCGGATCATCAGGCAGCGCAACGCTGACGAATCGCCTAGACTGATGTATCGGCACGGGAAAAAAGGGTGATCCTTCACAAGTCAATTGATTCAAGTCATTACACCATCAATTGACTTTGCCCAACGCGACCAAAGGTCGCACCCGTTCGTCGGCATCACAGGCGTATCATTGCGCCACTGCAACACCCTTTCTGACCCCGGCCGGCACGTATCGACCGAGGCATTTTTCCACTGCCGTGGGATGCAATGATGAGTAATCAGATTCCGGTACACGACGTCACGCCCCCCAACAAGAACGCGAACAACAGCGTCGACCTTTACGCCTCTCGAGAAAAAATCTACACCCGTGCTTTCACCGGCCTGTTCCGCAATTTGCGGATGATGGGCGGCACGGCGCTGTTCCTGCTGTATTTCGGTACGGTGTGGTTGAACTGGGGCGGTCACCAGGCCGTGTGGTGGAACCTGCCGGAGCGCAAGTTCTTCATCTTCGGCGCCACCTTCTGGCCCCAGGATTTCATTCTGCTCTCAGGCCTGCTGATCATTGCCGCGTTCGGCCTGTTCTTCATCACGGTGTACGCCGGGCGGGTCTGGTGTGGCTACACCTGTCCGCAAAGCGTGTGGACGTGGATTTTCATGTGGTGCGAAAAGGTCACCGAAGGCGACCGCAACCAGCGCATCAAGCTCGACAAGGCGCCGATGAGCGCCAACAAGTTCCTGCGCAAGTTCGCCAAGCACGCCATGTGGCTGCTGATCGGCTTCGTCACCGGCATGACCTTCGTCGGCTATTTCTCGCCGATCCGTGAACTGGTGTTCGACTTCTTCACAGGCCAGGCCGATGGCTGGTCGTATTTCTGGGTCGGCTTCTTCACCCTCGCCACCTACGGCAACGCCGGCTGGCTGCGTGAGCAGGTGTGCATCTACATGTGCCCGTATGCGCGTTTCCAGAGCGTGATGTTCGACAAGGACACGCTGATCGTTTCCTATGATCCGCGTCGCGGCGAAAGCCGTGGCCCGCGCAAGAAAGGTGTCGATTACAAGGCTCAGGGCCTGGGCGACTGCATCGATTGCACCATGTGCGTCCAGGTCTGCCCGACCGGCATCGACATCCGCGACGGCCTGCAGATCGAGTGCATCGGCTGCGCCGCGTGCATCGACGCCTGTGACAGCATCATGGACAAGATGGATTACCCGCGCGGCCTGATCAGCTACACCACCGAACACAACCTGTCCGGTCAGAAAACCCATAAACTGCGTCCGCGCCTGATCGGTTATGCCGTGGTGCTGCTGGCGATGATCAGCCTGTTGGTGACAGCATTCTTCATGCGTTCGCTGGTGGGTTTCGACGTCAGCAAGGACCGCGTGCTGTATCGAGAGAACGCCGAAGGCCGGATCGAAAACGTCTACAGCCTGAAGATCATGAACAAGGATCAGCGCGACCATACCTATGTGCTGGAAGCCGCCGGTCTGCCGGATCTGCGCCTGCAAGGCAGACGCGAGATCAAGGTGCCGGCCGGGGAAATCTTCAGCATGCCGGTCGAGCTGTCGAGCGCCCCCGAACAACTGCCGTCGAGCACCAACGAGGTGAAATTCATCCTCAAGGATGCCGATGACGACAGCGTCCACGTAGAAGCCAAGAGCCGGTTCATCGGCCCACAAAATCGTTGAGAGAACTGAACATGCCCGCAGCAAACGCCGCAAGCCCTTGGTACAAGCATCTCTGGCCGTGGATCATCATCGGGATCCTGGCCTGCTCGGTGACCCTGACGCTGTCCATGGTGACCATCGCGGTGAACAACCCGGACAACCTGGTCAACGACAACTACTACGAGGCCGGCAAGGGCATCAACCGTTCGCTGGATCGCGAACTGCTGGCGCAGAACCTGAAGATGCGCGCCAACGTTCATCTGGACGACGTGACCGGCGAAGTCGACCTGCGCCTGAGCGGCGACAGCCAGCCGAAAACCCTGGAACTGAACCTGATCTCGCCGACCCAGCCGGACAAGGATCGCAAGATTGTCCTGACCCGCAGTGAAACCGAGCAGGGTCGTTACATTGGCCAGGTGAACGACAAGGTTGAAGGCCGTCGTTTTGTTGAGTTGCTCGGTTCGCAGGGTGACCAGGTGTGGCGCATGTTCGAGGAAGAAGTGGTCAGCCATGACAAGGATCTGCTGCTCGGTGACGAACCGCTGCAAGGCGCGGAAGACCTGGACAAGTAAGCAACTCTCCTGATGACCACCCCACTCCCCTGTTACCACTGCGCCCTGCCCGTTCCGACGGGCAGCCGTTTCACCGCTGTCGTGCTCGGGGAGTCCCGCGAGTTCTGCTGCCCGGGCTGTCAGGCCGTGGCCGAAGCCATCGTCGCCGGCGGGCTCGAAAGCTATTACCAGCACCGCAGCGAAGCCTCGGCCAACCCCGAGGCGCTGCCGGTGCAACTGGTGGACGAACTGGCGCTGTACGACCGCGCCGACGTGCAGCAACCCTTCGTCCGCCACGAAGGTGAACTGGCCGAAACCACGCTGTTGATGGAAGGCATCAGTTGCGCCGCATGCGGCTGGCTGATCGAGAAACACCTGCGCACGCTGCCCGCCGTGGCCGAGGCGCGGCTGAACCTGTCCAACCATCGCCTGCACGTGCGCTGGGCCGACGCCCAACTGCCGCTGAGCCAGATCCTCGGTGAACTGCGCCACATCGGCTACGCCGCGCACCCGTATCAGGCCGACCGCGCCAGCGAACAACTGGCCAGCGAAAACCGCCTCGCCCTGCGCCAACTCGGGGTCGCCGGGCTGCTGTGGTTTCAGGCGATGATGGCGACCATGGCCACCTGGCCGGAATTCAACATCGACCTCAGCCCCGAGCTGCACACCATCCTGCGCTGGGTCGCGCTATTCCTGACCACACCGATTGTGTTCTACAGCTGCGCACCGTTTTTCAAAGGTGCCATGCGCGACTTGCGCACTCGCCACCTGACCATGGACGTCTCGGTGTCGCTGGCGATCGGCGCGGCGTATGTCGCCGGGATCTGGACCTCGATCACCGGGGTCGGCGAGCTGTATTTCGACGCAGTCGGGATGTTCGCGCTGTTCCTGCTCGCCGGACGCTACCTCGAACGCCGCGCCCGGGAACGCACCGCCGCCGCCACCGCGCAACTGGTCAATCTGCTGCCCGCCTCGTGCCTGCGCCTCGACGATACCGGCCAGAGTGAACGCATCCTGCTCAGCGAACTGCGCCTTGGTGACCGGGTGCTGGTTCAACCGGGTTCTGTGCTGCCGGCGGACGGCAAGATTCTCGACGGCCAGTCGAGCATTGATGAATCGCTGCTGACCGGCGAATACCTGCCACAACCTCGCACACTGGGTGATGCCGTCACCGCCGGCACGCTGAATGTTGAAGGTGCGCTGACCGTCGAAGTGCAGGCGCTGGGTCAGGACACGCGGCTGTCGGCCATCGTGCGCCTGCTGGATCGCGCCCAGGCGGAAAAACCACGACTGGCGGAAATCGCCGACCGCGCCGCGCAGTGGTTCCTTTTGCTGTCGCTGATCGCGGCGGCCGCCATCGGCCTGCTGTGGTGGGAGCTGGATTCGTCGCGGGCGTTCTGGATCGTTCTCGCGATGCTGGTCGCCACTTGTCCGTGCGCACTGTCACTGGCGACGCCGACCGCCCTCACCGCCGCCACCGGCACCCTGCACAAGCTCGGCCTGCTGTTGACCCGTGGCCATGTGCTGGAAGGCCTGAACCAGATCGACACAGTGATTTTCGACAAGACCGGCACCCTCACTGAGGGACGACTGGTGCTGCGCTCGATCCGACCGCTCGGCGCCCTCGACAGCGATCAGTGCCTGAGCCTCGCCGCCGCGCTGGAAAACCGCTCGGAACACCCGATTGCCCGGGCCTTTGGCCGGGCGCCGCTGGCCGCCGAAGAGGTGCACAGCTCGCCGGGGCTGGGGCTTGAGGGATTGGTCGGCGAACAGCGCTTGCGCATTGGCCAGGCGGAATTTGTCTGTGATCTCAGCGGCGCGCCTGTACCGAAGATGCCCGACGAACCGGGCCAATGGCTGTTGCTCGGCGACAGCAATGGACCGCTGGCCTGGTTCGCCCTCGACGACCGTCTGCGCGACGACGCTCCGGCCCTGCTCGCCGCGTGCAAGGCGCGCGGCTGGCACACGTTGCTGCTGTCGGGTGACAGTTCGCCGATGGTTGCCAGCGTCGCCGCCGAACTGGGCATCGACGAGGCCCGGGGCGGCTTGCGCCCGGACGACAAGCTGCAAGTGCTGCAACAACTGCACAAGGCCGGCCGCAAGGTGTTGATGCTCGGTGATGGGGTCAACGACGTGCCGGTGCTGGCCGCTGCGGACATCAGCGTGGCCATGGGCTCGGCCACCGATCTGGCGAAAACCAGTGCCGATGCTGTGCTGCTGTCCAACCGGCTCGACGCGCTGGTGCAAGCCTTCACGCTCGCCCGCCGCACGCGCCGGGTGATCATCGAGAACCTGTTGTGGGCCGCGCTGTACAATGGCCTCATGTTGCCGTTCGCCGCCCTCGGCTGGATCACTCCGGTATGGGCCGCCGTCGGCATGTCGATCAGTTCGCTGACCGTGGTGCTCAACGCCCTGCGCCTGACTCGCCTGCCGAGTGCGCCGGCCGTCAACGCCTCGTCAGAAACCCGTCCGCTGCCGGCCTGAGCCGCGCGGGCATGGAGTACAGATGCCAGCTCTCTACGTGATGATTCCGGCCGCGCTGCTGATCGTGGCCATTGCCGTCTACATCTTCTTCTGGGCGGTGGACAGCGGCCAGTACGACGACCTCGACGGCCCGGCCCACAGCATCCTGTTCGACGACCAGGACCCGAAGCACACCGCCGCCGTGGACGAAGCCAATCCGGTCAAACCGGACGACAAGGCGCCACCCCATGCTTGAACTGGCGCCGCTGCTGGTGTCTGCGCTGATTCTCGGCCTGCTCGGCGGCGGGCATTGCCTGGGCATGTGCGGCGGCTTGATGGGCGCGCTGACCCTGGCAATCCCCAAGGAACAACGCAGCCGACGCTTTCAACTGCTGCTGGCGTACAACCTCGGGCGAATTCTCAGTTATGCCACGGCGGGATTGCTGATCGGGCTGGCGGGATGGGCCGTCGCCAACAGTCCTGCGGCGTTGTTCATGCGCGTACTTGCGGGTTTGCTGCTGATCGCCATGGGCTTGTACCTGGCTGGCTGGTGGAGCGGCCTGACCCGCATCGAGAGCCTCGGGCGCGGACTGTGGCGCTACATTCAGCCTGTCGCGAATCGTCTGCTGCCGGTGTCGAGCCTGCCCCGGGCCTTGCTGCTCGGCGCGCTGTGGGGCTGGCTGCCATGCGGGCTGGTTTACAGCACGTTGCTGTGGTCGGCCAGTCAGGGCAATGCGCTGGACAGTGCCTTGCTGATGCTCGCCTTCGGGCTCGGCACCTGGCCGGTATTGCTGGCGACCGGCCTCGCCGCCGAACGCGTGACCGCGCTCTTGCGCAAACGCAGCGTGCGCATGGCCGGCGGTCTGCTGGTGATCCTGTTCGGTATCTGGACCCTGCCGGGGCCGCACCAGCACTGGCTGATGGGCCACTGACCCAGGCTTGATGCAAATCAAGATGCCCCGCCGCGCCCTCCCCTAGACTCGCTCACACTGCCAGCCTATCCGGGGGAATGCCCGCATGCTCGACGCCATTCGTTGGGACACCGATTTGATCCGCCGCTACGACCTGGCGGGGCCGCGCTACACCTCGTACCCGACGGCCGTGCAATTCAACAGTCAGGTCGGCACTTTCGACCTGTTCCATGCCCTGCGCGACAGCCGCAAGGCCCTGCGCCCGCTGTCGCTGTACGTGCATGTGCCGTTCTGCGCGAACATTTGCTACTACTGCGCCTGCAACAAGGTCATCACCAAGGATCGCGGCCGCGCCCTGCCATACCTGCAGCGGCTCGAGCAGGAAATCCAGTTGATCGCCTGCCACCTCGACCCGGCGCAGAAAGTCGAGCAACTGCACTTCGGCGGCGGCACCCCGACCTTTCTCAGCCACGACGAATTGCGGCAACTGATGGCGCACCTGCGCAAGCATTTCAATTTGCTGGATGACGACTCCGGCGATTACGGCATCGAGATTGACCCGCGCGAAGCCGACTGGTCGACCATGGGCCTGCTGCGGGAACTGGGCTTCAACCGGGTCAGCATCGGCCTGCAAGACCTCGACCCGGCGGTGCAACGGGCGGTCAATCGCCTGCAAAGCCTGGAAGAAACCCGCGCGGTGATCGACGCGGCGCGCACCCTGCAATTTCGCTCGATCAACATCGACCTGATCTACGGCTTGCCCAAGCAGACCCCGGACAACTTTGCCCGCACCGTCGAAGAAGTCATCAGCCTGCAACCTGACCGGCTCTCGGTGTTCAACTACGCGCACCTGCCGGAACGCTTCATGCCGCAGCGGCGGATCAACGGCAACGAACTGCCGAGCCCGACGCAAAAGCTGGAAATGCTGCAACGCACCATCGAACAACTGACCGCCGCCGGCTACCGCTACATCGGCATGGACCACTTCGCCCTGCCCGACGATGAACTGGCGATTGCTCAGGAAGAATCGACCCTGCAGCGCAACTTCCAGGGCTACACCACCCATGGTCACTGCGACCTGATCGGTCTGGGCGTGTCGGCCATCAGCCAGATTGGCGATCTGTACTGCCAGAACAGCAGCGACCTCAATCACTACCAGAACACCCTGGCCGGCGCGCAACTGGCCACCAGCCGGGGCCTGGTGTGCAACGCTGACGATCGCTTGCGTCGCGCGGTGATTCAGCAACTGATCTGCAATTTCAGCCTGGATTTCGCCGAGATCGAGCGCAGCTTCAACATCGATTTTCAGGGTTACTTCGGCGCGCTCTGGCCGCAGTTGCAAGGCATGGCAAAGGACGGGTTGATCGAACTGGATCGCGAACGGATCAGCGTGCTGCCGGCCGGGCGTCTGCTGGTGCGCTCGGTGTGCATGGTGTTCGACGCGTATCTGGAACAGCAGAACCGCCAGCGTTTCTCGCGGGTGATCTAGCTCTTCATCAGCAAGGTATTGGTTTTCAGGTTCTGGTCCGCAGTCAGGCCCGATTGGTCGATGACCTTGGCCAGGGACAGGTTGGCGGTAATCAGACCGTTGTTGAGGGCGGAAATGGCGCCTTTGAGGGCAGCGATCTTGGCGAACCGCTCTTCGTTGGAGAGGGTCTTGTTAGCCATCAGCGCGTTGATCTGGGCGTTCTTTTCGGCGATCTGCTGGCGCAACTTGCGAATCATCTTCAGCAGTTGCTGGACGTTTTCCGGCAAGCCGCTTTCATCGATATCGCTGTTTTTCCCGCCGACACCGGCGGATTTTGCAACGGCGGCACCGGACAGCGACACTTTGACGCCCTCGACCAAGGTCTGGGTTCCCAACGATGCCGCGTCTGTGCGGGACTCATCGTCAACGGAGGTTTCAGCACTTTCCAGCAACGACGCAACGCCACTGTTACCGGGGGTCAGCGTGCCAATAGCAGTCATCGAAGCGGTTCCTTGCATGCCGTCAGATACCTGGTTATCGGCCGTCATCCCTGCGGCTTTATGCCGTTGGGGCAATCTCGCCACAGGCTGGCCTGAATGTCCTCCCCTGGGTTACCCTTACGCCTTATGTGTGTTTTCCCACAAGGATTTAAGAAATGTCCGAGCCAGTTAAACTGCGCGCTCATAACCAGGCTAATTGCAAGGATTGCAGCCTGGCCCCTCTCTGCCTGCCACTTTCGCTGAATCTGGAAGACATGGATGCGCTGGACGAAATCGTTAAACGTGGCCGCCCGTTGAAAAAGGGTGAGTTCCTGTTCCGCCAGGGCGACACCTTCGATTCCGTTTATGCAGTACGCTCCGGCGCCCTGAAGACCTTCAGCCTGAGCGATACCGGCGAAGAACAACTGACCGGTTTCCACCTGCCGAGCGAACTGGTCGGGCTGTCCGGCATGGACACCGAGAAGCACCCGGTTTCCGCCCAGGCACTGGAAACCACCTCGGTCTGCGAGATTCCGTTCGAACGCCTCGACGAACTGGCCCTGCAACTGCCGCAGCTGCGCCGTCAGTTGATGCGCGTGATGAGCCGGGAAATCCGCGACGACCAGCAAATGATGCTGCTGCTGTCGAAGAAAACCGCCGACGAGCGCATCGCCACGTTCCTGGTCAACCTGTCGGCGCGTTTCCGCGCTCGCGGGTTCTCGGCCAATCAGTTCCGCTTGAGCATGTCGCGCAATGAAATCGGCAACTATCTGGGGCTGGCGGTGGAAACCGTGTCCCGGGTCTTCACCCGCTTCCAGCAGAACGAACTGATCGCCGCCGAGGGCAAGGAAATCCATATCCTCGACCCGATCCAGCTCTGCGCCCTGGCCGGCGGCTCGCTCGAAGTCTGATCTCGACCCGCGGCCGAGCGTATCGTTTCAGCCGCGGGTATACTGCGCCGTTTGCAGCCCTGCCAGGACACCTCGACGATGGTCTTCGACTCCTTCGACATCAAATCCCTGATCCGCCCTGTGATCGATTTCCCGAAACCGGGCGTGATCTTTCGCGACATCACCCCACTGTTCCAGTCGCCCAAGGCTTTGCGCCTGGTGATGGACAGCTTCGCCCACCGTTATGTGGAAGCCGACTTCACCCACATCGGCGCGATGGACGCGCGCGGTTTCCTGATCGGTTCGGTGCTGGCCTATCAACTGAACAAGCCGCTGGTGCTGTTCCGCAAGCAAGGCAAACTGCCGGCGGACGTGCTGGCTGAAGGCTACGCGACCGAGTACGGCGAAGCGTTCCTCGAAGTGCACGCCGACAGCCTGTGTGAAGGCGACTCGGTGGTGATGTTCGATGACCTGATCGCCACGGGTGGCACGCTGATCGCAGCGGCCAACCTGATCCGCCGCATGGGCGCCCGCGTTCATGAAGCGGCAGCGATCATCGATCTGCCGGAGCTGGGTGGTTCGCAGCGTCTGGAAGACATGGGGATTCCTACGTTCTGCCTGACGCAGTTTGCGTTGACTGATAAGTAATTCTGCGCCTGAACTGACGCCATCGCTGGCAAGCCAGCTCCCACAGTTTTTTGGGGGTACACAATATTTGTGAACGACCGAGATAACTGTGGGAGCGGGCTTGCCCGCGATGGGGCCAGCCGCAACACCCAGGATCAAAGCCCCATCTGCTTGCTGATGATTTCGTTCATCACTTCCCGCGTCCCGCCGCCAATCGACAAAATGCGGTTATCCCGATACAGCCGCTCCACCAGGCTTTCGCGCATGTAACCCAGCCCGCCGAGAATCTGCACCGCTTCGTTGGTGATGCGGTCCGAGGTGTCCGTGGCGAAGTTCTTGGCCATGGAGATTTCCTTGATCACGCTCTGCCCCGCCGCCATCTTCGTCGCCTGCCGGTAGGTGAACTCCCGTGAGACTTCGAGCGCCGTGGCCATCTCCGCGAGGCGATGCTTGATCACCTGGAACTTGCCGATGGGTTTGCCGAACGCTTGACGCTCCTTCGCCCACTTCAGGCTCTCTTCCAGCGCCAGTTGTGCGGTCATGTTGGCCATCAATGCCAACGCCAGACGCTCGCTCTGGAAGTTGCCCATGATGCAGGCAAACCCCATGTTCTCCGCGCCGATCAGGTTTCCCACAGGCACCCGGCAATCGTCGAAGAACAATTCAGCGGTGTCCGACGCCCACCAGCCCATTTTCTTCAACTGCCGGCCGACGGTGAAACCCGGCGTGCCCTTCTCGATCAGCAGCAGGCTGATGCCGCTAAAACCCGGCGCACCGGTACGCACCGCAACAGTGTAGTAATCCGCGCGTACGCCACTGGTGATGAAGGTTTTGCTGCCGCTGACCCTGTAGTGATCGCCGTCGCGTACGGCGCGGGTTTGCAGGTTGGCGACGTCGGAACCGCCGCCCGGCTCGGTCACCGCCAGCGCGCTGATTTTCTCGCCGCTGAGCACTTGGGGGACGACACGTTCACGGACTTCGGGCCGGGCCCATTTGACGATGGGCGGCAAGCCGATATCCAGCGAGCCGAGCCCGGCCACCAGTCCGCCGGAGCCACAACGCATCAGTTCTTCGCTGGCAGCGATCTTGGCGAACAGATCACCTTCGTGGCTGCCGCCCAGCGCTTCGGGATAACCGATGCCGAGGATGCCGGCCGCACCGGCCTTGAGGTACAGCTCACGGGGGAAGCTTTCGGCTTCTTCCCACGCATCGATGTCCGGCAGGATCTCGCGCTCGACGAAACGTCTGACGCTGTCGCGGACCATTTGGTGGCTGGGGTCGAAGTATTCCTGGAAGGCGGGCATCGGCGAACTCCATGGAAGGGTTCGCCGAACTTAACCGAGCGCTTGCTTGGTTTTCAACAGGATTGTGCGGCTCAGAGAGAAATCGGCTTGCGCCCGGCAAACGAGTGCGCCAGCGTGCCGCCGTCCACCAGCTCCAGTTCGCCGCCCAACGGCACGCCGTGAGCGATACGTGAGGCGATCAGGCCTTTGTTGTTGAGCAGTTGCGCGATGTAATGCGCGGTCGCTTCACCTTCCACGGTCGGGTTGGTGGCGAGGATGACTTCGGTGAAGGTGCCCGCCTCTTCGATCCGCGCCATAAGTTGCGGAATGCCGATGGCTTCCGGGCCCAGGCCGTCCAGCGGCGACAGGTGCCCCTTGAGCACGAAGTAGCGACCACGGAACCCGGTCTGCTCGACCGCATAAACATCCATCGGCCCTTCCACCACGCACAGCAACGTGTCGTCACGGCGCGTGTCGGCGCATTGCGGGCACAGATCGTCTTCGGTCAGCGTGCGGCACTGGCGGCAGTGTCCGACCCCTTCCATGGCCTGGCTCAAGGCCTGGGCCAGGCGCGTACCGCCGCTGCGGTCACGTTCGAGCAACTGCAACGCCATACGCTGGGCAGTTTTCTGACCCACGCCCGGCAGAATTCGCAGGGCGTCGATCAGTTGGCGAATCAAAGGGCTGAAGCTCATGGGGAAAAAGTCCGACAAAACAACGAGACGCGGTTTATACCCGCGCCTCCGGCCAGCGTCAAATCCTCAGTCCTGGGCGACCCGCACCACCAGTTTGCCGAAGTTACGCCCCTCCAGCAGACCGATAAACGCTTGCGGCGCCTGCTCCAGGCCGTCGACCACGTCTTCGCGAAATTTCACCTTGCCCTCGCGCACCCACGGCACCATGGCGCTGATGAATTCCGGCTGACGGTCGCCGTAGTCGTCGAACACGATGAAGCCCTGAATGCGTACACGCTTGGTCAACAAGGTGCGTTGCAACATCGGCAAGCGATCCGGGCCTTTCGGCACTTCAGTGGCGTTGTAGCCGGCAATCAGGCCGCACAACGGGATCCGCGCCTTGGGATTGAGCAGCGGCACGACCGCATCGAAGACATGGCCGCCGACGTTTTCATAATAGATGTCGATGCCTTTCGGACAGGCCTTGGCCAGTTGTTCGGCGAAGTCCGGCGCCTTGTGATCGATACAGGCGTCGAAACCCAGTTCCTCGACCACGTATTTGCATTTCTCGGCACCACCGGCCACGCCGACGGCACGCAGGCCTTTGATCTTGGCGACCTGACCGACCACCGAGCCTACCGCGCCCGACGCAGCAGCGACTACCAGTGTTTCCCCTGCCTTCGGTTGACCGATGTCCATCAGACCCATGTAAGCCGTCATGCCCGGCATGCCCAGCACACCAAGGGCCATCGACGGGCTCGGCAGACCCGACGGAATCGGGATGATGTTGCGACCGTCGCTGAGGCTATGGCTTTGCCAGCCCGTAGCGCCGACCACCAGATCGCCGACCTGGAATTTCGGATGACGCGATTGCTCGACCCGGCTGACAGCCCCGCCGGTCATCACCTCGCCGATTTGTACCGGCGCCGCGTAGGACGGAGCGTCGCTCATGCGCCCGCGCATGTAGGGATCGAGCGACAGGTAAAGGGTCTTGAGCAGCAACTGGCCGTCCTCAAGATCCGGCAGCGCTTCGCGCTCCAGACGGAAGTTCTCGGGCGTCGGCGCGCCCACCGGCCGCGAGGCCAGCACGAAGCGTTGGTTGAGAGTCAGAGGGTCGGACATGTCAGCGTCTCCTGTGAATAGTGAATTCGTCGGTATAGGGAGCAGACCGTTGCAGCTATTGCGCGTTCGATGTTTCGTCAGCCAGAAACGAAAATGCCAGGCGCGATGCCTGGCATTTTTTGTAGCTCATCTGCCACCCGAAGGCGAATCAGAACGGCAGTTTCATACCGGCCGGCAGGTTCATGCCAGCGGTCATGCTGCCCATTTTTGCCTGGCTGTTGGCTTCGATCTGACGCACGGCGGCGTTGACGGCTGCAGCCACCAGATCCTCGACCACTTCACGGTCGTCTTCGTCCAGACCCGGCAGCACGCTAGGGTCGATGCTGACTTTTTTCACGTCATGACGGCCGGTCATCACCACGGTGACCAGATCGCCGCCGGCCTTGCCGGTGACTTCTGCGTTGGCCAGCTCTTCCTGCATCTTGGCCATTTTTTCCTGCATCTGCTGCGCCTGCTTCATCAGGCCGGCCATGCCACCTTTCATCATGGTAATCACCTCAAAAGTACTTGGATCAATACAGCGCCCGGCGACTTGCGCCGAACGCCTTCAGTTATTAGCCCTGACTGACCAGGGCGTCGACAGGTTCAATAGTATCGTGTCGCACGACCGCACCGAACTGCTGAACCATCTGCTGGATGAACGGATCGCCGTGGATCGACTCCTCCGCCTCGCGCTGACGGTTGGCACGGCACCGGGATGCCGCCTGGGCCGGGGTTTCCTGCTCGGGCTTGATCAGCTCCATGCTCAGGTTCAGCGTACGACCGTGATACTGGTTCAAGGCATCGTTCAGACGGCGCTGCTGAGTGGCGTTGAACAAGGCGCTGTGGGCCGGGTCCAGGTGCATCAGCCAGTTGTCGCCATCGACCGCGATCAGCGTGCAGTTGGCGGCGATGCTGCCGGTCATGCCGGAAATCGGCAGTTTCGGGAACAGCTCCAGCCATTGCAGGGCCAGACCGGTGGCCGGCGCGGCGGCGGGTTCCGGCTCGGGTTCGGGGGCCGGTTCTGCGGCGTGCTCGCTGGCCAGATCATCGAGGTAACTGTAGGCCGAATCCATGTCCGGCTCGATGTAGTCCTCGTCCAGCGGCGGCTCGTCATCCATGTCCATGCCTGGCGTGAAGGCATCGACTTCGGCCACGGACGGCTCGGGGATCGGCGCAGCGGCCCATTCAGGCGCATCCGGCACGACGCTGTCCGGGGTCGGCAGCGGCATCGGTGGCAGGTCCGGCTGCTCGGCGGTGGTCTCCAGCACTGGCTCGACCGCTGGCTGCTGTACAGGCGCCGGTTCTACCGGGTCATTCCACGGCAGATCGACGACTTCTTCGACAGCGACCGGCTCGGGCTCTGGCTCAGATACGGGTTCACGCGCAATCACCGGGGCTACCGGTGCAGGCTCGGGAGCAGGTGCAGGTGCAACCACCGGAGCCGGTGCAACAGCCGCAGCAACTACCGGCGCAGGTTTCGGCGCGGCAGCCACTGAGTTTGCGGAATCAACTGTGGCCTGGCTGATCCCCACTGGCTTTAGCGGTTGCCTCGGGGCGTCCGCCGTGTCCGCCGGCCGGAAGGCCAGCATCCGCAGCAGGACCATTTCGAAACCGCCTCGTGGGTCCGGCGCCAGCGGCAGGTCGCGGCGGCCGATCAGGCCCATCTGGTAGTAGAACTGCACGTCTTCGGCCGGCAAGGCCTGGGCCAGTGCCAGCACCCGGTCACGGTCGCCGTGGCCGTTGTCGACACCTTCCGGCAGGGCCTGGGCGATGGCGACGCGGTGCAGCACGTTGAGAATTTCCGAGAGCACGCCGTTCCAGTCCGGGCCCTGTTCGGCCAGGTGGCGTACGGCTTCGAGCAACGCCTTGGCGTCGCCTTCGATCAAGGAATGCAATACGTCATAGACCTGACCGTGGTCCAGCGTGCCGAGCATCGCCCGTACGTCGGTGGCCAGAACCTTGCCTTCACCGAAGGCGATAGCCTGGTCGGTCAGGCTCATGGCGTCGCGCATCGAACCGTCGGCCGCGCGGCCGAGCAGCCACAGCGCGTCGTCTTCGAACGGTACGTTTTCGGCGGTCAGGACGTGGGTCAAATGCTCGACCACACGCTCCGGTGTCATGTTCTTCAGGGAGAACTGCAGGCATCGCGACAAAATCGTTGCCGGAAGTTTCTGCGGGTCGGTGGTCGCCAGGATGAATTTGACGTAGGGCGGCGGCTCTTCGAGGGTTTTCAGCAGCGCATTGAAGGAATGGCTGGAGAGCATGTGCACTTCGTCGATCAGGTAGACCTTGAAGCGCCCGCGGCTCGGGGCGTACTGCACGTTGTCGAGCAGCTCGCGGGTGTCCTCGACCTTGGTCCGGCTCGCGGCGTCGATCTCGATCAGGTCGACGAAGCGGCCTTCATCGATCTCGCGGCACACCGAACACTCGCCGCAGGGGCTTGAAGTGATACCTGTTTCACAGTTCAGACATTTGGCGATGATCCGCGCAATCGTCGTCTTGCCGACGCCCCGCGTCCCGGTGAACAGGTAGGCGTGGTGCAGGCGCTGGCTGTCCAAGGCATTGATCAGAGCCTTGAGCACATGGGTCTGGCCGACCATTTCGCGGAACGAGCGCGGACGCCATTTACGTGCAAGAACCTGATAACTCATCGAAAACCGTCGCGGCAAAGGAAGCAGAAGCGGCTAATGCTAGCGGAGCAAGGGCAAAATTGCATCCGGTGCGCTCTTCTATTCTGGCTAAGCTGCATGGGCGGAGGCATTTGTCGGCACGGGAACGGGAATTACCGGAGCATTTATGCGGTGGGCCGTGGGGGCAATACTGGGAATCAGCCTGAACGCGATGGCCGCACAGCCGCCGCTGCGCTTTTCCATGGCCGACAGCTGGGCGATGCCGCTGGTGCAATACGAACGCGGCCGACCGGCACAGGGCATTCTTTACGACATGATGCTCAGCCTGGCGACTCAGGTCGGCGTGCCGGCAGAATTTCACGTCCTGCCCCGCACCCGCGTGCAGAGCGCCATGGAACACGGTGAAGTCGACGTGCGCTGTTATGCCGCGCAATCCTGGCTGCCGAACCAGTCCGGCGATTACATCTGGAGCATTCCGCTTTTTTTCCAGCGCGATCTGCTGATCAGCCGCCAGGATCAACCCTCCAGCGTCGATCCGGCCCACCTGCCCCGCCAGTCGATCGGCACCGTGCTCGGCTACAGCTACCCCACGCTGCAACCGCTGTTCGACGCCGACCGCTTATGGCGCGAAGACGCGCGCAACCAGGAACAGGTGCTGGAAAAACTCCTGGCCGGTCGCTACCGCTACGCCGTGAGCAATCAATGGACCCTGGACTGGTTCAACCAGCGCCTGCTGCCGGGGCAGCAACTGCAAGGGGTGGCGGTATTGCAGGAGCAGCAGGTCGGCTGCTACGTGCGCAACGATCCGAAAGTGCCGGTGCAGCGGATACTGAGGACGCTGCTGCAGATGAAGATGTCGGGGGAGATTGATGACATTATTCGGTTGTATACCGGTACCCCCGAAAGCGCCCCATGAGCCTTTGAATCGCTCGATCAATGCCCCGCCGTATCGCGGAATTTCTGGTACTCGTGATACTCGACCCAAGCAACTACATCGTACGGCACGTAAAGCTTCAGCCTGGCGCGGGAGATGGCGATGTACACGGCGCAGATCCTTTGATCGAACGCGTAGGCATCTTTGAATTTCTCGTTTGTCAGCAACCCCGGCGTCAGCAGAACCTTGTCAAACTCCATGCCCCCTGCCTCTTCCGCCAGCATCAGCATGCAGCCGTTGCCAGTGTTGTCGATCATTCGGTTCAGGCGTGTCAGGTCGGCGATCATGAAGCCGTTTTCCAGCTTGGCCCTGACCCGCAGAAACGATTCGTCGAACCGGTTGGCGTCGCACACCGCTTGCCAGTCAGGCAGGTCGCTGAAGTACGGATGCACGCCGTTTTCGTTGAATTCGGAGCGGTAGAAGTCCGGCTTGAACAGTTCGATGGCGGTGGCCATGAAATGCTTCAGGTCATCCTGGGTTCGCTTGTCCGGGAATCTGAACTTGCAGTTGGAATCGTGCAGGTGGATGGCCCAGATCATGGTGTCCCACGGCGATGCCGTCAGCACCACGCAACCCTCGGACGGCACAAAACCTTCCGGGTATTCCTTGATGACGACGTCGGCGTCACTGGCACCTTCGAACGGAATCTTGCCCTTCTGCGAGTGCCGGGCGATAAGCGGGTTGACCAGCCGTTCGACGTTGCGGCCCGAGCGCACGGAATAGCTGATATCGCTTTGGCGAACTTCACGGTGCCGCTTGACCGGCACGCCGCTGGCCTGTTGATACTCGTCGCCGAGGGTGATCAGCACCTGGCGGCCGCGTTCGATGATCTGCAACAGCGAGCCGGGAATGTCCTGGCTCTCGTCGATCAGCACGTGCGTGTAGCGCGCCGGCACCACGCAACCGGCAATGCAGGCCCGTTTGATCATCAGCAGCGCTTCGAAACCGGTCTGGCTGCCCCACGCCGGATTGAGCTCGAGGTAGCCCCACACCCGGCTCGAATACTCCAGCAACACTTGCGCGTCCACGCTGGAGAGCGGCTGGTTGAAATGCGGCAGATGCTTCGCGGAAAAGGTGTGATCTCGGAAGCGGCAGTAGCGTTCGATCACCTTCAGGCAAAGTTCAAGGGTCGCCTGCCCGTCGTGGTGGCGAAAACCGTAGATGTTCAGTTCCTGCGCCAGCGCCTGCCGGGTCGGGATTCGCCCCCCCTCCGCCTGAGGCCTGCGACCGAGCATCAGCGACTGCGCAAACGCCAGGAAGGTCTTGCCGGCCTTTTTCTCGCCCGGCCCCACCATGCGCTGGCGAAGCACTTCCAGCTTGGCCGGGGTGCGCGCCAGCAACAGGGTTTTCTCCGGCCGCAGGTGTTCCAGCAACGCTACCAATAGATGGCTTTTGCCGATCCCCGCGTAACCTTGAACGTGGAGGTCTTCGTCCAGATTGGCGCGGAAGGTCCTGACCAGTTTGTCCTGTGCCGGGCTCAACCAGCGCTCGCGCTGCCGGGGCGTCACGATCGGCTGACTGAACGGGTCATGGCTGCGATGGCGCCGAACCTTGTATTCGAAATCCCACTGACCATCGGGCAACAAATAGTCGCGTGCGGACACTTCTTCGGGCAGCAGAAAACGCAGGTTCAGCGGTTGGAGGACCTTCAGGCCGAAATACAATTTGCGCGGATCGAACAGTCGTTGCGCTTCCGACAGCAGGCCCGCCGTTGTTGACTGCCGCTTTTCGGCAGCCCAGGACAAGAGCTTGGCCAGAATCTTTTCTGCCGCCACGGCGCCGAGATCCTGCTCTGTCGTCTGCACCAGATTCTGGATGACCAGCACTGCCGCCAACTCTGGATCGGTCAGGGCTTCGAGGGCTTTGGTGCCACTCGCCTGCAACAGGTTCGCGCAGGTTTCATCCGTGACGGGCAAGAACACGGGGCTGGATAGATCGGAATGTTCCGGGAGCATAAAACCTCGCGGCCAGGGCCCAGACCTTACAAGGTCGATACTGGCCAGACTCTTCATTTATTTCGGTTGTGGCGAGTATGCGGGATCGCAAGGGAAATGATTACCCCGCGTCGACGCCGTTGCTAGCAGAGGGTTTGGGGACGAACCGCCAAATCGCAGGCATAAAAAAACCGCAGTGGGCGAAACCCATGCAGTTCGGCGTTGATTCGTTCGAGGTTCGTTAAGGTGGTAACCCTACCAGCCACACCCCGGCACACAATGTTCCCGCTGTGGCTGCTGCCTTCCGGCTCTGACCAGGTTCACGGGTAATCGTTGCGGGGGGACCGATAGGGTCACCATAACGACACTCACCTGTCGGCGAGCCGCGCCATTGTACCTATCTGAGACGAAGTTACAACCGCTGGTTGCAGATTAAAAATATGAAGGGCTTCAAGCACTTGCTATTGAGCCTGCAGCACCTCGTCCGCCCGGCCGCCCTCTTGCTGGATCACCAGATGAATGAAGTGCAGCTTGGCGATCGCCGCAGGCGGCAGCACGAAAGGATAGAAATCCGGCTGGCCCATGCTGCGCGACAGTTCGTTGAGCATGCCGGCCAGTTCGATCCACGCGTTGACGAACGACAGGAACGCCGCGCCGCCAGGATGCTCGGGGTCGTACAGCGTGCTCGACGGAAACGGCTGGTAATCCAGATCCATCTCCCGGGCGCTCATGCCGAAACCCAGCGCCGTGTCCACCGCGTCCATCATGTGCAGGTAATGGGCCCAGGTTTCCGCCCAGTCTTCCCACGGGTGCATAGTGGCGTAGGCGCTGACGTAATGCTGCGACCAGTCCGCCGGCGCACCCTGTTGATAATGCCGCTCCAGCGCCTCGGCATAACTGGCGCGTTCGTCGCCGAACAGGTTGCGGAACGAACCCAGCCAAGGGCCGTTGTCGATCAGTCGATCCCAGTAGTAATGCCCGACCTCATGGCGAAAATGCCCGAGCAGCGTGCGATAGGGTTCGTGCATCTGCGCCCGCACCTGTTCGCGGTGGGCGTCGTCGGCTTCTGCAATATCGAGGGTGATCAGGCCGTTGGCGTGGCCGGTCATCGGTGCATTGCCTTCCAGATCGACGCCGATGAAATCGAACGCCAGACCGGTGTCTTCATCGACGGTTTTCGGGATGACCGGCAAGCCGAGGCTGATCAGTTGAGCCACCAGTCGCCGCTTGGCGATTTCCACCTTGCGCCAGCGTTCGGGGTTTTCCGGGACGGACAGATCGGGAATGGTGCGATTCAGATCACAGGCCGCGCACAGCGTGTCGTGATCGTTGGCGGGCAGCAGCCAGTTGCAGGCGGCCGGTGTGTTGAGGTTGGCGCAGCGCCGGAACAGTCCGGCTTCGGGATCGACGTCGAGCGTCCACGTGCCCTCTTGTGGCCCCGGTTGCAGCGAGGTCAGCCGACTGTGTTCCGGTTGATAACCCAGCGCTGCGTTGCAGGCCAGACACTGGCTGTTGCGAAAGAACAGCGACTGGCCGCAGCGGCACGGCCAGACTTTGCTGTTGCGCGAGGATTCGCCCATGAACGGCGCGACGATGCGGGAACTGAGCTGCTCGAAAAAGCGGTACATGGCGATCTCTCCCTGGGGCTTGCCAAGACTAGATCATTCCCGCGAGTCGATCGTTCCCGCGCGTTGCGTCAGGCGGAAATACCGTGCCCTTTCAGGAACGCGATAAACGCCTCTTCGTCCATGACCTTCACGCCCAGCTCGTTAGCCTTGGTCAGTTTCGACCCGGCGCCTGGCCCCGCGACCACGCAATGAGTCTTGGCCGACACGGAACCGGCGACTTTGGCGCCGAGGCTTTCCAGGTGCTCCTTGGCGACGTCGCGGCTCATCAGCTCGACCTTGCCGGTCAACACCCAGGTCTCCCCGGCCAGCGGCAGGCCTTCGACGACTTTCTTTTCGCTCTGCCAGTGCATGCCGAAATCACGCAGTTGTTTCTCGGCACTTTCCGCCAGTTTCCGATGCTCGGGCAGTTCGAAAAACTCACGCACCGAGTTCGCCTGTTTCTCCGGCAATGCCTGGCGCATGTCCAACCAGTCAGCGTTCATCACCCCTTCCAGCGTTTCGAACTTGTCTGCCAGTTTCTGCGCCCCGCCCGGCCCCACCGAAGGAATATGCAGCTTGTCGAGGAAACCGCCCAGCGTGGTGCTCGCGGCAAACTCGGCGCCCAGTTCGCCCTGATCCTGAATCTGCAAACCATGGCCCAGCAATTCGGTAATCACCTGCTGGTTGTGCGCATCTTCAAAGAAGCTGTGGATCTCGTGCGCCACTTCCAGGCCGATGTCCGGCAGGTACGTCAGCACTTGTGGCAAGGCTTGCTGGACGCGCTCCAGCGACCCCAGCGAGCGCGCCAGCACCTTGGCCGTCTCCTCGCCGACATCCGGGATGCCCAGCGCATAGATGAAGCGCGCCAGCCCCGGTTTCTTGCTGTCTTCGATGGCGGCCAGCAGCTTGTTGCTCGACACCTCGGCAAAGCCTTCCAGATCAACGATGTCATCGAACTTCAGCGCATAAAGATCGGCCGGCGAACTGACCAGGCCTTCGTCCACCAACTGCTCGACGCTCTTGTCACCGAGGCCCTCGATGTCCATTGCGCGGCGCGATACGAAGTGGATGATCGCCTGCTTCAGTTGCGCACCGCAGGCCAGTCGGCCGACGCAGCGATACACCGCGCCCTCGCTGATGGTTTCCTTGCCCTTGCTGCGTTTGACCAGTTGCGTGCGCTCGACATGGGAGCCGCAGACCGGGCAGCTCTCAGGGATTTGCACAGATCGCGCATCTTCCGGGCGGCGTTCCATGACCACTTGCACCACTTGCGGAATCACGTCACCGGCGCGGCGAATAATCACCGTGTCGCCGATCATCAGGCCCAACCGGGCGACTTCGTCCATGTTGTGCAGCGTGGCGTTGGCCACTGTGACGCCTGCGACCTTCACTGGCTTCAAGCGCGCCACTGGCGTGACGGCACCGGTACGACCGACCTGGAATTCCACGTCGAGCAGTTCGGTGAGCTCTTCCATGGCCGGGAACTTGTGCGCAATGGCCCAGCGCGGTTCGCGGGCGCGGAAGCCCAGTTCGCGCTGGTCGGCAATGCTGTTGACCTTGAACACCACACCGTCGATTTCATAGGCCAGCGAGTTACGGCGCTCACCGATATCGCGGTAGTAATCCAGGCATTCACCAATGCCTTTGGCCAGTTTCAATTCGTGGCTGATCGGCATGCCCCAGGCTTGCAGTTGCTTGAGGTTGCCGATGTGAGTGTCGGAAATATCGTGGGACACCTGACCGATGCCGTAGCAACAGAATTCCAGCGGGCGGTTGGCGGTAATCTTCGAATCCAGCTGACGCAGGCTGCCGGCCGCCGCGTTGCGCGGGTTGGCGAAGGTCTTGCCGCCGACTTCCAGTTGCGAGGCGTTGAGACGCTCGAAACCGGCCTTGGACATGAACACTTCGCCACGCACTTCCAGGGTCGCCGGCCAGCCTTCGCCGTGCAGCTTCAGCGGGATGTTGCGCACCGTGCGCACGTTGACGCTGATGTCTTCACCGGTGGTGCCGTCGCCGCGTGTGGCGCCGCGCACCAGTACGCCGTCCTGATACAACAGGCTGACGGCCAGGCCATCGAGTTTCGGCTCGCAGCTGTATTCCACCGCCGCGCCACCACCGAACAGATCACCGGCCGGCAGGTCCAGACCTTCGGTCACCCGGCGGTCGAACTCGCGCATGTCGGTTTCTTCGAAGGCGTTGCCGAGGCTTAGCATCGGCACTTCGTGACGCACCTGAGTGAATGCGGTCAGCGCCACGCTGCCGACGCGCTGGGTCGGCGAGTCGCTGGTGATCAATTCCGGGTTGGCCGCTTCCAGCGCCTTGAGCTCGTGGAACAACCGGTCGTACTCGGCATCCGGAATGCTCGGCTCATCGAGGACGTGGTAACGGTAGTTGTGCTGATCGAGTTCAGCGCGCAGCTCTAGAATGCGGTCTTTGGCGGCAGTCATGGGTGTTCTCTCATAAAGCAAAAGAGCAGCCGAGGCTGCTCAATCTATTTTGCCGATTGCCCCTTTATTGCGAGGCAACCTTTTCAATCAACGCTTCTGGGTCAGGGCGCGACGTTCGAATTCGACGATGCGCTGACGGTAGTGCTCGATGGTCTGCGCGGTCAGGACGCTGCGCTGGTCATCTTTCAATTCGCCGTTCAGTTCCTGGGACAGCTTGCGGGCTGCTGCGACCATCACGTCGAAGGCCTGCTTCGGATGACGCGGGCCTGGCAGGCCGAGGAAGAAGCTCACCGCCGGGGTGCTGAAATGGTCGATGTCGTCCAGATCGAAGATGCCCGGCTTGACCGCGTTGGCCATGGAGAACAGCACTTCGCCGTTGCCGGCCATGCTTTCGTGACGGTGGAAAATGTCCATCTCGCCGAAACGCAGACCGCTTTCCAGAATGTTCTGCAACAATGCCGGGCCCTTGAAGCCGGCCGGGTCGCGGCAGATCACGCTGATCACCAGTACTTCTTCGGCTTGCGGCTGATCCTTGTCGGCAACGGCCGGCGACGACTTGGCGACCGGCTCGATGAAGTCATCGTCACGGCTGCTGAAGCTCGGGCCGCCGTCCAGGTCCAGATCGAGGTTCAGGTCGCCCTGGGCCGGACCGTTGTTGGCACGCTTGCCGCGCTTGGAACCGGATTCGCGAGGCTCGCGTGGTTCGCGGGCCGGCATGCTCACCGATGGCAGGTCGTGTTCGTCCAGTTGCGGCTCTTTATGGGTATCCAGCACGCGGGCCGGGCCCAACAGCTCTGCGCTGGTGTCCTCGTCCGGCAGGTTGGACAGACTTCGGTCAAGACGGAATTTCAGTTTTCCCTTGCCGCCGCGCATACGGCGCCAGCCATCGAAAAGAATACCGGCTATCACAATGATGCCGATGACGATCAGCCACTCGCGCAGACCGATTTCCATGTAATCCCGTGCCTCTATAAAAAATGCTGAAAAATAAGGGGTTTACACTGTGCAAACCGCTTTAAAACGTGGCGCCAACTCTATGTTCTGACAGGCGTTTTGCCCACGTATACGAAAAATTGACATTAAACTAGCACGACCAAAGACAACTTTACACCGTCTGTCTCATTGGCTTGCGCGATTATGTCGATTGGCCAGCAAGTCGAAGCCGGTAAATATGTCCTACAGACTATAAATACCTTTTCCGACAGCGCCGGCTCAGGCATCCACCATCGCCATCGCCTCCTCGACATCCACGGCTACCAGTCGCGAACATCCCGGCTCGTGCATCGTCACACCCATCAACTGCTCGGCCATTTCCATGGCGATCTTGTTGTGGGTGATATAGATGAACTGCACGGTCTGCGACATCTCTTTGACCAAGCGTGCGTAGCGTCCAACGTTAGCGTCATCCAGTGGCGCGTCAACCTCATCGAGCATGCAGAACGGCGCCGGATTCAACTTGAAGATCGCAAAAACCAGTGCCAGTGCGGTCAGGGCCTTTTCGCCGCCGGACAGCAAATGGATGGTGCTGTTCTTCTTTCCGGGCGGCTGCGCCATGATCGTCACCCCTGTATCGAGTAGATCTTCGCCCGTCAGTTCCAAATACGCGCGTCCTCCACCGAAAACTTTCGGGAAAAGCGCCTGTAAACCGCCATTGATCTGATCAAAGGTATCTTTGAAACGGTTACGGGTTTCCTTGTCGATCTTGCGGATGACGTTTTCCAGCGTCTCCAGGGCTTCCACCAGATCGGCGTCCTGGGCATCCAGATAACGTTTACGCTCGGATTGTTGCGTGTATTCGTCGATCGCCGCGAGGTTGATCGCGCCCAGGCGCTGAATGCGTGCGGCGATGCGTTCCAGTTCTTCTTCGGCCTCCTTCTCACTGGCCTCGGCGCTCAAGGTTTCGAGCACGCCGTGCAAATCGTAGCCGTCTTCCAGCAGTTGATCCTGCAGCGCCTTGCGGCGCACGGTGAGGGCCTGCCACTCCATGCGTTGCTGTTCGAGCTGGCCACGGATCAATTGCGATTGCTGCTCGGCCTGGGTCCGGCGTTTTTCCGCATCGCGCAGTTCACGGTCGGCGTCTTCCAGGGCGATTTGAGCAGTCTTGAGTTCATCGTCGACACTCATGCGCTTGTCGAGCAGCTCTTCGAGTTTGAGGCGCAGCTCTTCCAGCGGTGCTTCGCCCTCCTCCAGATTCAGGCTGAGCTGTTCACGTTTTTCGGTGAGGCGCTCGGCCTGCATCTCTAGACGCTCCAGCGCCTGGCGGGTCGAATCATGCTGCGCCCGCAGCGAGCCAAGACGCACGGCCAATTGATGGGCGTGGTCCTTGTGCTGACGAGCCTCCTGACGCACGCGGTCGAGGCGTTCGCGCAGGCTGTCACGCTGGGCCAGCAGCAATTCGCGCTGCTCCGTGTCGAGGGCCATGGCGTCGAGGGCGTCCTGTAACTGGATCCGCGCTTCGCCGATGTTTTCGTGTTCCAGTTCGCGCTGCTCGGCGAGCTCGACCAGTTCTTCGTCGAGGCGGGTACGACGCAGCGTCAACTGCTCGGCCTTGGCTTTGCCGGCGGACAGTTGAGCTTTCAATTCGCCTTGCTGGCGGGCTTCGTCTTGCAACAAACGACGCAAATGTTCGCGACCGTTTTCCTGCTGACGCTGTTGCGCGCGCAGGGTTTGCAGACGGGTTTCCATGGCCTCGACCGTGGCTTCGCGCTCTTCGCGTTCCAGATGCAGCGATTCGATTTCCTGACCGCGCGCGAGCATGCCGCTTTCGGCTTCGCTGGCGCGGCGTACACGCAGGAAGTGCCGACCGACCCAGTAACCGTCGCGACTGATCAGGCTCTGGCCGGCAGCCAGTTGGCCGCGCAAAGCCAGTGCCTGCTCAAGGCTGTCGACCGGTTTGACCTGACCCAGCCATGGCGACAGATCCACCTGCGCCTCGACCTTGTCCAGCAGGCTGCCGGCCACGCGCACGCCTTCATTGCCGGGGCTGAGCAAACGCAGATCGCCCTGGGCAAAACCGGACAAATCGAAACCAGCGAAATCATCCACCAACACCGCTTGCAGGTCGGCGCCGAGCACGGTTTCCACCGCCAGCTCCCAACCCGCCTCGACCTTCAGGCCTTCGGCCAGACGCGGACGCTCGGCGAGATTGTGTTCTTTCAACCATTCGGCGGTGCCGGTGCCCGGATCGAGCGCGGCTTGCTGCAAGGCTTCAAGGGATGCGAGGCGACCATTGAGGCGCTGCAAATCACCCTGCGCCTGTTGTTGCGCCGTCAGCGCCTGCTGCAATTCCTGGCGCAGTTGTTCGAGTTTTTCGACCTGTGCTTCTTCGCTGGTCTGCAAATCTTCAAGGGTCGCTTCGGACTCGGCGAGTTGTTCGCTGAGTTCCATGATCGCCGCGTCTTCCGGATCGGCCGAGAGCAGCGCGCGCTCTTCGCCCAGACGTTTTTGCCGATCGGCCAGGCGCTCCATGCTGGTTTCCAGCTGCTGGATGCGCGACTGCTGCACTTCGGCCTGACGGCGCGGTTCGGCGGCGGTCAGGTTGAAGGCGTCCCACTGCTCCTGCCAGCCGTGCATGACGGTTTCGGAATCTTCCAGCGCTGCGGCGGCTTCTTCGGCAGCGGCGTTGGTGATTTCCTGCTCGGGGGTCAGTTGATCGAGTTCTTCGCCCAGGGTCAGCAACAAGGTGCGGTCGTGGCCCAGGTGCGATTCGGTTTCGAGTCGTGCGCGCTCGGCTTCCTTCAGGTCGTCCTGCAACTGGCGCAAGCGTTGCTGGCCGTGCTGGATGCTCTGCTCGACCCGGGCGATGTCGCCGCCGACCGAATAGAAGCGCCCCTGCACCAGATTGAAGCGCTCGGACAGGTCATGGTGACCGTCGCGCAGGCGTTCAATGGCAGCGTCGGCGTTGCGTTGCTCGGCCACCAGCGCTTCGAAGCTGATTTCCTGGTTGCCGATGATCGACTCGCGCTGGCCGACCTGATCGTTCAGATCCTGCCAGCGCAAAGCCGACAGTTGCGCCTTGAGCTGACGCTCTTCGGCCTTGAATTCCTGATACTTCCTCGCGGCTTCGGCCTGGCGGTGCAGGCGTTCGAGCTGGCGCTCGAGCTCTTCGCGCAGGTCGGTCAGGCGGGCAAGGTTTTCGTGGGTGCGGCGAATGCGATTTTCGGTCTCGCGCCGGCGCTCCTTGTACTTGGAGATACCGGCGGCTTCTTCGATGAAGTTACGCAGATCTTCCGGTTTGGACTCGATCAGCTTGGAGATCATCCCCTGCTCGATGATCGAGTAGCTGCGCGGGCCGAGGCCGGTGCCGAGGAAGATGTCGGTGATGTCGCGACGACGGCATTTGGCGCCGTTGAGGTAATAAGTGGTCTGGCTGTCGCGGGTCACTTTGCGGCGGATCGAAATTTCCGCGTACGCCGCCCACTCGCCCAGCAGTGTGCCGTCGGAGTTGTCGAACACCAGTTCGATGCTGGCCTGGCTCACCGGTTTGCGGCTGGTCGAGCCGTTGAAGATGACGTCGGTCATCGACTCGCCGCGCAGGTTCTTGGCCGAGCTTTCGCCCATTACCCAGCGCACGGCGTCGATGATGTTCGACTTGCCGCAACCGTTCGGCCCGACGACTGCCGCCATGTTGCTGGGGAAGTTCACCGTGGTCGGGTCGACGAAGGATTTGAACCCCGCCAGTTTGATGCACTTGAGGCGCAAGGTCAGGCAACCGTCAGGGCGGACACCACCAGATCGCAGCTGCGCTGGGCGTAAGCCGTCAGCACGATGCGGATCTGCGGCAGGTCACGGGCGAGGACGGCGGCCAGCAAGCGCTCGAACAGTTCGAGGAACTCGCTCATCTCGGCCTTGCGCTGTTCCAGCGCGAGGAAGTACGCACGGCTCATGGCCGGTTGCAGGTTTTCGACGGTTTCCTGCAGGTACGGGTTGTTGGCGAACGGGTACGCGGCGCGCATCACGTTGAAGCTGTCGTCGACGAAGGTGCGGATGTCCTGACGCTCGTAGCTGGCGCTCAGGCGCTGCTGGATCTGCACGAACGGCGCCATGTCGGCCTGGACTTGCCAGCCGTTGGCCACTGCGTTGCCGAGCAGGATGTACAGCTCGCTCATCAACGTGCACAGGCTCTGCACCTTGTGCGCCGTCAGCTCGGTGACGTGGGCGCCGCGGCGCGGCAGGATCGCGATCAGATGACGGCGCTCGAGGATCAGCAAGGCTTCGCGGACCGAGCCGCGGCTGACGTTCAGCGCCAGCGTGACCTTCTGTTCCTGGATGCGCTCTCCCGGCTTCATTTCGCCACGAATGATCCGTTCGGCGAGGTGGTGAGCGATTTGCTCGGCGAGGCTGTCCGGCGCCTTGAACGTCATGGTTGTCCTTCAAACTCTTCGATCTGCACAAGCGGCGCAGTGTAGCGCAATGCGCGTTCATGGCGGAGTGCCCGCACAGCGGTTTTTGGCACGAATCCCGCAAAAAAGCGGTTGATCCAATGAGGGTCAATACTGAAGAGACACGTTGCAAAGCGACAAAACGGTTTTTCCTGACCTTTAAGTCAGAAAACCATTGACCGAAAAGTCAGACCTGCTAAATTCGGCTCAAGTCGCTTAACAACAATAATGAGTCTGCGAGGCCTTCCGTGATCCAGTTTTTACTCAACCAGGAACTCCGTAGCGAGCACGCCCTGGACCCGAACCTGACTGTGCTCAACTACCTGCGTGAACACGTGGGCAAATCCGGCACCAAAGAAGGCTGCGCCAGCGGTGACTGCGGCGCGTGCACGGTGGTGGTCGGCGAGTTGCAGACGGATGACGACGGCCGCGAGCACATTCGCTATCGCAGCCTCAACTCGTGCCTGACGTTCGTTTCGTCGCTGCACGGCAAACAGTTGATCAGCGTCGAAGATCTCAAGCACAAGGGCGAATTGCACAGCGTGCAGAAGGCCATGGTCGAGTGCCACGGTTCGCAGTGCGGTTTCTGCACCCCCGGTTTCGTGATGTCGCTGTTCGCCCTGCAAAAGAACAGCGATGCACCGGACCATGCCAAGGCCCACGAAGCGCTGGCCGGCAACCTCTGCCGCTGCACCGGTTACCGGCCGATCCTGGCCGCTGCCGAACAATCCTGCTGCGGCAAGCAGCCGGACCAGTTCGACGCCCGGGAAGCGGAAACCATCGCCCGCCTCAAAGCCATTGCCCCGACATCGATCGGCGAACTCAACAGCGGCGACAAACGCTGCCTGGTGCCGCTGACCGTGGCCGACCTCGCTGACCTCTACGACGCGTATCCACAGGCCCGCCTGCTGGCCGGCGGCACCGATCTGGCGCTGGAAGTCACGCAGTTCCACCGCACGCTGCCGGTGATGATCTACGTCGGCAACGTCGCCGAAATGAAGCGCATCGAGCACTTCGAGGATCGCATTGAAATCGGCGCCGCCACCGCCCTCTCCGACTGCTACGAAGCGTTGAACGCCGAGTACCCGGACTTCGGCGAGCTGCTGCATCGCTTCGCCTCGCTGCAGATCCGCAACCAGGGCACCCTCGGCGGCAACATCGGCAACGCCTCGCCGATCGGTGACTCGCCACCGCTGCTGATCGCCCTCGGCGCGCAGATCGTGCTGTGCAAGGGCGAGACCCGCCGTACGCTGAACCTGGAAGATTACTTCATCGATTACCGGGTCACCGCGCGCCAGGAAAGCGAGTTCATCGAGAAAATCATCGTCCCTCGCGCCACCGACGAGCAGCGCTTCCGCGCCTACAAAGTCTCCAAGCGTCTGGACGATGACATCTCCGCCGTCTGCGCCGCGTTCAATTTGCGCGTCGAAAACGGTGTGATCACCGACGCCCGCGTCGCCTTCGGCGGCATGGCCGCGATCCCGAAACGCGCCGCTCACTGCGAAGCCGTGCTGCTCGGTCAGCCGTTCAACAATGCTGTGGTCGAACGTGCCTGCACCGCGCTGGGCGAGGATTTCACCCCGCTCTCGGACTTCCGCGCCAGCAAGGAATATCGCCTGCTCAGCGCGCAGAACCTGCTGCGCAAGTACTTCATCGAACTGCAAACACCGCACATCGAGACTCGGGTGACCGCTTATGTCTAACCATCACGGCGTAGAGAAAACACAAGCTGAACTGGCTGAACTGTTCGCCAGAGACCTGACCACCGGTGTCGGCCGCAGCGTCAAGCACGACAGCGCCGCCAAGCATGTGTCCGGTGAAGCGCAGTACATCGATGATCGCCTGGAATTCCCCAACCAGTTGCACGTTTACGCACGGCTGTCGGATCGCGCCCACGCGAAAATCATCAGCATCGACACCAAGCCCTGCTACGCCTTCGAAGGCGTGCGCATCGCCATCACCCACGAAGACGTGCCGGGCCTGAAAGACATCGGCCCGCTGCTGCCGGGCGATCCGCTGCTGGCCATCGATGATGTGCAGTTCGTCGGTCAACCGGTGCTGGCCGTGGCCGCCAAGGATCTTGAAACCGCACGCAAGGCCGCCATGGCCGCGATCATCGAATACGAAGATCTGGAACCGGTGCTCGACGTGGTCGAAGCCCTGCGCAAACGCCACTTCGTGCTCGACAGCCACACCCACCAGCGCGGCGATTCGGCCAATGCCCTGGCCACTGCTGAACATCGCATTCAAGGGACGCTGCACATCGGCGGTCAGGAACACTTCTATCTGGAGACCCAGATCTCCTCGGTGATGCCGACCGAAGACGGCGGCATGATCGTCTACTGCTCGACACAGAACCCCACCGAAGTGCAGAAACTGGTGGCCGAAGTCCTCGACGTTTCGATGAACAAAATCGTCGTCGACATGCGCCGCATGGGCGGTGGTTTCGGCGGCAAGGAAACCCAGGCCGCGAGTCCGGCCTGCCTGTGCGCCGTGGTCGCACACCTCACCGGCCAGCCGACCAAGATGCGCCTGCCACGGGTCGAAGACATGCTGATGACCGGCAAGCGTCACCCGTTCTACGTCGAGTACGACGTCGGCTTTGACAGCACCGGGCGTCTGCACGGGATTGCGATGGATCTGGCTGGTAACTGCGGCTGTTCACCAGACCTGTCGGCCTCGATTGTCGACCGGGCGATGTTCCACTCGGACAACTCGTACTACCTCGGCGACGCGACCATCAACGGTCACCGCTGCAAGACCAACACCGCGTCGAACACCGCGTACCGTGGTTTCGGCGGCCCGCAAGGGATGGTCGCGATCGAAGAAGTGATGGACGCCATCGCCCGTCACCTGAACCTCGATCCGCTGGCTGTGCGCAAGGCCAACTACTACGGCAAGACCGAGCGCAACGTCACCCATTACTACCAGACCGTCGAGCACAACATGCTCGAGGAAATGACCGCCGAACTGGAAGAAAGCAGCCAGTACGCCGAGCGCCGCGAAGCGATCCGTCGCTACAACGCCAACAGCCCGATCCTGAAAAAAGGCCTGGCGCTGACCCCGGTGAAGTTCGGCATTTCCTTCACCGCCAGCTTCCTCAACCAGGCAGGTGCGCTGGTGCACGTCTACACCGACGGCAGCATCCACTTGAACCACGGCGGCACGGAAATGGGCCAGGGCCTGAACACCAAAGTCGCGCAAGTCGTGGCCGAAGTATTCCAGGTGGAAATGGACCGCGTGCAGATCACCGCGACCAACACCGACAAGGTGCCGAACACCTCGCCAACCGCGGCGTCCAGCGGTGCCGACCTCAACGGCAAAGCTGCACAGAATGCCGCCGAGATCATTAAGCAGCGCCTCGTCGAATTCGCCGCGCGGCACTACAAGGTCAGCGAAGAAGACGTGGAATTCCACAACGGCCACGTCCGTGTGCGCGACCACATCATGACCTTCGAAGCGCTGATCCAGCTGGCTTATTTCAATCAGGTGTCGCTGTCGAGCACCGGGTTCTACAAGACCCCGAAAATCTACTACGACCGCAGCCAGGCCCGTGGCCGGCCGTTCTACTACTTCGCCTTCGGCGCGGCGTGCTGCGAAGTGATCGTCGACACCCTGACCGGCGAGTACAAGATGCTGCGTACCGACATCCTCCACGACGTCGGCGCCTCACTGAACCCGGCCATCGACATCGGCCAGGTCGAGGGCGGCTTCGTCCAGGGCATGGGCTGGCTGACCATGGAAGAGCTGGTCTGGAACAACAAGGGCAAGCTGATGACCAACGGCCCGGCCAGCTACAAGATCCCGGCCGTGGCGGACATGCCGCTGGACCTGCGGGTGAAGCTGGTGGAAAACCGCAAGAACCCGGAAGACACCGTATTCCACTCCAAGGCTGTGGGTGAGCCGCCGTTCATGCTCGGCATCGCCGCGTGGTGTGCGATCAAGGATGCAGTGGCCAGCCTCGGCGACTACAGGCATCAACCGAAGATTGACGCGCCGGCGACCCCGGAGCGGGTGTTGTGGGGTTGCGAGCAGATGCGTCAGCTCAAAGCGGTGAAGGCCGTCGAAGCTGAAACCGAGTTGGCTCTGCTCTAGGACCGAGGCGCGGCCTTCGCGAGCAGGCTCGCTCCCATATTTGGAATGCATTTCCCTGTGGGAGCGAGCCTGCTCGCGAAGAGGCCCGAACAGACAACGACAGATGTCGAGGTGAACATGTACAACTGGATCGACGCCCTCGCCGACCTGCAGAACCAGGGCGAACCCTGCGTTCTGGTGACGATCATCGAAGAGCTCGGCTCGACGCCGCGCAATGCCGGCTCGAAAATGGTCGTCAGCGCCTGCCAGACATTCGACACCATCGGTGGCGGGCACCTGGAATACAAAGCCATGCAGATCGCCCGCGAGATGCTCGCCAGCGGCAGGCAGGACACCCATCTGGAGCGCTTCAGCCTCGGCGCCAGCCTCGGCCAGTGCTGCGGCGGCGCCACGGTATTGCTGTTCGAGCCGATGGGCCAGGTGCAGGCGCAGATCGCCGTGTTCGGCGCCGGTCATGTGGGCCGCGCACTGGTTCCCTTGCTCGCCAGCCTGCCCTGCCGGGTGCGCTGGATCGATTCCCGGGAAGAGGAATTTCCCGAACAGATTCCCCACGGCGTGCGTAAAATCGTCGCCGAAGAGCCTGTGGATGAAATCGACGACTTGCCCGCCGGCAGCTACTGCATCGTCATGACCCACAACCATCAGCTGGATCTGGAACTCACCGCCGCGATCCTCAAGCGCAACGACTTCACCTGGTTCGGCCTGATCGGTTCGAAGACCAAACGCGCCAAGTTCGAACATCGCCTGCGTGATCGTGGTTTCGACGCCAGTGTCGTGCAACGCATGCGCTGCCCGATGGGCATCAGCGAAGTCAAAGGCAAATTGCCTGTGGAAATCGCCATCTCCATCGCCGGCGAAATCATCGCCACCTATAACGCCAATTTCGGCCAGCACACCGCCAGCGCCGAACCGATTGCCAAACTGCTGCCGGTTTCGCGCCGCAGTCAGGCCGCCACACTCAAAGCCTCAAACTGATTAGAGAAATCTCATGCCTCTGACTCGCAAAGCCTACCGCGCCGCCATCCTGCACAGCATCGCCGACCCAGCCGAGGTCGGCATCGAAGCCTCCTACGAGTATTTCGAGGACGGCCTGCTGGTGGTCGATGGCGGCAAGATCAGCGCCCTCGGCCACGCCAGCGAACTGCTGCCGACCCTGCCGGCGGACATCGAGATCACGCATCACAAGGATGCACTGATCACCCCGGGTTTCATCGACACCCACATCCACCTGCCGCAGACCGGCATGGTCGGCGCCTACGGCGAGCAACTGCTGGACTGGCTGAACACCTACACTTTCCCGTGCGAAAGCCAGTTCGGCGACAAGGCCCACGCCGATGAAGTGGCGGATATTTTCATCAAGGAACTGCTGCGCAACGGCACCACCACCGCATTGGTGTTCGGCAGCGTGCACCCGCAGTCGGTGAACTCGTTCTTCGAAGCCGCCGAGAAGCTCGACCTGCGGATGATCGCCGGCAAGGTGATGATGGACCGCAACGCCCCGGACTACCTGACCGACACCGCCGAATCCAGCTACGTCGACAGCAAGGCGCTGATCGAGCGCTGGCACGGCAAGGGCCGCCTGCACTACGCCGTAACCCCGCGCTTCGCCCCGACCAGCACCCCGGAACAACTGACCCTCGCCGGCCAGTTGCTGACTGAATACCCGGATCTGTACATGCAGACCCACATCAGCGAGAACCTCAAGGAAATCGAATGGGTCAAGGAGCTGTTCCCGGAGCGCAAGGGTTACCTCGACGTCTACGATCACTATCAGTTGCTCGGCGAGCGTTCGGTGTTTGCCCACGGCGTGCACCTGTGCGACGACGAATGCGCGCGCCTGGCGGAAACCGGTTCGGCGATCTCGTTCTGCCCGACCTCGAACTTCTTCCTCGGCAGCGGCCTGTTCAACCTGCCGATGGCCGAGAAGCACAAACTGAACGTCGGCCTCGGCACTGACGTCGGCGGCGGCACCAGTTTCTCGCTGCTGCAGACCCTGAACGAAGCCTACAAGGTGATGCAACTGCAAGGTGCACGCCTGAGCCCGTTCAAGTCGCTGTACCTCGCCACCCTCGGCGGCGCGCGGGCACTGCGCCTGGAAGACAAGATCGGCAACCTGCAACCGGGTTCCGACGCCGACTTCCTGGTACTCGACTACAACGCCACGCCGCTGCTGAGCTACCGCCTGAAACAGTCCAACAACATTGCCGAAACGTTGTTCGTGCTGATGACCCTGGGCGATGACCGCACCGTGGCCCAGACCTATGCGGCGGGTGCGCTGGTGCACCAGCGCTGAGTTTTCCCAAGGCATAAAAAATCCCCCGGTACTTTTCAGTCCGGGGGATTTTTATTGCCTGTCAGAAAGCTATCGCGAGCAGGCTCGCTCCCACATTTGCAACGCATTCCCTTGTGGGAGCGAGCCTGCTCGCGATGGGCACGACACGGTGCCAGCTCAGAGCTTGGCCGCCGGACGCCCCGGCTTCTTGGTCTGCAACAGGTGCGAGAACACCGCATGCAGATCGTCCGAAGCGCTTTCCTCGTCGAGGTTGAGCTTGCTGTCGATGTGATCCATGTGATGCATCATCAGGTCCACCGCCAGCTCGCCGTTGCGCGCTTCGATGGCGTCGATCAACTGGGTGTGTTCGTCGTAGGAACAGTGCGACCGGTTGCCACTTTCATATTGGGCGATGATCAGCGAAGTCTGCGAAACCAGGCTGCGCTGGAAGCTGATCAACGGTGCGTTCTTCGCCGCTTCGGCCAGTTTCAGGTGGAATTCGCCGGAGAGACGGATACCGGCACCGCGATCGCCACGGGAGAAGCTATCGCGTTCGTCGTTGACCATCTGCCGCAATTCGGCGATCTGTTCGGCGGTGGCGTGCTGCACCGCCAGTTCAGTGATTGCGCGCTCCACCAGACGCCGGGCGAGGAACACCTGACGCGCCTCTTCGACGCTCGGGCTCGCCACTACCGCGCCACGGTTCGGCCGCAACAGCACCACACCTTCATGGGCCAGACGCGAGAGCGCGCGGCGAATGATGGTGCGGCTGACCCCGAAAATTTCCCCCAGCGCTTCTTCGCTCAACTTTGTACCGGGCGCCAGGCGCTGTTCGAGGATGGCCTCGAAGATATGCGCATAGACAATATCGTCCTGGGTTCCGCTGCGGCCGGCTTTGCCTGCTCGCGGTTGTTTCTTGAGGGGTTGCAACTGTTCGTTCATGGGCACTCGAGTCGGGAAGAGCGGCGGCGAATTGACCGTGACTGTAATACGGCACAGTGGGTCGCTGGCAAGTATCGCGTAAAAAACAGCGCGATTGTACACAATGGAAGGTGGCAACACGACTGTACGGCTGTTTGTGACTTCGGCTGTATTGCAACGCATCGTTACGTTTGAGTTTAGGCTTAAACCCGAAATCCGTGGCTTGAACAAGGAACGCCGCTGTCATGAACGAAATCACCCACACCCGACTGCGCCCCTTCGCGGACACATCGCCCTCCGCCATCGTCGCCGGTTTCATCGCGATGATGACCGGCTACACCAGTTCGCTGGTGCTGATGTTCCAGGCCGGGCAAGCCGCGGGCCTGACCAGCGGGCAGATTTCCTCGTGGATCTGGGCAATTTCCATCGGCATGGCGGTGTGTTCGATCGGCCTCTCGCTACGCTATCGCACGCCGATCACCATCGCCTGGTCGACCCCCGGAGCAGCGCTGCTGATCACCAGCCTCGGCGGCGTCACCTACGGCGAAGCCATCGGCGCCTATATCACTTGTGCGCTGCTGGTGACCATTTGCGGCCTGACCGGCAGCTTCGAACGGCTGGTGAAAAAGATCCCGGCCTCCCTCGCCGCCGCGTTGCTGGCGGGGATTCTGTTCAAGATCGGCAGCGAAATCTTTGTCGCCGCGCAGCACCGCACCGGGCTGGTGCTGGGGATGTTCTTCACTTATCTGCTGGTCAAACGCCTGACGCCGCGTTATGCGGTGCTTGCCGCGCTGCTGATCGGCACCGCGCTGTCGGGCTTCATGGGGCTGCTGGATTTCAGCGGTTTTCACCTGGAAGTGGCGACGCCGGTCTGGACCACGCCGCACTTCTCCCTCGCCGCGACCATCAGTATCGGCATTCCGTTGTTTGTGGTGGCGATGACCTCGCAGAACATGCCCGGCGTCGCCGTGTTGCGCGCCGATGGTTACAACGTCCCGGCCTCGCCGTTGATCACCACCACAGGCATTGCCTCGCTGCTTTTGGCGCCGTTCGGTTCCCATGGCATCAACCTCGCAGCGATCAGCGCCGCGATCTGCACCGGCCCCCACGCCCATGAGGATCGCAACAAACGCTACACCGCCGCCGTGTGGTGCGGGATTTTCTACGGGATTGCCGGAGTGTTCGGCGCCACGCTGGCGGCACTGTTTGCCGCGTTGCCCAAGGAGCTGGTGCTGTCGATTGCCGCACTGGCGCTGTTCGGCTCGATCATCAATGGCTTGAGCATTGCCATGACCGAGGTGAAGGAACGGGAAGCGGCGCTGATCACCTTCATGGTCACGGCGTCGGGGCTGACGCTGTTTTCCATCGGTTCGGCGTTCTGGGGGATTGTTGCGGGGGTGCTGACCTTGCTGATTCTGAACTGGCGCAAGGCATGACCCGTTAAAAAGCAGGCATAAAAAAACGGCGACCCGAGGGTCGCCGTTTTTTTCAGTATCACTTGGCCGCGTTGATCGGCTTTTCCGGATACCAGACGTCCAGCAGCGGGCTGATTTCAGTGGTGGTCAGCTCGGAGCGGGTTTTCAGCCAGGCTTCGACAGCAGCGCGCTGCTCTTCGGAGACCGAGCCACGCTTCTGCAGGCAAACCAGACCGAAGTCTTCGCCGCCGACATAGCCCAGACCGTTGGCTTCCATGGCTTCTTTGATGAATGCTTCGAGGAAAGCGTCAATGGCTTCTTCGGACAGGTCTTCTTTGAAGCCCAGGTTCAGTTCGAAACCCAGCTCTTGAAATTCATCGACGCACAGTTTTTTGCGCAGACGCTGGGAACGGTTAGTCGCCATTGGAACAATCCTCTTAAGTAATAACGGCCGGCACTTTACCAGTTTAAGGCGGCGATTGCCCGCCTATCCGGGACGTGCGTACGACCGCCCGTAAAAAAATAACCGATTGGGCCCCTTGGGAAAGGCACAAGCTGTTACACCTTGGGGCATAATGCCGACACTTTCATGACCACTGAGGGCCTTTTCATCCATGTCCTCGTCTTTTTCCCCTCGGCTGTAGGGTTTTATTTCATATGATCAAATCGTTGCGTCCTCTGCTCCTGGCCGGCCTTCTTCTTCCCCTGGCCCTGCCCGTCTCCGCTGCCACCATCAACACGTCCCTGACCCCCAACGTCGAAAAAGCCCTCAAGGCCAGCAAGCTGCAGCCTACTGCCCTGTCGCTGGTGATGGTGCCGCTGGACGGCCCGGGCACGCCGACCGTTTACAACGCCGATGTGTCGGTCAACCCGGCCTCGACCATGAAACTGGTGACCACCTACGCGGCGCTGGAAATGCTCGGCCCCAACCATCAGTGGAAAACCGAGTTCTACACCGACGGCGACCTGAGCGGCGGCATCCTCAACGGCAACCTCTACCTCAAGGGTGGCGGCGATCCGAAGCTGAACATGGAAAAACTCTGGCTGCTGATGCGCGACCTGCGCGCCAACGGCGTGACCCAGATCACCGGCGACCTGGTGCTGGACCGCAGCTTCTTCATTCAGCCGCAACTGCCTGAGTTCAACGATGACGGCAATGACGAGAACAAGCCGTTCCTGGTCAAGCCCGACTCGCTGCTGGTCAACCTCAAAGCCCTGCGCTTCGTGGCCCGCAATGACGGCGGCCGGGTACTGATTTCAGTAGAACCGCCGATTGCCAGCATCAAGATCGAGAACACCGTCAAGGCGCTCAACTCCAAGCAATGCACTGGCGGCGTTCGCTACAACCCGGTGACGCAGGCCGATGGCAGCGTGACGGTGACCGTGGCCGGTCAGTTGGGTGAAGGCTGCAGCTCGCAGACTTACCTGTCGCTGCTCGACCACGCGACCTACACCGCCGGTGCCGTACGGGCGATCTGGAAGGAACTGGGCGGCAGCATCCAGGGCAAGGACCGTCTGGCCCCGACGCCGAGCAACGCCAAGGTGCTGGCCCGTGCGTTCTCGCCAGATCTGGCGGAAATCATCCGCGACATCAACAAATACAGTAACAACACCATGGCCCAGCAGCTGTTCCTGAGCCTTGGCCAGAAATTCCGCAACGAAGCCGACGGCGATGACGCCAAGGCCGGGCAGCGCGTGGTCCGCCAGTGGCTGGCGAGAAAAGGCATCACCGCGCCGCACCTGGTGATGGAGAACGGTTCCGGCCTGTCCCGTGCCGAGCGGGTCAGCGCCCGGGAAATGGCCGCGATGCTGCAAGCCGCGTGGCACAGCCCTTACGCGGCCGAATACATCAGCTCGCTGCCGATCGCCGGCATGGACGGCACCATGCGTAAACGCCTGAAGACCACCGCGATGCGCGGCGAAGCCCACGTCAAGACCGGCACCCTGAACACCGTGCGCGCCATCGCCGGCTTCAGCCGCGACGTGAACGGCAACACCTGGGCCGTGGTGGCGATCCTCAACGACAAGGCGCCGTTCGGTGCGTCGTCGGTGCTGGATCAGGTGCTGCTGGATCTCTACAAACAGCCGCGAGCGCCGCAGACCGCTTCGGTTCTGTAAGCACACCAAAAAACACTGTGGGAGCGAGCTTGCTCGCGAAGGCGTCCAGTCAGTCGATAAAGATGTCGACTTTGCTGGCCCCTTCGCGAGCAAGCTCGCTCCCACAAGTGTTCACCGGCAAACCGGATCAGTGCATCTGCCGCTCGACCCGGTCCCGCCCGCCCTGCTTCGCCGCGTAAACCCCCGAATCCGCCCGCAACAACAGCGAGTCAGCGCCCTCTCCCGGCCGCCAGCTGGCAATCCCGAAACTCGCGGTCACCACACCGACCACATCCACCGGCGCCCCGCGCAAGCCTTGCCACAACTCCACGGCCAGCATGTACGCGTGATCACCGTCGATGTCCGGGCACAGCACCATGAACTCCTCACCACCCAGACGACAGAACACGTCAGTACGCCGCAGGCGATGGCCGATGCGCTCGCAAACCGCCTGCAACACCCGGTCGCCGACCGCGTGGCCGTACTGATCGTTGATCCGTTTGAAGTGGTCGATATCGAGCATGATCACCGACAATTCGCCGCCCCCACGCTCGACCCGGGCCATTTCGGTGGTCAGGCGCTCCTGGAAATAACGCCGGTTGTGAATGCCGGTCAGCGCATCGGTCACCGACAGTGCGCGCAGTTCTTCCTCCACGCGCTTCAGGTCGGAGATGTCCGAAATGTAGCCATGCCAGAGCACGCCACCGCCCGGCAGCTCCTCCGGGGTCGCTTCGCCGCGCACCCAGCGCAGGCCGCGCTCGGGCAATTGCACGCGGTACTCTTCACGCCACGGACTGAGGTTGTCCGCCGAGGCACGGATCGACTTGCGCACGCGGCTGACGTCCTGCGGATGAATCCGGGTGAAGATTGATTCGGCATTGAGCAGCAACACGTCGGGTTCCAGCTCGTAGATCTCGCGAATGCCGTCGCTGGCGTAGATCACGCTGAAGCGCCCGTCGAATTCCATCTTGAACTGATAGATGCCGCCGGGAACGTGGGCACTGAGCTTCTTCAACAGCACGTCCCGCGCCGCCAGCGCTTCGTGTACGCGCTTGCGTTCGGTGATGTCGATGCAGATCGCCAGGTGCCCGACCCACAGCCCTTGCTCGTCCAGCACCGGGGTGGCGAGCATGTTCACCGGCAGATGACTGCCATCCTTGCGCACCAGCGTCCACTCGCGCGCCTCATGCCCGCCGACTTCGCCGCCCTCCACCAGCATCGCCTGGCAGGTCGGGATGGCCTTGCCATAGCGGGCGCTCAGCTCCGCCGCTCGGGTGATCAGCTCACGGGGGAAATGCAGGTTTTCCAGGGTCATGTGGCCAACCACCTCGGCGCTGCGATAGCCGAGCATCTGCTCCGCGCCGGGGTTGAAGGTGTTGATCACGCCGCGCAGGTCGGTGGCGATGATCGCCACTTGAGTCGCCGCGTTGAGCACCCCGCGCAACTGGCCATGGGTGCCCCGCAGTTCCTGCTCGCGCTCATGCAGCTCCTGGGTGCGCAGCTCGACCATGCGCAAGGCCCGCTGACGCTGACTGACGAGCACATACAGCAGCGCACTGAGCAGCAGGCTGAGCAGACCGCCGAGAATCACCACGCTGCCAACCGACGAATGGTTGGCCTGCAGGAAGGACTCGCTGGGCGAGATATCGACCTGATAATCATGGTCGGCCATGCGCACCAGCCGGGTGGTCGACAGATCGCTGGGCGCCGGATCATTGGTCGACTCGAACAGCACCTCGTGCTGATCATTGGTCGACAGATCGAGGATGCGCACCGAGAGGTAATCATGCAGCGCGTCAGGCAGCCCGTCGGCAAGCAACTGGCGCATGCTGATCACCGCCATCACATAACCGAAGGATTTGGGCTCACCCTCGCGCCGCACCGGCGCCACCAGCAGCACGCCTCGCGCATAGGCCGGTTCGATACTGACCAGATGCATCGGCTGCGACACCGCCAGACCGCCGAGCTGGTCGGCGCGCTCGAGGGTCGAACGACGCAACGGTTGGGCCAGCAAGTCATAACCCAGCGGGGAGCCGAGGCGGCTCTGGGTCTGGCTGTACACCACGACGACGTATTCATCCCGGGCGGCGGCCAGTTGCAGTTCGCCGCGGGTATTGAGTTCGCGCACGCTGAAGGTGGTAATGCCTTCGTCACGCACCCGCTGCTCGAACGCGGCGCGCTCGGCACCGCTCACCCGCAAGGCAAACGAATAGGCCTGGGTGCGCAGTAATAAAGGTTGGGTGTAGCCGTCGAATTCGGCGCGGGACACCGATTCGGAGTTGGCGAAGAACCGGCGCAGGCCGTCGAGGCGTTGCTCCTGGTCCTGAAAGCGTTCTTCGATACGGCTGTAACGCTCATTGGCCAGCAGTTGAAAACGCTGGCGCAACTGGCTGTGAAACTGATTGAGGGTGGCCCAGGCCAGCAGCCCCGTGAGAATCCCGCCGGCGAGCAATACCAGCAGCGCGACCAGCCAGGCCGAGACTTCTTCGCTGATGAAACCCAGGATCTTGGGGCGCACGGGGTGCAACGACATATGGGCCACTCACTACGCCAGTACTTACGGGATAACCCCATTGGCCGTGAGTGAGTTATAGCTATTAGCCATTAATTTGGCTAGCTCTGATCGGATCCAAGAACCTTTAAAATCAAGGCTCTGTGGATCCAATTATGCAGAGCGTCAACGAGCCGTGATTTTCCAGGCGCGGTGGATCTTGCCGTTGCGGGCGAAATCCGGATCGATGGTGCTGGCGGTGATTTCCTCGACCGCGTAACGCTCGGCCAGGTTGTCTTCCAGCTGGAACTTGCGGAAGTTGTTGGAGAAGTACAACACGCCGCCGGCTGCCAGACGGGCCATGGCCAGGTCGATCAACTGTACCTGGTCACGCTGCACGTCGAAGATTCCTTCCATGCGCTTGGAGTTGGAGAAGGTCGGCGGGTCGATGAAGATCAGGTCGTACTCGTCCCGGCTGCTTTCCAGCCACGCCATCACGTCGCCCTGCTCCAGACGGTTCTTGTCGGAGAAACCGTTGAGCGACAGGTTGCGGCGCGCCCAGTCGAGGTAGGTTTTCGACAGGTCGACGCTGGTGGTGCTGCGCGCGCCGCCCTTGGCTGCGTGCACACTGGCAGTCGCGGTGTAGCAGAACAGGTTGAGGAAGCGCTTGCCGGCCGCCTCTTTCTGGATCCGCATGCGCATCGGCCGGTGATCGAGGAACAGCCCGGTGTCGAGGTAGTCGGTGAGGTTCACCAGCAGCTTCACGCCGCCTTCGGTGACTTCGTTGAACTTGCCCTGGGCCGCCTGACGTTCGTACTGCTTGGTGCCGCTCTGACGCTCGCGGCGCTTGACCACCACGCGGCTCTTGTCGATGTTCAGTGCCTGCGGGATGGCCGCCAGCGCATCGAACATGCGGATCGAGGCCTTTTCCGGGTCGATCGACTTCGGCGCGGCGTATTCCTGAACGTGCACCCAGTCGTGGTACAGGTCGATGGCCATGGCGTATTCCGGCATGTCCGCATCGTAGACGCGGTAGCAGTCGATGCCTTCGCGCTTGACCCACTTGCCCATCGCCTTGAGGTTCTTCTGCAGGCGGTTGGCAAACATCTGCCCGCCTTCGCTCAGGCGCGGCTGCTCGACCACCGGAGCCGGCGCCGGCGTCGGTTTGATCGGGTTACCGTTCTTGTTGTACTTGCGCTCTTGCGGCTCGTTCGGCGCCTGATCGTAGGCAGCCTGCTCGCGTTCGGCCTGACGCTGCTCCGGGGTACGACGCTCGCCGGTGACGAACTGATCCGGCAGGACTTTGATCAACAGCAACTTGCACGGCAGCGCGCCGTTCCAGAACGAATACTGTTTGTGGCTGCGGATGCCCATGCGCTTGCCCAGGTCCGGCGCGCCGGTGAACACCGCCGCTTCCCAGTTCAGGCAGGCCTGACGCAGACGCTCGCCAAGGTTCTGGTAGAGGTACAACAGGCTGGCTTCATCGCCCAGACGCTCGCCGTACGGCGGGTTGCAGATCACCAGACCTTTCTGGTTCTGGTCCGGACGCGGTTCGAACGTCGCGACTTCGCCCTGATAGATCTTGATCCATTCGCTCAGGCCGGCGCGCTCGACGTTGTTGCGGCCCGGCTGAATCAGCCGTGGGTCGGCTTCATAACCACGGATCCACAGCGGCGGCTTGGCCAGACCGGCGGCGGCACGCTCGACGGCTTCTTCATGCAACTTCTTCCACAGCGCCGGGACGTGACCGAGCCAGGCGGTGAAGCCCCACTGCTCGCGACGCAGGTTCGGCGCCATATCGGCAGCGATCATGCCGGCTTCCACCAGGAACGTGCCGACACCGCACATCGGGTCAGCCAGCGCGCCACCTTCGGCAGCAATGCGCGGCCAGCCGGAACGGATCAGGATCGCGGCTGCGAGGTTTTCCTTCAGCGGTGCAGCGCCCTGCTGCAGACGGTAGCCGCGCTGGTGCAGGCTGTGGCCGGAGAGGTCGAGGGACAGAATCGCTTCGCCGCGATCCAGGCGCAGGTGAATGCGCAGGTCCGGGTTGAGTTTGTCGATGCTCGGGCGATCACCCTGTGGGGTGCGCAGTTTGTCGACGATGGCGTCCTTGACCTTCAAGGCGCCGAAATGGGTGTTATCGATGCCCGAGCCGTGGCCGCTGAATTCAACAGCCAGGGTGCCGTCGGCGAGCATGTGGTCCTGCCAGTCGACGTCGAGCACGCCGTGGTACAGATCTTCGGCGTTTTTCATCGGGAAGCGCTTGAGCACCAGCAACACGCGGTTGGCCAGACGCGACCAGAGGCACAGGCGATAAGCGGTTTCCATGGTCGCCATGCCACGCACGGCGGAGGTGTGCTCGCGGGCTTCTTCAAGGCCAAGCCCGACGGCTTCCTCGATGAGCAGGCCTTCAAGGCCTTTGGGGCAAGTGAGGAAGAGTTCGAAACGGTCGGACATGGTTTTTCCAGAGCCTTTGGCTAATGAACCGGCAACGCATTGCCGATCCGGTTTTCAATCAGGCGCTTTTCTACAAGAGCGCCCGCGTGGCACGAAGGTGTGCCGTTCCATCCCCGCTGCTCGGGTCAAAGGAGCTTAGATGCCGGGACAGATAAAAAAGTTGATGCAACAAAATGACTCAAAGCAACCCTTCGTCGAAAAATACCCGACGGTAAACGTGGGTCATTCTCACTAAGGCATTAAACCTGTCATACAGCGCAGGGCCGATCATACCGGGGTTTGGTGAATAAACATTCATGAAACCTGCCGTTACTTATCGCCATAGCACCCTTTTCGTTACGTCCTTATGACAAAACGGTCATTCCCTCGATGTGACTCATTGGTTAGAACTGGACACAGGTTGACGTCGCAACGGCGTCAACACCTTGGCTCGCCACGCCGGCAGCGAGCCGCCAACGGCAGAGTTTTTCTGCCAGACCTCAATTGAGGTCGACGCGACAAAAACAGTCAACAAGTGAGGGAAACACCCTATGAGAAGACTTAAGCGTGATCCGTTGGAAAGAGCATTTTTGCGCGGATATCAATATGGCGTTGGTGGCAAATCCCGTGAGCTTTGCCCATTTACTCTACCGTCGGTACGTCAAGCCTGGATCAACGGCTGGCGAGAAGGACGCGGCGACAACTGGGACGGTATGACCGGCACTGCGGGAATCCACAGACTCAACGAACTTCACGCCGTCGGCTGACACAGGGCATTTATTCCGACACGACAATCTGATTTCGCAACACCCTGATCACCATGCACGTCCTTCCCGGACGGCGGGCTACGGCCCAGGGGCTCCTTCGAGGAGCCCTTTTTTATGCCTGCCGTTTAAGTCCGAAGATCAGCGCTTGGCGGCGATGGCGTCCACGGATTCGCGGATCAGCGCCGGGCCCTTGTAGATGAAGCCGGAGTAGATCTGCACCAGGCTCGCGCCGGCAGCGATCTTCTCGGCCGCATGCTTGCCTTCGGTGATACCGCCCGCCGCGATGATCGGCAGTTTGCCGCCCAGCTCGGAGGCCAGCACTTTCACGGTATGGGTGCTCTTCTCACGCACCGGCGCACCGGACAGACCGCCCGCCTCGTCACCGTGTTCCATGCCTTCGACGCCCACGCGGCTGAGGGTGGTGTTGGTGGCAATCACCGCGTCCATCCCGGTTTCGATCAGCGCTTGGGCGACTTGCGCGGTTTCTTCGTCGGTCATGTCCGGCGCGATCTTGATCGCCAGCGGTACATGCTTGCCGTGGCGCAGGGCCAGTTCGGCGCGACGTGTGGCCAAGTCCGCCAGCAACTGCTTGAGCGAATCGCCGAATTGCAGGCTGCGCAGGCCCGGAGTGTTCGGCGAACTGACGTTGACCGTGACGTAACTGGCGTGGGCGTAAACCTTGTCCAGGCAGATCAGGTAATCATCCACCGCACGCTCGACCGGGGTGTCGAAGTTCTTGCCGATGTTGATCCCCAGCACGCCCTTGTATTTGGCCGCCGCCACCCGCGCCAACAGGTTGTCCACACCGAGGTTGTTGAAACCCATGCGGTTGATGATCGACTCGGCTTCCGGCAGGCGGAAAATCCGTGGTTTCGGGTTGCCCGGCTGCGGACGCGGAGTCACGGTGCCGATTTCGACAAAACCGAAACCCAGCTGCGCGAAGCCGTCGATAGCCGCGCCGTTCTTGTCCAGACCAGCCGCCAGACCGACAGGGTTCGGGAACTGCAGGCCCATGACATTCACCGGCAGCGACGCCGGCGCCTTGCACAGCAAGCCGTTGAGGCCCAAACGCCCGCCCGCGCCGATCAGATCCAGCGACAGATCGTGGGAGGTTTCCGGGGAAAGTTTGAACAACAGCTGACGGGCCAGGGTGTACATGGGCGGCTATGACTCGGGCGGCGAAAAGAGGCGGCGATTATAGCCGGGCATCGCCCCGCCGCGCGAGGCGCATGCGCAAATCCGCTGCGCTGGCATATGCCTTGCACCTTCCCCGATATCAGCTCGCAGGCCAATGGTGACGTGCAGGCAAGGACAATGGCGTCGTCTCTCGGTTTTGCGCGGGCAAAGCCTCGGACGACGTTTTTTTTGAAGGTGGTTTTTCATGACTCAAACCTCCATCGGGCCACTGGCCTGGGTCAACGGCAGCGATGCCCCGGAAAAAAGCGCGATCAACCTGGGTTTCATGGCCCTGAGTGACTGCGCTTCGGTGGTGGTCGCCGCCACCCAGGGCTTTGCCCAGCCTTACGGCCTGACCCTGAACCTCAAGCGCCAGAGCTCATGGGCCAACCTGCGGGACAATCTGGCCAGCGGCGAACTCGACGCCGCCCACAGCCTGTACGGTCTGATCTATGCGGTACATCTGGGCATCGGCGGCGTTGCTTCCACCGACATGGCAGTGCTGATGGGGCTGAACCAGAACGGTCAGAGCCTCAACCTGTCCCACGGCTTGCAAGGACTGGGCGTGACCGGTCCTGAGGCGCTGCACCGCCATGTGCACCAAACCCGCGCAAGGCTCACCTTCGCCCAGACCTTCCCCACCGGCACTCACGCCATGTGGCTGTATTACTGGCTGGCGAGTCAGGGGATTCATCCGTTGCAGGATGTCGACAGCGTGGTGGTGCCGCCGCCGCAAATGGTCGCGCACCTGCAGGCAGGTCGCATCGACGGCTTCTGCGTCGGCGAGCCTTGGGCCGCCAGCGCCGTGCAGCAGAATCTCGGTTTCACCCTGGCGACCAGCCAGACCATCTGGCCCGATCACCCGGAAAAGGTTCTCGGCTGCACCCGCGCCTTCGTCGAGCAATACCCCAACACTGCCCGGGCGCTGGTGATGGCGATCCTCGAAGCCAGCCGTTTCATCGAAGAAAGCCTGGAAAACCGCCGCAGCACCGCGCACCTGCTCAGCGCCGCCGAGTACCTCGACGCCCCGGTTTCCTGCATCGAACCACGCTTTCTCGGCGACTACGACGACGGTCTGGGCAACCGCTGGCAAGACCCGCACGCCCTGCGCTTTCACGGCGATGGCGCGGTGAATCTGCCGTATCTGTCGGACGGCATGTGGTTCATGACCCAGTTCCGCCGCTGGGGTTTGCTGCGCGACGACCCGGACTACCTCGCCGTTGCACGTCAGGTGCAGCAACTGGCGCTGTACCGCGACGCCGCCAGCGCGGTCGGTGTGCCGGTCGGCACCGAGGACTTGCGTAGCAGCCAGTTGATCGACGGCAAGGTCTGGGACGGCAGCGACCCGGCTGCCTACGCCCGAAGCTTCAAATTGCATGCATTGAGCGACCTCGCTCCCCTTCTCGCCCACCGCTGACAGGAGACCGCGAACATGCTGCGCATTCTGCTGATCAACGACACGGCGAAGAAAGTCGGCCGCCTGAAAGCTGCGCTGACCGAGGCCGGTTTCGAGGTCATCGACGAGTCCGGCCTGACCATCGACCTGCCGGCGCGCGTCGAAACGGTGCGCCCGGACGTGATCCTGATCGATACCGAGTCACCAGGCCGCGATGTGATGGAACAAGTGGTGCTGGTCAGCCGCGACCAACCCCGGCCGATCGTGATGTTCACCGATGAGCATGACCCGGGCGTGATGCGTCAGGCGATCAAGTCCGGGGTCAGTGCCTACATCGTCGAAGGCATTCACGCACAACGCTTGCAACCGATTCTCGACGTGGCCATGGCCCGCTTCGAAAGCGACCAGGCCCTGCGCGCCCAGCTTCAGGCCCGCGACCAGCAACTGGCCGAGCGCAAGCGCATCGAACTGGCCAAGGGGCTGTTGATGAAAATGAAGGACTGCAACGAAGAAGAGGCCTACACCCTGATGCGCCGCCAGGCCATGAGCCGCCAGCAGAAACTGATTCAGGTGGCGGAGCAGATCATTGCCATGAGCGAGTTGCTTGGCTGAGCTGGCACAGATCTCGCTAAGTAATTCCTACAGGTAACCAACGGCGGTTGCCCCACCCACGACAAAGACGTCGCTCACCTTCTTCGCCCCTTTCGGCGATCCGGGTAGCGGCGTTTTTGCGTTTTGGCCCCATTGACCGGGGCCGGTGGTGCGGCCGTGGCGGCGCCCCACTGTGCTGGTTCTGACTCCTTCTCGAGATTCTCTACCGCTGAGGTGCGCGATGAATAAAAGCTTCTGGAAATCCGGCCACACCCCGACCCTGTTCGCGGCCTTCCTGTATTTCGACCTGAGCTTCATGGTCTGGTACCTGCTTGGCCCGCTGGCGGTGCAGATCGCCGCCGACCTGCACCTGACCACCCAACAGCGCGGTCTTGTGGTGGCCACGCCGATTCTGGCCGGCGCCGTATTGCGCTTTGCGATGGGCATGCTCGCCGATCGCCTGTCGCCGAAAACCGCCGGCCTGATCGGTCAGGTGATCGTGATTGGCGCGCTGTTCGGTGCCTGGAAACTTGGCATCCACAGCTACGAACAAGCCTTGTTGCTCGGCCTGTTCCTCGGCATGGCCGGCGCTTCGTTCGCCGTAGCGCTGCCGCTGGCCTCTCAGTGGTATCCGCCCGAGCATCAGGGCAAGGCGATGGGAATCGCGGGGGCCGGCAATTCCGGCACCGTGTTCGCGGCACTGATCGCTCCGGTACTGGCAGCGGCGTTCGGCTGGAGCAATGTGTTCGGTTTCGCCCTCATCCCACTGATCCTGACACTGGTGCTGTTTGCGTGGCTGGCGAAAAACGCCCCGGAGCGACCAAAAGCCAAATCCATGGCCGACTACTTCAAGGCTCTGGGCGACCGCGACAGTTGGTGGTTCATGTTTTTCTACAGCGTCACCTTCGGCGGCTTCATCGGCCTGGCCAGCGCCCTGCCCGGCTACTTCAACGATCAATACGGCTTGAGCCCGGTCACCGCTGGTTACTACACCGCCGCCTGCGTGTTCGGCGGCAGCCTGATGCGCCCGCTGGGCGGCGCGCTGGCCGATCGATTCGGCGGGATTCGCACATTGCTGGCGATGTATACGGTGGCGGCGGTCTGCATCGCGGCTGTCGGCTTCAACCTGCCCAGTTCCTACGCGGCGCTGGCACTGTTCGTCTGCACCATGCTCGGTCTCGGCGCGGGTAACGGCGCGGTGTTCCAACTGGTGCCGCAACGTTTCCGTCGCGAAATCGGCGTGATGACCGGACTGATCGGCATGGCCGGCGGCATCGGCGGGTTTGCCCTGGCGGCCGGCATGGGTGCGATCAAACAGAGCACCGGCAGTTATCAACTGGCCCTGTGGTTGTTCGCCAGCCTTGGCGTGCTGGCGTGGTTCGGCCTGCACGGGGTCAAACGCCGCTGGAGAACCACCTGGGGTTCGGCGGCCGTGACCGCTGCCCGGGTCTGAGGCCCGCATGGCTCTGCAACTGAGCTTCGCTGAAGCCAGCGCCACCGGACCACGCGCGGAAAATCAGGACGCCTTGCGCCTGGTCACGCCGGCCCCGGCGCTGGCCGCCAGCAAGGGGTTTCTGTTCGCCATCGCCGACGGTGTCAGCCAGTGCGCCGATGGCGGTCTGGCTGCGCGCTCGACCTTGCAGGCGCTGGCGCTGGACTACTACGCCACCCCGCAAACCTGGAGCGCGGCCCAGGCGCTGGATCGCCTGCTGCTCGCGCAAAATCGCTGGCTGCAAGCCAATGGCGGTGGCCAGCCGTTGCTTACCACCGTCAGCGCGCTGGTCCTGCGCGGCAGACGCTTCACGCTGGCGCATGTGGGGGATTGTCGGGTCTATCGCTGGCACGCCGACACCCTGCAGCGGATCACCGAGGATCACGTCTGGGAGCAGCCGGGCATGCAGCACGTGCTCAAGCGTGCACTGGGCCTGGATCAGCATCTGGTGCTGGATTTTCTCGACGGTGAGCTGTGTGAGGGCGAAAGCTTCGTGCTGCTCAGCGACGGTGTCTGGGCCGTGCTTGGCGACACGGCCATCGCCGGAATCCTGCGCGATCAACCGGATCTGCACAGTGCGGCACAAACGCTGGTCAACGCCGCGCATCTGGCCGGCAGCCAGGACAACGCCAGCGCCCTGCTGGTGCGGGTGGATGCCGTGGGGGAAGCGAGCATCGGCGATGCGCTGATCCAGTTGCAGCAATGGCCGCTGCCCCCGACGCTCAAACCGGGCCAGACCTTCGAAGGCTGGCAGGTGCAAGGCATCGTCGGCCAGAGCCAGCAATCGCTGCTGTATCGCATCCTCGATAACCAAGGCCAGGTGTGGCTGTTGAAGACCTTGCCCACACGGCTGGCGGACGATGCCCACGCAGGCCAGGCATTGCTGGCGGAGGAATGGTTTCTCAAACGTGTGGCCGGGCGACATTTCCCTGAAGTCCATGGCGGCAGTCAGCGTCAGCATTTGTACTACGTGATGCGTGAATATTCGGGAATTACATTGGCGCAGTTGTTCGAGCGAACCGGCCCACTGCCGCTGGCTCAGTGGCAGGATGTGGCCGAACGCCTGTTACGGGCCGTCGGTCTGCTGCATCGGCGGCAGATCCTGCACCGCGACATCAAACCGGAAAACCTGCTGCTGGGGGACGACGGCGAGTTGCGTCTGCTGGATTTCGGTCTGGCCTATTGCCCCGGCCTGTCGCAGGACACGCCGTCGACGCTGCCGGGAACCCCGAGTTATATCGCCCCGGAGTCTTTTCGGGGTGATGCGCCCGAGGCTCGTCAGGATCTGTATGCGGTGGGCGTGACGTTGTATTTCCTGCTCACCGGGCATTTCCCCTACGGAGAAATCGAAGCCTTTCAGCGTCCGCGTTTCGGGGTGCCGGTAAGTGCGGCTCGTTACCGGCCGGATCTGCCGGAATGGCTGGCGCAGTGTCTGGAACGTGGCGTCTCGGCCGATCCTTTGCAACGCTATGAAACCGCCGAGGAATGGCTGCTGACGCTGGAACAGGGTGAGCGCCGCAGCCTGAATGTACGCCCTCGCCCCTTGCTTGAACGGGAGCCGCTTAAGGTCTGGCGAACATTGGCGTTGCTGGCGCTGCTGGGCAATCTGGTGCTGATGTTTCTGTTGTTTCATGGCTAATCCAGCGCTCCATTAACGGGCGTGCCGCTTCCATTCAGTGCAAAAACCACAATGAACATCTGGCCAATTCCATAACTATCCCAGTGAATTCGGGGCTCACCGCGACTTGGCACAACCACTGCATTATCGTTTTCAACTGACATAAAGCCCGACCTTCAACGACGAAGGCCAGGCTTCCCGAGAGTACGGGACAAGGACAAAGGCGTCCTCGCTAGGTAACTGGCGGGACGCCTTTTTTGTTTGCGCCATTTTTGTCGAGCAAGGCCTGACTGCCCACAAGAGGCAAGCCCGAAGCTCCCCGGAGAACCTGATGAAAAAACTCAAACTGGTGATGATCGGCAATGGCATGGCCGGGGTCCGTACCCTGGAAGAACTGCTCAAGCTGAGCAACGAGCTTTACGACATCACGGTCTTCGGCGCCGAACCCCACACCAACTACAACCGCATCCTGCTGTCACCGGTACTGGCCGGCGAGCAGACCTTCGAAGAGATCGTGCTCAACGACCTCGACTGGTACCTGGAAAACGGCATCAAATTGCTGCTCAACCGCAAAGTGGTGGAGATCGACCGAGTCAAGCGCCGGGTGATCGCCGAGGACGGCACCGAAGCCGAATACGATCGCCTGCTGATCGCCACCGGCTCGACCCCGTTCATCCTGCCGATCCCCGGCAACACCTTGCAGGGCGTGATCGGTTACCGCGACATCGCCGACACCCAGGCGATGATCGACACCGCCAAGATCCACAAGCACGCCGTGGTGATCGGCGGTGGCCTGCTCGGCCTCGAAGCGGCCAACGGCCTGATGCTGCGCGGCATGCACGTCACCGTGGTGCACCTCGGCGAATGGCTGCTGGAGCGGCAACTGGACAAGACCAGCGGCCAGCTCCTGCAAACCGCCCTCGAATCCCGTGGCCTGCACTTTCGCCTGTGCGAACAGACCCAGGCCCTGCACGACGCCGGCAACGGCCGGGTCGGCTCGGTGCAATTCAAGAACGGCGACATCATTCCTGCCGATCTCGTCGTCATGGCCGCCGGTATCCGCCCCAATACCGAACTGGCGGAAAAGGCCGGCATCCCGTGCAATCGCGGGATTCTGGTCAACGACACCCTGCAAACCTACGACCCGCGCATCTATGCCATCGGCGAATGCGCCAGCCACCGTGGCATTGCCTACGGCCTGGTGGCGCCGCTGTTCGAACAGGCCAAGGTCTGCGCCAACCACCTGGCGCAACTGGGCTTTGCCCGTTATCAGGGCTCGGTGACTTCGACCAAATTGAAAGTCACCGGCATCGACCTGTTTTCCGCTGGCGATTTCATGGGCGGCGAAGGCACCGAGACCATCACCCTCTCCGACCCGATCGGCGGGGTGTACAAAAAACTGGTGATCAAGGATGACGTGCTGGTCGGCGCCTGTCTGTACGGCGATACGGCAGATGGCGGTTGGTATTTCCGGCAGATTCGTGAGAATCACGCCATCGGCGAGATCCGCGATCACCTGATGTTTGGAGAAAACGCTTTAGGCGACGTAGGACATCAAGGCCAGGACAAAGCCATGAGCATGGCCGACAACGCCGAAGTCTGCGGCTGCAACGGCGTGTGCAAGGGCACCATCGTCAAGGCGATTCAGGAACACGGCCTGTTCAGCGTAGATGAGGTGAAGAAACACACCAAGGCGGCCAGCTCCTGCGGCTCCTGCGCCGGGCTGGTCGAGCAGATCCTGATCAACACCGTCGGCGGCGCGGCGGACGTCAAACCGAAAAGCGAAAAAGCCATCTGCGGCTGCAGCGACCTCAACCATGGCCAGATCCGCCAGGCCATCCGCGAGCAGCACCTGCTGACCATCGCCAGCACCATGAGCTACCTCAACTGGCGCACCCCGAACGGCTGCGCCACCTGCCGCCCGGCCCTCAACTACTACCTGATTTCCACCTGGCCCGGTGAGGCCAAGGACGATCCGCAGTCGCGCCTGATCAACGAACGGGCCCACGCCAACATCCAGAAGGACGGCACCTACTCGGTGGTGCCACGGATGTGGGGCGGCGTGACCAACCCCTCGGAACTACGACGGATCGCCGACGTAGCGGACAAATATCAGGTGCCGATGGTCAAGGTCACCGGCGGCCAGCGCATCGACTTGCTGGGGATCAAGAAACAGGACCTGCCCGGTGTGTGGAAAGACCTCGACATGCCGTCCGGTCACGCCTACGGCAAATCCATCCGCACCGTGAAAACCTGCGTCGGCAGCGAGTTCTGCCGCTTCGGCACACAGAATTCGACTCAGTTGGGCATCGACCTCGAACATGACTTGTTCAACATGTGGTCGCCGCACAAAGTGAAGCTGGCGGTCTCCGGATGTCCACGCAACTGTTCGGAAGCGGGGATTAAAGACGTAGGAATCATCGGCGTCGATTCCGGCTGGGAGATGTACATCGGTGGCAACGGCGGGATCAAGACCGAAGTCGCCGAGTTCTTCGTCAAGCTCAAGACCGCCGAGGAAGTGCGCGAATACAACGGCGCATTCCTGCAGCTGTACCGCGAAGAAGCCTTCTACCTCGAACGCACCGTGCACTACCTGCAACGGGTCGGTATGGAGCACATCAAGAAAGCCGTGCTGGAAGATCCCGAGCGCCGCAAGGCCCTGAACGAGCGCCTGCAATTTTCCCTCTCGTTCGAACAGGACCCGTGGAAAGAACGCCTCGCCCAGCCGCAACTGAAGAAAGAGTTCGACGTAATTCCCGTGAAAAACCTGGAGGTGCCGGCATGAACTGGCTCGATATCTGTGCCCTGGAAGAGATCAATGCCCTCGGTTCGCGGATCATCGCCGGGCCCAAAGGTGACATAGCGATCTTTCGCACAAGCGACGACGAAGTTTTCGCACTCGACGACCGCTGCCCGCACAAGGGCGGCCCGTTGTCACAGGGCCTGATCTATGGCAAGCGCGTAGCCTGCCCGCTGCACAACTGGCAGATCGACCTGCAATCCGGCGAAGCCCAGGCGCCGGACGTCGGTTGCGCGCACCATCACCCGGCCCGGGTCGAAAACGGCCGTGTACAACTGGCCCTGCGGGACGCCGTCTGATGAACCGCCAGACGACCGCCTCGACCTGCTGTTATTGCGGGGTCGGCTGCGGCGTGCTGATTGAGCATGACGGCGAGCGCATCCTCGGCGTCAGCGGCGATCCGGCGCACCCGGCCAACTTCGGCAAATTGTGCAGCAAGGGCTCGACCCTGCACCTGACCGGCGATCTGGCGGCGCGGGCGTTGTACCCGGAATTGCGCCTGGGCAAAGGCCTTGCGCGCAGCCGCTGCGACTGGGACACCGCGCTGGAACACGCCGCCAATGTGTTCGCCGAAACCATCGCCGAACATGGCCCGGACAGCGTGGCGTTCTACATCTCCGGGCAGTTGCTGACCGAGGACTACTACGCCTTCAACAAACTGGCGCGGGCGCTGGTCGGCACCAATAACATCGACAGCAACTCGCGGCTTTGCATGTCTTCGGCAGTGGTCGGCTACAAGCGCAGCCTCGGCGCCGACGCACCACCGTGCAGCTATGAAGACCTGGAGCTGAGCGACTGCGTGATGATCGTCGGCAGCAACATGGCCTACGCCCATCCGGTACTTTTCCGCCGCCTCGAAGAAGCCAAATCCCGCCGCCCGCAGATGAAAGTCATCGTCATCGACCCTCGACGCACCGACACTTGCGACCTCGCCGACCTGCATCTGGCCATTCTGCCGGGCACCGATGTCGCTTTGTTCCATGGGATTTTGCATCTGTTGTTGTGGGAAGACTGGATCGACCGCGACTTCATCCAGGCTCACACCGAAGGCCTCGCCGAGCTGAAAAGCCTGGTGCGCGATTACACGCCGGCCATGGTTTCGCAGTTGTGCGGAATCAGCGTCGAGCAGCTGCAGCAATGCGCCGAATGGGTCGGCACCGCGCCGAGCTTTCTGTCGCTGTGGTGCATGGGCCTGAATCAGTCCACCGCCGGCAGCGCGAAGAACAGCGCCCTGATCAATCTGCACCTGGCCACCGGGCAAATCGGCCGGCCCGGTGCAGGACCTTTCTCCCTGACCGGTCAGCCGAATGCCATGGGCGGGCGGGAAACCGGCAGCCTCTCCAACCTGTTGCCCGGTCATCGTGAGGCTGCCAACCCGGAGCACCGCGCAGAAGTGGCGGCGTATTGGGGCGTGGATTCGCTACCGGAAAACACCGGTCTCAGCGCCATTGAGCTGTTTGAACAGGTGCGCAACGGCAAGATCAAGGCGTTGTGGATTGCCTGCACCAACCCGGCGCAATCGATGCCGGACCAGAACGCCGTGCGCGCAGCGCTGGACGCCTGCCCCTTCGTGGTATTGCAGGAAGCATTTCGCACCACCGAAACCGCAGCGTTTGCCAACCTGCTGTTGCCGGCGGCCAGTTGGGGTGAGAAGGAAGGCTCGGTGACCAACTCCGAGCGGCGCATTTCCCACGTCCGCAAAGCCATTGCCGCACCGGGTGAAGCGCGACCGGACTGGGCGATCACGGTGGATTTCGCACAACGCCTGGAAAAACGTCTGCGCCCGCAACAGCCGAGCCTGTTTGCGTTTGATCGCCCTGCGCAATTGTTCGATGAATTCAAAGCACTGACCCGTGGCCGCGATCTGGACCTCTCCGGAATCAGTCATGAATTGCTCGACGAAATCGGGCCGCAGCAATGGCCGTTTCCTCAGGGCGCCCGGCAAGGCACGCCACGGCTGTACGGCGACGGCGTATTTCCTACGTCCAGCGGTCGCGCGCAGTTCATTGCCGATCCTTACCGTGCGGCCAAGGAACAACGCGACGCACGCTTTCCACTGACCCTGATCACCGGTCGCCTGCGTGATCAATGGCACGGTATGAGCCGCACCGGCACAGCGGCGCAGCTGTTCGGGCATGTCAGCGAAGCCGTGCTGAGTCTGCACCCGGACGAATTGCGCCGGCACCGTTTGCAACCGGGGGATCTGGTGAATCTGAAAAGTCGTCGGGGCGCGGTAATCGTGGCAGTCGCCAGCGATGACAGCGTGCGTCCGGGCCAGGCGTTTCTGCCAATGCACTGGGGCGATCGTTTCCTCAAGGGCGGCGTGAATTGCCTGACCCTGCCCGCATTCGATCCCTTGTCGAAACAACCGGAACTCAAGCACAGCGGTGTACGCCTGGAGCCGGTGAATCTGCCCTGGCAGCTTTTCGCACTGATCGAGGGCGATGTTCAACGGCACTTTGAGGCGCTTCGACCGCTGTGTGAGGCGTTTTCCTACGTCAGCCTCAGCCTTGTCGGTCGCGAGCGTCCGGCGTTGCTGATACGCGCTGCCAGCGCCGCCGCACCGGATCCGCAATTGCTGCGCGAAATCGATCAGTGCCTGGCCCTGATCGAAGGCCCGGTGCTGGCCTATGACGATCCGCGCCGGGCCATCGGCAAACGGGTACGCATCGAGAGCGGGCGAATCACGGCGATCCGCCTCGCTGGCGAGACCCTCGCCCAGCATTGGCTGCAAGGCCTGTGGCTGGAGGGCCGCGCAGATGAACAACTGCGGCGCTGGCTGCTGGCGCCGATGAGCGCGCCGCCGGGTAATGCCGGCGTGCAAAGCGTTGCCGACAAGACCTTGTGCAATTGCAGGAACGTCAGCCATAGCGCGGTCTGCGCCGGGATTCGTGAAGGTCTGGATTTGCAGGGTTTGAAAAACACACTGGGCTGCGGCACGCAATGCGGTTCCTGCGTCCCGGAAATCAAGCGTTTGCTGGCCGCCGAAGCACGGCCGGTCGCCGTTATCTGAAGAGGAAAACACCATGAACGCAAAAGTCTGGCTGGTGGGCGCAGGTCCTGGCGACCCTGAATTGCTGACGCTCAAAGCCGTGCGTGCCCTGCACGAAGCGGATGTGGTGCTGATCGACGATCTGGTCAATGACGCAGTGCTGGAGCACTGCCCTGGCGCGCGGATCATTCCGGTCGGCAAGCGAGGCGGCTGCCGCTCGACGCCTCAGGCATTCATTCATCGGCTGATGCTGCGTTATGCGCGTCAGGGTAAATGCGTGGTTCGCCTCAAGGGCGGCGATCCCTGCATCTTCGGCCGTGGCGGCGAGGAAGCGCAGTGGCTGCATGAGCGCGGGGTTGAAGTGGAGTTGGTCAATGGCATCACTGCCGGGCTGGCCGGGGCGACGCAGTGTGATATTCCGCTGACTTTGCGCGGCGTGGCACGGGGTGTAACGCTGGTCACCGCGCACACCCAGGACGACAGCCAATTGAACTGGCAGGCTCTGGCGCAAAGCGGCACGACGCTGGTGATCTACATGGGAGTGGCCAGGCTCAGCGAGATTCGCGAGCAATTGCTGGCAGGCGGGATGGCGGTGGAGACGCCGGTGGCGATGATCGAGAACGCCTCCCTGCCGCAGCAACGGGAATGCCGGAGCGATCTGACGGGGATGGAGGAAGCGGCCAGCAGGTTCCAGCTCAAGAGTCCGGCCATTCTGGTGATTGGTGCGGTGGCAGCCTCTGCGGCCCGACCCGGTTTGCTCGCCTGGCCAGCCGATCAGTCAGCCTGATCATCTGGTTTTTACCAAATCGCAGACAAAGAAAAGCCCGGCATAAGCCGGGCTTTTCTCAAAGCAGCGAGCTAATTACTTAGCTTGAGCTTCAACCTGAGCTTCTACGCGACGGTTAACGGCGCGGCCAGCTTCGGTTTTGTTGTCAGCAACTGGACGGGTTTCGCCGTAGCCAATCGACTGAACGCGGGACGATTCAACACCGTACTGGTTAACCAGAACTTGCTTAACGGCGTTTGCACGACGCTCGGACAGTTTCTGGTTGTAAGCGTCAGGACCGACGGAGTCAGTGTGACCTTCAACAGTGGTGTGAGTCGATGGGTACTGCTTCATGAAGTCAGCCAGGTTCTTGATGTCAGCGTAGCTGTTTGGCTTGACGACCGACTTGTCGAAGTCGAACTTCACGTCCAGCTCTACACGAACAACTTCAGCAACTGCCGGGCAGCCATCAGCGTCAACAGTTACGTTGGCTGGGGTGTTCGGGCACTTGTCAACGTTGTCGCAAACGCCATCGTTGTCGCTGTCGGAGCAGACTTCAGCTGGTGCTGGAACTGGAGCAGCAGCAGGCTTGTTGCCGCCACCGAAGTTCACGCCCAGACCGATTACTGGAGCGTAGTTCCAGCGACCGTTGTCCAGTTTGTAGTCAGCGTCTACACCAGCACGGGCGTAGAAGTTTTCAGCGAAGTAGTACTTAACGCCAGCGCCAGCAGTCAGGTAGGTCGACTGATCGCGACCGGTGTGGCCGTCAGCGGCTACGTTGGTCAGGCTGCCGTGCTTCACACCGCCAGCAACGTAAGGACGCAGAGCGTCACCAGCGTTGTTGAAGTGGTACTGAGCGTTCAGACCGAAGTTGTCGCCACCCAGCTTCTGGCTGCCGGTGCCGTCGTTCGAACGGGTGTGGTTGTTCTTGTCGTAGGTCAAGTTCAACGATACGTCGTCGGTCAAGAAGTAACCGATAGAGGCGCCTGGGTTGAAGCCGTCTTCGACATGGTTAACGCTGTCGTTGTACTGCTTCTTGTAGAACAGTTCGCCTTCAACTGCGCCTTGGCCTTGTGCCAGTGCGCCGAACGAAGTAGCGGCAATCAAAGAACCAATGGCCAAGCCCAAGGTGTTTTTCAGTTTCATCCGTTAAATCCCCATCTGGTGATTGTGAAGCAGTCCCGCAAACCGGGGGACAACTCGGCGGCAAGTCTATCAGAACTTGCCTACACGTAAGAGATATTTGCGCTGAACTAAGTTTCAGCAATGCCTGCAAATTTCTCACGCAATTTATCTAGAGCACGTTTGTACCGCATTTTTGTAGCACTCAAACCCATGTGCATGATGTCTGCGATCTCCTGAAATTCCAGCTCTGCGACAAAACGTAGCACCAGAATTTCACGGTCAATCGGGTTCACATACACCAGCCAGCGATCAAGTCCGCCCTTCTCCTCGGGTTTCGGCGCCTTTTCTTCGGACGCTTCCTCGAGGGGGTCAAGACTCAGTGCGTCCATCAAGCGACGCTTTCGCCGTTCCTTCCGATACTGCGTGATGCATTCGTTGTAAGTGATGCTATATAGCCATGTCTTGAACTTCGATTTCCCCTCGAAGTTCTTCAGGCCGTACAGCACCTTCAGCATCACTTCCTGACAGACATCATCTGCGTCGCGATCGTTCCCAAGATACCGCGCACAAACGTTAAATAGTGTTCGCTGGTAACGCCGCATCAGTTCTTCATAGGCGCGCGTCACGTGAAACAGCTCGGTATGCGAGCGCGCGACCAACTCCTCATCAGAGAGCTCGCGGGGGTCGTAGCGCGTGGATAGCGTTTGGGCTTTATTCAAAACAAGTCGTGCCGACAGTCAGGTCAATGTCCACCGCTGCCAGCATCAGCTGGCATTTTGCGGCGGCATACATTAGCAGGGTTTGCCGGATTAGCGGCTACTCACATGCTGTTCCAGCAGGATCCGATTGGAGAGAGAGACTAGCTCACCCTCATCGGTCAGCAATGTGGTCTTAACCGTGCCGATCTCTTCGATCTGGCCTTCGACCTCGCCAACACGCACTTGTTGCCCAACCTGATACAACTCACGCACATAGATTCCCGCAAGAATCTGACCGGCAATTTCCCGGCTTCCCAAACCCATGGCCAGCGCAACCGCCAGACCAACGGTAATCAATACGATGACGATCACATGGTTCAGCAGGTCGGTCTTGACCTCGAGCTGACTGATCGCGACCGAGATACTGATGATGATCACCAGGCCCTGGGCAATACGCCCAAGTCCTGAAGCGTAGTCCAGTCCGACGCCTTCTGCCGCACCGCGTACCAGACCGTTGGCCAGTTGCGCCAGCAATACCCCCACCAGCAATACCAGCGCAGCGCCGAAAACTTTCGGCACATACAGCGCCAACATGTCCAGCGTAGCTGAAACTCGCTCAAGTCCAAGGGATTCTGCCGCAGAAACCAGGAAAATCAGCAGAACGAACCAGTAGACGATCTTTCCGATCAGGGTCGAAATCGGCACTTGCAGTCCCGCACGGGACATCAATTTGGTCAGGCCGGTGCCACCCATCAGGCGGTCGAGGCCGAGTTTGGCGAGCAACTTGGACAGCAAGGTGTCCAGCAGCTTGGCCACGACGAAGCCCAACAGCAGCACCACCAGTGCGCCGAACAGGTTCGGGATGAAATTAGCGACTTTGGTCCACAACGCAGTCATTGCCGTGACGAGGCTCTGAGTCCAGAGATCAAGTTCCATATTCAATCAGCCTTATCAGCAGTGCGAGCGTTAGGTTTACGGAGACGGGAAACCGGCGCGACATGAGCCGAGCCGTTGTTCAGGGCGATCATCAGCGCGGGCAGCCAGCGGCCCAGCAGGCTGAACAGATCACCGGCGCCGACCTGGCGGTTGGCGGTTTTGAGTACGCGGCCCAGGCAGGCATCGTCGTCGCGGCCGGACGGCGAGGCGTTGAGCATGTCGCGCAAAGACTGTTCAAACGGATCGTGCATACGCACCTCTCGTGATGTCTGTGAAAGACGCGGGCAGATTTGGTCGGGTCACATGATGCATCGTCATACCCAGCGCAATCGGCGGAACAACCACCATTGTCCGAGGGCCACCAGAACCATCAGCAGGCACGCCACCAGGAAGCCGTAAGGGTTTCCGGAAAGCGGAATACCGCCGACATTGATCCCCAGCAGGCCGGTAAGAAAACTCATCGGCAGGAAGATCCCGGTGATGATCCCGAAGCGGTACATGGTGCGATTCATGCGCACGCTCAAACGCCGGTCTTCGGTGTCCAGCACAAGCCCCACGCGCTCTCGGGTCAATTCGAGCTCTTCGAGATAGCGGGTCAGGCTGTTGTTCAATTCGTTCCAGTAGTCCGCGTCGTCATCGACGAACCACGGCAGTTTTATCCGCGTCAGCTGTCCGAAAATATCCCGCTGCGGTGCGAGAAAACGCTTCAGTCCGGCCGCCCGGCGACGGATGTGCAAAACCGCTCCGTGCTCGGGAGTATACCGTTCGTCGGCATCCAGCTTTTCTTCCTCGTCATCGACCACTTCCGAGAGGCAAGTGACCAGATCCTGCACCTTGTTGGTGAGGTATTGCGCCAGATAAAGAATGAGTTCGGACGAGGTTTTCGGGCCCTTGCCCTCCCCCAGCATCGCCAGCAGTTCATCAGTGGCGCGCAATGGGCGCAGACGCAGGGAAATCACACGCTGGGCCGACGCGAAAATCCGCACCGAGACCATGTCTTCCGGCTCGGCACCGGGATTGAGGTTGACCCCGCGCAAAAACAGCAGCAATTCGGATTCGGGCAACGGCAACAGCCGCGGGCGGGTGTTCTCTTCCAGCAGCAGATCGCAGGTGAATTCGTTGAGTCCGCTGGATTTGCGCAGCCAGGTCTGGGTCTGCGGATGACTGCGATCCCAGTGCAGCCACAGGCTTTCATGGGCCTGCAGCTGCAGTTCGTCGAGTTCAGTCCGGGCTATCGAACGCGCACCGCCTTTACCGTCCAGCACCAGGGCATGCACCAGCCCCCATTGCGCGTTTTCTTCCTCGAACATCCTCACCCCGGTAGTTGCCGCGTTTTATTCAGGCATTTTCAGCGGGCTCGGCGAGATGATCACGCCGTTGTTGTCCGCATAAATGTATTGGCCCGGATGAAAGGTGACACCCGCGAAAGTCACCGGCACGTTGAGGTCGCCGATACCACGCTTGTCGGTCTTCATCGGGTGGCTGGCCAGTGCCTGCACGCCGAGATCGGTCTGGGCGATGACATCCACGTCACGGATGCAACCGTAGATCACCAGCCCTTCCCAACCGTTTTTCGAGGCCTTGTCGGCCAGCATGTCGCCCAGCAGCGCACGCCGCAGGGAACCGCCGCCATCGACCACCAGCACCTTGCCGTTGCCCTTGAGTTCGACCTGTTCCTTGACCAGCGAGTTGTCTTCGAAGCATTTGATGGTCACGATTTCGCCGCCGAAGGAATCACGGCCGCCGAAATTGCTGAACATCGGTTCCAGCACCTGCACCAGCTCCGGATAGGCGTCGCACAGGTCAGGCGTGAGGTAATGGTTCATCGAATAACTCCTGTAACAAGGAAGACGATCAAGGATGTCGCACTCTTTTGAAACGAGATCCGGCGGTCGCTGTTTACCTTAGTTCATGCAATGGTCGCTGAGCGAACCTGAACACAAGCTGAAACGTAATAGCGAAACAGCCACCAAATGTGACCGGAACCGTCCAATGCGTCATATCTTAGCCGCAAGCGGACTCGAACGAAATGCCCTTTTCAGAGCCTTCCGCTCATCCTGCCGCCGCCAGATCCACCTTTTCGCCGACCAATGGCGTGTGCTGATCCGCCAACCAGCGCGCCACCAGCGGCCAGACTTCAGCCTGGGCGGCCTTGCTCACCAGCATCTCGACATGGCCGAAATTTTCGCTGAAGCCCTGCTCGCGCCCCAGATTGATGAATTGCTTGTGCTCGGAGCCGATTTGCTCGAACAGCTTGCGGCAGGCCCAGGCCGGATCCTGATGATCGCCGGCCGCCGTCACCGCCAACACCGGCACCTGAACGTCGGCAAGACCCGCCCACCAATCCTTGTCCTTGTCACCGAAGCGCCCGAACAGGCCGTACCAGCGCATGCTTTCCAGCGCGAGACCGATCGGTTCGTCCTCCGGGCCACGCTTGAGCCGCGAGCCGGACAACTGGGCAAAGCGCTTGAGAATGAAGCGCCCGCTCCACTCCACCGGTGGAATCTTAAGCGGCCAGTAAGTGCGACTGACCTGCGTGCCAAAAAACGCTGCCGACGCCACGGCCGGTTCACCGAGGTATTCACCGCCCAACGCGGCCGCGAGCGTAATGCCGCCCAGCGAATGACCGATCCAGTGCGGAATCTGCCCGCTCTGTTCACGCACGAACGCGGCGATGGCCGGCAGATCGTAACGGGCGTAGTCGGCGACGCGGTTGCGGCGGTAGTCCTCGTTACGCTGAGACATGCCGTGGCCACGCATTTCCGGGATCCAAACATCGAAGCCCAGGCGCGTGAGGTAAGCGCCCAGACCCAGGCCTTTCGGGGAAAACCAGAAACGTCGGTTGGAGAAGCTGCCATGCAGCAAGATCACCGGCACACCGCGTGTCGCCGGCTCATCGGCCATGCCGAGACGGGTCACCGCGATTTCCACGGACCAGTCGGGGCTATTGCCCGGTTTCAAACGGTAGATGTCTTCGCTCAGATCACCACGGCGTTCGGCGCTGATCAGAGCGACAGGAAAAAGGTTGCTGCTGCTTTGCATAATGCTCTTGCACAAAAAAGGGCGGCATCCGGAGAGCTCGCCCTACTTAAATCTTAAAGCCCCGGCCCGGTTCAGAGGGCCGGGGCTTCATTCACGGCTTATTCCGCCTGACCTTCGGCCAGGAAGAACCAGGTTTCCAGCACGGTGTCCGGGTTCAGGGAAACGCTTTCGATGCCCTGCTCCATCAGCCACTTGGCCAGGTCCGGGTGGTCCGAAGGGCCCTGACCGCAGATACCGATGTACTTGCCGGCCTTGTTGCACGCGGCAATCGCGTTGGCCAACAGCTTCTTGACCGCCGGATTACGCTCGTCGAACAGGTGCGCGATGATCCCGGAGTCACGGTCCAGCCCCAAAGTCAGCTGGGTCAGGTCGTTGGAACCGATCGAGAAACCGTCGAAGAATTCGAGGAATTCTTCAGCCAGGATCGCGTTGGACGGCAGTTCGCACATCATGATCACGCGCAGGCCGTTGTCGCCGCGCTTCAAGCCGTTTTCTGCCAGCAGATCGACCACCTGGCTCGCTTCGCCCAGGGTACGGACGAACGGCACCATGATTTCGACGTTGGTCAGGCCCATCTCGTTGCGCACACGTTTCAGTGCACGGCATTCGAGCTCGAAGCAGTCACGGAACGATTCGCTGATGTAACGCGAAGCGCCGCGGAAGCCCAGCATCGGGTTTTCTTCTTCCGGCTCGTACAGCTTGCCGCCGATCAGGTTGGCGTATTCGTTGGACTTGAAGTCCGACAGACGCACGATGACCTTCTTCGGTGCGAACGCAGCCGCCAGGGTGCTGATGCCTTCGACCAGTTTCTCGACGTAGAAGCCGACCGGATCGTCGTAACCGGCGATGCGCTTGTCGACGCTTTCCTTGATGTCCTGCGGCAGGCCGTCGTAGTTCAACAGCGCTTTCGGGTGGACGCCGATCATGCGGTTGATGATGAATTCCAGACGAGCCAGGCCCACACCGGCGTTCGGCAGCTGCGCGAAGTCGAAGGCACGGTCAGGGTTGCCGACGTTCATCATGATCTTGAACGGCAGCTCCGGCATGGCGTCCACGGAGTTCTTCTTGATGTCGAAGCCCAGTTCGCCTTCGAAGATGTAACCGGTGTCGCCTTCGGCGCAGGACACGGTCACGCCCTGGCCATCCTTCAGCAGCTGGGTGGCGTTGCCGCAACCGACGACTGCAGGAATACCCAGCTCACGGGCGATGATCGCCGCGTGGCAGGTACGGCCGCCACGGTTGGTGACGATGGCGCTGGCGCGTTTCATCACAGGTTCCCAGTCCGGGTCGGTCATGTCGGAGACCAGCACGTCGCCCGGCTGGACTTTGTCCATTTCCGACACGTCGCGGATGATCCGCACCTTGCCCGCGCCGATGCGCTGACCGATGGCACGGCCTTCCACCAGCACGGTGCCGGTTTCCTTCAGCAGGTAACGTTCCATGACGTTGGCCTGGGTGCGGCTCTTCACGGTTTCCGGACGGGCCTGCACGATGTACAGCTTGCCGTCGTCACCGTCCTTGGCCCATTCGATGTCCATCGGGCAGCCGTAGTGCTTCTCGATGATCATCGCCTGCTTGGCCAGTTCGCTGACTTCAGCGTCGGTCAGGCAGAAACGTGCGCGGTCGGCCTTGTCGACATCGACGGTCTTCACGGAACGACCGGCCTTGGCCTCGTCGCCGTAGATCATCTTGATGGCCTTGCTGCCCAGGTTGCGACGCAGGATCGCCGGACGACCGGCCTCCAGCGTGCCCTTGTGGACATAGAATTCGTCCGGGTTCACCGCGCCTTGTACGACGGTTTCGCCCAGGCCGTAGGCGCCGGTGATGAACACCACGTCACGGAAGCCGGATTCGGTATCGAGGGTGAACATCACGCCGGCGGTGCCGGTTTCCGAACGCACCATGCGCTGCACGCCGGCAGACAGGGCGACCAGTTTGTGGTCGAAGCCCTGGTGCACGCGGTAGGAAATGGCACGGTCGTTGAACAGGGAAGCGAACACTTCCTTGGCCGCGCGGATGACGTTTTCCACGCCACGGATGTTCAGGAAGGTTTCCTGCTGACCGGCGAACGAAGCGTCCGGCAGGTCTTCGGCGGTGGCGGAGGAACGCACGGCCACGGCCACATCGGGATTGCCGGCCGACAGCGCGGCGAACGCGGTGCGGATCTCGGTGTTCAGTTTTTCAGGGAATTCGGCTTCCATGATCCATTGGCGGATCTGGGCGCCGGTCTTGGCCAGCGCGTTGACGTCATCGACGTCCAGGGCGTCGAGAGCCTTGTGGATCTGGTCGTTGAGGCCGCTCAGCTCGAGAAAGTCGCGATAGGCCTGCGCGGTGGTGGCGAAACCGCCGGGGACCGACACACCGGCACCGGCCAGGTTGCTGATCATCTCGCCCAGGGATGCGTTCTTGCCCCCCACATGCTCAACATCGTGTTTGCCGAGCTTATCGAGGGAAACTACGTACTCTACCAAGGTGATCTCTCCACTAACTGTGTTGGAAAAGCTCAGAAACCGGCGGCTCGGGGGAGCATCGGCCGGTTGTATGGCCTGGACCTGGAAAATAAGTGAGAATGCGGGCCATTGGCGGCCGACAAATCGCGCCTATCATATCCAAGATTCGTCACTAGCTTAAGGCCCAAGGTGCAAATGAAACGATCTGCTTTCTTTATCTCCGATGGCACCGGCATTACTGCCGAAACCCTGGGTCAAAGCCTTCTGGCGCAGTTCGAAAACATTACCTTCACCAAACTCACGCGGCCCTACATCGACAACGCGGACAAAGCGCGGGCCATGGTACAACAAATCAACAAAGCCGCTGAAACCGATGGTTTCCGGCCGATTATCTTCGACACCATCGTCAATCAGGACATCCGTGAGATTCTCGCAACCTCCAATGGTTTCATGATCGACATTTTCTCGACGTTCCTCGCCCCGCTCGAACAGGAACTGACCGAGCATTCTTCCTACACCGTCGGCAAATCTCATTCGATCGGCCACAACTCCAACTACATGGAGCGGATCGAGGCGGTGAACTTCGCCCTCGACAACGACGACGGCGCGCGCACCCACTATTACGACAAGGCCGACCTGATACTAGTGGGGGTGTCGCGTTGTGGTAAGACGCCGACGTGTCTGTACATGGCGATGCAGTTCGGCATCCGCGCGGCCAACTATCCGCTGACCGAAGACGACATGGAGCGCCTGCAATTGCCGGCCGCCCTGCGCGCCCACCAGCACAAGCTGTTCGGCCTGACCATCGATCCGGACCGCCTCACCGCGATCCGCAACGAACGCAAACCCAACAGCCGCTATTCGAGCTACGCCCAGTGCGAATTCGAAGTGCGTGAGGTGGAGAACCTGTTCCGTCGCGAAAACATCCCGCACATCAACTCCACGCATTTTTCCGTGGAAGAGATTTCGGCGAAGATCCTCGTGGAAAAAGGCGTGGAACGGCGGTTCAAGTAACCCCGACGCGGCCAACCTGTCCGCAGGCTGAATGAAGTCTCACAAGCCCGGTCCCGGGCCGTGTTTTTTACGACTCTGTAACATTCCGAAATATACAATCCGCGCAAGTTGCGTATCCGGCCGCAAACCGGATGCGCCAACCCTCTCGGCCCGTTGAATTCACCGGGCCCGCAGCATCCAGCCTCCCCATTGAAGTCAAGGAATGAGCGTCCGTTCATTCCCGGGTGCGTCGTGCAGACTGAAGCTACGCTCAGACTGCCGCGCCTCCATTCAGAGCACTGCAGGAATCACTGCTTATGAATAAAGTGTTCCGTCACTACATACCGGCCTCGACCCGACGCCTGCTGCCCAATCGCTGGGACTTGATCGCCATGCCGCTGGTGATCGGCTTCCTGCTGTTTTTCTCGATCGGTGCCCGGGAAACCTGGGCCCCGATCGGCACGCTGCAAAGTGAAGTGGTCTCGCTCGACCCCGCCAACCTGCCGGAATACGCCATGCGCACCACTTTGCGCATGCTCGCGGCGATGGTCGCGGCCCTGGTGTTCACACTGCTCTACGGCACGCTGGCCGCGAAAAGCCGCCGGGCCGAAAAACTGCTGGTGCCGGTGCTGGACATCCTGCAATCGGTGCCGGTGCTGGGTTACATCTCCTTCACCGTGACCTTCTTTCTGTTGCTGTTTCCCGGTCGGGTTCTGGGCGCGGAATTCGCTGCGATTTTTGCCATTTTCACCAGTCAGGCGTGGAACATGACGTTCAGCTTCTATCAGTCGCTGCGCATGCTGCCGGGGGATCTGGTGGAGGTCTCGACCAACCTGCAACTGTCCGGCTGGCAGAAATTCTGGAAGCTCGACGTGCCCTTCGCGATGCCCGGGCTGGTCTGGAACATGATGATGAGCATGTCCGGCGGCTGGTTTTTCGTGGTGGCCTCGGAAGCGATCACCGTGGGTGACCAGACCATCACCCTGCCCGGGATCGGCTCGTTCCTGGCCCTGGCCATCGCGCAAAAAGACATGCACGCGGTGGGCTACGTCATCCTGACGATGATCCTGGTCATCCTGATCTATGACCAGTTCCTGTTCCGCCCGCTGGTGGCCTGGGCCGACAAATTCCGCATGGAAAACACCGCCTCGCAAACCGCAGCACCGGAGTCCTGGGTACTGAATCTGATCCAGCGCACCCGGATGATCCAGCGCATTCTGCGTCCGATCAGCCGCGCCATCAGCCGCCTCGGCAACATGCGCCTGAACCTGCCGCGTTCGGCGCGCAAAGTCATGACCTCGGAAAGCCCCGCCACCACCAAGGCCATCGACTGGATCTGGGGCTCGTTTATCGCACTGCTGACCGCGTATGCGCTGTACCACATCGTGCTGTATGTCGGCACGGAAGTGACGTTCGCCGAAGTCGGGCATGTGTTGCTGCTGGGGCTGTACACCCTGTTGCGGGTGGCCGGGTTGATCTTTATCGCCTCGCTGATCTGGGTGCCGCTGGGCGTGATGATTGGCCTGCGTCCGGCCCTGGCAGAAAAGATCCAGCCGCTGGCGCAGTTTCTCGCGGCGTTCCCGGCGAACCTGCTGTTCCCGGTGTTCGTCATCGTGATCCTGCGTTATCAGTTGAACCCGGACATCTGGCTAAGCCCGCTGATCGTGCTCGGGACGCAGTGGTACATCCTGTTCAACGTGATCGCCGGGGCCAGCGCCTTCCCCAATGACTTCAAGGAAGCCGCCGCCAACTTCCGCATTCGCGGCTGGCTGTGGTGGCGCAAGGTGATGCTGCCGGGGATCTTCCCGTATTACGTGACCGGCGCCATCACCGCTTCGGGCGGCGCGTGGAACGCCAGCATCGTTTCCGAATTCGTTTCCTGGGGACAGGACAAGGTCGTCGCCCATGGCCTCGGCGCCTATATCGCGCAAACCACGGCCGCCGGCGACTTCCCGAAAATCACCCTCGGCGTGGTGGTCATGGCGTTCTTCGTCGTGGCCTTCAATCGCCTGGTCTGGCGGCCGATGTACGCCATGGCCGAAAACAAACTTCGCCTGAACTGACGGGATTCGATGTGATGAATACCTATACCGAACACACTGGCGCCACACCCGAAATCTACTCGCTTACTGACGTGAACCGAGTGTTCGGCAAGGGCAAGGACGAGTTGCAAGTGCTCAGCGGGGTCAATCTGGCCCTGCACGAAGGCGAAATCGTCGGCATGCTTGGCCGCTCCGGCTCGGGCAAATCCACCCTGCTGCGGATCATCGCGGGGCTGATCGAGCCCTCATCCGGAGAAGTCCTGTACAACGGCAAACCGCTGGACGGCCCGGCCGAAGGCGTGGCCATGGTGTTCCAGACCTTTGCCCTGTTCCCGTGGCTGACGGTGCTGGAAAACGTCGAGGCCGGCCTGCAGGCCTTGCAGGTCGAACGTAAAGAGGCACGCAAGCGTGCGCTGGCCGCCATCGACCTGATCGGCCTGGACGGTTTCGAAAACGCCTACCCTCGCGAACTGTCCGGCGGCATGCGCCAGCGCGTGGGATTCGCTCGCGGGCTGGTGGTCAACCCGACGCTGCTGTTGATGGACGAACCTTTCTCGGCGCTGGACGTGCTGACCGCCGAAACCCTGAGAAACGATCTGCTGGACCTGTGGAGCGGCAAGCAACTGCCGATCAAATCGATCCTGATCGTGACCCACAACATCGAAGAAGCGGTGCTGATGTGCGACCGCATTATGGTGCTGTCGTCCAACCCTGGGCGGCTGGTGGCGGAAATCAAGGTGCCCTTCGCCCATCCGCGCAATCGCCTCGACCCGGCCTTCCGGCAAATGGTCGATGACATCTACGCGCAGATGACCGACCGCCGCAGTGCCGACGCCAGCACCGGCAAACCCGAGTTGAAGATCAGCAGTCCGCTGCAGGAAGTGTCCACCAACCTGATGGCAGGCCTGATCGAAACCCTGGCGGCCGAGCCCTACAACGGCCACGCCGGCCTGCCCAACGTGGCCGAGCGGCGTTTGCTGGAAGTGGACGACCTGTTTCCGGTGGCCGAGATGCTCGAATACCTGGGCTTCGCCGAACTCAAGGGCGCGGACATCACGCTGACCGACGCCGGCAAACTGTTCGCCGACTATGGCACGCAAGAGCGCAAGACTCTGTTTGCCGAACATCTGATCCGCTACATACCGCTGGCCGCGCGAATCCGCCAGGTATTGCTGGAACGCAACGGCCACCGGGCGCCACGGGTGCGTTTCGAGCAGGAACTGGAAGACTCGCTGACCGAAGCCTTCGTCGAGAAAAACCTGGAAATCGTGATTGCCTGGGGCCGTTACGCCGAGATTTTCTCCTACGACGACCACACCGAAACGTTCAGCCTGGAGGATGTCGAGGGCAGCCTGTAGCCCTCGACAATCCCGGCGGTTCAGATCACGAACAAGTCGACAAAACGGTTCACCGGCGTCGCCGCAAGTCGCGCCTGATCCTTGCACAGCGCAAGGATCTCGGCGCTGCGCTGGCCGGTGAAACGCGTGGCCAGGTTCGCCCTGAACTTGTCCTCCAGCAACGGAATGCCCTCGGCCCGGCGCCGACGGTGACCGATCGGGTATTCCACCACCACGTTTTCGGTGCTGGAACCGTCCTTGAAAAACACCTGCACCGCATTGGCAATCGAGCGCTTGTCGGCTTCGAGGTATTCGCGGGTAAAGCGCGAATCCTCGACGATGACCATTTTTTCGCGCAGCACATCGATGATCGGATGGGCCGCGTGGAAATCGTCTTCGTACTGCTCGGCCACCAGATTGCCGAACGCCAGCGGCACAGCGGTCATGTACTGGATGCAGTGATCGCGGTCGGCGGCATTGGCCAACGGGCCGACCTTGGAAATGATGCGGATCGCCGATTCGTGGGTGGTGATGACGATCCGGTCGATCTCATGCAGACGATTGCGCACCTGCGGGTGCAGGGTTACCGCGGCTTCGCAGGCGGTTTGCGCGTGGAACTCGGCGGGGAAGCTGATCTTGAACAGCACGTTTTCCATCACGTAACTGCCGAAAGGACGCGAGAAGCTGAAGGCGCGTTTGCCTTCAGGCTTGAGCGCCAGATCGTTGTTGGTGTGGCTGAACAGCACGTCGTAGAAGCCCCACTGCTTGGCCGTCAACACGCCGGGAATGCCCATCTCGCCGCGCATCGCGATATCCGCCAGACGCACCCCGCGACTCGAAGCATCCCCCGCTGCCCAGGATTTGCGCGAACCGGCATTCGGCGCATGGCGGTAAGTGCGCAACGCCTGACCATCGGCAAATGCGTGGGACAACGCCGAGAGCAATTGCTCGCGATTGGCACCCATCAGCCTGGCGACAACGGCGGTCGAGGCGACTTTCACCAGAATCACGTGGTCGAGACCTACGCGATTGAAGGAGTTTTCCAGTGCAATCACGCCCTGAATCTCGTGGGCCATGATCATCGCTTCGAGCACATCGCGCACCGTCAGCGGCGCTTCGCCATTGGCCAGACGCTTTTGCGACAAATGATCGGCCACCGCGAGAATCCCGCCGAGGTTGTCCGACGGATGCCCCCATTCGGCGGCGAGCCAGGTGTCGTTGTAATCCAGCCAGCGCACGATGCAGCCGATGTCCCACGCGGCTTTTACCGGGTCGAGGCGATAGGACGTGCCGGGGACTCGCGCGCCGAATGGCACGACGGTGCCTTCGACGATGGGCCCGAGGTGTTTGGTGCATTCGGGGAAACGCAGGGCCAGCAGGCCGCAGCCCAGGGTGTCCATCAGGCAGTTGCGGGCGGTGTCGAGGGCTTCGGCGGATTCGATTTTGTAGGTGAGGACGTAATCGGCGATGTCCTGCAGGACATGGTCGTAGTCGGGGCGGTTGTTCAGGTCGACGTTGGCGCTCATGTTCGATTCACTCTTCAAAGTGGTTCGTTGATGGGACCTCGGTTCAGGGCTAATTTTTCTTGTTATTGAAATACGCAAAGCGCCGAGAGCGATCAGGCTCGCTCTCGGCGACTGTCCGTCAGAACGAATCTCCAGGCACGCGGACGTAACCTTCCATCAACACCCGCGCACTTCGGCTCATGATCGCTTTCTTCACGACCCACTCACCGTTTTCCAGGCTGGCCTCGGCCCCGACGCGCAACGTCCCGGACGGATGCCCGAAGCGCACGGCATTGCGTTCAACGCCACCGGCCGCGAGGTTCACCAAGGTCCCGGAAATCGCCGCCGCAGTACCAATCGCCACCGCCGCCGTGCCCATCATCGCGTGGTGCAACTTGCCCATCGACAACGCCCGCACCAGCAGATCCACATCCCCGGCGCCAATCGCCTTGCCACTGGACGCCACGTAATCCGCAGGCCGAGCCACGAAAGCCACCTTCGGCGTGTGCTGACGCTTGGCCGCTTCGTCAATGTTGGAAATCAGGCCCATGCGCAGCGCACCGTAAGCACGGATGGTCTCGAACATCTGCAAAGCCTTCGGATCGCTGTTGATCGCGCTCTGCAATTCGGTGCCGGTGTAACCGATGTCTTCGGCGTTGACGAAGATCGTCGGGATACCCGCGTTGATCATGGTCGCCTTGAAGGTGCCGACGCCCGGCACTTCCAGTTCGTCGATCAGGTTGCCGGTGGGGAACATCGAGCCACCGCCGCCCTCTTCTTCCGCCGCCGGGTCCATGAATTCGACCTGCACTTCGGCAGCAGGGAAGGTCACGCCGTCGAGTTCGAAATCTCCGGTTTCCTGGACTTCGCCGTTGGTGATCGGCACGTGGGCAATGATCGTTTTGCCGATGTTGGCCTGCCACACGCGAACCACCGCCACACCGTTGTGCGGAATGCGGCTGGCGTCCACCAGGCCGTTGCTGATGGCGAACGAGCCGACCGCCGCCGACAGGTTGCCGCAGTTGCCGCTCCAGTCCACGAACGGTTTGTCGATGGACACCTGACCGAACAGGTAATCGACGTCGTGATCGGCCTTGATGCTTTTCGACAGGATCACGGTTTTGCTGGTGCTCGACGTGGCACCGCCCATGCCGTCGATCTGTTTGTCGTACGGGTCGGGGCTGCCGATTACCCGGAGCAATAAAGCATCGCGGGTCGGGCCGGGAATTTGCGCCGTTTCAGGCAAGTCGGTGAGGCTGAAAAACACGCCTTTGCTGGTGCCGCCGCGCATGTAGGTGGCGGGGATTTTTATTTGCGGTGCGTGAGCCATGGTGCTCCTTAACGAAAGCATGGGACTTGAAGTCCCATGCCCACATCGATTGATTTAAACGGCAACCGCCGATTCTTCGAGGAAGTCCTGGGCGAAGCGCTGCAGCACGCCGCCGGCCTCGTAGATCGACACTTCTTCGGCGGTATCGAGGCGGCAGGTCACCGGCACTTCGACGCGCTCGCCGTTCTTGCGATGGATCACCAGCGTCAGTTCGGCGCGTGGCGTGCGGGCGCCGATCACGTCGTAGGTTTCGCTGCCGTCGATGCCCAGGGTCTTGCGGTCGGTGCCCGGTTTGAACTCCAGCGGCAACACACCCATGCCCACCAGGTTGGTGCGGTGAATGCGCTCGAAACCTTCGGCGGCAATCGCTTCCACACCCGCCAGACGCACGCCTTTGGCCGCCCAGTCCCGGGACGAGCCCTGACCGTAGTCGGCGCCGGCGATGATGATCAGCGGCTGCTTGCGTTCCATGTAGGTTTCGATGGCTTCCCACATGCGCATTACTTTGCCTTCCGGCTCCACGCGAGCCAGCGAGCCCTGCTTGACCTTGCCGTTTTCCACGACCATTTCGTTGAACAGTTTCGGGTTGGCAAACGTTGCGCGCTGTGCGGTCAGGTGGTCGCCACGGTGGGTCGCGTAAGAGTTGAAGTCCTCTTCCGGCAGCCCCATTTTCGCCAGGTATTCGCCGGCGGCGCTGTCGAGCATGATCGCGTTCGACGGCGACAGGTGATCGGTGGTGATGTTGTCCGGCAGCACCGCCAGCGGGCGCATGCCCTTGAGCGGACGCGCTCCGGCCAGTGCGCCTTCCCAGTACGGCGGACGGCGGATGTAGGTGCTCATCTCGCGCCAGTCGTACAGCGGCGTAACTTTCGGGCCGGTGTCTTCGTGGATAGCGAACATCGGGATGTAGACCTGACGGAACTGCTCCGGCTTCACCGACGACTTCACCACCGCGTCGATTTCCTCGTCGCTCGGCCAGATGTCCTTCAGGCGGATTTCCTTGCCGTCGACCACGCCCAGTACATCTTTCTCGATGTCGAAACGGATGGTGCCGGCAATCGCGTAGGCCACCACCAGCGGCGGCGAAGCGAGGAATGCCTGCTTGGCGTACGGATGAATCCGGCCGTCGAAGTTGCGGTTGCCGGACAGCACGGCGGTGGCGTACAGATCGCGGTCGATGATTTCCTGCTGGATCACCGGATCCAGCGCACCGGACATGCCGTTGCAAGTGGTGCAGGCAAACGCGACGACGCCGAAACCGAGTTGCTCCAGCTCCGTGGTCAGCCCCGCCTCATCGAGGTACAGCGCCACGGTTTTCGAGCCCGGCGCCAGCGACGACTTGACCCACGGTTTGCGAGTCAGGCCGAGCTTGTTGGCGTTGCGCGCCAGCAGGCCGGCGGCGATCACGTTGCGCGGGTTGCTGGTGTTGGTGCAACTGGTGATGGCAGCGATGATCACCGCGCCGTCAGGCATTTGCCCCGGCACGTCTTCCCACTGACCGGCGATCCCTTTGGCCGCCAGATCCGACACCGCCACCCGGGCATGCGGGTTGCTCGGGCCGGCCATGTTGCGCACCACCGAAGACAGATCGAAGGTCAGGCCGCGCTCGTACTGCGCGCCTTTCAGGCTGTCAGCCCACAGGCCGATCTGCTTGGCGTATTGCTCGACCAGTTGCACTTGCTGGTCTTCGCGACCGGTGAGTTTCAGGTAATCGATGGTCTGCTGGTCGATGTAGAACATCGCCGCGGTAGCGCCGTATTCCGGGGCCATGTTGGAGATAGTCGCGCGGTCACCGAGGGTCAATGCCGAAGCACCTTCGCCGAAGAACTCCAGCCATGCACCGACCACTTTCTGTTTGCGCAGGTACTCGGTCAGCGCCAGCACCATGTCGGTGGCGGTGATGCCCGGTTGCAGCTTGCCGGTCAGTTCGACGCCGACGCTTTCCGGCAGGCGCATCCACGACGCGCGGCCGAGCATCACGCTCTCGGCTTCAAGCCCACCGACACCGATGGCGATCACGCCCAGCGCATCGACGTGCGGGGTGTGGCTGTCGGTGCCGACGCAGGTGTCCGGGAATGCCACGCCGTCGCGCACCTGGATCACCGGGGACATTTTCTCCAGGTTGATCTGGTGCATGATGCCGTTGCCCGGCGGGATCACGTCGACGTTCTTGAACGCCTTCTTGGTCCAGTTGATGAAGTGGAAACGGTCTTCGTTGCGACGGTCTTCGATGGCGCGGTTCTTCTCGAACGCCTGCTTGTCAAAACCGCCTGCCTCCACCGCCAGCGAGTGGTCGACGATCAGTTGCGTCGGCACCACCGGGTTGACTTGCGCCGGGTCGCCGCCCTGCTGGGCAATGGCGTCACGCAGGCCGGCCAGATCCACCAGCGCGGTCTGGCCGAGAATGTCGTGGCACACCACACGGGCCGGGAACCACGGGAAGTCGAGATCGCGTTTGCGCTCGATCAGTTGCTTCAGGGAATCGGTGAGCGTGGCCGGGTCGCAGCGACGCACGAGGTTTTCCGCCAGCACGCGAGAGGTGTACGGCAGGGTGTCGTAGCTGCCGGGCTGGATCGCATCGACAGCCGCACGGACGTCGAAAAAGTCCAGCGGCGTGCCGGGCAGGTTCTTGCGAAATTCTGTGTTCATCGGTCAGGACTCGGTCACGGTAGTTTCAAAGAGGGGGCGCCTGTACCGGCGCCCTCCCCGGTCAGCGCTGTTCGATCGGCACGAACGTGCGCTGTTCGACGCCGGTGTACTCGGCGCTTGGACGGATGATGCGGTTGTTGGCGCGCTGTTCGAACACGTGCGCTGCCCAGCCGGTCAGGCGCGAGCAGACGAAGATCGGGGTGAACAGCTTGGTCGGGATGCCCATGAAGTGGTACGCCGAGGCATGGTAGAAGTCGGCGTTGGGGAACAGTTTCTTCTGCTCCCACATGGTCTTGTCGATGGCTTCCGATACCGCGAACAACACCTTGTCGCCCACTTCGTCGGCGAGCTTTTTCGACCAGCCCTTGATCACCTCGTTGCGCGGATCGCTGTCCTTATAGATCGCGTGGCCGAAGCCCATGATCTTGTCCTTGCGCTCGAGCATGCCGAGGGTGCCCTTGATCGCCTCTTCCGGCGACGAGAAGCGCTCGATCATTTCCATCGCCGCTTCGTTGGCGCCGCCGTGCAGCGGGCCGCGCAGCGAGCCGATGGCTGCAGTGACGCAGGAATACAGGTCGGACAAGGTCGAAGCGCACACCCGGGCGGTGAAAGTCGAGGCGTTGAACTCGTGCTCGGCGTAGAGGATCAGCGAGACGTTCATCACTTTGACGTGCAGCTCGCTCGGTTTCTTGTCGTGCAACAGGTGCAGGAAATGACCACCGATGGACGGCTCGTCGCTCACGCAGTTGATGCGTTTGCCGTCGTGGCTGAAGCGATACCAGTAGCACATGATCGCCGGGAACGCGGCCAGCAGGCGGTCGGTCTTGTCGCGTTGCTCGGAGAAGTCCTTCTCCGGCTCAATGTTGCCCAGGAACGAGCAGCCGGTGCGCATCACGTCCATAGGGTGGGCGTCGGCGGGGATGCGCTCCAGCACTTCTTTCAGCGCTTGCGGCAAATCGCGCAGCTTGCTCAGCTTGCCTTGATACTCGGCGAGCTGGGCCTTGGTCGGCAGCTCCCCGTAGAGCAGCAGGTACGCCACTTCTTCAAATTGTGCGTCTGCTGCCAGTTCGCGCACGTCGTAGCCGCGATAGGTCAGCCCGGCTCCGGCCTGGCCCACGGTGGACAGTGCGGTTTGCCCGGCAACCTGGCCCCGGAGCCCGGCGCCACTGAGTACTTTTGCTTCGGCCATTGTTGTCTCCAATCTTGAATTTGTTAGGGAGTACGGTTGCGGCTTACTTCTTCGCCGCAAACAACGCGTCGAGCTTCTGCTCGAAGGTGTGGTAATCGATGCGATCGTAGAGCTCCATGCGAGTCTGCATGGTGTCGATGACATTCTGCTGGGTGCCGTCGCGGCGGATCGCGGTGTAGACGTTTTCCGCCGCCTTGTTCATCGCACGGAACGCCGACAGCGGGTACAGCACCAGCGACACATCCGCTCCGGCCAACTGCTCGGTGGTGTACAGCGGCGTCGAGCCGAATTCGGTGATGTTGGCCAGGATCGGCGCTTTCACACGGTTGGCGAACAGTTTGTACATCTCCAGTTCAGTGATGGCTTCCGGGAAGATCATGTCGGCGCCGGCCTCGATGCACGCGGCGGCGCGATCCAGTGCCGACTCCAGGCCTTCAACGGCCAGCGCGTCGGTGCGGGCCATGATCACGAAGCTGTCGTCGGTACGGGCATCGACGGCGGCCTTGATGCGGTCGACCATTTCCTGCTGGGTGACGATCTCTTTGTTCGGACGGTGGCCACAGCGCTTGGCGCCGACCTGGTCTTCGATGTGGATCGCCGCGGCGCCGAACTTGATCATCGACTTCACGGTACGCGCCACGTTGAACGCCGAGGCGCCGAAACCGGTGTCCACGTCCACCAGCAGCGGCAGGTCGCAGACGTCGGTAATGCGACGCACGTCGGTCAGCACGTCATCCAGGCCGGTGATGCCCAGGTCCGGCACGCCGAGGGAGCCGGCAGCCACCCCGCCACCGGACAGGTAAATCGCCTTGAAACCGGCGCGCTTGGCCAGCAGCGCGTGGTTGGCGTTGATCGCGCCGACCACTTGCAACGGATGTTCGCTGGCGACCGCATCGCGGAAACGCTGGCCTGGAGTGCTCTTGTTGGAACTCATGACTCACCTCGTTCAGTGGCTGTCTTATTGTCGGCGCCGTCCTGGTAATGACGGGCGATGTTGCGTTTCGAGGCGCCGATGTGGCGGCGCATCAACAATTCCGCGAGCTCGCCGTCACGGTCGGCGATGGCATCGAGAATCCGGTGGTGTTCGGCAAAGGCCTGGCGCGGGCGGTTGGGCGTGGTGGAAAACTGGATGCGGTACATGCGCACCAGTTGATAGAGCTCGCCGCAGAGCATTTGCGTGAGGGTGCGGTTGCCGCTGCCCTGGATGATCCGGTAGTGAAAGTCGAAATCGCCTTCCTGCTGGTAGTAGCCGACGCCGGCCTGAAACGCCGCATCGCGCTCGTGGGTTTCCAGCACCCTGCGCAGTTCGTCGATTTCTTCGACGCTCATGCGTTCGGCCGCCAGACGGCAGGCCATGCCTTCGAGGGATTCGCGGATTTCGTAGAGTTCGAGCAGTTCGGCATGGCTCAACGAGACCACTCGCGCACCGACGTGCGGCACGCGCACTAGCAGGCGCTGGCCTTCCAGACGATGAATCGCCTCGCGCAGCGGCCCGCGACTGATGCCGTAGGTGCGTGCCAGTTCCGGCTCGGAGATCTTGCTGCCCGGGGCGATTTCGCCTTTGACGATGGCGGCCTGGATACGCCGGAAGACGTTTTCGGACAGGGTTTCCGAATCGTCACCGCTGATGACCGGGGGATCGAGTTGATCCAGCATATTGTCGACACCTTCAAATCCAATGCGGCAAAAACTAGCGAATCAGCCTGCGTCAGTCAAAGGATAAATGGATATTGTCGACAATCGTCTAATAACGCCGGATATCAGCCCCAAGGGTTATAGACCCGCTCGGGCGCTGGCGCCATAAAACCACCGTGCTAGAATGCCGCCCGCATTTGCCAGTCACTTGCACGGCTTGTCATAAAAAGCTGATAGGCACACGAAGGCGCGCGCAGACAGGATCTCCTGATGCCGTGGCCCTGAACCGAGAACGGAACGCTGCTCGCCAGGATTTATGAGACTCAAGCCCTTCCCCACCTTTTTCTATCTGTTTTGCCTGCCCGGCCTGGCTGTGGCGGGGGAAAAGACTGTGTACGGCCTCAACGAGTACGCCGCCCTCGACGGGATCAACCTGGAAGTGGCAGCGAAACTCGATACCGGGGCGAAAACCGCCTCCCTGAGCGCCCGCGACATCAAACGCTTCAAGCGCAACGGTGAATCCTGGGTGCGTTTCTACCTGGCCATCGACGCCGCGCATTCACACCCGATCGAACGGCCGCTGGCCCGGGTCAGCAAGATCAAGCGCCGCGCCGGCGACTACGACCCGGAAGAAGGCAAGAAGTACACCGCACGCCCGGTGATCGAGCTGGATATCTGCATGGGTTCGGCGATGCGCAGCATCGAAGTGAACCTGACCGACCGCAGTGCGTTCCAATACCCGCTTTTGATCGGCTCCGAGGCGCTGAAACGCTTCGATGCGCTGGTCGATCCCAGTCTTAAATACGCTGCCGGCAAACCCGCCTGCGCCATCGCCGCTCATACCGCCGAGTAATTTCCATGCGTTCTCTAACCTTCCACCTGAAAATCCTGATCACCATCCTGGTGCTCCTGGGCGTTTCGGTTACGGCCTATCAGATTTTCGTGCTCGGCATTCCGGTGACCGAAGACGCCACCGACGACTTGTGGAACATCGACGCCAAGGTCGAGTTCGTCGCCAGCACCAAGGATCCGGTGAAGATCCAGATGTTCGTGCCGCCCCTGAGCCGCGATTACGTCAGTCTCAATGAGAGCTTTATCTCCAACAACTATGGCGTGGCGGTCAACCGTGTCGACGGCAACCGCAAGGTCACCTGGTCGGCGCGCCGGGCCAAGGGCAACCAGACCCTTTATTACCGTCTGGTGCTGACCAAGCGTTACACCGCCGAGAAAACCAAGGTCAAAGGCCCGACTTTCCGCGACAGCATGGCCATCGAAGGCCCGGAAAAAATCGCCGCCGAAGCCCTGCTCGCCCCGATCCGCCAGCATTCTGCCGACGTCGAAACTTTCATCGGCGAAGCCATCAAACGTGTCAACAACACCAACGACGACAACGTGAAACTGCTGCTGGCGGGCGATCCGTCGACGGCCCACAAGGCAAAAATCGTTGAACTGCTGCTGTCCATCGCCCACGTTCCTGTCGAGAAAGTCCACACCATCCGCCTCGTCGCCGATCAGCCGCAAACCCCTGAACTGTGGCTGCGCAGTTTCAACGGCAACGACTGGCTGTACTTCAACCCGGAAACCGGCGAACAAGGCCTGCCGACCGACCGCCTGCTGTGGTGGACCGGCGATGAAAACCTGATCACCGTCGACGGCGCGAAGAAAGCCAACGTGACCTTCAGCCTGAACAACAGCGAGATGAACGCGATTCGTCTGGCCAAGCTGACCGACGAAAACACCGACGCCAACTTCCTCGAATACTCGCTGTACGGCCTGCCGCTGCAGACCCAGCAGACGTTCATGATCATGGTGATGATCCCGATCGGCGTGCTGGTGATCCTGATCCTGCGCAACCTGGTCGGCCTGCAGACCCTCGGCACATTCACCCCGGTGCTGATCGCCCTGGCCTTCCGCGAGACGCAGCTGGGCTTCGGCATCCTGCTGTTTACCGTGATCACGGCGCTGGGACTGTCACTGCGCTCGTATCTGGAACACCTGAAGCTGCAAATGCTGCCGCGACTCTCGGTGGTGCTGACGTTCGTGGTGGTGCTGATCGCGGCGATCAGTCTGTTCAGCCACAAGCTCGGTCTGGAACGCGGCCTGTCGGTGGCGCTGTTCCCGATGGTGATTCTGACCATGACCATCGAACGCCTGTCGATCACCTGGGAAGAACGCGGCGCCAGCCATGCGCTGAAAGTGGCGATCGGCACGCTGTTCGCGGCGTCCCTAGCGCACCTGATCATGACCGTTCCGGAGCTGGTGTACTTCGTGTTCACCTTCCCGGCGATCCTGCTGATTCTGGTGGGCTTCATGCTGGCCATGGGTCGCTATCGCGGTTATCGCCTGACCGAACTGGTGCGCTTCAAGGCTTTCCTGAAGAAGGCTGACGCCTGATGTTCGGTTTCTGGAAGACCTGGAAGGCCCTGGAAGCCCGGGGCATCATGGGCATCAATCGGCGTAACGCGGACTACGTGCTCAAGTACAACAAGCGCAGTCTGTACCCGATTGTCGACGACAAGATCATCACCAAGGAGCGCGCGATCAAGGCCGGCATCCATGTGCCGGAACTGTATGGCGTGATTTCCACGGAGAAGGAAATCGACAAGCTCGACGAGATCATCGGCGGGCGCAACGACTTCGTGATCAAGCCGGCCCAGGGCGCCGGCGGTGACGGCATCATCGTCATCGCCGACCGTTTCGAAGGTCGCTATCGCACGGTGTCGGGCAAGATCCTCACCCACGAGGAGCTGGAGCACCATATCTCCAGCATCCTCACCGGCCTGTATTCGCTCGGCGGCCACCGTGACCGGGCACTGATCGAATATCGGGTGACTCCGGACCAGATCTTCAAGAGCATCAGCTACGAAGGTGTGCCGGACATCCGCATCATCGTGCTGATGGGCTACCCGGTGATGGCCATGTTGCGCCTGCCGACCCGGCAGTCCGGCGGCAAGGCCAACCTGCACCAGGGCGCCATCGGCGTCGGTGTCGACCTGGCGACCGGCCTGACCCTGCGCGGCACCTGGCTGAACAACATCATCGCCAAACACCCGGACACCACCAACGCGGTGGACGGCGTGCAACTGCCCTACTGGGACGGTTTCATGAGGCTCGCCGCCGGTTGCTATGAGCTGTGTGGCCTGGGTTACATCGGCGTGGACATGGTGCTGGACCAGGAGAAAGGCCCGCTGATTCTGGAGCTGAACGCGCGGCCGGGGCTGAATATCCAGATTGCCAATGACTGCGGGCTGACTGCGCGCACCCATGCGGTGGAAGCGCATCTGGAGGATCTCAAGACCCGCGGCGTGACTGAAACGGTTGAAGAGCGGGTAGCGTTTGCTCAGGAACTGTTCGGGCATATTCCGGTGGTCGAAGGCTGAGTCGCGTTACCTGCTCCCGATCTGCCAATCCCCGACATCCCCTCTAGGAGCAATTCCCTGAGGGGACTACAATCCCCACCCCGCCTCGATGGCCGATCTGCCCCGCCCATGTTGACCTGTTCCGTACACCCGCTGCCCTACCGCGCCAACCCCGCCGACTATTTCGCGGCAATCCGCCATGCGCCCGGCGCCGTGCTGCTCGACAGCGGCCGACCGAGTGCCGACCGTGGCCGTTATGACCTTCTCAGTGCGTGGCCGCTGGAACAACTGGCGGTGTTGCCCGACGAGCGTGGCGACGATTTCCTGCAACGCCTGCGAGACAATCTGGCGCGCCTCGGCGAGGCACAGCTGCCTTCGGAATACGAGCTGCCATTCGCCGGCGGCCTGATCGGTTACCTGAGTTACGACTTCGGTCGGCATCTGGAAAATCTGCCAAGTCAGGCGCTGGATGATCTGCAACTGCCGGATGCGCGTTTTGGCCTGTATGACTGGGCGTTGATCAGCGATCACCAGAAAGCCACCAGCCAGTTGGTGTTTCATCCGTCGGTAAGCGACAGCGAGAAACAACGGTTGGTCGATCTGTTCATCCAACCGGCGGCCGCCAAGCTGACGCCGTTCAAGCTGAACACGCCGATGACCGCCGACCTTTCGGCCGACGACTATCGCCAGGCGCTCGAACGCATTCATCAATACATCCAGGCCGGCGACTGCTATCAGGTCAACTTCGCCCAGCGTTTCCGCGCGCCGTGCCAGGGCGATCCATGGCTGGCCTACTGCAAATTGCGCGAGGCCTGCCCGACGCCGTTTTCCGGGTTCCAGAGCCTGCCCGACGGCAACGCGGTGCTGAGTCTATCGCCCGAGCGCTTTGTCAAAGTCAGCCAGCGTCAGGTGGAAACCCGCCCGATCAAAGGCACCCGCCCCCGTGGCGCGACCCCGGCCGAAGACGCGGCCAACGCCGCCGAACTGCTGGCCAGCCCCAAGGATCGCGCCGAGAACCTTATGATCGTCGACCTGCTGCGCAACGATCTGGGCCGCACTTGCCGCATCGGCTCCGTGCGGGTGCCGGAGCTGTTCAGCCTGGAAAGCTATCCGAACGTGCATCACCTGGTCAGCAGCGTGACCGGTGAGCTGGCGGTGGATCGCGATGCCCTGGATCTGATTGCCGGCAGCTTCCCCGGTGGCTCGATCACCGGCGCGCCGAAGATTCGTGCGATGCAGATCATTGATGAACTGGAGCCGACTCGACGCGGCTTGTATTGCGGCTCGTTGCTGTACCTGGACGTGCGCGGCGAGATGGACAGCTCCATCGCCATTCGCAGTCTGCTGGTGAAGGATGGGCAGGTGTGCTGCTGGGGCGGTGGCGGGATCGTGGCCGATTCGGATTGGGAGGCGGAGTATCAGGAGTCGATTACCAAGGTCAGAGTCCTGCTTGAAACCCTGCAGAACCTCTGACGCTTGCGGCGAGGGCGGTTGCGCCCTCGCCACAGCATGACTTACAGGCTCAGATCGCGGTTCGAAGCCTTGAGAAACTCCTGCTTCAACTCGGCAAACGTATGCACCGCCGGAAACTGCGGGAACTCGCGGATCACGTTATCCGGCGCATGGAACAGAATCCCCGCATCCGCTTCACCCAGCATGCTGGTGTCGTTGTAGGAATCCCCTGCCGCAATCACCCGGTAATACAGGCTCTTGAAGGCCAGAACCGACTGACGTTTCGGATCTTTCTGACGCAACTGATAGCTCGTCACCCGCCCGCTGTCGTCGGTAATCAGTCGATGGCAAAGCAAGGTCGGAAAGCCCAGCTGACGCATCAGCGGCTGGGAAAATTCGTAGAAGGTGTCCGAAAGAATCACCACCTGAAAGCGCTCGCGCAGCCAGTTGACGAACTCCACCGCGCCGTCCAGCGGCTTGAGGGTGGCGATCACTTCCTGAATGTCTGAAAGCTTGAGGCCATGTTCGTCAAGGATACGCAGGCGTTGTTTCATCAGCACGTCATAGTCGGGAATGTCCCGGGTGGTGGCCTTGAGCGATTCGATTCCGGTTTTTTCGGCGAAGGCGATCCAGATTTCCGGTACCAGCACTCCTTCAAGATCAAGACAGGCAATTTCCACAGGACACTCCGTTTGTAATGTTTATTGAGTCGAGCGAGCCCGAACTCTAGCGGCTCGACCCGGACCGTGCAACGCAGAGGCCGCCCCGACAGGCGTTGCTTTTTGTTAACATCGCCGCCATATAGAGCGCCCAGCGCCACCGACCTGTAGGAAGCCGCCCTGATGAGCCCAACGTTCGACGTCGTGGAACTCGCCACGACCTATGCCAACAAATCCGCCCAGGACATCCTCAAGCTCGCGTTCGCCGAGTTCGGCGATGACCTGTGGATATCTTTCAGCGGCGCCGAGGATGTGGTGCTGGTGGACATGGCCTGGAAGCTGAACAAGAACGTCAAGGTGTTCAGTCTCGACACCGGTCGTCTGCACCCGGAAACCTACCGCTTCATCGATCAGGTGCGCGAGCACTACAAGATCGACATCGAACTGGTCTCGCCGGACTACACGAAACTTGAACCGTTCGTGAAGGAAAAAGGCCTGTTCAGTTTCTACAAGGACGGCCATGGCGAGTGCTGCGGTATCCGCAAGATCGAACCGCTGCGCCGCAAACTGTCCGGCGTCAAAGCCTGGGCCACCGGCCAGCGCCGCGACCAGAGCCCGGGCACCCGCAGCGCGGTCGCGGTGATGGAAATCGACAGCGCGTTCTCCACCCCGGAGCGCACCCTGTACAAATTCAACCCGCTGGCGCAGATGACCAGCGAGGAAATCTGGGGCTACATCCGCATGCTGGAGCTGCCGTACAACAGCCTGCATGAACGCGGTTTCATCAGCATCGGCTGTGAACCCTGCACCCGCCCTGTCCTGCCGAACCAGCACGAGCGCGAAGGCCGCTGGTGGTGGGAAGAAGCGACCCAGAAAGAATGCGGGTTGCACGCCGGGAATATCATCAGCAAGGCGTAAACCGCTCGCCCCACAGTTGTCTCTGCCAGACATGAAAAATGTGTACACACGAATGTCACCATCGGTGCCATTTATGTGTGCACTTTTCATTTCCGCGCCCTGAAAAGTTACATCCCGCTGCCAAAGCGATCCCTTCCGGCGTCCGCCAAAATCCCTTCCGAAAAATAAATACCTGTTCAAACGGTCAATTTATATCGTCCTTATTTCAAAGACTTGGCGCCATTCAATAACTTTTCGAAATCAGTGGTGGTTTTCATAGATCGCTGGCTGGCACAGATCTGGCTTAAGTGCATACATGTTTTGTATACAAAACTGCAAAACATGAACCCACACTTTCGATCCGCAAGCCTGAAGCGCCCTATCCCGTACAGGCTGCAGATGCCCCGTAACCAGTGATGTTTCAGCGTCGCGACGAAGATCTGCCGAGCCCGAGCGCTCATGCACAGTCATCGCGGCCCGAACATCAGGAGCCTGCCGGAATGCGTACGAGTCTTTCGAACAACAACATCGCGCTGAATCTGCCCTCCTCCTCAACCCTCGATCACACCGTGCCCGGTGACGGCATCGCCGCACCGCTGCAATTGAGCCCGCGTCTGCACAACAGCGACCTCGCACCGACCAAGGTCGAAGGACGGCGCTGGGGCAAATACAGCATCTTTGCTCTGTGGACCAACGATGTGCACAACATCGCCAACTATTCGTTTGCCATCGGTCTGTACGCCTTGGGCCTGGGTGGCTGGCAGATTCTGCTGTCGCTGGGGATCGGCGCGGCGCTGGTGTATTTCTTCATGAATCTGTCCGGCTACATGGGGCAGAAAACCGGCGTGCCGTTTCCGGTTATCAGCCGCATCAGTTTCGGCATCCACGGGGCGCAGATTCCTGCATTGATCCGGGCGGTGATCGCCATCGCCTGGTTCGGGATTCAGACGTACCTGGCGTCGGTGGTATTTCGCGTGCTGCTCACGGCGATTCATCCCGGTTTCGCCGACTACGACCACAACTCGATCCTCGGCCTGTCGAGCCTGGGCTGGGTGTGTTTCGTGGCGATCTGGTTCGTGCAACTGGGGATTCTGGCCTACGGCATGGAAATGGTCCGCCGCTACGAAGCCTTCGCCGGGCCGGTGATTCTGCTGACCGTCGCCTGCCTCGCCGGGTGGATGTACACCCAGGCCAACGCGACCATTGCCTGGTCGATCCGCGAACCGCTGACCGGCGGCGAGATGTGGCGCAACATCTTTGCCGGCGGCGCCTTGTGGCTGGCGATCTACGGCACGCTGATCCTCAACTTCTGCGACTTCGCCCGTTCTTCGCCGTGCCGCAAAACCATCAAGATCGGAAATTTCTGGGGCCTGCCGGTGAATATTCTGGTGTTCGCCGGGATCACCGTCCTGCTGTGCGGTGCGCAATTTCAGATCAACGGCCGGATCATCGAGAGCCCGACCGAAATCATCGCCTCGATCCCCAACACCTTCTTTCTGGTACTCGGCTGCCTGGCGTTCCTGATCGTCACCGTAGCGGTGAACATCATGGCCAACTTCGTCGCCCCGGCCTTCGTGCTCAGCAACCTGGCGCCGAAGTACCTGACGTTCCGCCGCGCCGGGCTGATCAGCGCCACCATCGCCGTGCTGATCCTGCCGTGGAATCTCTACAACAGCCCGCTGGTGATCGTGTATTTCCTGTCCGGCCTCGGCGCCCTGCTCGGCCCGCTCTACGGCGTGATCATGGTGGACTACTGGCTGATCCGCAAAGGCCGGATCCACGTGCCGCAGCTATATAGCGAAGACCCGAACGGCGCGTATTTCTATAGCCGCGGGGTCAATCTGCGGGCCGTGGCGGCGTTCATTCCGGCCGCGCTGATCGCCATCGTCCTGGCGCTGGTGCCGGGGTTCCACAGCGTTTCGCCCTTCTCCTGGCTGATCGGTGCCGGCATTGCCGGGATGCTTTATCTGATCGTCGCCAAACGCCAGCCGCACTACGCCGACGTGGACGGCGAAGCCATCGCCGTCGACAACGTCAGCCATTGAATCTTTTGGCGGCCCTTCGCGGGGCCGCAGAACCAACCGTAATAAGGACTTCCCATGCGAATTCTCGTGGTCAACGTCAACACCACTGAATCCATCACCCAGGCCATCGCCCGTTCGGCGCAGGCTGTGGCTTCCCCCGGCACCCAGATCGTCGGTCTGACGCCGTACTTCGGGGCTAATTCAGTCGAAGGCAATTTCGAAAGTTATCTGGCCGCCATCGCCGTGATGGACCGGGTGATGTCCTACGACCAGCCGTTCGACGCAGTAATCCAGGCCGGCTACGGCGAACATGGCCGTGAAGGCTTGCAGGAATTGCTCAACGTTCCGGTGGTGGACATCACCGATGCGGCGGCCAGCACCGCGATGTTCCTCGGCCATGCCTATTCGGTGGTCACCACCCTCGATCGCACCGTGCCGTTGATCGAGGATCGGCTGAAACTGTCCGGCCTGTGGGATCGCTGCGCCTCGGTGCGGGCCAGCGGCCTGGCGGTTCTGGAGCTGGAACACGAACCTCAGCGAGCGCTGGAAGCAATCGTGCATCAGGCCGAACTGGCGGTGACTCAGGATAAAGCCGAGGTGATCTGCCTCGGTTGCGGCGGCATGGCCGGGCTCGATGAAAAGATCCGTCAGCGTACCGGCGTACCGGTGATCGATGGCGTCACCGCTGCCGTGACCATCGCCGAATCGCTGGTTCGACTGGGGCTATCAACGTCCAAGGTGCGGACGTATGCGACCCCACGGCCGAAAACCATCATCGGCTGGCCAGCACGTTTTGCGCGTTGAACCGCTCGGCGAGCCCCTGGGTTGCAAATTGTTCGATGATGAAATCGACGAACGCCCGGGTCTTGCCCGGCAGCAGTTTGTGTTCGGCGTAATAGATGGAGATGTTGCCGTCGTCGACGTACCAGTCGGGCAAGACCCGCTGTAACGTTCCCGCCTCCAGATAGCCGACGGCGAACGGCATGCTCACCAACGCAATCCCCAATCCCTGCGCCGCCGTGGCGCAGGCGGCTTCGGAATCGCTCATGGTCATTCGCGCCGTGAGGGTCAACGGGCTGTGTTGCCGGGTGCGATGGGTCAACTGCCAGGAACGCACACGACCGGTCTGCGGAGAGCGGATCAGGATGCCCTCGTGCAGCTTGAGGTCGTCCGGTTCGCTGATCGGCGCGTGCCGATCCAGATAATCCGCCGAAGCCACCAACACCCGATGCGCCGGCGTCAGCCTGCGCGCAACCACCCCTTGGGGCAGCTCGAAGCCCCCGCCAATCGCCGCATCGAAACCCTGGCCGATCAGATCGACCTGTCGGTTATCGAAGTGCCAGTCCGGGTTGATCGCCGGGAACCTTGTCAGGAATCCCCCCAGCAACGGCACGATGTACAAGCGGCCGAACACCGTGCCCATGCTGACTTTCAGCGTGCCGGCCGGTTGACCGCCGGCGCTGGCCAGATTGCTCACGGCATTCTGGATGGTGGTCAGGCTGCCGCTGACCTCACTCAGAAACAATTGCCCCGCTTCCGTCAGGGTCAATCTTCGGGTGCTACGCTGGAACAGCCTCACGCCAAGGCGCGCTTCCAGTTTCGCCACGCTTTTGCCCACGGCGGCCGGTGTCAGGCTCAGGCGACGCGCGGCTTCGGCAAAGCTGCCGACTTCGGCGCTACGCACGAAGCATTCGATACTGCTGAAGGTTTCCATGGCCGCCATTCCATACTTTTGGTTTACACAGACTATAGCAACCACGGTCTACTCGCCCGGTGGCGAGGGGCAGATACTCGACACCACACCAAGGCAGCCTGCCTTGAAATTTCTGGAGATCGAACATGACCACTCAACACCTCAGCGGTAAAGTCGCTCTGATTCAAGGCGGCTCTCGCGGCATCGGTGCCGCCATCGTCAAGCGCCTGGCCGCCGAAGGCGCCGCGGTTGCCTTCACCTACGTCAGCTCCGCCGCCAAGGCTGAAGAACTGCAAAACAGCATCACCGCGAGCGGCGGCAAAGCCCTGGCGATCAAGGCCGACAGCGCCGACGCCAGCGCCATCCGCAACGCCGTGAACGCCACCGTCGAAACCTTTGGCCGCCTCGACATTCTGGTCAACAACGCCGGCGTATTGGCCGTCGCCCCGCTGGAAGACTTCAAACTGGAAGACTTCGACCAGACCCTGGCAATTAACGTGCGCAGCGTGTTCATCGCCAGTCAGGAAGCCGCCAGACACATGGGCGAAGGCTCGCGCATCATCAACATCGGCAGCACCAACGCCGACCGCATGCCCTTCGCCGGTGGCGGCGTGTATGCGATGAGCAAATCCGCCCTGGTGGGCCTGACCAAAGGCCTGGCCCGCGACCTCGGCCCACGGGGCATCACCATCAACAACGTGCAGCCCGGCCCGGTGGACACTGATATGAACCCGGCCCACGGCGACTTTGCCGAAAGCCTGATTCCGCTCATGGCGGTCGGTCGTTACGGCAAAGCCGAGGAAATCGCCAGCTTCGTCGCCTACCTCGCAGGCCCGGAGGCCGGTTACATCACCGGTGCGAGCCTGAGTATCGACGGTGGTTTCGGCGCCTGATTGATCAGATTATCGATAACGAAAAACGCCGCCCCTCCTTTAACAGAGGGGCGGCGTTTTTATGTTTGCGGTTTGATCAGGCCCAGTCCAGCGCCGGCAAACCACAGGCACTCGGCGTGAACGCTTTCAACGTACGAAGAATCCCGTCGGCGTGTGCGTATTTTTCATCGGCCATGGCGGCATCGGGAATCGCGATGGCGGTCATGCCGGCTGCTTTCGCGGCTGTCACGCCAAACGGCGAATCCTCGAACACCAGACAATCTTCCGGCGCCACACCGAGACGGCGAGCGGCGGTGAGGAAAATGTCCGGCGCCGGTTTGGCGGCACCGACTTCCGGGTCGTCGGCGGTAACGATGAAGTCGAACAACGCAAACCAGTCGCGGTGCAACGTGGTTTTCTGACCGAACGACTGACGCGACGAACTGGTACCGACGGCAATCGGAATGTTGTGCGCCTTGAGGTGACGGATCAGTTCCTCGGCACCCGGCATCGCTTGCGCGGTGGGAAAACGCTCGCGCATCAGCGGCTCGCGAATCACCAGAAACTCTTCGGCGGTGATCGGCAGATCCAGCGCTTCGACCACATAGCGCGCCAGATCTCCGGCACCGCGACCGATGATGTTCTGCTTGATGCTCCAGTCGAAGGTGCGTCCGTAACGCTCGGCAATCAGCGAGGTGACCTCGGTGTAGATGCCCTCGGTGTCCAGCAGCAAACCGTCCATATCGAAAATCACGGCCTTGATCGGGCCGAACGCCTTTAGCGGTGCATTCATCATCGGATCCGTTATCAAAAACATCCCAGGCGGTATCGGGTACCGCTGCTCGGATCTGATTAAAGGGTTCAGCAGCATAACGATCGCGGCCAAGGTTGAGCAACGGGCAATGTCGGTTGTCCGCCGAATCGCATTTAGAGAATTGCCCTACAGACATCGCTTACTTGCCTGACTTCTTTCCTGTTTGATCCCCCGCAAAGTTTCGCGCCATCCCCTTGATGCGCGCGAGTGACTGCGAATGCTTCCATCTGATCGGCTCCTGAAACTGAACAACAGCATCGGTTTGCTGGTGGTCGCTGCGCTGAACCCTGACCAGCCCGACGCCGAGAAACTGTTTCAGGAGTTCCGTCTCTGCCTCAACAACTATGAACGCTGGGCCGAGCAGTTCTGGACGGGAACCGCGCTGGATGTCGATCAGATGTTCAAGGTCGGCAACGATGTCCAGCTCAGTGCT
>NZ_JALJDY010000013.1:0-103666 GCF_023242425.1 Pseudomonas sp. MWU12-2029 | reverse complement strand
ACTCGACCACCTCGGCACCCCGCAAGAACTGACCGATTACAGCGGCGAGATCGTCTGGTCAGCCAAGTACAGCGCCTACGGCAAGGTCACCTCGCTGGAGCTGGCGACCGACGACTACCTGGACCAGCCGCTGCGCTTTCAGGGGCAATATTTCGATGCGGAAAGCGGGCTCCATTACAACCGGCACCGGTACTACGACCCGGACGTTGGACGGTACCTGACGCTGGATCCGGTGAAGCTGGCGGGCGGGTTGAACCAGTACCGGTACGTGCCGAATCCGACGGGGTGGGTGGATCCGTTGGGGTTGACGTCCAATTGTCCACCGCCGAATAGGCCGGGATGTTCGGTGCCGGACGATGCCAGTGACGCGAAGGTTGATGAAGGTGAACCTCAAAGTCCCGCACCGAATAGAACACAAAATTATCTTTATCGTGGAGACGAAAGAGATCCGTCAGATATTTTTGTAAACGGCTTCAAGAGTAAGGGAGACAGTAACGATCTACTGCTTCACTCAATAGATAGTGACGACCCCCCCAGTGGTTTTATTAGCACATCGCCATCCCGAGATGTAGCGAAGGCATTCGCTACCGGTTACTACACAAAACCCGGTTTCTTGTACACTTTAAAAAACGTTCCTGGCTACGATCTAAAAAAGGAACTAGGCTCACATTACATATTTAGCAAAGAACAGGAAATTGCCATCCCTAAAATAATAAAAAGCGAGGATATTTTAGGCGCTACAATCATCATCGACGATGGCAGAGAACTCGGTTATTCAATTCCAAATCCGCACAGAAAGATAGACAGATGATCTCAAAATTTGAAATATCTATCAGCATTAATAACAAAATTAAAAAAGTCGAACTACGTTGCGACAATGAGGAAATGTCTATAACCGCAAGCTTTGAAAACAAACCACCTAAAGCATATATCGGAAAAAATTTCTACAAATGCTTCGGACTACTTCGAAAAGCCAATCCCCATATAACTTTTTTCTGTAAAGGCGCAAAAATTAACATTCACCCATCAAGCATGTCCGCGCAAATGTCTCTAGGGCTTAAAGCATACGAGCTTGAAATAGGCAAGGAACCATCCATTGCCGATTTGGTTTTCATCTTTGACTATGAGGACCAACAATTGACTAACGACCCTGAGGAGCAGCGAGCTTTCTACCTAAACTGGATAAAATCTAGAATTGGAGAATAAACCTCGAAAGCAGCCTCTCCCTGCTAGAACCAATCAAAAAATAACAGATGCAGCCCCAAAAACAAAACCATCCCAACCAAAAACAAAAACTGAAAACAGCACCACATCCTCGAGACATTTTCAGACTCTGTGCTTATGAAAACTATAACAATCGATATCATCAAGAACCTAAAGCGAGAAAAAGCAAATATCGTTATCGATCGAAAAACAAAAAGCCTGACCCTAATTATGAAGAATTGTGCACCCAGCACATATACCGCCGCCGACTTATACATTTGCTTCGGGCTAATTAGGGCTAGCTTTCCAAAAACTCAGTTTTTATGCAAAGGCGCCAAAATAAACGTCCACCCCTCTCGTATGAGCTCACAAATGTCAGCAGGTCTTGTCGTCTACGAAGTCAGGATAGGATGCCCGACCGACGGAGAAGACAGCGTTAATATTTTTGACTACGAAGAAAACAATTTGACGAACGACATACAAGATCAAAAAAAACACTACCAACTGTGGATTGAGTCAATCGCCCCTATCCACGGATCACCGGCATGACGCAATACCCGCACTAAAAAGAAAAGCCCGGCAGCGCTACCGGGCTTTTTCATTCGATTACCGCTGACGGGCCATGTCGGCGATTGCGACATCTGGCACCTGCGTGGCTGCTGCCACGCCGTTGATCAGCGGTCCATAACGCCGGCTGAACTCCCAGTTGTACGGTACACGATCCTTGCTGGTGCCGTTGTCCCAGTTCACCGACCAGGTCATCAGGCCCTTGATCGGATGCCCTTTGACCGCCAGGCGTTTCATCGCGTTGCCGACCGCATTCTTGTCGATCACATAACCGGTGGCAGCAGCGTCAACGTTGGCTGGCAGGCCGATGACGAACTTGTCCGCAGGGATCTTCGTGAACCCGCGAGTGCCGGTCACCAGACTTTCGGTCAGGTAATAGAGGAAGTCCTCTTTCATCGCATCGTTGTTCTGCGCGATCCACGCCCCGTTGCCGTTATTGGCTTCAGGGACCCAGACACCGTCACCACCCTGGTTGTAGAACTGCGGCGCGATGAAGTCGTAGTAGCCTTCCAGTGCCTGCAGGTAGCCGACGTATTTGCCGGAGGTGGTCAGGTATGGAAACTCCGGCGCCATGCTGATGATGAAATGCTTGCCCTGGCCGGCGTAGTGATCCTTGACCAGTTTCAGGGCGGCCGGCAGAACGGTCTTGTTGGCAGCGAAATCAATCGCGCTCTGTTCAAGATCGATGTCCAGCCCGTCGAAGCCGTAGGTTTCCACCAGACGGATGATTTCATTGGCCAGCGGTTGCTCCTGACCGGCACGCAATTCGATGTGCGCATCGGCGCCGCCGAGGGAAATCAGCACCGCCCGGCCCTGACTGTTGAGTACGCCAACCTGACGGCGGAACTCGGCATCGGAGACGTTGAACGGCTTGAAGGTCGGAATCCCGCTGCCCTTCATGAACGCGACCGCAACCACGTTGTAGTCCTTGGGCACGTTTTCCAGAGCGATGCTGGCGAACTGACCGCGCTGGTAGCCATCGCTCGGGCCCGCGGGCCAGTTGTGCCAGAAGCCCATGAGGATCTTCTTGCCGGCGATGCTCGGCATCAGCGAAGCCGCATCGCTCGCCTGGTTTTGCATTAACGTGAAGTCGATATTTGACATGTTCTAATCCTTCAGAACGTGTAGGTAGGTGTTGCGGACTTATTTGAAGTCCACATCGAAGGCCTGATAGAAGGCGTTGCCGGTGTTGGCGACGATCCACATCAGTACGATGACGTGACGACCTTGCTTGTTGGCCGGAAGTTTCACCGCGTGATTGACCTTGGCCTTCAGCTCCGCCGAATGACTGTAGTACGGCACTTGCGGATAGAAGTCCTCGGCGAACGGTTTTGTTTCCAGTTGCACGCGGGTGATGCGTTGTTTCGGGTCCCAGCCATCCTTGGTGATCAGCCAGCGGTAACCGCGAGTGGTGTGCGGCGCGGTGTATTCCCATTTCACTTCGAGGGTCTGGCCAGGGGTGACGTTGAGCATCGGCCAGGTGAACGGGCGACCGAGCTTCTTGCTCATTTCCTCGTCGGTGAAGTTCACACAGTCACGGGCGTCGTCCTTGCCGCCGCTGAGAATGTGCCCGTCGGCCGGTGGCACGACACTCGGGTTGTCCGACTCGAAAGGTGCCGGGAACGGGCCGGCCACCAGTGCCGGGAAGTTCTTGCCGCCTTCCATCTCGTTGACCTGCCAGCCACCGAGCAATCCTTGTTCGATGGCCACCGCCCCGCGGCTTGCAGGGGAAATGACGCGACCGTGTCGCAGTTGGGTTTGAGCTTGTGGTTGATTCATGTTTTTCACTCCATTGATTTAAGAACTCTCCTTTCCGGGGAGAGGCCTTCAAGCTAACGGAGGGGGATTTTTTGTCCATCGGCGGTTTTGTCGCGGCCCGCTTGGGCAATACCCGAAAAACACCGAAAACACTGGATATAAATACAGTACATTGCGACGACGCTCACCCAACGCATGGCAAAAAGCCTACACGGCGTCATTACAAAAACCTGCATTCAAGCACTCAGGGAAGTTGCGCCTTGAACTCCTTTTCATACTGCCCGGCAAGCTGTTCTTTCTGCTTGTCATCGAGCAGCTTGCCGGCCATCTGGAAGAACTTCTGCTCCTCTTCCTTCAAGTGGTGATGGACTTTGTCCGAGAGCTTTTTCGCCGTGGCCAGCCAGGCTGGACTGGACATTTCGGTCTCGTCGAGCTCCTCCATCATTTCGTCCATTTCATGGTGTTCGGCGATGGCGTGGCGACTGAGATCGACCCCGTTGTCGAACTCCATCAACGGGATGTAGAAGTGGCGCTCTTCGGCTGTCTCGTGGGCTTGCAGCTCGGCCTTCAGTTGCTTGTAGGCTTCGACGCGTTCCGGGGTGTCGCCGCTGGTCTTGATCAAGGTCTTGGCATAGCCGCGCTGGCGGTCGTGGCTCTCGCGAAGGGCTTCGAAAATATTCATGGACTCTCCTCGGCAGACGTATTCGGAATGAACGCCTTCAAGGGCTAGACCCCGGCGCGGGAGCAACGGTTCCGGGCGATTGCTTCAATCGACTGCCGCACGATAGGCTGCGAGCTCATTACTACAAGGAAGACAACATGACGTTGCGGATCGAGCTGTCACAGGACCCCACCGAAGAACAGCGCGCAGCCATCCTGGCGCCCCTGCGTGCCTATAACATCGCCAAGGCCGGGCCTTCGTTGTACGAGCCGGTCGCGCTGCTGGTGCGCGACGATAACGACGCGATCCTCGGTGGCCTTTATGGGCACACGTTCTATCGGTGGCTGTTCATCGAGTTGCTGGCCGTGCCGGAAGAAGGCCGGGGCCAGGGTATCGGCTCGAAACTGATGCAGATGGTCGAGGAATTTGCGCGAGAAAAAGACTGCGTGGGAATCTGGCTCGACACCTTTGAGTTTCAGGCGCCCGGGTTCTACAAGAAGCTTGGCTATGTCGAGTGTGGCGAAATCAAGGATTACCCGCTGGGGCACAAGCGGCACTTTTTCCAGAAACGCTTGATTGATTGAGTTCAGCGTCCCCCTCGCCAGCAAACTGGCGAGGGTCAGACACTTCAGCGCACTGAACCGCTCGTTACAGACAGGTCGCCAACGCTGCCAACCGGCGCTTGGCGACAAAGTCGTCCTTCTGCGCGTAGTAGTTCAGCACCGTGCCGGACGCATCAGTGGTCAAGTCGACGAACGACTCCGCCGAACGGGTATAAACCGTCGAGCCGCCCTTCTTGCCCGGTTGCAGGTACGCCGCCGCATCCACGCCGAACACTGCTTCGTCCTGCCAGGCGAACTGCACACATTCGGCCACGACTTTTTCAGGCTTGTCCGAATTCAGGACCTTGTAAGGAGTTTGAGTGCGGGCGTCTTCCATCACCGAACCCGCGCAACCGGCCAGCAGGGTTGCCGCCAGTGCCACCATCAGCATTCGCATTGCATTCGCTCATTCGGAAAAAAGCGGACTGTATCACCGCAACGCGCAAAATCGTTCTGCTTTACTGCATTTAGAGCGCGACACCCGCCGACAGCTGCGGCACATTAAGGTCATCAGCCCCACAAGGAAGCCCCATGGCGCCTACCGACCAGCGACATGAACATGCTTTGAAACTGTTTCTCGACGCACGCCCCGAGCTGCGCGAAACCCTCGACCATCTCAATCCGTTACTGGCCCAGGCCAAGGGCGAAACCCCGGCACAGTACCGCGAGGAACGTCTGCACGAGGCCTTTGAAGCCGAGGCCGAAAGCCAGGGTCTGTTCGCCTGGGAGCTGACGCTGCAACTGACTGCAGCCACTCCCGAGGAATATCAGGCGCAACGCCTGGAAGTGCACCGCGAGGTGGCGGAGATGGCCGGGATGGACTGGTTGGAATATTGCGACCTTTATGGCATAGAACCCTGACTTCGACGCAAGGACATCCGCGCCAATGCTGCCAACCGCCTCGACTCACCGCGCCAGCCCCGGCCACTTGCACACGCAAAAATGGCGCGGTCGCATAGGGCTGGCAATGGTGGCCGCGCTCTCGGTGCTGGCGGGGATGACCGATGCCATCGGCTTCATGGCCAGCGGCGACTTCGTTTCATTCATGAGCGGCAACACGACACGCTTGGCGGTAGCGATCAGTGACGGCGATGTGAGTCTGACGCTGCGGCTGGTGATCCTCGTCGCCACGTTCATCGTCGGCAACGCCCTCGGTGTGGTGATCGGTCGCCTCGGCGGGCGCCGCGCACTGCCGTTGCTGCTGTGCATCGCGACGCTGCTCTGCGGGGCCGCCGCCTGGCCGTCCGAGGTGCAACTCCCGGCGCTGCTGGCGGCAATCATCGCCATGGGCATGCTCAATGCTGCGGTAGAGGAAGTGAACGGTCTGGCGGTCGGGCTGACTTATGTCACCGGTGCACTTTCACGGTTCGGCCGCGGTCTTGGGCGCTGGATCATGGGCGAGCGACGCAATGGCTGGCGGGTGCAACTGGTGCCGTGGAGCGGCATGTTCATCGGCGCCATCCTCGGTGCCGTGCTGGAGCATCACCTGGGACTCAAAGCACTGTACGCCAGCGGTTTGCTGGCTGCGTTGATCGGCCTGGTCTCGCTGAAAATCCCTCGGCGCTGGCAGTTGGGTTACATGCCGCGCTGACGTCTGCGGCAACATCGACTTCGCCGCCCCGCCGAGAAAGCTTTATCATGGCCGCAGTTTTGCTGATCGAGTCCGTCATGAAGTTCGCCATCGCACTGTTTTCCGCCGCCCATGCGCCCTCCTCGCGCCGCGCCCTGCTGTTCGCGCAGGCTGCGCTGGCCGGCGGGCATGAAATTGTCCGGCTGTTTTTCTATCAGGACGGGGTCTACAACGCGTCCGACGCCGTGGTCACCCCACAGGACGAACTGGACCTGCCCAAACAGTGGCGAACCTTTATCACCGAACAAAACCTCGACGGCGTGGTGTGCATCGCCGCCGCCCTGCGCCGGGGCGTGTTGAATGCCGAGGAAGCCGGGCGTTATCAGCGTGATGCCGTGGCGGTCAGCGCGCCGTGGGAATTGTCCGGCCTCGGCCAGTTGCATGATGCGGTACAGGACGCCGACCGCATCATCTGTTTCGGAGGCGCATGACATGGCCAAATCCCTTCTGATCATCAGCCGTCAATCGCCATGGTCCGGGCCCGGCGCCCGCGAAGCGCTGGACATCGTGTTGGCTGGCGGTGCCTTCGATCTGCCGATCGGTTTGCTGTTTCTCGACGACGGTGTGTTGCAACTGGCTGCCGGGCAGAACGCCAGGGCCCTGCAACAGAAAGACCTGAGCGCCAACCTGCAAGCGCTGCCGATGTTCGGCGTCGAAGAGCTGTTCTACTGCGCCGAAAGCGCCAGTGTTCGCGGCCTCGGCGATCGTTCGCTGGATGAGGCGCAGCCTTTGGCCGCCGAGCAAATCACCGCCCTTATTGACCGTTACGATCAGGTGATCACCCTCTGATGTCGACTTTGCATGTGTTGTCTCATTCCCCGTTCGGCGACGAACGCCTGACCAGTTGCCTGCGTCTGCTCGGCACTGCCGACGCGCTGCTGCTGTGCGGTGATGCCGCTTACGCGCTGCAACCCGGCACCGCGCCGTTCAACGCGCTGGAAACCCGTCGGGTGAAATTGTTTGTGCTGGCCGAAGACGCACAAGCCCGTGCCGTGCAGGTTCCGGACTGGGCCGAGGCCATCGATTATCCGGCCTTTGTCGAGCTGTCGATCCACCACGACAAGGTCAATTCCTGGCTATGAATGCGCTGACCGTCGGCGCCCGCGCCATCGAACTGGACAAGGACGGCTTCCTGGTCGACCTCAACGACTGGTCGGCAGAAGTCGCCAGCGCCCTCGCCGCTGCCGAAGATATCGAACTGAGCCCGGAACACTGGGAAGTCCTCGAACTGCTGCGCAGCTTCTACGCCGAATTCCAGTTGTCGCCGGCAACCCGGCCGCTGATCAAGTACACCGCGCTCAAACTCGGCGCAGAGAAAGGCAACAGCCTGCACCTGAACCGACTGTTCAAAGGCACCCCTGCCAAACTCGCCGCGAAACTGGCGGGCCTGCCCAAACCGACGAATTGCCTATGACCGACTATCCAGCGCTGACCCTCGAAACGCCCGCCGAACATCCGTTCGCCCAGTTCGTGCGCATCCTCGGCAAGGGCAAGCGCGGCGCCCGTGACCTGACCCGCGAGGAAGCCCGGGAAGCCATGGGCATGGTGCTCGACGAAGCGGTCGAGGCAACCCAGCTCGGCGCGTTCCTGATGTTGCTGCGGCACAAGGAAGAAAGCGCCGAGGAGATGGCCGGTTTCACCGAGGCCCTGCGTGAACGCTTGCAGGCGCCAGAGTTGAAGGTCGATCTGGACTGGCCAACCTATGCCGGCAAGAAGCGCCACCTGCCGTGGTATCTGCTGGCGGCCAAGTGCCTGGCGCAGAACGGCGTGCGTATCTTCATGCACGGTGGTGGCGCGCACACCGCCGGGCGTTTGTATTCCGAACAACTGCTGGGCGAGCTGAGCATCCCGCTGTGCCGCAACTGGCAACAGGTCGGCGCGGCGCTGGATAACGGTGGGCTGGCGTTCATGCCGCTGGTGGACTGGGCGCCACAGCTGCAACGGATGATCGACCTGCGCAACACCCTCGGCCTGCGCTCGCCGATCCACTCGCTGGCGCGAATTCTCAATCCGCTGGGCGCGCGTTGCGGCTTGCAGAGTATTTTCCACCCCGGCTACCAGGCGGTGCACCGCGATGCCAGCGGTCTGCTGGGCGATACGGCGATCGTGATCAAGGGTGACGGCGGCGAAATCGAGATCAACCCGGATGCCGACAGCCACTTGTACGGCACCACCGGCGGCGAGAGCTGGGACGAGGAATGGCCGCAGTTGTCGGCGCAGCGTCACGTCAAACCGGCGTCGCTGGATGTTGAGCATCTGAAGGCCGTCTGGCGTGGCGATGTGGTCGACAGCTACCCGCAAATGGCGCTGATTTCAACCATGGCGTTGGCGCTGCGCGGCCTCGGCCAGAGCCGTGAACAGGCGTTCGAAACCGCTGAGCAATACTGGGCCGCACGGAATAAATCGATTTAACCGATCATTCACGCCCGATCTTTGCGCTTTTTGTTCGAACTCATCGGAATAGACTCCACTCCAACGATTATTGGATTCTGGAGTCTTGATCATGGGTTTACTCGTCGACGGCCGCTGGCAGGACAAGTGGTACGAAAGCAGCAAGGACGGCGCGTTCCAGCGCGAACAGGCGCAGCGCCGTCACTGGGTCACTCGTAACGGCGAGCCGGGCCCGAGCGGTGAAGGCGGTTTCGCCGCCGAGGCCGGGCGTTATCACCTTTACGTTTCCCTCGCCTGTCCGTGGGCCCACCGCACGCTGATCCTGCGCAAGCTCAAGGGCCTGGAAGGCCTGATCGACGTTTCAGTCGTCAGCTGGCTGATGCTGGAAAACGGCTGGACCTTCGACCAGAACCTCGGCTCGACCGGCGACAAACTCGACCATTTCGATTTCATGCACCAGCGCTACACCGCTGACACCGCCGATTACACCGGGCGCGTCACCGTGCCGGTGCTGTGGGACAAGAAGCTCAAGCGCATCGTCAGTAATGAATCGGCGGAGATCATCCGCATGTTCAACAGCGCCTTCGATGACTTGACCGGCAACGATCTGGACTTCTATCCGGCGCCATTGCGCAGCGAGATCGATGCGCTGAACGAGCGGATCTACCCCGCCGTGAACAACGGCGTATACCGCGCCGGGTTTGCCACCTCGCAGCAGGCCTATGAAGAGGCGTTCGATGATGTGTTTGCCGAACTGGATCATCTGGAGCAGGTGCTGGGTGCCAACCGTTATCTGACGGGCGAATACCTGACCGAGGCGGACGTGCGATTGTTCACCACGCTGATTCGTTTCGACGCGGTGTATCACGGGCACTTCAAATGCAATCTGCGGCGGATCAGCGATTATCCGAATCTGTCGAACTGGCTGCGTGAGATGTACCAGTGGCCGGGCGTTGCCGAGACCGTGGATTTCCAGCACATCAAGAACCACTACTACGGCAGCCACAAGACCATCAACCCGACCGGGGTTGTGCCAAAGGGGCCGAAGCAGGATTTCAAAGTTGCCCATGACCGGAACCGGTTGGGCGGGAAAGGGGTTTGGCGCAGAGGTTGAGAGCAGGATCGTTCCCACAGCGTGGGAACGATCCCTTCAGAGTCAGACCTGACCCTGAGCGCCCTCGAACCACGCCAGTTTCTCGCGCAGTTGCACCACTTCGCCGACGATCACCAGCGTCGGCGCATGCACTTCATGCTCCGCCACCAGACGCGGCAGGTCGGCCAGGGTGCCGGTGAAGACCCGCTGATTGACCGTGGTGCCCTGCTGGATCAACGCTGCCGGGGTATCGGCCGCACGACCATGCTTGATCAATTGCTCGCAGATGACAGGCAACCCCACCAGGCCCATGTAGAACACCAGCGTCTGCGCCGGCGCGACGAGGTCGGCCCACGGCAGATCGGTGGAACCGTCCTTCAGGTGCCCGGTGACGAAACGTACCGACTGCGCGTAATCGCGATGAGTCAGCGGAATCCCGGCATACGCCGCGCAACCGCTGGCCGCTGTGATGCCCGGCACCACCTGGAACGGGATGCCATGGGCTGCCAGCTCCTCGATCTCTTCGCCGCCACGACCGAAGATGAACGGATCCCCGCCCTTCAACCGCACTACGCGCTTGCCGGCCTTGGCCAGATCCACCAGTTGCTGGTTGATCTGATCCTGCGGCACGGCGTGATCGGCGCGACGCTTGCCGACGTAAACCCGCTCGGCATCGCGACGGCACAGCTCAAGAATCGCCGGAGCGACCAAGCGGTCATACAGCACCACGTCGGCCTGTTGCATCAGGCGCAAGGCACGGAAGGTCAGCAGATCCGGATCACCCGGCCCTGCGCCCACCAGATACACCTCGCCGGTCGCCACGGTCGCTTCGCCATCGATTTTCGCCTGCAGCAGACGCTCGGCTTCGGCGCCCTGTCCGGCCAGTTGCCGGTCGGCAATCGGACCCTGGAAAACGTCTTCCCAAAAGGCACGACGCTGCTGCACATCGGGAAACAGGCCTTTGACCTGATCACGAAAACGCGCGGCCAGACCGGCCAGATGGCCGTAGGTCGAAGGAATCCAGGTTTCGATCTTGGCGCGAATCAGCCGGGCCAGCACCGGCGCATCGCCGCCGCTGGACACCGCGATGATCAACGGTGAACGATCAACAATCGCCGGGAAGATCACGCTGCACAGCGCCGGCGCATCCACCACATTGACCGGCACGCAACGCCGATGAGCATCAGCGGAGACTTGCGCGTTCAAGGCTTCGTCGTCGGTGGCGGCAATGATCAGCCCGCAACCGTCCAGATCCGTTTCGGCGTAGCCACGCAGCAGGCACTCGCCACCGCTGGCGGCAACCAGTTCGCGCAGTTGCGCTTCGATTTCAGGTGCGACCACCCGCAGCAGCGCACCGGCATCGGCCAGCAGGCGGGATTTGCGCAAGGCAATTTCCCCCCCACCGATGACCAACACACGACTGCCGCGCAGGTTGTGAAACAGCGGCAGATATTTCATTTAGCCGATGACCTCAAGGCCACCCATGTACGGCTTCAGCACGTCCGGCACACGGATCGAACCGTCGGCCTGCTGGTAGTTTTCCAGCACGGCCACCAGGGTACGACCGACCGCCAGGCCGGAACCGTTCAGGGTATGCACCAGCTCAGGCTTGCCGGTTTCCGGGTTGCGGAAACGCGCCTGCATGCGGCGGGCCTGGAAGTCGCCGCAGTTGGAGCACGACGAGATTTCACGGAATTTGTCCTGGCTCGGGATCCACACTTCCAGGTCGTAGGTCTTGACTGCGCTGAAGCCCATGTCGCCGGTGCACAGCGCCAGAGTACGGTAAGGCAGACCCAGCAGTTGCAGGACTTTCTCGGCGTTGGCGGTCAGGCCTTCCAGCGCTTCCATCGACTTCGACGGCTCGACGATCTGTACCATCTCGACCTTGTCGAACTGGTGCTGGCGGATCATGCCGCGAGTGTCACGACCCGACGCACCGGCTTCGCTGCGGAAGCACGGGGTGTGGGCGACGAACTTGATCGGCAGTTGCTTCGAATCGACGATTTCACCGGCCACGATGTTGGTCAGCGACACTTCGGCGGTCGGGATCAGGTACAAATCGGCTTCGCCTTCGCGGGCGATCTTGAACAGGTCTTCTTCGAACTTCGGCAGTTGACCGGTGCCTTGCAGCGCCGGGGCCTGAACCAGATAAGGCGTGTAGGCCTCTTCGTAGCCGTGCTCGGTGACGTGCAGGTTAATCATGAACTGCGCCAGTGCGCGGTGCAGACGGGCAATCGGGCCACGCAGCAGCGCGAAACGTGCGCCGGACAGCTTGGCGGCGGTCTCGAAGTCGAGCCAGCCGAACTTCTCGCCCAGGGCCACGTGGTCCTGAACCGGGAAGTCGAACGCAGTTGGGGTGCCCCAGCGACGGACTTCGACGTTGCCGTCTTCGTCTTCGCCGACCGGAACCGATTCGTGCGGCAGGTTCGGAATGCCCAGCAGGATCGAGTCCAGTTCGGTCTGGATCGCGTCCAGCTCGACTTTACCGGCGCTCAGTTCGCCCGCCATGCGCTCGACATCCGCCATCAGCGGCGCGATGTCTTCGCCGCGCTGCTTGGCCTGACCGATGGATTTGGAACGCGCGTTACGCTCAGCCTGCAGTGCTTCGGTGCGGGTCTGGACGGTCTTGCGCTGTTCTTCCAGCGCTTCGATGCGCGCGACATCCAGGGCAAAACCACGGGAAGCCAGGCGGTCCGCTACGTCCTGGAGGTTGCTACGTAACAGTTTGGAATCGAGCATGTCGGTTTCTCGTTATCAAAGTTTGGTCAGGGACAGGCCGGCCCACGTCGCGAGCAGCCCGCCGAATACGCTGATAGCCGCATAGCCCAGGGCCAGCGGCACTTGCCCGCTTTCCAGCAGACGCACCGTATCCAGTGAAAAGGATGAAAAAGTCGTCAGCCCCCCGAGGAAGCCGACCATCAACCCGGCACGTACCTCGATGGGTACTTCCGGGCGTATCAAAAACAGGCCGTACAACACGCCGATCAACAGGCAGCCCACGATATTAACGGCCAGCGTCGCGGTATAGAAGTGCCGCGGCCAATTGGCGTTGACCCAATTGCCGGTGGCGAAGCGCAACAAGGTGCCGGCAACCCCGCCGACGGAGACTGCAACGATCAATGGGACCACTATTTTCTCCGCTGCCGGGGGCTTAAACGATCGAGTTGGGCAAGGTGGTTGAGCTTCTCGCCGATCTTCAACTCCAGGCCACGGGGCACGGGCTGATAGAACGGAATCGGGTCGAGTTCTTCCGGGAAATAGTCTTCGCCGGCCGCATAGGCGTCCGGCTCGTCATGGGCGTAGCGGTATTCGTCGCCGTAACCCAATTGCTTCATCAGTTTGGTCGGCGCATTGCGCAGATGCAGCGGCACTTCCAGCGAACCGTGTTCGGCGGCGGCGCGCAGCGCAGTCTTGAAGCCCATGTACACCGCGTTGCTTTTCGGCGCACAAGCCAGGTAGGTGATGGCCTGAGCCACTGCCAGCTCACCTTCCGGGCTGCCGAGACGCTCCTGCACCTCCCAAGCGGCCAGGCACAGGCTCAGCGCGCGAGGATCGGCGTTGCCGATGTCTTCGCTGGCCATGCGCACCACGCGCCGGGCCAGGTACAGCGGATCGCAGCCGCCGTCGATCATTCGTGCGAACCAGTACAACGCGCCGTCCGGATTGGAGCCGCGCACCGATTTGTGCAGCGCGGAAATCTGGTCGTAGAACGCTTCACCGCCCTTGTCGAATCGCCGGCGAGTGTCGCCGAGCAGGCTTTGCAGCAACTCGGTGCCCATCTCGCTGTTGTCTTCGGCCAGGTCCGAGGCGTTTTCCAGCAGGTTCAGCAAACGCCGACCATCGCCATCGGCGGCGGACAGCAGCATCTGGAAGCCTTCATCGCTGAGGGTCAGGTGACGCTTGCCCAGGCCACGCTCTTCGGTGAGCGCGCGGTGCACCAGTTTGCGCAACGCCGCTTCGTCGAGGCTCTTGAGTACGTAGACTCGCGCCCGCGACAGCAATGCGTTGTTCAATTCGAAGGACGGGTTTTCGGTGGTCGCGCCGATGAAAATCAGCGTGCCGTCTTCAACGTACGGCAGGAAGGCGTCCTGCTGGGACTTGTTGAAGCGGTGCACTTCATCGACAAACAGGATCGTGCGCCTGCCGTACTGACCGGCCTGCTGTTTGGCGATCTCCACCGCCTGACGGATCTCTTTGACGCCGGCCAACACGGCCGACACCGTTTCGAAATGCGCATCCGAGACTTCCGCCAGCAACCGCGCCAGGGTGGTCTTGCCCACGCCCGGCGGGCCCCAGAAGATCATCGAATGCAGGGCGCCCTGCTCCAGCGCTTCGCGCAGTGGTTTGCCGCGAGCGAGCACGTGTTCCTGACCGACGTACTCATCCAGATTGGTCGCCCGCAAACGGGCGGCCAGTGGCTGGGCAATCGGTGCACTGCGAAACAGATCCATCACGTAGCGTTGAAACCTCTGTGTTTATTCCTGGATCACATCGGCACCCTTGGGGATGTCGAACTTGAACTTCGAGGCCGGAACCGCTTCGTTGGCCTTCACCCCGGTGAACAGGATATTGGTGCGCTGGCCGACGCTGTCGATCAGTTGCATGTCATTGACCAGACCGTTGCGGAACGACAGGCGCAGACTGTCGAACAGGGTGTCCTTGGTTTTCGGCTTCAAGGTGAAATCGATCACACCACCCGCCTCTTTCGCGCTGATATCGAAGCTCTGGCTGATCTTCGATACATCACCGGACAGCAACAGGGCCGGGGTCTGAGTCAGACGCTCGTCCAGTTTCTTGATGGTGGCCTGCTCCAGGTCCGGGTCCCACAGGGTGACTTTCTTGCCGTCGGAGACCATGGTCTGCTCGGCCGGCGCATTGGTGTGCCAGTAGAACAGGCCCGGGCGCTGCAGGGTCATGTCGCCGGTGGTTTCCTGCAACTGGGTGCCGCTGCCGTCGAGGGTCAGCTGGGAGAAGTTGGCGGTCAGGGTCTTGGATGTTTCCAGCAATTGGGTCAGGCGAGCCACATCCTTGTCATCGGCGTGAGCCGTGAGGGTGGTCAGAGCCAGTACCGGCAGCAGCATGCGGATAAGACGCATGGGAGTCCTCTTGAATACGCGTGGGAAAGTGGACGGCGCCTCATGCACCGCCCATTGCATTTGAATCAGTCGCGCACCGGGCCAGGGGCCAAGACTTCGCGGGAACCGTTGGTGTTCATGGACGTCACGACGCCGGCCATTTCCATGGCTTCGATCATGCGCGCGGCACGGTTGTAGCCGATCTTCAGCTTGCGCTGTACGGCGGAAATGGAGGCACGACGGCTTTCCAGCACGAACTGCACGGCTTCGTCGTACAGCGCGTCGGCTTCCGGATCATCACCGTCACCACCGCCACTGCTGCCTTCGAAACCACTGCCCGCCTCTTCGACACCGTTGAGGATATCGTCGTTGTATTCCGGCGCGCCGCGCAGTTTCCAGGCTTCCACCACCCGGTGAACTTCATCGTCGGACACGAATGCGCCGTGAACCCGGATCGGCAGGCTGGTGCCCGGCGGCATGTAGAGCATGTCACCGTGGCCGAGCAGTTGTTCGGCACCGCCCTGGTCGATGATGGTCCGGGAGTCGATCTTGCTCGATACCTGGAACGCCATGCGTGTCGGGATGTTGGCCTTGATCAGACCGGTGATCACGTCCACCGACGGACGCTGGGTCGCGAGGATCAGGTGGATACCGGCCGCACGCGCCTTCTGGGCGATACGGGCGATCAGCTCTTCAACCTTCTTGCCGACGATCATCATCATGTCGGCGAATTCATCCACGACCACGACGATGGTCGGCAGCTTCTGCAGCAGCGGCGCTTCGTCGTGGATGCTTTCGCGCTTGTACAGCGGATCGCTCAACGGCTCGCCGGCGTCCTGGGCTTCCTTGACCTTGGCGTTGAAGCCGGACAGGTTTCGCACGCCCATTTTCGCCATCAGCTTGTAGCGACGCTCCATCTCGGCAACGCTCCAGCGCAGGGCGTTGGCGGCGTCCTTCATGTCGGTCACGACCGGGCACAGCAGGTGCGGAATGCCTTCGTAGATCGACAGTTCCAACATTTTCGGGTCGATCATGATCAGCTTGGCGTCGTCCGGGCCGGACTTGAACAGGATCGACAGGATCATCGCGTTCACGCCCACCGACTTACCGGAACCGGTGGTACCGGCCACCAGCAGGTGCGGCATCTTCGCCAGGTCGGTGATGACCGGTTTGCCGCCGATGTCGTGGCCCAGGGCCAGGGTGACCGGCGACTTGAAGTTGTCGTACTCGGGGGTCGACAGCACTTCGGAGAAGCGCACGATCTGCCGGTCCTCGTTGGGGATCTCGATACCAACGGTGGTCTTGCCCGGAATCACTTCCACCACTCGCACGCTGGTCACGGCCAGCGAACGTGCAAGGTCTTTCGCCAGGTTGGCGATACGGCTGACCTTCACACCGGCAGCCGGCTGGATTTCGTAACGGGTAATGACCGGACCTGGGTGGATCGAGTCCACGGTGACTTCGACGCCGAACTCCTTGAGCTTGATCTCCAGCAAGTGGCCGACCGCTGCCAGGGATTCGGGCGAATAATTGAGTTGTTTCTTTTCCGCAGGATCGAGAATCGAGATCGGCGGCAAGGTGCCTTCCACGGCGCTATCGACGAACAACGGCACCTGCTTCTCTTTCTGCACGCGCTTGCTCGGCTCCGGCGCCTTGACCGGGGCCGGGGCGATGACCGGCGGAACCTGCTTCTCGCGCTCGGACATGTGTTTGCTCAGAGCCTGCTCGCGCTCGATCAAACGCTCCTTGACCTTGGCCTGTTCGCGCTTGTCGGTAACGGTCGGTGCGACCACGTCGTGCACCCGGTCATCGACTTCACGCAGTTGCGCCACCAGTTGCTTGCGCTCGGTACGCGCCGACCACCAGCGATTGATCGCGCCCTGGAACAGTTCGAACAGGTCGAGGGTGATTTTGCCGGTGACATCCATCACCTTGAACCACGACAGGTCGGTGAATACGGTCAGGCCGAACAGGAACAGTGCGATGAACAATAATGTGCTGCCCTGAATGTTCAGGGCATTGCGGGCCAGGTCACCGAGGCTTTCACCCAGCGCGCCACCCGCACCGGCCGGCAACGCGGTGGCCGCATGGAAATGAATGTGCGCCAGCGCGGCTCCGGACAGCACCAGAAACACCAGGCCGATCAGGCGCCAGGAAAACAGCCAGCCGCTCCACTGCCACGGCTCGTGGCGCTGACGGAAGATCTGATACGCCTTGATCGCCAGCAGTAACGGGAAGATGTACGCGAAGTAACCGAGCACCATGAACAGGATGTCAGCGCTGTAGGAGCCCGCCGGACCGCCGAAATTCTGCACGTCGTCGATCTTGCTGTTGTGGCTCCAGCCCGGATCGTCCTTGCCGTAGGTCAGCAAGGCCATCATCAGGAACAGGCACAGAGCGCCGATGGCGATCAATGCACCTTCCTTGAGCCGGTAGTGCAATTGCTGGCGCCAAAGCGGAACGACTGTTTTTGGTGCTTCCGTGGATTTCTTCAAAACGCTTCTTTTCCTGCGCCAGCGGCGCGTCCATCTATTGAATGACGATAAAAAACTGCCCGATCCAGGCAGGTAAAAAATTGACGGGCGCAACTGAGACTACTTTTAACACTGCGCCCGCTCTTTTATAAACACGGCACACTGCGAATATTCTGTAACAGCCCGGCATTGTACGGGTTTGCGCGTTCGATGCCATGCTTCAAACCCCATGTTCAAGCATAGCCAAGCAGACAAAACCTGCGACGCAATTTGAGCATGCATTGTCTTTTGTGACAAAGGCTTATGAGGTGTATTTGATGAACGTAGCGAAGCATGCACCCTCAAGCTTGTCGCCCGTCTACGACCGCATCCCTGAAGGCAAGTTGCAGCAGCGTCGACTTCGCGCAGGTTCGGGAGGACATTCGCGCCATTTAACGGCACACTTTGCAACGGCCCCCGCCGCCCACCGCCCTCCCCTTCTGCAAGCCTGGACGCCATGCTGACTTGGTTACAACGCAATTCACTGACTTTCCCGCCACTGAAAAAGGCCATGCGCGATCCCAACGGATTGCTGGCGGCCGGTGGCGATCTGTCCGCCGATCGTCTGATCCAGGCCTATCGCCACGGCTGCTTTCCGTGGTTCTCCGAAGGACAGCCCATCCTCTGGTGGTCGCCGGATCCGCGCACCGTATTGTTTCCCGACGAACTGCATGTCTCGCGCAGCCTGGGCAAACTGCTGCGCCAGCAACGCTACCAAGTGACCTTCGATCAGGACTTCGAAGCGGTTATCCGCGCCTGCGCCGCACCACGGGATTACGCCGATGGCACCTGGATCACCGAGGCCATGCAGGATGCCTACATTGAACTGCACCAACGCGGCTTCGCCCATTCAGTGGAAGTGTGGGATGAGGGCAAACTGGTCGGAGGCCTCTATGGTCTGGCGATGGGGCAGCTGTTTTTCGGCGAATCGATGTTCAGTCGCGCCGACAATGCCTCCAAGTACGGCTTTGCCACGCTGGTGCGGCACCTGAAAGACTCGGGGTTCGTGCTGATCGACTGCCAGATGCCTACCGATCATCTGCACAGCCTGGGCGCCCGGGCAATTTCCCGCCCCGCCTTTGCCGAGTATCTGGCCCGGCACCTCGACCGACCCAACCTGGCCACCTGGGTTTGCTGAGCGACTTTTGCGCGCGTGGCTTACACTTAATTCACCAGCTTACCCCTGAGGGTTGATCATGACCGAGTTGGCGCGGTTGAAGTTTTATGCCACTCAGCCTCATTCCTGCAGTTATCTGCCCGAGGAACAGGCCACGACCCTGTTTCTCGATCCGAGCCAGCCCATGGATGTGCATGTCTACGCAGACCTGTCGGAAATGGGCTTTCGTCGCAGCGGCGATCATCTGTACCGCCCGCATTGCCAGAACTGCAATGCCTGCGTGCCTGCGCGCATTCCGGTGGCGCAGTTCAACCCCAATCGCCAGCAGAAACGCATTTTCAAACGCAACGCCGACTTGCAGGTACGCCCGGTCAAACCGGCCTTCAGCGAAGAGTATTTCGATCTTTATCAGCGCTACATCGAACAGCGCCATGCCGACGGCGACATGTACCCGCCGAGCCGTGATCAATTCTCGACTTTTCTGGTTCGCGACCTTCCCTTCTCGCGCTTCTACGAGTTCCGTCTCGACGGACGGTTGCTGGCCGTCGCCGTCACCGATCTGCTGCCCAATGGCCTGTCGGCGGTCTACACCTTTTACGAACCGGAAGAAGAACGCCGCAGCCTCGGACGCTACGCCATCCTCTGGCAAATCGCTGAAGCCGGACGCCTTGGACTTGAAGCCGTGTACCTTGGCTACTGGATCAAAAACTGTAAAAAGATGAACTACAAGACCCAATATCGGCCTATCGAACTGCTGATTAATCAGCGCTGGGTCATCCTGAACTGAACGCAAGCCCTAAACCCCTTGGCGTAAACCCCATTTTTCGGGCACAATGCACGCCGCTTTTGCCTGGCGCAGTTGCACCGGGCCATTCATTGGATACCGAGGGCTTTACTGCATGTCGAAAGAAGACAGCTTCGAAATGGAAGGCACTGTCGTCGACACCCTGCCCAACACCATGTTTCGTGTGGAGTTGGAAAATGGGCACGTCGTAACCGCGCATATTTCCGGCAAGATGCGCAAGAACTACATTCGTATTCTTACCGGTGACAAAGTGCGCGTCGAGCTGACGCCCTATGACTTGAGCAAAGGGCGTATTACTTACCGCGCTCGCTAATCAAGTCAATACAAGACGCCCGGCTTAATGCCGGGCGTTTTTGTTTGTCCGGGATTTGGTTCTTTGTGCTTGAGTTTTGGGGGCATATCCGTTGCTTCGGGTGCTGCCGCTGGCGGTTTCGCTCTTACAGCGAGTCACTTTTTTCAAACGCCAAAAAAGTAACCAAAAAGTCTTGGCCCCGGCGTACGGCACTTCGCTTAGGCTCAGTGTTCCCTCGCTACGGTGTCCATCAGGGGGCATCGCCTACGGTTTGCTTCGCTGCACCTCCTCTCGATGTATGCGGCTTCGCCGCACGGCGCTGCGCGCCTACCCCCTGATGAACACCTTCGCTCGGCCTGCCGAAGGGGCAAAAAATCAAAAGCCAGAGCCAGAGCCAGATCAAGAGCCACTCACCACGATGAGCGTTAGCTCGAGTACTGCTTTTGATCGCAAGGCCCGTCGGCAGGCTGAGTGGAGGGATTGATTCGGGGTGGGAGCGAAGCGACCGTTTGGCGAAGCCAAACACATCGAGAGGAGGTGCAGCGAAGCAAACCGTAGGCGATGCCCCCGGATCGATCCCGGAGCGAAGGAACCCCGAGCCTCAGCGAGGGGCCGTACGTCAGGGTAGAGACCTTTTGGTTACTTTTGGGGCGTTTGCCAAAAGTGACCCGCCGTAAGGGCGGAACCATAAGCCGCAGCACCCGAAGAAACGGATATTCACACCCAACAACCAGACAACAAAAAGGCGCCCGAAGGCGCCTTTTCACTTACCAGCCATCAGGCCATTTCTGCGGTGGTCTCGAAGTCAAACGTCAGCTCACCATCCTTGATGTCGATGTGAACCACACCGCCATGCTCGGCCAGTTCGCCAAACAGAATCTCCTCCGCCAGCGGACGCTTGATCTTGTCCTGGATCAGACGTGCCATCGGGCGAGCGCCCATTGCCGAGTCGTAGCCACCGGCTGCCAGCCAACTGCGCGCCGCGTCGGTAACTTCCAGCAGCACCCGCTTGTCTTCCAGCTGCGCCTGAAGTTCGGTGAGGAACTTGTCCACCACGCTTTTGATGACCTCGTGACTGAGGCGACCAAATTGAATGATGGTGTCCAGGCGGTTGCGGAATTCCGGCGTGAAGCTCTTCTTGATCACTTCCATCGCATCGGACGAGTGGTCCTGATGAGTGAAACCGATCGAAGCACGCGCCGCGGTTTCGGCACCGGCGTTGGTGGTCATGATCACGATTACGTTGCGGAAATCCGCCTTGCGCCCGTTGTTGTCGGTCAGCGTGCCGTGGTCCATCACCTGCAGCAGCAGGTTGAAGACTTCCGGATGCGCCTTCTCGATTTCATCGAGCAGCAATACACAATGCGGTTGCTTGGTAATCGCCTCGGTCAACAGACCGCCCTGGTCGAAACCGACATACCCCGGAGGCGCACCGATCAGACGCGATACGGTGTGGCGCTCCATGTACTCGGACATGTCGAAGCGAACCAGTTCGATCCCCAGCGCCTTGGCCAATTGCCGCGCAGCTTCGGTTTTACCGACACCGGTAGGCCCGGCGAACAGGAACGAACCGACTGGCTTGTCCGGCGACTTGAGGCCCGCACGGGACAGTTTGATCGCAGTCGACAGCGAATCGATCGCCGCATCCTGACCAAACACCGTCAGTTTCAGGTCGCGCTCCAGGTTACGCAGCAGCTCCTTGTCGGAACTGGTGACGTGTTTTGGCGGAATACGTGCGATCTTCGCCACGATGTCCTCGACCTGCGGCACGTCGATGCGCTTCACGCGCTTGTCGACCGGTTGCAGACGCTGGTAGGCGCCCGCCTCGTCGATCACATCAATGGCCTTGTCCGGCATATGCCGGTCATTGATGTAGCGCGATGCCAGTTCCGCAGCGGCGCGCAGCGACTCATCGCTGTACTCGATGTTGTGGTGCTGTTCGAAACGCCCTTTCAGGCCACGCAGGATACCGATGGTGTCTTCCACCGACGGCTCGACCACATCGACCTTCTGGAAGCGACGCGCCAAGGCACGGTCTTTTTCGAAGATGCCACGGAATTCCTGGAACGTGGTCGAACCGATGCAGCGAATGTCACCCGACGACAGCAGCGGCTTGAGCAGGTTCGAGGCATCCATGACGCCACCGGACGCAGCGCCCGCACCGATGATGGTGTGAATCTCGTCGATGAACAGAATCGCCTGCGGACGTTTTTTCAGCTCACCGAGCAGCGCCTTGAAGCGCTTCTCGAAATCGCCGCGATATTTGGTGCCTGCGAGCAAGGCGCCCAGATCGAGGGAATAAACGACGCTGTTGGCCAGCAGGTCCGGCACCTGGTTGTCGACAATGCGCTTGGCCAGGCCTTCGGCAATCGCGGTTTTACCCACGCCCGCCTCGCCTACCAGCAGCGGATTGTTCTTGCGCCGACGCGCGAGAATCTGCGCGACACGCTCGACTTCCGTTTCACGCCCGACCAGCGGATCGATCCGGCCCTGGCGTGCGAGTTCGTTGAGGTTGCTGGCATACGCATCCAGCGGATTGCCTGAAGAAGAAGACTCACCGCCCTCGTCGTCCTGCATATCTTGTTCACCTTCAGAGTGATCGCCATGCCCCGGCACCTTGGAAATGCCATGGGCGATATAGTTGACGACATCGATTCGTGCAACGCTCTGCTGTTTCAGCAGGAACACTGCCTGACTCTCTTGCTCACTGAAGATTGCAACCAGCACATTGGCGCCGGTTACTTCGCGCTTGCCCGAGCTCTGCACATGAAAGACAGCACGTTGCAGCACACGCTGGAAGCCCAGGGTTGGCTGGGTTTCGCGATCTTCGTCGTGGACGGGGATCAGCGGCGTGGTGGAGTCGATGAACTCCTGCAGGTCGTGCTTGAGTTTGTCGAGGTTTGCGCCGCAGGCACGCAATACGGTGGCGGCAGCCTCATTGTCCAATAGGGCCAGCAGCAGGTGCTCGACGGTCATGAACTCATGACGCTTCGAACGAGCCTCCTTGAAGGCAAGATTGAGGGTGACTTCGAGCTCGCGGTTTAACATAGCTTCACCTCATACCCAAGTGGTCGGCGATTAACCGTCCTTCTCGATTTCACAGAGTAGCGGATGCTGGCTTTCCCTGGCGTACTGGTTGACCTGCATGGCCTTTGTCTCGGCGATGTCGCGGGTAAACACTCCACATACTGCCCGCCCTTCTGTGTGGACGGCCAGCATGACCTTGGTCGCCAGCTCGCGATTCAGGTTAAAAAACACCTCGAGCACTTCGACGACGAAATCCATCGGTGTGTAGTCATCATTAAACAAAACCACCTTGTACATCGGCGGCGCCTGTAACGCAGGCTTTGCTTCCTGAACAGCAACGCCTGCCGAATCGTCGTCGTGCTCCTGTGGAAGATCCTTTTGGAGAAGCGGGCGATCCTGATTGAATGTTAGTCGAATCTGGCTGATTGCATGCATGGAAAGAAAGGTTCGTCAGTTGTGCAAATACAGTGGTGGGGGCGGCTTGACACGTTTTCAACTCCGACTGCCCGGTCACCTTGACTATCGGGAAAACGGTGTTACAACCAATAGAACCCACAGTGGGTAAAAAAGATCCGCGGAGTCAATCTTTTTAACGGATTCGACTGCGGATGAATTGGATGATACTCCAGCGATGGAGACTGTTGCAGAGGGATTTGAGCATGGTTGTCGGCAAGGTGAAATGGTTCAACAATGCCAAGGGGTTCGGTTTCATCAACACCGACGCCCGCGAGGGGAAAGATGAGGACGGCAAGGAAATCGATTTCTTTGCCCACTACTCCGCCATTGAAATGGACGGGTACAAAACCCTCAAAGCCGGGCAAATCGTCAAATTCGAGATCGTGCAAGGACCCAAAGGCCTGCATGCCACAAAAATTCAGAATGTCGAGGCCGCAAAAGACGCCGTCTCGCCAGCGGCTCATCAGCAGTCAGTGACCAGCTGAAACGACCAGAACACCTGCCAGAAAACAAACCGCCCGGCTCGATCACTCGAGCCGGGCGGTTTCGTTGCAGCTGTCGTTCTTACATGTGCTTGACGATCGCTTCACCGAAGCCCGACGACGACACCAGCGTGGCGCCTTCCATCAGACGTTCGAAGTCATAGGTCACGGTCTTGGCCTTGATCGCGCCGTTCGTGCCCTTGATGATCAGATCTGCCGCCTCGGTCCAGCCCAGGTGACGCAACATCATTTCGGCCGACAGGATCACCGAACCCGGGTTGACCTGGTCCTTGCCGGCATATTTCGGCGCGGTACCATGGGTCGCCTCGAACATGGCCACGGTGTCGGACAGGTTGGCACCCGGCGCAATACCGATACCACCCACTTCCGCCGCCAGGGCGTCGGAAAGGTAGTCACCGTTCAAGTTAAGGGTGGCGATCACATCGTATTCGGCCGGACGCAGCAGGATCTGCTGGAGCATGGCGTCGGCGATGGCGTCCTTGACGATGACTTCGCGACCGGTTTTCGGGTTCTTGAATTTCATCCACGGGCCGCCATCCAGCAACTCGGCACCGAATTCATCCCGCGCCACTTCGTAGCCCCAGTCCTTGAAGGCACCCTCGGTGAATTTCATGATGTTGCCCTTGTGCACGATGGTCAGCGACTTGCGATCGTTGTCCACTACGTATTGCAGGGCCTTGCGCACCAGACGCTTGGTGCCTTCTTTCGAAACCGGTTTGATGCCGATACCGCAATCCTGGTCGAAACGGATCTTGGTGACGCCCATTTCTTCCTTCAGGAATTTGATGACCTTGGTGGCTTCCGGGGAGCCGGCCTTCCATTCGATACCGGCATAAATGTCTTCGGAGTTCTCGCGGAAGATCACCATGTCGACGTCGCCGGGCTTTTTAACCGGGCTCGGTACGCCTTCGAACCACACCACAGGGCGCAGGCAGACATAGAGATCGAGCTGTTGACGCAGGGCAACGTTGAGGGAGCGGATGCCGCCACCGACCGGAGTGGTCAGCGGCCCCTTGATGGAAACCACGTAATCCTTGACCGCGTCCAGGGTTTCCTGAGGCAGCCAGGTGTCCTGGTCATAGACTTGAGTTGCTTTTTCGCCAGCATAAACCTCCATCCAGGAAATCTTGCGCTTGCCCCCGTAGGCCTTTGCCACGGCAGCATCAACCACTTTGATCATCACAGGGCTGACGTCGACGCCAATGCCGTCACCTTCAATGAAGGGAATGATCGGGTTATCAGGGACATTGAGAGAATGGTCTGCGTTGACGGTGATTTTGTCGCCGACGGCTGGAACCTGAATCTTCTTGTAACCCATGCTGAACTCCATTGTTTGGATTGAACATCTGGCTTGGTTCGAGCGTAACCCAGTTGAATCAACACGCAAACCCTCTGTTCCGGGCTCACCTACATCTCGTTTCGTACAAGCCTGAAAGCAAAGGGAAAAGCGCCAATCTCAAGCATTCACGGCGACTCTACGCCCCACCCCGCCCTGCGACCTTTAGACCAATGGACGAGAATCGTTGCATATGAACCATCGGCAGATTGCCAGCTACCTATGTATAATGCCGCCCGCTGACCAAAGGGTCACGACGGCTGGCCTCTCTAGCACGAGACTTTCCGCCTGATTGGTCGGGTTGTTACCGCAGTCCGACTGCTTGACGCTCTACTGATGCACCCAACATCACCGCGAAGATTCTCGACATTCGGTTCATGGATGACTTTGAACGAACGCGCTTACCCGGCGCCCCTCGAGTTTCTGCGCACGCTTTAGCAAAGAAGAGAGAGTTAATCCGAATATGCCCACCCGCTCGAAGATCATCTATACCTTCACCGACGAAGCTCCAGCCCTCGCCACCTATTCCCTGCTGCCGATCATCGAGGCTTACACCGCCTCGGCCGATATCGCCGTGGAAACCCGCGATATCTCTCTTGCAGCACGTATTCTGGCCAGCTTCCCCGAGCAACTGGGCGACAAAGCCGTAGCCGACCACCTCGCCGAACTGGGCGACCTGGCCGTTACGCCTGAAGCCAACATCATCAAGCTGCCGAACATCAGCGCCTCGGTTCCGCAACTGCAAGCCGCGATCAAAGAACTGCAAGCCCAGGGCTACAACCTGCCGGACTACCCGGAAACCGTGACCAGCGACGCCGATAAAGACGCCAAGGCGCGTTACGACAAGGTCAAGGGCAGCGCCGTGAACCCGGTTCTGCGTGAAGGCAACTCCGACCGACGTGCTCCGCTCTCGGTCAAGAACTACGCGCGCAAGCACCCGCACAAAATGGGCGCCTGGGCCAAGGACTCCAAGTCCCACGTCGCTCACATGAGCACCGGCGATTTCTACGGCAGCGAAAAAGCTGCCCTGATCGACGCCGCTGACGCCGTGAAGATCGAGCTGATTGCCAAAGACGGTACCGCCACCGTCCTGAAAGAAAAAACCACCGTTCAGGCTGGCGAGATCCTCGACTGCTCCGTAATGAGCAAAAAGGCCCTGCGCGCGTTCATCGCCGCTGAAATCGACAGCGCCAAGCAACAAGGCGTGCTGTTGTCGGTTCACCTGAAAGCCACCATGATGAAGGTCTCCGACCCGATCATGTTCGGCCAGATCGTTGCCGAGTTCTACAAAGACGCCCTGACCAAGCACGCCGACGTGCTGGCCGAGATCGGCTTCAACCTGAACAACGGCATCGGCGACCTGTACGCCCGCATCAAATCCCTGCCGGCCGAGCAGCAAGCCCAGATCGAAGCTGACGTTCAGGCGGTCTACGCCGTTCGTCCGTCGCTGGCGATGGTCAACTCCGACAAAGGCATCACCAACCTGCACGTGCCGAGCGACGTCATCGTCGACGCCTCGATGCCGGCCATGATCCGTGACTCCGGCAAGATGTGGGGCACCGACGGCCAGCTGCACGACACCAAGGCCGTGATCCCGGATCGTTGCTACGCCACCATCTACCAGGCCGTGATCGAAGATTGCAAAGCCAATGGCGCTTTCGATCCGACCACCATGGGCAGCGTGCCAAATGTTGGCCTGATGGCCAAAAAGGCTGAAGAGTACGGCTCCCACGACAAGACCTTCCAGATCAAGGCCGACGGCGTGGTTCGCGTGACCGACAGCAAAGGCACCCTGCTGATGGAACAGGCTGTCGAAGCCGGCGACATCTTCCGCATGTGCCAGACCAAAGACGCGCCGATCCAGGACTGGGTCAAACTGGCCGTCAACCGTGCTCGCGCAAGCAGCACCCCGGCCATTTTCTGGCTGGACCCGATGCGCGCCCACGACGGCGTGGTGATCGAGAAGGTTCAGGCTTACCTGAAGGATCACGACACCGCCGGCCTGGACATCCAGATCATGGCGCCGGTCGACGCGATGAAGTACACCCTGCAGCGCACCCGCGAAGGCAAGGACACCATTTCGGTGACCGGCAACGTACTGCGCGACTACCTGACCGACCTGTTCCCGATCATGGAACTGGGCACCAGCGCCAAGATGCTGTCGATCGTGCCGCTGATGAACGGCGGTGGCCTGTTCGAAACCGGCGCCGGCGGTTCGGCTCCGAAGCACGTGCAGCAACTGGTCGAAGAGAATTTCCTGCGTTGGGATTCGCTGGGTGAATTCCTGGCCCTGGCCGCTTCTCTCGAGCACCTGGGTGTGAACTACAACAACCCGAAAGCGCTGGTTCTGTCCAAGACCCTGGACCAGGCCACCGGCCAGTTCCTGGACAACAACAAGTCGCCATCGCGCAAAGTCGGCAACATCGACAACCGCGGCAGCCATTTCTACCTGGCCATGTACTGGGCACAAGCCCTGGCTGCCCAGACCGAAGACGCTGCACTGCAGGCGCAGTTCGCAACTTTGGCCAAGACCCTGACCGAGAACGAAGCGACCATCGTCGCCGAGCTCAACGCCGTTCAAGGCAAGCCAGTGGACATCGGCGGTTACTACCACGCCAATGCCGAGCTGATCAGCAAGGCCATGCGCCCGAGCGCAACCCTCAACGCGGCGATTGCTGCGCTGGTATAAGGTTGTAAAGGGAACATCACAAACCCCGGCCATGCGCCGGGGTTTGTGTTTCTGCCTTCCGCCCAGGAGATTCAATCAATGCAATGGCTCCCCCACATCACCGTCGCCACCATCGTCGAGGACAACGGTCGTTTCCTGATGGTCGAGGAACACAAGGCCGGACGTAACGTGCTCAATCAGCCCGCCGGTCATCTGGATCCGGACGAAACCCTGATCGAAGCCGCCGTGCGCGAAACCCTCGAAGAAACCGGCTGGGACGTCGAACCCACCAGCGTGATCGGCATTTATCTGTACACCGCACCGAGCAACGGCGTGACTTACCAGCGTGTGTGCTTCAGCGCCAAAGCCGTGAAACACCACCCGGATTACCAACTGGACGACGGCATCGTCGGCGCCAAGTGGCTGACCCGCGACGAATTATTGGCCCAGCGCGACAACTGGCGAAGCGAGCTGATCATCCGCTGCATCGATGATTATCTGGCCGGCAATCGCTTCGGTCTCGAACTGATCCGCCCTTCCCTTTAGCCTTGAGGCCGTGAGCCTGATAGAATCGCGTCCTTTTTCAAGACACTCATTGAATCCCTATGCGTGATCCAGCCCCTTCTGACACATCCAAGAAGCGCGTCATTGTCGGCATGTCCGGCGGCGTGGACTCTTCCGTTTCCGCTCTCCTGCTGATCGAGCAGGGTTATGAGGTGGAAGGCCTGTTCATGAAGAACTGGGAAGAAGACGACGGAACGGAATACTGCACCGCCATGGACGACCTGGCGGATGCCCAGGCCGTGTGCGACAAGATCGGCATCAAGCTGCACACCGCCAACTTCGCCGCCGAGTACTGGGACAACGTGTTCGAGCATTTCCTGGCCGAATACAAGGCCGGACGCACGCCGAACCCGGACATCCTGTGCAACCGCGAGATCAAGTTCAAGGCGTTCCTCGACTACGCCATGATGCTCGGTGCCGACCTGATCGCCACCGGTCACTACGTGCGCCGCCGCGACATCGATGGCCGTACCGAACTGCTCAAGGGCCTGGATCCGAACAAGGACCAGAGCTACTTCCTGCACGCCGTCGGCGGCGAACAGATCGCCAAGACCCTGTTCCCGGTCGGCGAGCTGGAAAAACCGGAAGTCCGTGCGATTGCCGAGAAATACGAGCTGGCCACCGCCAAGAAGAAGGACTCCACGGGGATCTGCTTCATCGGCGAGCGTCGTTTCAGCGATTTCCTCAAGCAATACCTTCCGGCGCAACCGGGCGAGATCAAGACCACCGAAGGCGAAGTCATCGGCCGTCACCACGGCTTGATGTACCACACCATTGGCCAGCGCCAGGGCCTGGGCATCGGCGGTCTGAAAGACGCCGGCGACGAGCCGTGGTACGTGCTGCGCAAGGATCTGGACACCAACGAACTGATCGTCGGCCAGGGCAACAACCATCCGTGGCTGTTCTCCAGCGCCCTGCTCGCTTCGGAAATCTATTGGGTCAACCCGATCGATTTGAGCCAGCCGCTGCGCCTGACCGCCAAGGTTCGTTATCGCCAGAGCGATCAGGCCTGCACGCTGGAAAAGACAGCGACCGGCTACCGCGCCGTGTTCGACGAGCCGCAACGCGCGGTCACGCCAGGCCAGTCGGTGGTGTTCTATGACGGTGAAATCTGCCTCGGTGGCGGCGTGATCGAAGTCGCCCAGCCGTGGAGCGGCCAGGCATGAGCCCGACTCAGGAGCAACTGACGGCTCTGGGTGGCGTGTTTCTCGCCGCCGTGCTGGTCGACCGGATCGCCAAGACCGGCCAGACCAACGAGGCCGGCCTGAGCTGCATGCTCGGCAGCCTGTTGGTTCGCGACCCGAAAGACACCCTGGATGTTTACGGCGGCGACGATATCAACCTGCGCGAGGGTTACCGCGCACTGATCGGCGCCCTTGAGCGCGACCCGAGCACCTTGCAGCGCGAGCCGTTGCGCTACGCTTTGTCGATGCTTGGCCTTGAGCGACAACTGGCCAAGCGCAACGACATGCTCGACGTGATCGGCAAGCGTCTGCCGCAGATTCAGTCGCAGGTCGAGCATTTCGGCCCGGCCCACGAAAACGTGATCGCGGCTTGCGGTGCGCTGTATCAGGACACCCTGAGCACGCTGCGCCAACGCATTCAGGTGCATGGCGACATGCGCAACCTGCAGCAGCCGAGCAATGCCTCGAAGATCCGCGCCCTGCTGCTTGCCGGCATCCGTTCGGCACGCCTGTGGCGTCAGTTGGGCGGCCATCGCTGGCAGTTGGTGATCAGTCGTCGCAAATTGCTCAAAGAGCTATATCCGTTGATGCGCAGCGAGTAAATCGCCGCACAATAAATGCTTTGTAGTCTGTAACGCGTAATACGCCGGTCAGTTGGCGACGGACCGGCGGATTTTTTCATGTATGATACGCGCCCCATTTCGTTGCCCGACTGTCCGAGAACACCCCATGCAGCTCTCTTCGCTCACTGCGGTTTCCCCTGTTGACGGCCGCTACGCCGGCAAAACCCAGGCCCTGCGCCCGATTTTCAGCGAGTACGGCCTGATCCGTGCCCGCGTTCTGGTTGAAGTGCGCTGGCTTCAGCGCCTGGCCGCTCACGCCGGCATCCCGGAAGTGCCAGCCTTCTCCGCCGAAGCCAACGCCGTTCTGAACGAACTGGCCGAAAACTTCTCGCTGGAGCACGCCGAGCGCGTGAAAGAGATCGAGCGCACCACCAACCACGACGTGAAAGCGATCGAGTACCTGCTCAAGGAGCAGGCGGCCAAGCTGCCGGAACTGGCCAAGGTCAGCGAATTCATCCACTTCGCCTGCACCAGCGAGGACATCAACAACCTGTCCCACGCCCTGATGCTGCGCGAAGGCCGTGACGACGTGATGCTGCCGCTGATGCGCCAGACCGCCAACGCCATCCGCGAACTGGCCCTGCGCTTTGCCGACGTGCCAATGCTGTCGCGCACCCACGGTCAGCCGGCTTCGCCGACCACCCTGGGTAAAGAGCTGGCGAACGTGGTTTACCGTCTCGAGCGCCAGATCGCTCAAGTCGCCGCCGTTCCGCTGCTGGGCAAGATCAACGGCGCTGTCGGCAACTACAACGCTCACCTGTCGGCCTACCCGCAGATCGACTGGGAAGCCAACGCCCGCGCCTTCATCGAAGACGAGCTGGGCCTGGCCTTCAACCCGTACACCACGCAGATCGAGCCGCACGACTACATCGCCGAGCTGTTCGACGCCATTGCGCGCTTCAACACCATCCTGATCGACTTCGACCGTGACATCTGGGGCTACATCTCCCTGGGTTACTTCAAGCAGCGCACCATCGCCGGCGAAATCGGTTCGTCGACCATGCCGCACAAGGTCAACCCGATCGACTTCGAAAACTCCGAAGGCAACCTGGGCATCGCCAACGCGCTGTTCCAGCACCTGGCGAGCAAACTGCCGATCTCCCGCTGGCAGCGCGACCTGACCGACTCCACCGTGCTGCGTAACCTCGGCGTCGGCTTCGCTCACAGCGTGATCGCGTACGAAGCCAGCCTCAAAGGCATCAGCAAACTCGAACTGAACGCTGACAAGATTGCTGCCGATCTGGACGCTTGCTGGGAAGTCCTGGCCGAGCCGATCCAGACCGTGATGCGCCGCTACAACATCGAGAACCCGTACGAGAAGCTGAAAGAACTGACCCGCGGCAAGGGCATCAGCCCTGAAGCGCTGCAGACTTTCATCGATGGCCTGGACATGCCGGCCGCGGCGAAAGCCGAGCTCAAGCAACTGACCCCGGCCAACTACATCGGCAACGCTGTAGCGCAAGCCAAACGCATCTGATCGACTGCTTGACCCGTTTGAGACGCCCGGCCGCGCCGGGCGTTTTTATTCCCGTCTGAAAAATGCTTTTTTTCAATAGGTTACATATGAATCCCGATATTCCTCTTCAACTTCTGGGTGGTCTCACGGCGCGCGAGTTCATGCGCGACTACTGGCAGAAAAAGCCACTGCTGATCCGTCAGGCGATTCCCGATTTCGAAAGCCCGATCGACGCCGACGAACTCGCCGGCCTGGCCCTGGAAGAAGAAGTCGAATCGCGCCTGGTGATCGAACATGGCGAGCGCCCATGGGAACTGCGCCGCGGCCCGTTCGCCGAAGACGAATTCAGCAAACTGCCGGAGCGCGAGTGGACCCTGCTGGTGCAGGCGGTCGATCAGTTCGTGCCGGAAGTCAGCGAGCTGCTGGAAAACTTCCGCTTCCTGCCGAGCTGGCGCGTCGATGACGTGATGATCAGCTTCGCCGCCCCGGGTGGCAGCGTTGGCCCGCACTTCGACAACTACGACGTGTTCCTGCTGCAAGGCCACGGCAAGCGCAACTGGAAAATCGGCCAGATGTGCGATTCCGAGAGCCCGCTGCTGCAACATGCAGACCTGCGCATCCTCGCCGAATTCCACGAGACTGAAGAGTGGGTCCTGGAACCGGGCGACATGCTCTACCTGCCGCCGCGCCTGGCTCACTGCGGCGTTGCCGTCGATGACTGCATGACCTACTCGGTCGGCTTCCGCGCACCAAGCGCCGCCGAAGTGCTGACCCACTTCACCGACTTCCTCAGCCAGTTCCTGACTGACGAAGAGCGTTACACCGATGCCGATGCGAAGCCGGTCAGCGATGATCCGCACCAGATCCAGCACGATGCACTCGGCCGCCTGAAGGCACTGCTCGCCGAGCACATGAGCGACGAACGCCTGCTGCTGACCTGGTTCGGCCAGTACATGACCGAGCCGCGTTATCCAGAGCTGGTGGTCGGCCCGGAAGAAGTCGAAGAAGAAGACTTCCTCAGCGCCCTCGAAGACGGCGCCATCCTGATCCGCAACCCGAGTGCACGCCTGGCGTGGTCGGAAGTCGATGACGATCTGCTGCTGTTCGCCAGCGGTCAGAGCCGTTACCTGCCGGGCAAGCTGCGCGAGCTGCTGAAGCTGATCTGCTCGGCTGACGCCCTGCACACCGACAACCTCGGCGACTGGCTGAGCGACGAAGACGGTCGTGGCCTGCTGTGCGAACTGGTCAAACAGGGAAGCCTGGGGTTCGCCGACGATGAATAAGATTCGCGTACGTGTTGCAGACTGGCAAAAGGACAACGCCGAGATCCGCCGCATTCGCGAAACGGTGTTCATTGCCGAACAATCTGTTCCACCCGAGCTTGAGTGGGACGCCGATGATGCCACGGCGGTGCATTTCCTGGCCTTCGAAGGCGACTTTCCGATCGGCACCGCCCGCCTGCTGCCCGACGGGCACATCGGCCGGGTTTCAGTGCTCAAGGACTGGCGCGGACTGAAGGTCGGCGATGCGCTGATGAAGGCGGTCATCGCAGAAGCTGAAACACGCGGGCTGAAGCAGCAGATGCTCAGCGCGCAGGTGCAGGCCACGGCGTTTTATGAGCGTCTGGGTTTCAATCTGGTCAGCGAGGAATTCCTGGAAGCGGGGATTCCGCATGTCGACATGGTTCGTCATTCGGCATAACGCTAGATGAGCACCACAAAACGCCCCGACATCGACCGATGCCGGGGCGTTTTGCTGTCTAGGATTCAACTTGCCCCACCCCGGGCCGACAAACTGGCAATATCAAGCCTTTCGAAAGCGGAGATAACGGACATGTCCCTACGCACCCTGCTCACCACCCTGCTGCTCGGTTGCAGTTTTTCGGTGATGGCAGCCACAGAAATCGTGCCCCTCAAGTACCACACCAGCGCCGACATGCTGCCGGTGGCTCAGGACTTCATCGGCAAGGACGGCCAGGTCAGCGCCTATGGCAATCAACTGATCGTCAAGGCCGAGCCGGACAAGATCCAGGAATTGAAAGCCCTGCTCACCCAGCTCGATACCGCCCCCAAACGCCTGCTGATCACCGTCGACACCAACGAAAACAACCAGCAGAACACCGGCGACCAGCAAACCAGAATCATCAACTACAGCACCGCCAGCCGTGACGGCGGCATTCAGCAGATTCAGGCCAGTGAAGGTGCGCCCGCCCTGATCCAGGTCGGCCAGAGCGTGCCGATCACCAGCAGCCAGACCAACTCCTACGGCGATTACAGCAGCCAGACCCAATATCGCAACGTCACCCAGGGCTTCTATGTCACCGCCAGCGTCACCGGTGACACCGTTCACCTGGCAATCAGTACAAACCGTGACCGCATGAGCCAGGAACGTCCCGATGTAGTGAACGTGCAAAGCACCGACACAACTGTCACAGGCCGCCTGGGCGAGTGGATCACCCTCGCCGGCGTGAACCGCGAGACTCAGGCCGACAAACAGGGCCTGGCCCGCAGCTACTCGACTCAAGGCCGGGATGACATGACGTTGCGGGTGAAAGTCGACACGCTGGACTAAAGCACCGAAAACTGACTGATTAGTCGTATTAGACGAAAGATGTAGTGCTTGAAAAAAAGCACTACAAAACGTTTGACGAGCCAAAAAAGCGAAGGCATGATGGCCTCGCTCCCGCTAATCAGAGGCCCTGGCAAGGGCCTTCGAAGCGATGCTCGCACCCAACCCCGCGAGCCGTTTCGTGTCTGTACCGCCCACAAGGTGTGTTTGACGAGGTTGCCGACTGGAACGAAGTTGTCCCGAGGGACGGAAGCGTAATTAGGTAACCCGGCTTTACACTGTAGTTCGCACAAAGGCCCACGACGCCCTAATGCGCCCGCCAGTTCGCCTTTACCTGCTCACTTCCCCTCGAGCCCATCGTTCATCCCGTCGCCTGCCCCGCCGAACCCGACCTGACCACCTAAGCTTCTGGTCAGCGAGCGCAAGGAATTTTCCACCGCAGAACAACTTTTCATAAAGACGCGACGAGGTTTATCTCCATGGCACTGACACGCGAACAGCAAATTGCAGCCCTTGAAAAAGACTGGGCTGAAAACCCGCGCTGGAAAGGCGTGACTCGCAATTACTCCGCTGCTGACGTCATCCGTCTGCGTGGCTCGGTTCAACCAGAGCACACTTTTGCGAAAATGGGCGCCGAGAAGCTGTGGAACCTGGTCACCCAGGGTGCCAAGCCGTCCTTCCGCCCAGAGAAAGATTTCGTCAACTGCATGGGCGCCCTGACCGGCGGCCAGGCTGTGCAGCAGGTCAAAGCCGGTATCCAGGCGATCTACCTGTCGGGCTGGCAAGTCGCTGCGGACAACAACTCCGCCGAATCGATGTACCCGGACCAGTCGCTGTACCCGGTGGACTCGGTTCCAACCGTGGTCAAGCGCATCAACAACTCGTTCCGTCGTGCCGACCAGATCCAGTGGAAAGCCGGCAAGAACCCGGGCGACGAAGGCTACATCGACTACTTCGCGCCAATCGTGGCTGATGCCGAAGCCGGTTTCGGCGGCGTACTGAACGCCTACGAGCTGATGAAGAGCATGATCGAAGCAGGCGCCGCCGGCGTTCACTTCGAAGACCAGCTGGCTTCCGTGAAGAAATGCGGCCACATGGGCGGCAAGGTTCTGGTGCCAACCCAGGAAGCCGTACAGAAGCTGACCGCTGCTCGTCTGGCTGCCGACGTTGCCGGTGTACCGACCATCATCCTGGCCCGTACCGACGCCAACGCTGCCGACCTGCTGACTTCCGACTGCGACCCGTACGACCAGCCGTTCGTAACCGGCACCCGCACTCAGGAAGGTTTCTACAAGGTGCGTGCCGGTCTGGACCAGGCAATCGCCCGTGGCCTGGCCTACGCGCCGTACGCTGACCTGATCTGGTGCGAAACCGCCAAACCGGACCTGGAAGAAGCCCGTCGCTTCGCCGAAGCGATCAAGAAGGAATACCCGGACCAGATCCTGTCGTACAACTGCTCGCCTTCCTTCAACTGGAAGAAAAACCTGGACGACGCGACCATCGCCAAGTTCCAGCGCGAACTGTCCGCCATGGGTTACAAGCACCAGTTCATCACCCTGGCCGGCATTCACAACATGTGGCACAGCATGTTCAACCTGGCGCACGACTACGCCCGCAACGACATGACTGCCTACGTGAAGCTGCAGGAGCAGGAATTCGCTGACGCCGCCAAGGGTTACACCTTCGTGGCTCACCAGCAGGAAGTGGGCACCGGCTACTTCGACGACATGACCACCGTGATCCAGGGTGGTACGTCCTCGGTGACCGCGCTGACCGGTTCGACCGAAGAAGAACAGTTCCACTGATCGACTTCGCCTGAGCAAACGGCCTTTGCGGACCGTATAGAAAGCTAACCGCATTGCCGAAAGACTGACGCCCCGACTGGTTCGGGGCGTTTTTTTGCCTGCGGCTTTCGGAGCACCTCGAGGACGGCACAACCTGCGAGACAAAACATTGATCCAGAGCGCTATCCGCGTCACAAAAATCGGTTAAAACGTGCGCCGCCGCTACTTGCAGTAACGCGGATATAAGACAACTTCCCAACTGCCCACTCGCTGAACAGTTACAAAACCGCCTCAAACGATATTAATTATCATTTAGCAGCAACTATGTTCGTTACATTTCCTACAAAACATAATTCGTGAAATCCCGGCTAATGCCCGCAACGCATGGGCTACAGGGCCATAGAGGTGCGCTATGTCCTTATTCCAATAAATAATTTCGCTATAGGAATTTTACTTGCCGGGTGTTTAGCCATAAAATCAGCGCGATTGATTGCTGCGACATATCGTCACTGCCTTATTTCTTTATCAAGCTCAGAGACCTTTGCTCTCTGTTAAGGATTTCCAGCATGCCCGAAGCGACAGGACTCATGGCCCACAACTGGGGCTTTGCCATTTTCCTTCTGGGTGTAGTCGGCCTGTGTGCCTTCATGCTCGGCGTCTCCAGCCTCCTCGGGTCAAAAGCCTGGGGCCGCAGCAAAAACGAACCGTTCGAGTCCGGCATGCTACCTACCGGTGGCGCCCGCTTGCGGCTCTCAGCCAAATTCTATCTGGTCGCGATGCTGTTCGTGATCTTCGATATCGAAGCCCTCTTTCTCTTTGCATGGTCTGTGTCCGTCCGCGAAAGCGGCTGGACCGGATTCGTCGAAGCTCTCGTTTTCATAGCAATTCTGTTGGCAGGTCTTGTCTACCTGTTCCGAGTGGGCGCCCTTGACTGGGCTCCGGAAGCTCGTCGCAAGCGGCAGGCGAAGCTGAAACAATGAGGCTTTGGCAATGCAATACAATCTCACCAGAATCGACCCCGATGCTCCTAACGAGCAGTATCCGATCGGCCAGCGGGAAACCGTTTCCGATCCGTTAGAAGATCAAGTCCACAAAAACATTTTCATGGGCAAGCTGGAAGACGTGCTGAGTGGCGCGGTCAACTGGGGACGTAAGAACTCCCTGTGGCCGTACAACTTCGGTCTTTCGTGCTGCTATGTGGAAATGACCACCGCCTTCACGGCGCCCCACGACATCGCGCGCTTCGGCGCCGAAGTTATCCGGGCATCACCGCGTCAGGCTGACTTCATGGTTATCGCCGGGACCTGCTTCATCAAGATGGCGCCGATCATTCAGCGTCTCTACGAGCAGATGCTCGAGCCGAAATGGGTTATCTCCATGGGTTCGTGCGCCAACTCCGGTGGCATGTACGACATCTACTCCGTGGTTCAAGGGGTGGACAAGTTCCTGCCCGTGGACGTCTACGTACCTGGCTGCCCGCCCCGTCCAGAAGCATTTCTGCAAGGCTTGATGCTGCTGCAGGAATCCATTGGCCAGGAGCGTCGCCCACTTTCCTGGGTCGTTGGCGATCAAGGCGTTTATCGCGCCGACATGCCTTCGCAGAAGGAACAGCGCCGCGAACAGCGAATCGCAGTCACCAATCTGCGTAGCCCTGACGAAGTCTGATCCAGATCTGTTTCAAAGAAACGAGAAGCTGGCTTCATTCTTTACGTTGACCGAAAGCGAAAAAATAACCATGACTACAGGCAGTGCTCTGTACATCCCGCCTTACAAGGCAGACGACCAGGATGTGGTCGTCGAACTGAACAACCGTTTTGGCGCCGAAGCGTTCACCGCTCAGCCGACCCGCACCGGCATGCCGGTGCTGTGGGTGGCCCGCGCCAAACTCGTTGAAGTCCTGACTTTCCTGCGCAACCTGCCCAAGCCGTACGTCATGCTCTATGACCTGCACGGCGTGGACGAGCGTCTGCGCACCAAGCGTCAAGGGCTGCCATCGGGCGCCGACTTCACCGTGTTCTATCACCTCATGTCGCTGGAACGTAATAGTGACGTGATGATCAAGGTCGCCTTGTCCGAGAGCGACCTCAGCTTGCCGACCGTCACCAGCATCTGGCCGAACGCCAACTGGTACGAGCGCGAAGTCTGGGACATGTACGGCATCGACTTCAAAGGTCACCCTCACCTGTCGCGCATCATGATGCCGCCGACCTGGGAAGGTCACCCGCTGCGCAAGGACTTCCCGGCGCGCGCCACCGAATTCGATCCGTTCAGCCTGAACCTGGCCAAGCAACAGCTCGAGGAAGAAGCCGCACGCTTCCGTCCTGAAGACTGGGGCATGAAGCGCTCCGGCCCGAACGAGGACTACATGTTCCTCAACCTCGGTCCGAACCACCCTTCGGCTCACGGTGCGTTCCGTATCATCCTGCAACTGGACGGTGAAGAGATCGTCGACTGCGTTCCGGACATCGGTTACCACCACCGTGGCGCCGAGAAGATGGCCGAGCGTCAGTCCTGGCACAGCTTCATTCCGTACACCGACCGTATCGACTACCTCGGCGGCGTGATGAACAACCTGCCGTACGTGCTCTCGGTCGAGAAGCTCGCCGGCATCAAGGTACCCGAGAAGGTCGACGTCATCCGCATCATGATGGCCGAGTTCTTCCGGATCACCAGCCACCTGCTGTTCCTGGGTACCTACATCCAGGACGTCGGCGCCATGACCCCGGTGTTCTTCACCTTCACCGACCGTCAGAAGGCGTACACGGTGATCGAAGCCATCACCGGTTTCCGTCTGCACCCGGCCTGGTACCGCATCGGTGGCGTCGCCCACGACCTGCCGCGCGGCTGGGAAAAACTGGTGAAGGACTTCGTTGAATGGCTGCCAAAGCGCCTCGACGAATACACCAAGGCCGCCCTGCAGAACAGCATCCTCAAGGGTCGTACCATCGGCGTTGCCCAGTACAACACCAAAGAGGCCCTGGAATGGGGCGTCACCGGTGCCGGCCTGCGTTCCACCGGTTGCGACTTCGACCTGCGTAAGGCGCGCCCATACTCCGGCTACGAGAACTTCGAGTTCGAAGTGCCGCTGGCCGCCAACGGCGATGCCTACGACCGCTGCATGGTTCGCGTCGAAGAGATGCGCCAGAGCGTCAGGATCATCGACCAGTGCCTGCGCAACATGCCGGAAGGCCCGTACAAGGCGGATCACCCGCTGACCACGCCGCCGCCGAAAGAGCGCACGCTGCAGCACATCGAAACCCTGATCACGCACTTCCTGCAAGTTTCGTGGGGCCCGGTCATGCCGGCCAACGAATCCTTCCAGATGATCGAAGCGACCAAGGGCATCAACAGTTATTACCTGACGAGCGACGGCGGCACCATGAGCTACCGTACCCGGATCCGTACTCCGAGCTTCGCCCACCTGCAGCAGATCCCTTCGGTGATCAAAGGCAGCATGGTCGCGGACCTGATTGCGTACCTGGGTAGTATCGACTTCGTTATGGCCGACGTGGACCGCTAAGCATGAACAGCACGCTTATCCAGACAGACCGTTTCACCCTCAGTGAAACCGAGCGCTCGGCCATCGAGCACGAGCTGCATCACTACGAAGACCCGCGCGCGGCGTCGATCGAAGCCCTGAAGATCGTCCAGAAGGAACGCGGCTGGGTGCCGGACGGCGCTCTGTACGCCATCGGCGAGATCCTCGGCATTCCGGCCAGCGACGTTGAAGGCGTGGCCACGTTCTACAGCCAGATCTTCCGTCAGCCGGTCGGCCGTCACATCATTCGCGTCTGCGACAGCATGGTCTGCTACATCGGCGGCCACGAGTCGGTGGTCAGCGAAATCCAGAACAACCTGGGTATCGGCCTTGGTCAGACCACCGCCGACGGTCGTTTCACCCTGCTGCCGGTCTGCTGCCTCGGCAACTGCGACAAGGCACCGGCGCTGATGATCGATGACGACACCTTTGGCGATGTCCAGCCTGCCGGCGTCGCCAAACTGCTCGAGGGCTACGTATGACCCTGACTTCTTTCGGTCCGGCCAACCGCATCCAGCGTTCGGCCGAGACTCACCCGCTGACCTGGCGCCTGCGTGACGACGGCGAAGCCGTGTGGCTCGACGAGTACCAGGCCAAGAACGGTTATGCCGCTGCGCGCAAGGCCTTCGCCGACATGGATCAGGACGCCATCGTCCAGACCGTGAAGGACGCCGGCCTCAAGGGTCGTGGCGGTGCAGGCTTCCCCACTGGCGTGAAGTGGGGTCTGATGCCCAAGGACGAATCCATCAACATCCGCTACCTGCTGTGCAACGCGGATGAAATGGAGCCGAACACCTGGAAAGACCGCATGCTGATGGAGCAACTGCCCCATCTGCTGATCGAAGGCATGCTGATCAGCGCCCGCGCGCTGAAAACCTACCGTGGCTACATCTTCCTGCGTGGCGAGTACACCACCGCTGCCAAGCACCTGAACCGTGCCGTGGAAGAAGCCAAGGCAGCGGGCCTGCTGGGCAAGAACATCCTGGGCAGCGGCTTCGATTTCGAGCTGTTCGTCCACACCGGTGCCGGGCGTTACATCTGCGGTGAAGAAACCGCACTGATCAACTCCCTCGAAGGCCGCCGCGCCAACCCACGCTCCAAGCCGCCCTTCCCTGCCGCCGTTGGCGTGTGGGGCAAGCCAACCTGCGTGAACAACGTTGAAACCCTGTGCAACGTGCCGGCGATCATCGCCGACGGCGTGGACTGGTACAAATCGTTGGCCCGCGACGGCAGCGAAGACATGGGCACCAAGCTCATGGGTTTCTCCGGCAAGGTCAAGAACCCTGGCCTGTGGGAACTGCCATTCGGCGTGACCGGTCGCGAGCTGTTCGAAGACTACGCCGGCGGCATGCGCGACGGTTACAAGCTCAAGGCCTGGCAGCCAGGCGGCGCCGGTACCGGTTTCCTGTTGCCGGAACACCTCGATGCACAAATGTACGCCGGCGGCATCGCCAAGGTGGGCACCCGTATGGGTACCGGCCTGGCCATGGCGGTGGACGACAGCGTCAACATGGTGTCCCTGCTGCGCAACATGGAACAGTTCTTCGCTCGCGAATCCTGCGGTTTCTGCACCCCTTGCCGTGATGGCCTGCCATGGAGCGTCAAGCTGCTGATGGCCATCGAACAAGGCCGCGGCCAGCCAGGCGACATCGAGACCCTGCTGGGTCTGGTCAACTTCCTCGGCCCGGGCAAGACCTTCTGTGCTCACGCACCGGGTGCCGTGGAGCCGTTGGGCAGTGCCATCAAATACTTCCGTCCAGAGTTCGAAGCCGGTATCGCGCCTGCAAGCGCCGCCGTCCCGCCTCTGGCGAAGCCGATTGTAGTCGGCGCGTAAACGCTTAAAAAAAGGCGAAGGGTCCGTGCCCTTCGCCTTTCGTCCGATGACGCCTTTCGGGGCTGACTGGATTCGGACGGATAACAAGATTCCATTAGCCACGCCCGCTGACACCGGGCCAACGAAGACCTTTGAACCATGGCCACTATCCACGTAGACGGCAAAGCGCTCGAAGTCGACGGGGCAGACAACCTGTTACAGGCATGTCTGTCGCTGGGCCTCGACATCCCTTATTTCTGCTGGCACCCCGCGCTAGGTAGCGTCGGGGCCTGCCGCCAGTGCGCGGTCAAGCAGTACACCGACGAGAACGACACCCGTGGTCGTATCGTCATGTCCTGCATGACCCCGGCCACCGACAACACCTGGATCTCCATCGACGATGAAGAATCCAAGGCGTTCCGCGCCAGTGTCGTCGAATGGCTGATGACCAACCACCCGCACGACTGCCCGGTCTGTGAGGAAGGCGGTCACTGCCACCTGCAAGACATGACTGTGATGACCGGCCACAACGAGCGCCGTTATCGCTTCACCAAGCGCACCCACCAGAACCAGCAACTGGGCCCGTTCATTTCCCACGAAATGAACCGCTGCATCGCCTGCTACCGCTGCGTGCGCTTCTACAAGGACTACGCCGGCGGCACCGACCTCGGTGTGTACGGCGCCCACGACAACGTGTACTTCGGTCGCGTTGAAGACGGCACCCTCGAAAGCGAGTTCTCCGGCAACCTCACCGAGGTCTGCCCGACCGGTGTGTTCACCGACAAGACTCACTCCGAGCGCTACAACCGTAAGTGGGACATGCAGTTCTCGCCGAGCATCTGCCATGGCTGCTCCAGCGGTTGCAACATCTCCCCGGGCGAGCGTTACGGCGAACTGCGTCGCATCGAAAACCGTTACAACGGTTCGGTGAACCAGTACTTCCTGTGCGACCGTGGCCGTTTCGGTTATGGCTACGTCAACCGCACCGACCGTCCACGTCAGCCACTGCTGGCCGACGGAACCAAGCTGAGCCTGGACGACGCGCTGGATAAAGCCGCCGACCTGCTGCGTGGTCGCAATATCGTCGGTATCGGTTCGCCGCGTGCCAGCCTCGAAAGCAACTACGCGTTGCGTGAACTGGTCGGCGCCGAGCACTTCTACTCCGGTATCGAAGCCTCCGAGCTGGAACGCATCCGTCTGGTCCTGCAAGTGCTGAAAGACAGCCCGCTGCCAGTGCCGAACATGCGCGACATCGAAGACCATGACGCCGTGTTCGTCCTCGGTGAAGACCTGACCCAGACCGCCGCCCGTATGGCCCTGGCCCTGCGTCAGTCGGTAAAAGGCAAGGCCGAAGACATGGCCGAAGCCATGCGCGTCCAGCCTTGGCTCGACGCCGCGGTGAAGAACATCGGTCAGCACGAACTGAACCCGCTGTTCATCGCCAGCCTGGCTGAAACCAAGCTCGACGACATCGCCGAAGAGTGTGTACACGCCGCGCCGGACGACCTGGCCCGCATCGGTTTCGCCGTGGCTCACGCCCTGGACGCCAGCGCACCGGCCGTCGAAGGTCTGGACGCCGAAGCCCTGGAACTGGCCAAGCGCATCGCCGACGCCCTGCTCGCTGCCAAGCGTCCGCTGATCATCGCCGGTACTTCGCTGGGCTCCAAAGCCCTGATCGAAGCGGCTGCGAACATCGCCAAGGCCCTGAAGCTGCGCGAGAAGAACGGTTCGATCAGCCTGATCGTGCCGGAAGCCAACAGCCTCGGCCTGGCCATGCTCGGTGGCGAATCGGTAGATGCCGCGCTGCAAGCGGTCATCGACGGCAAGGCCGACGCAATCGTCGTTCTGGAAAACGATCTGTACACCCGTACCGCCAAAGCCAAGGTCGATGCGGCACTGAACGCTGCGAAAACAGTGATCGTTGCCGACCACCAGAAGACCGCCACCAGCGACCGCGCGCATCTGGTTCTGCCAGCCGCCAGCTTCGCTGAAGGCGACGGTACGCTGGTCAGCCAGGAAGGTCGCGCCCAGCGCTTCTTCCAGGTTTTCGACCCGCAATACATGGACGCGAGCATTCTGGTCCACGAAGGCTGGCGCTGGCTGCACGCCCTGCGCGCCACCCTGCTGAACCAGCCGATCGACTGGACGCAACTCGACCACGTCACCTCCGCCGTTGCTTCGAGCACCGCGCAACTGGCCGGCATCGTCGACGCTGCACCGTCCGCCGCGTTCCGCATCAAAGGCATGAAACTGGCCCGTGAACCGCTGCGCTACTCCGGCCGCACTGCAATGCGCGCCAACATCAGCGTTCACGAACCGCGCACCCCGCAAGACAAGGACACCGCGTTCGCCTTCTCGATGGAAGGTTACTCGGGCTCCGCCGAACCGCGTCAGCAAGTACCGTTCGCCTGGTCGCCGGGCTGGAACTCGCCGCAAGCCTGGAACAAGTTCCAGGACGAAGTCGGTGGTCACCTGCGCGCTGGCGATCCGGGCACCCGCCTGATCGAAAGCACCGGTGATTCGCTGAACTGGTTCGCCGCTGCGCCACGTGCGTTCAACCCGGCGCCGGGTACCTGGCAAGCCGTGCCGTTCTTCCACCTGTTCGGCAGCGAAGAGAACTCTTCGAAAGCCGCTCCGGTTCAGGAACGCATCCCGGCGGCCTACGTTGCTCTGGCCAAGTCCGAAGCCGATCGCCTGGGCGTCAACGACGGCGCACTGCTGAGCCTCAACGTTGCCGGCCAGACCCTGCGTCTGCCGCTGCGCATCAATGAAGAGCTGGGCGCAGGTCTGGTGGCATTGCCTGCGGGCATCGCCGGCATTCCACCGGCATTCGCCGGCGTATCCGTTGATGGTCTGCAGGAGGCAGCGCAATGACCTGGTTCACCCCTGAAGTGATCGATGTGATCCTGACGGTCATCAAAGCCATCGTGATCCTGCTGGCCGTTGTGGTCGCAGGCGCGTTGCTCAGCTTTGTCGAACGTCGCCTGCTGGGCTGGTGGCAGGACCGTTACGGTCCGAACCGCGTCGGCCCGTTCGGCATGTTCCAGATCGCAGCGGACATGCTGAAGATGTTCTTCAAGGAAGACTGGACCCCGCCGTTTGCCGACAAGGTGATCTTCACCCTGGCACCGGTGGTGGCCATGTCCGCCCTGCTGATCGCGTTCGCGATCATCCCGATCACCCCGACCTGGGGTGTGGCGGATCTGAACATCGGCCTGCTGTTCTTCTTCGCCATGGCCGGTCTGTCGGTCTACGCGGTGCTGTTCGCCGGCTGGTCGAGTAACAACAAGTTCGCCCTGCTGGGCAGCTTGCGTGCCTCGGCGCAGACCGTGTCCTACGAAGTGTTCATGGGCCTGGCCCTGATGGGCATCGTGGTGCAGGTCGGCTCGTTCAACATGCGCGACATCGTCGAGTACCAGGCGCAGAACCTGTGGTTCATCATTCCGCAGTTCTTCGGCTTCTGTACCTTCTTCATCGCTGGCGTGGCCGTGACTCACCGTCACCCGTTCGACCAGCCGGAAGCGGAACAGGAACTGGCCGACGGTTACCACATTGAATACGCCGGTATGAAATGGGGCATGTTCTTCGTCGGTGAATACATCGGCATCATCCTGATCTCGGCGCTGCTGGTCACCCTGTTCTTCGGTGGCTGGCACGGTCCGTTCGGCATCCTGCCGCAACTGTCCTTCGTCTGGTTCGCACTGAAGACCGCGTTCTTCATCATGCTGTTCATCCTGCTGCGCGCTTCCATTCCGCGTCCGCGTTATGACCAGGTGATGGACTTCAGCTGGAAATTCTGCCTGCCACTGACCCTGATCAATTTGCTGGTGACCGCTGCAATCGTGTTGTGGAACACGCCTGCAGTTGCGGTTCAGTGAGGATTTGACCCATGTTCAAATATATTGGCGACATCATTAAGGGTACCGGTACCCAGTTGCGCAGCCTGGTCATGATCTTCGGTCATGGCTTTCGCAAGCGCGACACCCTGCAATACCCGGAAGAGCCGGTCTACCTGCCACCACGCTACCGTGGACGCATCGTCCTGACCCGCGACCCCGACGGCGAAGAACGCTGCGTAGCCTGCAACCTGTGCGCCGTGGCCTGCCCGGTGGGTTGCATCTCGCTGCAGAAAGCTGAAACCGAAGACGGTCGCTGGTACCCGGACTTCTTCCGTATCAACTTCTCGCGCTGCATTTTCTGCGGTCTCTGCGAGGAAGCCTGCCCGACCACCGCGATCCAGCTGACGCCGGATTTCGAGATGGCCGAGTTCAAACGTCAGGACCTGGTGTACGAGAAAGAAGATCTGCTGATCTCCGGCCCCGGCAAAAACCCTGATTACAACTTCTATCGTGTTGCAGGTATGGCCGTTGCGGGCAAGCCGAAAGGTGCCGCACAAAACGAAGCCGAGCCGATCAACGTGAAGAGCTTGCTGCCTTAAGGAAGAACGATGGAATTCGCTTTCTATTTCGCATCGGGTATCGCTGTTGTGTCCACACTGCGTGTGGTCACCAACACCAATCCTGTGCACGCCCTGCTCTACCTGATCATTTCGCTGATCTCCGTGGCCATGACCTTCTTCGCTCTCGGCGCACCGTTCGCCGGCGTGCTGGAAGTGATCGCCTACGCCGGCGCCATCATGGTGCTGTTCGTGTTCGTGGTGATGATGCTGAACCTGGGCCCGGCCTCGGTTCAGCAGGAACGCACCTGGCTCAAGCCCGGTATCTGGGCAGGTCCTGTGATTCTCGCCGCCCTGCTGCTGGCCGAACTGCTGTATGTGCTGTTCGCTCACCAGAGCGGTCAGGCCATCGGTCAAACCACCGTGGACGCGAAAGCCGTGGGCATCAGCCTGTTCGGTCCGTACCTGCTGGTGGTCGAACTCGCCTCGATGCTGCTGCTCGCTGCAGCCGTCACGGCGTTCCATTTGGGCCGTAACGAGGCGAAGGAGTAAGACATGCCTGCTATCCCTCTCGAGCATGGATTGGCCGTTGCCGGCATCCTGTTCTGCCTTGGTCTGGTCGGCCTGATGGTCCGCCGCAACATTTTGTTCGTGTTGATGAGTCTGGAAGTGATGATGAACGCCTCTGCACTGGCCTTCATCGTTGCAGGCGCCCGTTGGGCGCAACCGGATGGACAGATCATGTTCATCCTGGTGATCAGCCTGGCAGCCGCCGAAGCCAGTATTGGCCTGGCGATCCTGCTGCAACTGTATCGCCGCTTCCACACGCTCGATATCGACGCTGCCAGTGAGATGCGCGGATGAACCTACTCTTTCTGACTTTCGTATTCCCTCTGATCGGGTTCCTGTTGCTGTCGTTCTCGCGCGGCCGCCTCTCGGAAAACCTGTCGGCGCTGATCGGTGTCGGCTCCATCGGCCTGTCTGCCATCGTCGCGGCTTACGTGATCTGGCAGTTCAACGTCGCTCCACCGGAAGGTGGCGTGTACGTCCACGTACTGTGGAAGTGGATCTCGGTGGAAGGCTTCCAGCCTAACTTCGCCCTGTACCTGGATGGTCTGTCCGTGACCATGCTGGGTGTGGTGGTTGGCGTGGGTTTCCTGATCCACCTGTTCGCCTCCTGGTACATGCGCGGTGAAGCCGGTTACTCGCGTTTCTTCGCCTACACCAACCTGTTTATCGCCAGCATGCTGTTCCTGGTGCTGGGCGATAACCTGCTGTTCATCTACTTCGGTTGGGAAGGCGTGGGCCTGTGCTCGTACCTGTTGATCGGTTTCTACTACAGCAACCGCAATAACGGTAACGCCGCACTGAAAGCCTTCATCGTCACCCGTATCGGCGACGTGTTCATGGCGATCGGCCTGTTCATCCTGTTCCAGCAACTGGGCACGCTGAATGTCCAGGAACTGCTGGTGAAGGCGCCTGAGCACTTCAAGGTCGGCGATTTCTGGATCGTGCTGGCAACCCTGATGCTGCTGGGTGGTGCGGTCGGTAAATCGGCGCAACTGCCGCTGCAGACCTGGCTTGCGGACGCGATGGCCGGCCCTACTCCGGTTTCGGCACTGATCCACGCTGCAACGATGGTTACTGCGGGTGTCTACCTGATCGCCCGTACCCACGGTCTGTTCGCCCTGGCGCCGGACATCCTGCACCTGGTCGGCATCGTTGGCGGTGTGACCCTGGTTCTGGCAGGTTTTGCCGCACTGGTTCAAACCGACATCAAACGTATCCTCGCCTACTCGACCATGAGCCAGATCGGCTACATGTTCCTGGCGCTGGGCGTTGGTGCCTGGGAAGGCGCGATCTTCCACCTGATGACCCACGCCTTCTTCAAGGCCCTGCTGTTCCTTGCGTCCGGTGCGGTGATCGTTGCCTGCCACCACGAACAGAACATCTTCAAGATGGGCGGCCTGTGGAAGAAACTGCCGCTGGCCTACGCCAGCTTCATCGTCGGTGGTGCCGCCCTGGCCGCCCTGCCGCTGGTGACCGCAGGTTTCTACTCCAAGGACGAAATCCTCTGGGAAGCGTTCGCCAGCGGCCACAACGGTCTGTTGTACGCCGGTCTGGTCGGTGCGTTCATGACCTCTCTGTACACCTTCCGCCTGATCTTCATCGCGTTCCATGGTGAAGCCAAGACCGAAGCTCACGCCGGTCACGGCATCGCTCACTGGTTGCCACTGTCGGTGCTGATCGTGCTGTCGACTTTCGTCGGCGCCATGATCGTTCCACCGCTGCACGGCGTACTGCCTGAGAGCGTTGGCCATGCCGGTGGCGAAGCCAAGCACAGCCTGGAAATCGCCTCGGGCGCCATCGCCCTGGCCGGTATCCTGCTGGCGGCCCTGCTGTTCCTCGGCAAGCGTCGCTTCGTGACCGCGATCGCCAACAGCGGCATCGGCCGTCTCCTTTCGGCCTGGTGGTTCGCTGCCTGGGGCTTCGACTGGATCTACGACAAACTGTTCGTGAAGCCGTACCTTGCGATCAGCCACATGCTGCGCAAAGACCCGCTCGACCAGACCATCGGTCTGATCCCGCGCATGGCCAAGGGTGGTCACACTGCCCTGAGCCGTACCGAAACCGGTCAACTGCGTTGGTACGCTGCTTCGATGGCTGCTGGTGCCGTGTTGGTCATCGGCGCTGTCGTGCTGGTAGCGGTCTGATATGAACCTTGCGAATTTGCGAAAGGAAACGAGCCCGTCATGATTCTGCCTTGGCTAATCCTGATCCCCTTCATCGGCGGCCTGCTGTGCTGGATGGGTGAGCGCTTCGGCGCTACCCTCCCCCGCTGGATTGCGCTGTTGACCATGACCCTGGAACTCGCCCTCGGCCTCTGGCTGTGGGCCCACGGTGACTATTCATTTGCTCCGGCGCCTGGCGCCGATCCGACCTGGGCGCTTGAGTTCAAGCACGTCTGGATCCAGCGCTTCGGCATCAACGTGCACCTGGCCCTCGACGGCCTGTCGCTGCTGATGATCCTGCTGACCGGTCTGCTGGGTATCCTGTCGGTACTCTGCTCGTGGAAAGAGATCCAGCGTCACGTCGGCTTCTTCCACCTGAACCTGATGTGGATCCTGGGCGGTGTTGTCGGCGTGTTCCTCGCCCTCGACCTGTTCATGTTCTTCTTCTTCTGGGAAATGATGCTGGTGCCGATGTACTTCCTCATCGCGCTCTGGGGTCACAGTTCTTCGGACGGCAAGAAAACCCGTATCTACGCGGCGACCAAGTTCTTCATCTTCACTCAGGCTTCCGGCCTGATCATGCTGGTGGCGATCCTGGGTCTGGTACTGGTCAACTACAACAGCACCGGCGTGATCACCTTCAACTACGCCGATCTGTTGAAGACCAAGATGTCGATGACCACCGAGTACATCCTGATGCTCGGCTTCTTCATCGCCTTCGCGGTCAAGCTGCCCGTGGTTCCATTCCACTCCTGGCTGCCTGACGCTCACGCCCAGGCGCCGACTGCAGGTTCCGTCGACCTCGCCGGTATCTTGCTGAAAACCGCGGCCTACGGTCTGCTGCGTTTCGCCCTGCCGCTGTTCCCGAACGCCTCGGCCGAATTCGCGCCGATCGCCATGACCCTCGGTCTGATCGGGATCTTCTACGGTGCGTTCCTGGCGTTCGCGCAAACCGACATCAAGCGTCTGATCGCCTTCTCGTCCGTTTCCCACATGGGTTTCGTACTGATCGGCATCTACTCCGGCAGCCAACTGGCGCTGCAAGGTGCCGTGATCCAGATGCTGGCCCACGGACTGTCGGCCGCGGCACTGTTTATCCTGAGCGGTCAGTTGTACGAGCGCCTGCACACTCGTGACATGCGTGAGATGGGCGGTCTGTGGTCGCGTATCGCTTACCTGCCGGCGATCAGCCTGTTCTTCGCAGCCGCCTCCCTGGGTCTGCCGGGCACCGGTAACTTCGTCGGCGAGTTCCTGATCCTGATCGGCACCTTCGCCAGTGCGCCATGGATCACCGCGATTGCCACCTCCGGTCTGGTGTTCGGTTCGGTCTACTCGCTGATCATGATCCACCGTGCCTACTTCGGTCCGTCCAAATCGGATTCGATCCTGCACGGCATGGACGGTCGCGAACTGATCATGGTGCTGGGCCTTGCGGTACTGCTGATTTACCTCGGCGTCTACCCGCAACCGTTCCTCGACACTTCTGCCGCCACGATGCATGGCGTGCAGCAGTGGCTCGGCACCGCCTTCACTCAACTCGCTTCGGCCCGGTAAGAGCGCTATGGAATTCACGATTCAACACTTTATTGCGCTAGCGCCACTGTTGATCACCAGCCTCACCATTATCGTGGTGATGCTGGCAATCGCCTGGCGCCGCAACCACTCGCAGACCTTCCTGATTTCGGTGGCGGGTCTGAACCTGGCCTTGCTGTCGATCCTGCCGGCCCTGAAAGTCGCGCCTCTGGCCGTGACTCCATTGCTGCAGATCGACACCTTTGCCTGCCTGTACATGGCGCTGATCCTGGTCGCCACCCTCGCCTGTGTCACCCTTGCCCACGCCTACCTCGGCGATGGCGGTTCGGGTTACCCGGGCAACCGTGAAGAACTGTACCTGCTGATCCTGATGGCCGCCGCCGGTGGCCTGGTTCTGGTCAGCGCGCAGCACCTGGCCGGATTGTTCATCGGTCTGGAACTGCTGTCGGTGCCGGTCTACGGTCTGGTGGCCTACGCCTTCTTCAACAAGCGTTCGCTGGAAGCCGGCATCAAGTACATGGTGCTGTCGGCCGCCGGTTCCGCGTTCCTGCTGTTCGGTATGGCGCTGCTGTACGCAGACTCTGGTTCGCTGAGCTTCGTGGGTATCGGTCAGGCACTGGCCACCACCAACCTGCCAAGCTCGCTGGCGCAACTGGGCCTGGGCATGATGCTGATCGGTCTGGCGTTCAAGCTGTCGCTGGTACCGTTCCACCTGTGGACGCCGGACGTGTACGAAGGTGCTCCGGCACCGGTGGCCGCGTTCCTCGCCACCGCTTCGAAAGTGGCTGTGTTCGCGGTCATGGTTCGTCTGTTCCAGATCTCCCCTGCCGCAAGCAGTGGTGTTCTGAGCAACGTCCTGACCATCATCGCCATCGCCTCGATCCTGTTCGGTAACCTGCTGGCCCTGACCCAGAGCAACCTCAAGCGTCTGCTCGGTTACTCCTCCATCGCGCACTTCGGCTACCTGCTGATCGCGCTGGTGGCGAGCAAGGGTCTGGCGGTGGAAGCCATCGGCGTGTATCTGGTCACCTACGTGATCACCAGCCTCGGCGCCTTCGGCGTGATCACCCTGATGTCCTCGCCGTACAACGGCCGTGACGCAGATGCGCTGTACGAGTACCGCGGCCTGTTCTGGCGCCGTCCGTACCTGACCGCCGTACTGACCGTGATGATGCTGTCCCTGGCCGGTATCCCGCTGACTGCTGGCTTCATCGGCAAGTTCTACATCATCGCCACCGGTGTCGAGTCGCACCAATGGTGGCTGGTAGGTTCGCTGGTACTGGGCAGCGCCATTGGCGTGTTCTACTACCTGCGCGTGATGGTCACCCTGTACCTGATCGAACCGAACCTGCGCCGCCACGACGCCCAGCTGCACTGGGAACAGAAAGCAGGCGGCGTGATGCTGCTGGCCATCGCCGTGGTCGCGTTCTTCCTCGGTGTGTACCCGCAACCATTGCTGACCCTGGTTCAGCAGGCGGGTCTGGCGGGCTGATTGCTCTGCTGGAATGGCTGCAAACAGAAACGGCACCTTCGGGTGCCGTTTTTGCGTTTGGGGAATTCATTACGAGTGCCCTGCCCCTTCCTGCTTAAACCCCAGAAAGCTCCCGCTGAATTGTCGGTTTCGTCCTACAGCCCGTATTCGGCTCTTGGAGCTATCGTATGTGAGCGGGATAAAGCAGCTTCGCAGGCACATTGAATGCACTGGCCGATCGACAGGACACAGGGAAATCATATTGAACATTCACAACATACATACCACTTACGAAAAAATGTATGCATATGAAGAAGAGATAAAAAACAGCATTTCAATAAAAACCCAAATAATATTTACAGCGATATTCGCCCTTGCTTCAGCAACAATCTATCTCGCGCGCTTTCTAGACTTCACCTTCAACCCTAAAATTGCATTTCTTATTTCCTTTTTCGTAGCAACAACCTTAATAATTTCAGCAATATCCACATATTTCAACTGCAAAGCTTTTAGCGGCTCTGAATTCAACCGAATGCCATACGCAGAAAAAATCAAGGAATACTACGAAAGCCAAATAGAGTACAACAATGAGCTTGCCAAATATAATGCCCAAGTCGCTCAACACGAACAAATACCGTTGATCAACCCTGCCAAAGAAACCGCTAGCTTTATATCAAACACTTACATTAGCTGCTCTACACATAACGCCCTAGTCAACGAAGAGCGATCCCGCTGGGTATTTAAAGCGCTTTCAACTTTTCTGATGGCCTGCATTCCCCTCGCTATAGGCAGTTTGCTATTCGTTCTCTTTGACATGGACACCTCCTCTCCCAGGAAAAATTTTGCAATAAAAGATACATACGTGGGAGATCAAATAGCCGCATTAAAAACTCAGCTGTTAAATGACTCTAAATCTGACGCGGTAGCAGACCTGAAAAAAAGGACTATAATCCTCGAAAATATAGTTCTTGAAAGAGGGGCGGAAAAATTGAGCGAACCTAATAAACCAGCATTGAGCGAACACAAAACCCTGCCCCAAGCACCTGTAAAACCGTCTGCTCCACCATCCAGAAAGACGTACGACGATGTTAACGGTGGTCCCAATAGGAATCAGAAATGAAAGCGACCAACGGCCCGTCCAAACCAGAAAATCCGACTAGACCGACACCACCAAAAAAGCCTTCTGCACCAGTGGTACGCCGTGTTGTCAACGAGAGAGTTATCAATAGAAAGGAAATAGCGTTAGATAACAGGTGACCATCAATCGAAGCCATTCGACCAATATTTATCACTCAAAACAACGGCATCTTCGGATGCCGTTGTTTTTTTCTGCGGTTTCACTTCAAAAGTCTCTGGCATCGGCTGAATCCTGCATCTGGGCGGCTGAGTTTTTGTAGGAGTTGACGAAGGTAGCGATCCCTTAATCGTAAACGCCACACTCTCCTTAGGAGTTTTCCTGCAATTCACTGGGCAATGTATGACATTCGAAAGGAACCTTTTTCCAGTAAATTCGAAGATCAATTTTCAAGAGGAGATCGCGAACCATGAAGCGAGATATTTTTTCAGAGTTGATGGACGGCCTCGAAGCATTAGCCGAAGAACGCAAAGGCAAAGTCACCTTGAAAAAAACGCGCGCACAACGGATCGGAACCATGAAGGGCAAACTCACACTACCCAATGACATCGACACCTCTCTGCCAGAGGATTGGCTGGATACCTTCGAAAGGTAGAAACACACATCTGCATACATGGAACGATCAGACCCACCCTGTGGTGAGTTTTGCCCGCATCCACCTAACGAAATTGTAATCCCCCAATCACCTCCGCGTTATCCGCAGCCTGCAACGATGTCACCCGGCGACTCTCCCGGCGGGCCCTTGCCCGTCGAACAATAAAACCCACGCCGAAGCACGTTCCCGTTCTGCCGAACTCAGGAGTGATTGATGGTTAACAACACAAAAATATCGATGGCCGCTTTAGCAGTGGTTGTCGGCGCCGGGCCGTCCATGGTGTTTGCAGAAGACAAACCCGAAGGGTTTATCGAAGGCAGCAGCCTGACGGTGCTCAACCGCAACTTCTATTTCAATCGTGATCACCGCAACGGCCAGTCCAGCCCTACCGGCAATGGTTATTCCGAAGCCTGGGCCCATGCGGTCATCAGCAAGTTCGAATCCGGTTTCACCCAGGGCACCGTCGGGGTCGGGGTGGATGCTTTCGCGATGATCGGCCTGAAACTCGACACCGGTGACGGCCGCAACGGTGGCCGCAGTTCGTTCGATGTGTTGCCGGTCGACAGCGACGGTAAAGCGCGGGACGAATACACCAAGGTCGGTGGTGCGGCCAAAGTGCGGGCCTTCGATACGGTGGTGAAAATCGGCGATGTGTTCCCGGCCAACCCGGTAGTTGCAGCGGGTGATTCACGACTGCTGCCGGAAAGCTTTCGCGGTGTGACGGCGACCAACACCAGCATCGAGGGGCTGTCGATCCAGGGTGGCCGGTTGCATGCGATGAGCCAGCCGGTGTCCAGCGACATGCGCGAGAACTTTGCAACCTTCTATGCTGGTCCGGTCAACTCGCCCTGGATCGCCTACGGCGGTGGCGATTATGCGCTGAACAAAAACCTCAGTTTCAGCCTGTACTCCAGTCGCCTGAAAGATGCCTGGAACCAGTATTACGCCGGCACCGCCTGGACGTATCCGCTGTCGGATGACCTGTCGCTGTTCGGTGGCCTGAACTATTACAAGGCGGTCGATGAAGGCAAACAACTGCTCGGTAAATTCAACAACAACATCTGGAGCGGCCGGGTCGGCGTGAAACTCGGCGCGCATTCCGTCGCCCTTTCCCATCAGCGCAACAACGGTAACGATGATTTCGATTACCTGCGCCAGTCCGACTCGATCTTCCTCGACAACTCGATCCAGTACAGCGACTTCAACTCGCCGAAAGAGCGTTCGTGGATGGTGCGCTACGACCTCGACATGACCACTTACGGCGTGCCGGGCCTGTCGTTCATGACCCGTTATGCCCGTGGCACCGATGCCGATTACTCCAACGCCAACGCCGTGTACATGCGCCGCGATGCCGAAGGCAATCCGCTGACCGACCAGAAACGCTGGGAGCGTGACATCGAAGTCAAATACGTGGTGCAGAGCGGTTCGATGAAAGACCTGTCACTGCGCCTGCGCCAGGCCACCACCCGTGCCACGGCGTTCGAGTCGGATCTGGATGAAGTACGGGTGATCGTCGAATACCCACTGGCGATTCTCTGAGTTTCACGAGCAACACACATTCACCTTTAGAAGCTCCTTGCTCCTTTGGTAAGAGGTGAATTTTTTGGCGTCCTTCGGGGCGCCTTTTTTATGCCAAAAAAAAAAGCCCGACTCACTGAACATGAACCGGGCGTTTGTGCCGCTACAGGCGCTATCCACCCTGCTGACGGCAGGTTCCCATGACGCTGTACGTGACGGTGTTGAGTTGCCCTTTGGAATCTTCATAAGTCATCGCAGCCGGCACCACCGCGCATTCATTTTTCGGCCGGACAACGCTCACCACTTTCTTCACGTCCAGCTTCATTCCGTACGTATATTCCTTGACCACCGGCGCCGCTTTGCCCTGTTCGGCCGCGTACTGCTCCATGGCCTGGGCATTGGCGCTGAGTGCCCGGTCAAACGTTCTGTCGCCACCACCTTCTGCCAACGCATTCAAGGACATCGCCATGACACCGGTGAATGCCAACAACTTTAGTAGTTTCATATCCAGCTCCTTCAAAACACGACTCATAAAAAAGCCCACCATCGATGCGCGATGACGGGCTCATTCACTGACGGCACGCTTACAGGTCTTGGGTCTGTTCGGCCTTCTTGTCGTTCACGACAACGGGATCACGGGCCTTTTCCTTGGCAACGAACAGCTCCATGGAGCGGTCGTTGCTGGTCATCATCCGGTCGAAAGTGCGGTCGCCGCCACCTTCGGCCATCGCCAGGGAAGACACCGCCAACGCCAACAAAAACGCACCGATCTGTACAGGTTTCATGGTTGATTCCTCATTTAAGTAACTGACGGGATCAAGGTAACAATCCGAACCTTTCGTGACGGTGGCGCCGAAATTACATATCCGTTATGTAGAAAGGCCCGCAGTTGCGGGCCTTTTGTTAAGCAAAAAGTGACTAGGCTGCCGTGGGTGACTCCTCGTCCCGGCGATGCGCAATCTGATAAAGCGCCGGCAGAATCAGCAGCGTGAGAATGGTCGAGGACAGGATCCCGCCGATCACCACTGTGGCCAGCGGTCGTTGCACCTCGGCCCCGGTACCGGTCGCCAGGGCCATCGGAATGAAGCCCAGGGACGCCACCAGCGCGGTCATCAACACCGGTCGCAACCGTGTCAGCGCGCCGACATTGATCGCCTCGGACAGCGAACGCCCTTCCTCCCGCAGATTGCGGATGAACGCAATCATCACCAGGCCATTGAGCACCGCCACACCGGACAATGCGATAAACCCGACACCCGCGGAAATCGACAGCGGAATGTCCCGCAGCCACAACGCCATGACCCCACCGGTCAACGCAAACGGAATCCCGGTAAACACTAGCAAACCGTCCTTGAGGTTGTTGAACATTATGAACAGCAACCCGAACACCAGCAGCAACGCCACCGGCACCACGATCTGCAAGCGCTTGGCCGCCGATTGCAGCTGCTCGAACTGCCCGCCCCAAGTGGTCCAGTAACCCGCCGGCACCTGCACATCGCGCTCGATCACTTCGCCCGCTTCGGCGACGAACGATCCGATATCACGCCCGCGTACGTTGGCGCTGACGATCACCAGGCGCTTGCCGTTCTCGCGGCTGACCTGATTCGGCCCCAGCACCAGATCGAGGCTGGCGACATCCTTGAGCGCAATGAAACCGATCTGACTGGCGGCATCACCACCCGCCGCGGGCACCGGAATCAGCAACGCCGACAGCCCTTCGATATCCTTACGCATCGCGTCGGACAGTCGCACGACCATGTCGAAGCGCCGGTCGCCCTCATACATCGTCCCGGCCTTCTGCCCGCCGACAGCCACCGCTATAGTGTCCTGCACATCGCCGACGTTGAGCCCGTAACGCGCCGCTTTATCGCGGTCGATGTTGATGGTCAGCACCGGCAGCCCGGTGGTTTGCTCGACCTTGACCTCGGACGCGCCGTTGACCTTCTGCATCGCGGCAGCAATCTTCGTCGCCGTGGCGTTGAGCACGTCCATGTCATCGCCGAACACCTTCACCGCCACATCGCTGCGCACGCCGGAGATCAGCTCGTTAAAGCGCAACTGGATCGGCTGCGACAGTTCATAGTTGCTGCCCGGCAGCGTCGCGGCGGCCTGTTGCAGCTCGGCCATCAGGGTTTCGCGGGACTTGCCCGGATCCGGCCATTGGTCTTTCGGTTTGAGCATCACATAGCTGTCGGAGATATTCGGCGGCATCGGGTCGGAGGCGATTTCCGCCGTGCCAGTGCGGGCAAACACGCGCTCGACTTCCGGCACTTTATTAAGGATCAACGTTTCCAGCCGCTGCTGCATGTCCACCGATTGCGTCAGGCTGGTGCCCGGCACGCGCAACGCCTGCAAGGCAAAATCGCCTTCGCTGAGACTCGGTACAAACTCGCTGCCCATACGGCTGGTGACCGCGCCACTGAGCACGATCACACCCAGCGCCGCACCCACGGCAACAGCACGGTGCGACATCACCCAGGCCAGCGCCGGTGCATAAACGCGACGTGCGCTGCGCATCACCACGCCCTCTTCTTCCTTGACCTTGCCGGTCACGAACAGCGCAATCGCTGCCGGCACAAACGTGACGGACAAGAGCATGGCGCCAAGCAACGCGATAACCACGGTGAACGCCATCGGGTGGAACATTTTCCCTTCGACGCCGCTCAGGGCGAAGATCGGCAGGTACACGACCATGATGATCAACTGGCCGAAAATCAGCGGGCGCCGCGCCTCTTTCGCCGCCGCAAACACTTCATGGAAACGCTCGGACCGCGTCAGCAACCGTCCATGGTGCTGCTGCGCATGTGCCAGTCGCCGCAGGGTGTTTTCGACGATCACCACCGCGCCGTCGACGATGATGCCGAAGTCCAGCGCACCAAGGCTCATCAGGTTGGCGCTGACCTTGTTGCTGAACATCCCGGTGAAGGTGAACAGCATCGACAGCGGAATCACCATCGCGGTGATCAGCGCAGCGCGGATGTTGCCGAGGAATAGAAACAGAATCGCGATGACCAGAATCGCGCCTTCGACGAGGTTCTTCTTCACCGTGGCGATGGCCTTGTCGACCAGATGCGTGCGGTCGTACACCGGCACCGCGATCACGCCAGCGGGCAAGGATTTGTTGATTTGTTCGAGCTTGGCGGCGACGGCCTGGGAGACCGTACGGCTGTTTTCGCCGATCAGCATGAACACCGTACCCAGCACCACTTCACGGCCATTTTCCGTGGCGGCGCCGCTGCGCAGCTCGCGGCCGATATCCACGGTGGCAACGTTCTTGATCCGGATCGGCGTGCCGTCGACATTGGCCATGACGATGTTGGCGATGTCTTCGGTGCTCGCCACTTGCCCCGGTGCGCGAATCAGCAATTGCTCGCCGCTGCGCTCGATGTACCCGGCACCGACGTTGGCATTGTTGCGTTCCAGCGCCGTCACCAGATCGGTGAGGGTCAGCTTGTAGGCCGCGAGTTTTTTTGGATCGGGGGCAATCTGGTACTCCTTGGCAAAGCCGCCGATGGTGTTGATCTCGGCCACGCCGGGGACGTTGCGCAGTTGCGGCTTGATGATCCAGTCCTGGATCACCCGCAGATCGGTCGGCGTGTAGGGCGTGCCGTCATCTTTCAGCGCGCCTTCCCTGGTCTCGACCGTCCACAAAAAGATCTCGCCGAGCCCGGTGGAGATCGGCCCCATCACCGCTTCCACGCCCTCGGGCAACTGCTCCTTGGCGGACTGCAACCGCTCGTTGACCAATTGCCGGGCAAAGAACAGGTCGGTGCCGTCCTTGAAGATCACCGTGACCTGGGACAACCCCGAGCGCGACAGCGAGCGGGTCTGCTCCAGCGCCGGCAGACCGGCCATCGCGGTTTCAATCGGGAACGTAATGCGCTGTTCGGTTTCCAGCGGCGAGAACCCGGCCGCGCCGGTGTTGATCTGCACCTGGACGTTGGTGATATCGGGCACGGCGTCGATCGGCAGTTTCTGATAACTGGCGATGCCGAGGCCGGCCATGAGCAGAACGGCGAGCAGCACGATGATGCGCTGCTCGATGGCAAACTGGATCAGGCGTTCGAACATGGGAGTCTTCCGCGATTAATGACTGTGCTCGGCCGAGGCTTTGCCCAGCTCCGATTTGAGGACGAAGCTGCCGGCGCTGGCGACTTGCACGCCCGGCTCCAGTCCGGCGGTGACTTCCACCTGCCCCGCCGCGCGACTGCCCAGCTCCACCGCTTGCGCCTTGAAGCCGTCGTCGGTGCGCACGAATACCGTGGGTTTGTCCTCGACGGTCTGGATCGCGGTTTCCGGTACGGCGACCTTGGCCTGACGGCTGTCGGTGGCGACCAGCGCGGTGACAAACAGGCCCGGGCGCCATGAGCCTTGCGGGTTTTCCAGGGTGACGCGCACGGTCGCGGTGCGGGTCTGTTCGCCGAGCAGGCTGCCGACATAAGCCACGGTGCCGCTGACTTCGGCGTTCAATTCCGCCGCGCTGACGGTGACGGGTTTGCCCACTTGCACCTTGTTCAGATCCTTAGGCGAAACGCCGAAGGTGACCCACACCCGCGACAAGTCCGAAAGCGTGAAGGCCGCCGTGGTTTCATCGACCACCTCCCCCGGCGTCAGGTGTTTTTCCACCACCACACCGTCGAACGGCGCCCGCAGTTCATAACGATTGCCGCCAGTGGCGACCACGCTGCCGCTGAGGACGCTGATCTTTTGCCGGGCGTTGCTCACGGCGATCTCGGCTTCTTCCAGAGCCTGACGCGCCTGGAGGAAATCCTGCTCGGCGGAGATCTTGTCCTGCCACAGTTTCTTCTCACGTTCGAACGTCGTGCGCGCCAGGGCCAGACGGCGCTGCGCGGCTGCCTGCTCGCTGCGCTGATTGGAAATCTGCTGACTGGCGATCACGGCCAGCAACTGACCCTTCTTCACCGACTGCCCGAGTTTGACCGACACCGACTCGACCACCCCCGGTACACGCGGCACCACATGGGCGGTGCGGTCCTCGTCGAAGCGCACTTCGCCGGGGAACGGCAAGCCAAGACTGATGCTTTGCGCCTTCGCTTCGGCCAGATGAATGCCCGCCGCCGTGATCTGCTCGGCCGTCAATTCGATGTGCCCTTCTTCGCCATGCTCGCCTTCGGCGGCGGCGCCTTCTTCCGCGTGATCCGCATGTTCGGAGGCCTCATCGGCATGCGCGTCGATGCCTGAGTTGCCCGCCCACATCGAGCCGATACCAATGCCCAACGCCAAGGTCGCCGCAGCGACCACGATCAGTTTTTTATCCATGGAAACTCCTCTGCGCCGTGCCGTCGCGCAGTGATCAGAAAATTGAAATTCAACGGTTGACGCCGAGGTCGCCAAAAATGCGTTCGATGCGGACCCGGGCGTCGGTCGCCTCGCTCACCGCCTGGATGTATTGGCTGCGAGCGGCGATCAATGTGCGCTGAGCGTCGAGCACGTCGAGGAAGCCGAACTTGCCCATTTCGAAACCGCGAGTGGCGCTGTCGACCGCACTTTGCGCGGCGGGCAGGATGGTCCGGTCGAACGCCTGGATTTCACCGTTGGCGGTCTGCCACTTCTCAAGGGTGGTCTGGATTTCCGTGCGCAGACGCAGCTCGGTGGCGTTGCGCAGGTCCCGTGCCTGATCGGCACGCCGCGCCGCCGCCAGCACGTTGCCCTGATTGCGGTTGAACAGCGGAATCGGCATCGACAACCCGACCACGTTGACCCGCTCGCGCTCGGTTTCGCTGTACTGACTGCCGATGCTGACGGTGAGATCGGGAATCCGCTGGGACTTCTCCAGTCCCAGCGATGCCTCGCGCTGATCGATCTGCAATTTCGCCAGACGCAGTTCAGCGGTTTCGTTGAGGCGCTCAAGCAAACGGGTCGGCGGTGGGACGCTTGGCAGGCTTTGAGCGGCGCTTTGCACCGTGGTCGAAGTCGGTAACGGTGCGCCCATGACCTGGGCCAGTTGCTGGTACGCATTGGCCTGATCACGCTCGGCGCGGCTCAGTTCCAGGCGAACCTCCGAGAGCTGCACTTGCGCCCGCGTGCCTTCCACCGGCGATGACTTGCCCGCCTCGATCCGCCCTTGGGCCACACGCAAGCCGTCTTCGGCCAGTTGCAGCGACTGACGGCTCAGTTGCAAACGTTGCTGCGCCGTTTGCGCACCGTTGAACGCTTGAATGACATCGGCGCGCAAGGCGTTGCGCTTGCGCTCCAGCTCGATACCGGCGGCATCCTGCGCACGGCTCGCCACATCGATCCGCGCGCCACGCTTGCCGCCCAGCTCGATCGGCTGGCTGAGCATCACCGTGGTGGTACGCGACTGGCGCCGGGTGTCTTCGGCCTCCCACGAAACCTCGGGATTGGGGATCAGACCCGCCTGTTTGCGGTCACCTTCGGCAATGCCGATTTCCCACTGCGCGGCCGCCAGGTCCGGGTTACCCGCGAAAGCGGTTTGCAGGGCCTGATCCAGGGTCAGGGTCGATGCACTGGCAAGGCTTGTACAGGCCAGCAACAAGAGGCCGCTGGCGGTTTTTTTCAGGCGTGAGCGCGCCGTCCGTTCTATTAAACCGGGCAATGGAAGACTTCCTTTAATCAAGAATCTTTGATTGCGCCACGGTAGGGTTTTGAACTTATCGACAAGGTGACTGGAAAATTACAAATCCGTTATCAACAGTTCATCGAAGTTGTTTTGCTCTAGGATTCCGGATTCGAATGGCGCTGTAGCAACACATGGAAACAAATACTGGTTAGTTATCTGCCGAACAGCACTTGCCGAATTCGAAGTCGTGAAAAAACCGCTCTGCTGCTGCGACAGGCTGTCGCGGACAGCTGTTTTAAAGGCCTTGAACGTTGACTCTGTAGCCACTACAGCCTTTACCTTGCTCGCTATCCAGCAACAGAAACCGTCCGGAAGCCCCTACAAAAACAACAAGTTTCCAGACCACCTTAATTAAATACCCATTAAATATAAGTGGTGAAAAATCATGCGAATCCTTGTCGTCGAGGACGAGCTTAAAGCTGCCGAATACTTGCATCAGGGACTGACCGAAAGTGGTTATATCGTTGACCACGCCGTGAATGGCGCCGATGGATTGCATCTGGCGCAACAACAAGTTTATGACCTGATCATTCTGGATGTGAATCTGCCGGAACTCGACGGCTGGAGCGTGCTTGAACAACTGCGCCGCACCCATTCCACCCGGGTGATGATGCTTACCGCACGCGGGCGGCTGGCGGACAAGATCCGGGGCCTGGATCTGGGCGCCGACGACTATCTGGTCAAGCCGTTCGAGTTCCCCGAACTGCTGGCCCGGGTGCGCACCCTGATGCGTCGCAGCGAAAACATCCCGGTACCGCAGGTGCTCAAAGTGGCTGATCTGGAACTCGATCCGGGCCGTCACCGGGCGTTTCGCGGCACGCAGCGTATCGACCTGACCACCAAGGAATTCGCCCTGCTGCACCTGCTGATGCGCCAGTCCGGTGAAGTGCTGACCCGCACCCAGATCATCTCGCTGGTGTGGGACATGAACTTCGACTGCGACACCAACGTGGTCGAAGTCTCGATCCGTCGCTTGCGAGCGAAGATCGATGACCCGTTCGACAGCAAGCTGATCCACACCCTGCGCGGTGTCGGCTATGTGCTGGAGGCACGGGAATGAAGCCGGCCAGCCTGTCGCTGCGACTGGGGCTGACCGTCAGCATTCTTGGCGCGCTGCTGGTGGTGTTTCTGGCGATCCTCGCGTATTTCGCCCTGACCCATGAACTGAACGCGTTGTCCCGTGACAGCCTGGAAAAGAAGATGGCGCAGGTGGAACACAGCCTGTCGCTGTACGTCGATGCCAATGAAGTCAGCGGCAAGCCGCACATTCTGCTCGATCAGGTCATGGGGCATGACAACCTGACGCTGACGATTTATGACCGGGGCAATTTGCGCTCGCCATTGCTCAAGTCCGGAACAGGATTGACGGACCCACGGATTGAATTGAAAGCGGTGCGGGCAACGACCGATCAGTTGTCGTACACCGACAGCATCGATGCCGAAGGTGCGAAATTTCTCACCGCCTCGAAGCTGATTCGTCTGAAGGACGGCAGCAACGTGCCGGTGTTGTTGTCGATGGACAATGCTCACGATCAGGCCCTGCTCAGCGCCTATTTGCGCTCGACGCTGATGGCCTTGCCGTTGCTGCTGGTGTTCATCGGCCTGACCGCCTGGGGCGCGGTGCAGCGCGGACTGGCGCCGCTGCGCGAGTTTCGCAAGGTGGCGGCCCGGGTGACCACCCAGGACCTCGACCACCGGTTGTCGGTGCTGAACATGCCTCAGGAACTGAGCGAACTGGCACAAGGCATCAACGTCATGCTCGATCGCCTGGACAGCGGCGTGCAGCAGTTGTCGCAGTTCTCCGATGATCTGGCCCACGAACTGCGTACGCCGATCAACAACCTGATGGGCAAGGCGCAGGTCACGCTCTCGCGCAAGCGTACGGTCGAGGACTACAAGGACGTGTTGGTGTCGTGCACTGAGGAACTGGAGCGCATCGCGCGGATTGTCTCGGACATGCTGTTTCTGGCCCAGGCCAGTCAGCCGATGGCGCACGCGTCGTTCGAACCGATTGCACTGGAAGATGAGGCGTTCAGGGTGGCCGACCTGTTTTCCCTGTCGGCGCAGGACAAGCAGATCCATCTGAAGGTGGTCGGCAGCGCCCGGGTGTCGGGCGACCGTTTGATGATCCAGCGGGCGATATCGAACCTGCTGTCCAATGCCCTGCGCCATTGCCCGGCCGGCAAAACCGTTTCGCTGTTCATCGAGCAGGCGCCAACACAAGTGGTTCTGCGGGTAAGCAATCCCGGCGCGGGTATCGAAGCGCAGCACCTGCCGTATCTGTTCGACCGTTTTTACCGGGTCGACAGCAGCCGCGCCCGCTCACAGGGCAGCACCGGTCTGGGGCTGGCCATCGTGCGCTCGATCATGAGCCTGCATTCAGGCACCGCGCAGGTGCAGAGCCGTCCGGGGACGATGACGGTTTTCAGTCTGGTGTTCCCTGTTTTTGCGGAAAGGCACTAAACCCTTCCAACAAATTTGTGCGGTGTTTTCTCAATCTTCGTCAGAAAAATCACCGCACAAGTGCGCCATACCTCCACGCAAATCTTTCAGTGCGATTTTGCGTCAGTCTCACGATGAATCGTCTGACATGGACAGGGAAAAACTTCGCAGACGATTGGTTCCTTATCGTTTCGTTCGCCTTCTTGTACGCCGCACCCGCCCCTCCAAAACATGCCTTTGCGTTGATCCTGATGCGTCTATTCAAGATTTATCAGTACGTATTTCGGCGCGGGAAAATACCGCGAACGGAAACGTCTGGACATTTTTGACCCCCTCGTCACTGCCCTCTTAGATTCGGCTCGTGCTTGCAACAGCACACTCAAACAACAACCAAGGAGAAAACTCATGGGCTACATGGGCAGCTGGAACGCCAACCAGATCGATGAACTCGACGAACAGGAAACCCCTTCGGCCGAGCAGATCGAAGCACTGCAACTGACCGAAGAAGAACAGGCGGAACTGAACGCCGAGTGACAAGACCCGCGAGGGCCGCGCGCCCTCGCGGGCTTTCCAGGAAGGTACTCATGGACAAGACAAGGATGGCCGAGCGTGAGCTGACGGCCGATCAGGCAGAGCGACGTATTCAGATCGAGCTTTCACGCCTCGGCCTCACGCCGGTAACCCGCACACTCGGCAGCAAGGTGGTCGCCGTTCAGGCGAGTCTTCACGGCAGCGACAATCGTCATGCCCGTGGCGGTGGCAAGGGTTATACGGATCAGGCACACCTGGGGGCGCTGTATGAAGCCCTCGAACATTATTGGACGGATGAACGCTTTGCGACCGATGTTCACCACGAGACGGAGCACTATTTCAAAGACTCGCCGATCTTTGCCGATGACTCGCTTCTGCACAGGCTCACCTGTCAGCAAAACGTGCGCATCCCCTGCAGGACCTATGTCTGTCCGCCGTGGCATGACCGTTTTTCCTATCCGGTTGCGCTGACTTCGCCAAACAATTCACGTCAGCCTTCATCACCGGGCACGGCCGACTGCCGTGCCGTGCGACGCTACGCCAGCAACAGCGGCACCGCCATTGGCGCCACTTACAGCGAAGCGATGCTGCACGCTGCCAACGAATGCATCGAACGCGATGCCGTGTCGCTGTTTCTGCTCAACCATTTCTATTACGAAAACCACCCGCCCCTGCGACGGGTGGCCCGCCTCAGTGACGGCGATGACCTCGGTCGTCTGTGGGCCGATGCCGAACAGGAAATCGACGGCGAAATCGTGCTGGCGGATATCAGCAGCGAATTCAAGGCACGAACCTTTCTGGCCTTCACGACGAAGCCGGGGCCTCATCCACAGGTTTACGGCAGTGGCTGTTCACTCGACCCACGTCACGCCGCATGGCGTGCGCTCAGTGAACTGGTGCAGTTGCAATTGAGTGCCGCCGAGCCCGAATACCACCAGTCCCTGACCAATGCACTGCGCAACCTGCAGCCCTTCCCGCGCCTGCTGCGCTGCGCGCAATTCGATCCGCAGACGCTGTTGCATCGCTGCCCGCAACACGAGGTGGCTCTACCCGGCGTCAGAGAGGACATATCCGTGCACGAACAACTTCACTTGCTGACTCAAGACCTGCAAAGCCACGGCCGTACACTGGGTGCTTCGATCCTTCAGCAAACCGGGCTCGGCACAACCCTGCTCAACGTGGTGATTCCCGGACTGGAGAGGTTCTTCGTGGTCTCCAGCGGTAACGTTGTCATTCCGCAGGCCCGGGGTCGTACTCTGGAGAGAGCCGCCCCATGAACCGACTCGATCGCTCCCGGGAACTGGCATTGGCCAGCTCCATGGCCCGACACCTGAACGAGAACGGTGGCGTCGGCCATTACCTCGAACCGCCAGGCAGCGGACTGCATCACGTTTTTTTCCTGCGGGTGAATGGCGAGGTCTGGGTCGGCCGCAAGCGCCTGCAACGTGACCGGCATTTTCGATGGCAGTCCAGCAGCGCACTCAAGCCCTGCATGTTGCTGGGTCCGCATCTCCACTCACTATGGGGGGATGAGGGTTTGTCGATCGGCTATCGGACTGCCTCTGTCGAACAGAGGGCGCAGACCTTTGAACGAGCTTTACGTCTGCCTGACAGCGAGATCCTGTTCCCGTTTCCGATAGTTGACGCGGCAGGACGGGAAGTGGTTTGTCCGGCTGACTTCTGGCAATGCAGCGAATCACTGGCCGAACAATTGAACAACGATGAGCAACATCTGCGCGAACAGTGCGCGGGGCTGCTCCAGGCAATCACCGAAACCGGCGCGTTGATCTACGACCCCGCCTGTTCGACGGGCGAATTCATCGCTCACCTCGCTCGCGCCCTGCCCGACTGCCTGTGCCTGGGGAGTGATCGCTCAGCCTCGATGATTGAACACGCCAGGCAATGTCATGGCGGGACGTCCGTTGATTTCCATTTGCTGGATGCGACCGAGGCCTTCAATGCCGGAATTCGCTGCGATGTACTGATCCTGCGTTTCCTCAATGTCGAAGTCTTGACCCGCTCTGAAGCCCGGACCGCATTCGAATCGCTCATTCGTTGCGTCAAGCCTGGCGGCAGAATCCTCGTCTTCGGTCACACCCCGGTGCTGATCCCTGTCGTCTGGCTCGCCGCCGCTCACAACCTGCAACTGGAATCCAGCGTCGCGGCACGTCCGGGACAAACGGAACTGTTCCAGTTCTATCGCCTGAAGGTCGCAACCGCATGACGTTTTCCCTGCACGGCAGAGGCTTTTACCCAACCGACGACGGTCATCAACTCTATTGGGAACGGCATGGGATCACTGGAGGTGAACCGGTGTTTTTCCTGCATGGAGGCCCCGGCGGGCGAATCAGCCGCCATCACCTGGAATTCTTCGACCTGCGCCGTTTCGACATCATCCTGTTTGACCAGCGCGGTTGCGGGCGCTCGACGCCTTACGGCGAATTGCGCGACAACACCACAGGCCTGTGTGTCGAAGATATCGACGCTCTGCGCCAGCATTTCGGCTTCGAAAAGATCAGTGTGCTCGGTGTTTCGTGGGGCAGTTGGCTGGCAATCCAGTACCAGCAGCGCTATCCGCAGCACCTGCTGAAAACCACGCTGGTATCAGTGTTCGTACCTTTCGCGACCAATGTCCGGGCGTACGACCGGGCACTCAATGAAGGGCTGGCGCAGTCGCCACCAGCGACCTCAAGCCATCGCGCCAGAGACATCTTCCGGATACTCGGCGAAGGCTGCCCGCTGCAACAGCGCGTCGCCGCCATCGAATGGCTGAATGCTGTTCTGCGTCGCACGGGCCAGACGGTTTGTCCCGGCACACTGGAGAGCTTCGTCGATCAGGAAGCGGTACTCGCCATCCGTCTGGAATTGCATTATCACCTTCAAGGCTATTTCTTCCAGCCAAGGGACCAGAAGCTGACCCTCGACGACAACACCCTGCTGATCCAGGGCATTCGCGATACCTTCGGCATGGCCAGTGTGCGCTGGCTCAGGCAACGTATGAACATTCACTGCCGTTTGCTGCATGCCGGGCACAACGCCTTCGAAAGCGCCATCCTCAAAACCGTGCGCCGGGCGGTGAAACGTGAAATCGAGAGCTGAAAAAAACGGCACCCGAAGGTGCCGTTCTGGTCCCCCAAAACGCTTACTTGCGTGCTGCCTCCCACGACTTGAGCAGTTCGTTGTAGCTCACGGTTTCGCCTTTCGGTTTCTCGTTGGCCAGTTTTGGTTTTGGTGCGCCGGGTTGGTCGAACCAGTATTGCGCGTCGCGCTCGGGGTTCATTTTCGGGGCGCAAGTGGCTTGGGCCTTGGAACGTTCCAGACGGGTCATGATCGCGTCCTGATCCTTGGCCAGACCGTCGAGCGCCTGTTGCGGGGTCTTGTCGCCGCTGGCGGCTTCGGCGATATGGCTCCACCACAGTTGTGCCAGACGTGGGTAGTCCGGCACGTTGGTGCCGGTCGGCGTCCATTGCACCCGGGCCGGGCTGCGGTAGAACTCGACCAGACCGCCGAGTTTCGGTGCCAGGTCGGTCATGGCTTGCGAGTTGATGTCCGACTCGCGGATCGGCGTCAGGCCGACGATGGTTTTCTTCAGCGACACGGTTTTCGAGGTCACGAACTGCGCGTACAGCCAGGCCGCGAGTTTCTGCTTCTCAGGCGTGGATTTCATGAAGGTCCAGGAACCCACGTCCTGATACCCCAGCTTCATCCCCTCTTCCCAGTACGGTCCGCGTGGCGACGGCGCCATCCGCCATTTCGGCGTGCCGTCGGCGTTGACCACCGGCAGGCCCGGTTTGGTCATGTCGGCGGTGAATGCGGTGTACCAGAAGATCTGCTGGGCAATGTTGCCCTGGGACGGTACCGGGCCGGACTCGGAGAAGGTCATGCCCGCCGCTTCCGGTGGCGCGTAGGCCTTGAGCCAGTCCACATACTTGGTCGTGGCGAACACCGCCGCCGGGCCGTTGGTGTCGCCGCCGCGGGTCACGCTGGAACCCACCGGATGGCAGTCCTCGACGCGGATGCCCCATTCGTCCACCGGCAAGCCGTTGGGCAGACCCTTGTCGCCGCCCCCGGCCATGGAGAACCAGGCATCGGTGAAGCGCCAGCCCAGCGACGGGTCTTTCTTGCCGTAGTCCATGTGCCCATAGATGCGCTTGCCGTCGATTTCCTTGACGTCTTCGCTGAAGAATTTGGCGATGTCTTCATAAGCGGACCAGTTCACCGGCACGCCGAGGTCATAACCGTATTTTTCCTTGAACTTGGCCTTCAGGTCGGCGCGTTCGAACCAGTCAGCGCGGAACCAGTACAGGTTGGCGAATTGCTGGTCGGGCAATTGATAGATCTTGCCGTCCGGCGCGGTGGTAAAGGAAATGCCGATGAAGTCCTTGATGTCGAGGGTCGGCGAGGTGAAGTTCTTGCCTTCGTTGGCCATCAGGTCGGTAATCGACTCGGTCTTGCCGTAGCGAAAGTGCGTACCGATCAGGTCCGAGTCGTTGACCCAGCCGTCGTAGATGTTCTTGTCCGACTGCATCACCGTCTGCATTTTTTCCACGACGTCGCCTTCCTGCAGCAGGTCGTGGGTCAGCTTGATCCCGGTGATTTCGCTGAAGGCCTTGGCCAGCACCTTGGATTCATATTCGTGGGTGGTCAGGGTTTCCGAGACGACCTTGATGTCCATCCCGCGAAACGGCTCGGCGGCCTTGATGAACCACTTCAGTTCTTCGAGTTGCTGCTCCGGTGTCAGGGTCGACGGCTTGAACTCGCTGCCGATCCATTTTTTTGCCGCGTCCTCGTAGGCATCGGCCCAGGCGGATGCGCTCAAACCGCTGAGTGCCAGCATGGCTGCCAATGAAATGCTATGTCGCAGCTTATTGTTTTTGTCGAACATAGAGACCTCCTGTTTAAGTTCTGGAGCAACATTGCCGAGCGATTCGACTAGCCCCAACGCATCACAGCCAACAGCCACACCAGGGACAACGCGGACGCCACCCAGATGCTCCAGTCGGTTACGCCGATCACCAGCAGATGCAGGTAGGCGCTGCCGAGAAGACCGATGAACAAGCGATCGCCACGGGTGGTGGCAATCGGCAGAAACCCGCGCCGCAGGATGCTCGGCGAGCGCAGCTCCCAGGTGGTCATGCCCACCAGGATCAAGCCAATCACGATGAAAAACGCCGCCGTCGGGACGGTCCAGCTCATCCATTCCATCATCAGTTCCTCAGACCCGGCCCAGGGCAAAGCCCTTGGCCACGTGGTTGCGAACAAACCAGATCACCAGCATGCCCGGCAGGATGGTCAGCACCCCCGCCGCTGCCAGCACGCCCCAGTCGATGCCGGACGCCGACACCGTGCGCGTCATCACCGCCGCGATCGGCTTGGCATTCACCGAAGTCAGCGTGCGTGCAAGCAGCAGTTCGACCCAGGAAAACATGAAGCAGAAAAACGCCGTCACCCCGATGCCGGAACCGATCAGCGGGATGAAAATCTTCACGAAGAACTTGGGAAAGCTGTAGCCGTCGATGTAGGCGGTTTCGTCGATTTCCTTGGGCACGCCGGACATGAATCCTTCGAGAATCCACACCGCCAGCGGCACGTTGAACAGGCAATGCGCCAGCGCCACCGCGATGTGGGTGTCGAACAGACCAATTGACGAATACAGCTGAAAGAACGGCAGCAGGAACACCGCCGGCGGCGCCATGCGGTTGGTCAGCAGCCAGAAGAACAGGTGTTTGTCACCGAGAAAGCGATAACGGGAAAACGCATAAGCCGCCGGCAACGCCACGCTCAAGGAAATCACCGTGTTCAGGCTCACGTAGTACAGCGAGTTGAGATAACCGGTGTACCAGCTCGGATCGGTGAAGATCACCTTGTAGTTGTGCAGCGTGAAATCCTGGGGAAACAGCGTCAGGCCGCCGAGGATTTCGGTGTTGCTCTTGAACGACATGTTCAGCAGCCAGTAGATCGGCACCAGCAGGAACAGGATGTAGAGCAGCAACGGGATCAGTTTTCTCTTGCTCATGGCCGGGCCTCAACGGTTGGCATCGCTGTGGGTCATGGCGGTATAGAACAGCCAGGACACCAGCAGGATGATCAGGAAGTACACCAGCGAAAACGCCGCCGCCGGCCCCAGGTCGAATTGGCCTACGGCCATCTGGGTCAGCGTCTGACTCAGAAAGGTCGTGGCATTGCCCGGCCCGCCGCCAGTGAGCACGAACGGCTCGGTGTAGATCATGAAGCTGTCCATGAAGCGCAACATCACCGCGATCAGCAGCACGCTCTTCAGCTTGGGCAGTTGAATGTGGCGGAACACCGCCCAGGCCGAAGCCCGGTCGATCCGCGCCGCCTGGTAATACACATCGGGAATCGCCCGCAGCCCGGAGAAACACAACAGCGCCACCAGCGAGGTCCAGTGCCACACGTCCATCACCAGCACCGTGACCCAGGCGTCCATGGTGTTGGCCGCGTAGTTGTAGCTGATGCCCATGGCATTGAGGCTCGATCCCATCAGGCCAATGTCGGCGCGACCGAAGATCTGCCAGATGGTGCCGACCACGTTCCATGGAATCAGCAGCGGAATCGCCAGCACGATCAGCACCACCGATGACCAGCGGCCCTTGGTCGGCATGGTCAGGGCGATGGCAATTCCCAGCGGAATTTCGATCAGCAGCACGCACGCCGAATAGATGAACTGGCGCAACAACGAGTCATGCAGACGCGGATCAAGCAGCACCTGCTTGTACCAGTCGGCACCGACGAAGTAGCGGCTGGACTGATCGAAAATGTCCTGCACCGAGTAATTGACCACGGTCATCATCGGGATCACCGCACTGAAGGCCACCAGCAGGAACACCGGCAACACCAGCCACCAGGCCTTGTTGTTCTGCACCTTGTTCATGGCTGCACCTCTTCGCTGGCTTCGAGCAGGAATTCATCGGCGTAGACCATCAGCCACTGCGCCGGAAAGCTGATGTACGCCGTGCCCTGGGGCACCGGTTTGTCTTCGGCCAGACGCACTTTCAGCGGTGCGCCGTCCAGATCCAGGGTCATGATCTTGTAGGTACCGAGGTCTTCGACGTGTACGACCCGCGCCTGCATCGCGTCGTCAAACGGCTCGTCCCACACATGAATGAACTCGGGGCGGATGCCGACCTTCAGATTTTTCCACTGGCCGTGTTCGATATGCCGCAGCAGCGCGTCGGACAGTGGCAGATGAGTCGAGTTGAAACCCACCCCGCCCGGTTGCGGCTGCACCTCGATCAGGTTCATTCCGGGGCTGCCGATGAAGTAGCCGACAAAGGTGTGGCTCGGCCGCTCGAACAATTCCCGGGGTGTGCCGAACTGGACGATCTGGCCGCCGTACATCACTGCGATCTTGTCGGCGAAGGTCGAGGCCTCCAGTTGATCGTGGGTGACGTAGACCATGGTGATGTTGAACTGCTCGTGGATCTGCTTGAGCTTGCGCCGAAGTTTCCACTTCAGATGCGGGTCGATCACCGTCAGCGGCTCGTCGAAGAGGATCGCCGAGACGTCGTCGCGCACCAGCCCGCGCCCCATGGAGACTTTCTGTTTTTCGTCAGCGGTGAGGTTGCGCGCCTTTTTGCTCAACAGGTTTTGCAGGTCGAGGACTTCGGCGATTTCCTGGACTTTGCTGTGGACTTTGGCCTCGGCCATGCCCTGATTACGCAACGGAAAGGCCAGGTTGTCGAACACGGTCATGGTGTCGTACACCACCGGAAACTGGAAAACCTGGGCGATATTGCGCTTCTCCGGGGTCAGGTCGTTGACCGCTTTGCCGTCGAACAGCACATGCCCCTGAGACGGGCTGAGCAGGCCGGAAATGATGTTGAGCAAGGTCGACTTGCCGCAACCCGACGGCCCGAGCAAGGCATAGGCGCCGCCCTGCTCCCAGATGTGGTCCATTTCGCGGATGGCGTAGTCTTCCGGCCCGCCCGGGGTTTTGCTGTAGCTGTGGGCAAGGTGTTGCAAACGAATTTCGGCCATCAGGCAACCCTCGCGACACGCCGGCCCGGCGCCTGCACCAGACGGCCCTGCGCATCGAACACAAACAGTTTATGGGTCGGGATATAGATGCGGATCGGCGCATCGACGTCGTATTCGTGAACACCCGGCAGATGCAGCACCAGCAGGAAATGCTCGTTGCGCACGTGCAGGAAGGTTTCCGAACCACTAATCTCCGCCACCTCGACGGTCACGGCCAATTCGAGGTCGTCATCGTTGCTCGGCACCAGCGAGATATGGCTCGGACGCACGCCAAAACGGAACTCGCCCTCGCCCACCGGGCGCAGATCGACGTTTAACGGGAAGTGCACGAAGTTGGCGAAACTCACTTCGTTACCGGCGATGCGCCCCGGCATCAGGTTGATCGGCGGCTCGGAGAACAGCTCAGCCGCGAGCACCGTTTGTGGCTGGTGATAGACCTCGGTCGACGGGCCGCTCTGGATCACCCGGCCTTCGTGAAGAATGGTGGTGGTGCCGCCCAGCGCCAGCGCTTCGTTGGGCTCGGTGGTGGCGTAGATGGCGATGGTATGGCGCGCCTTGAACAGCTCGCGCATTTCCTGGCGCAGTTCTTCGCGCAGTTTGTAGTCGAGGTTGACCAGCGGTTCATCGAACAGGATCAGCTCGGCATCCTTGACCAGCGCCCGAGCCATGGCCGTGCGCTGTTGCTGACCGCCGGACAGCTCCAGCGGATAGCGCTTCAAGAACTTCTCGATGCGCAGCATCTTCGCGGTTTCCTGCACCTTGCTCTGGATCTGTTCGTTGGAGATCCCGGCCTGGCGCAAAGGCGAGGCGATGTTTTCGAACACCGTCATGGTCGGGTAATTGATGAACTGCTGATAGACCATCGACACGTTGCGCAGACGCACCGGGCGTTGGGTGACATCGACGCCGTTCATCAGGATGCGGCCGCTGTCGGGCTTGTCCAGACCGGCCATCAGGCGCATCAGGCTGGTCTTGCCGGACAGCGTGCGCCCGAGCAGGACGTTGAAGGATCCGGCTTCGAATTTCAGGTTCGCATCGTCGATCCAGGTCTGGCCCTCGACGGTGCGGCTGACGTGCTCCAGGGTGAGTGACATGGCTCGGCCTTTTTATTATTGGAGTCAAGCGACGTGTGCACTAGAGCGACATTCGTGCCAGAAATCCCAAGCCGTTGATTCACCGCGAAAATCGCCGAAAGCGCGGGCAAACCACCTTCATTGCTGAACACATTTGAACAGTTCAACGATTGACAATGAACAATGGTGAACAACACTCTATCGATGCTTTTCAGGTCCCGACGGGCCTCATAACAATAATAAAAACGCTACTTTCAGAGGCTGACTGCCATGTCCGCACCTGCCCCGCCGCTTTCCCACGAAGCCATCGTCCAGGACTCCTGGTCCCGTTGCCGCGCCTTCGGTCTCAAGCATCAAAGTGCTCCGGCGTTCGATCAGTTGCCCGCCTCCGGTATCGCGCAGTTGCTCGACAGTCACCACTCGCTGGTGCAGACCACCCATCAGGAAGTGCTGCCGTACTACGAGAACATCCTGAGCAATTCCAACTGCCTGATCATGCTGGCCGACAATCAGGGCCAGGTGCTGACGTCCTGGGGCACCCAGCGCTTCATCGAGCCAAATCTGGCGCGGGGTTTTCAGGCCGGGGCAAGCTGGATGGAACACGCCAGCGGCACCAATGCCATCGGCACGGCGCTGGCTTGCGAGCAGGCGGTGCACATCGAGCACGACGAGCATTTCCTCAAGGCCAACCGCTTCATGACCGGTTCCGCCGCGCCGATTTTCAACGCCGAACGCAAGGTCATCGCGGTGCTTGATGTGTCCAGTGACAGCTACCTGCCGCCCTCGCACACCCTCGGCATGGTCAAGATGATGAGTCAGACCGTTGAGAACCGGCTGATCCTCAACCTGTTCCACGGCCAGCATTTTCAACTGACCTTTAACACCGGGTTGAACAACCTCGACAGCCAATGGGCGGGTTTGCTGATTTTCGATGAGAGCGGTCAGGTTCTGTCGGCCAACCGCCGGGCCGACAATCTGCTGGGTGTGCGACTTTCGCGGGTGAGTGTCGAGAGTCTGTTCAAGGTGTCGTTGCTGGAGCTGCTCAATCAGCCGGACGGTTTGCCGTTTTCCTTGCAGACGTCGGGGCGCAATCGATTCCAGTGCCTGTTGAAGCGGCCTAAACAGGCACCGATTCAGGCGCGGGTGTTTACCGAGGAACCCAAACCTGTCCCACCTGCAGCGATCAGCCTCAACACCCTGCACTTCGGCGACAGCCGCGTGGAAAAAGCCGTGCGTCAGGCTGAACGCCTGCTGGAGAAAGACATTCCACTGTTGATTCACGGTGAAACCGGGGTCGGCAAGGAAGTGTTCGTCAAAGCCTTGCATCAGGCCAGCTCCCGCAGCAAACAGGCGTTCATCGCCGTGAACTGCGCAGCGATCCCCGCCGAACTGGTGGAATCCGAGCTGTTCGGCTACGAGAAAGGCGCCTTCACCGGCGCCAACCAGAAAGGCAGCATCGGCCTGATCCGCAAGGCTGACAAAGGCACGTTGTTCCTCGACGAAATCGGCGACATGCCGCTGCCGACCCAGGCCCGCCTGCTGCGGGTGTTGCAGGAGCGTTGCGTGCAACCGGTGGGCAGCAGCGAATTGTTCCCGGTGGATCTGCGGATCATCTCCGCCACCAACCGCTCGTTGCGCGAACAGGTGCAACTGGGGCGGTTTCGTGAAGATTTGTACTACCGCATCGGCGGCCTGACTTTGGAACTGCCACCGCTGCGCGAGCGCAGTGACAAACAAGCGTTGTTCAAGCGCTTGTGGGAACAACATCGCGAACCGACGCAATGGGCGGGATTGAGTCGCGAAGTATTGGAATTGTTCGACCGGCATCCATGGCCGGGCAATCTGCGCCAGGTCAGCAGCGTGATGCAGGTGGCGCTGGCCATGGCCGAAGAACAACCGGTAAGGCCAGAGCATCTGCCGGATGATTTTTTTGCCGATCTGGAGATGGAGCCGCTGGAAACGCCGGAGCCCTTGGGGATCGATCTGAACGACAGCGAGGCGTTGAATCGGGAATTGCAGGCGGCCGGGGGCAATATTTCTCATCTGGCGCGGCGGTTGGGGGTGAGCCGCAATACCCTTTATAAGCGCTTGCGCCAGGCTGAAGGCTGACTGCCGCTCGCGAAGGCGCCCGATCCCCCTAAAAAACCCTTCACTGCACCCATTGACCGTACCAGCTAGACTGTGACGAAATGTTTCAGGTTTTCGCCCCCCTCTTCCTGATCCTCACAGGGTAAGTTCTTTGACCAACATCTGTTCTACCGGCCTTGATATCGGCTTCGCCTCGCTGGATTACCTGCAGATCGGCATCCTCGGCGTCATTCAAGGCATCACCGAATTGCTGCCCGTTTCCTCCACCGCCCACATGCGCATCGTTCCGGCCCTGCTCGGCTGGCCGGATCCCGGCTCGGCGTTTTCCGCCGCGATGCAACTGGCCGCACTGGCGGCGGTGGTCAGTTATTTCTGGCGTGACGTGAGACAGGTCGCGACCGGCAGTCTGGAGGCGGTGCGACAACGGGATTTCAACAATCAATGGTTCATCCTCGCGGTGGCCATCGTGCTGGCGACCATCCCCATCGGTATTGCCGGCATCGCCCTGTCGTCGACGCTCAATGCCTGCAACTCGCCGTTGCGCGGTTTGATGGTGATCGGGATTTCCTGCGTGGTAATGGCTGTGCTGCTGGCCATCGCCGAACTCACCTGTCGCCATCGCCGCACCGTCGGCGAAATGCGTCTGCGTGATGCGTTGATCGTGGGTATCGCTCAGATCGGGGCGCTGATTCCCGGCGTTTCGCGCTCCGGCTCGACGCTGACGGCGGCGCTGTTCCTCAACTTCAAACGTGAAGAAGCGGCACGCTTCTCCTTCCTGCTCGGGCTGCCGGCCATCGCGCTGGCGGGTTTGAAGGAGTTGTGGGTGTTGTTCCATGCGCAACTGCCGGCGCAGGCCTGGGCGCACCTGATTTTCGGACTGGTGATTGCCAGTATCTCGGCGTTTTTCGCGATCTGGGGCCTGATGCGCTTTCTGGAGAAATTCTCCACGTGGCCATTCGTGATTTACCGCGCATTGCTGGGGATTTTCCTGATCGTCGCGGTCAGCACCGGGCTCTTGAGTTAAGGTCCGCCGCAATAAACAAAACCCGCCTGGTGCGGGTTTTGTTTTTTGTGGCTTCATACAACGCAGGTTACTGGCAGGTCGGTTCAACACTCGTTGTTGATACGGCACCCAATGTACGCAGCCCGGCCAGCACCACTATCAGTATCCCCAGCCCGGCGAAAATGGCGACGCCGAATCCTGCCCGAGCGCCATAGGCATCAATGATCAGACCCGAGAGCAATCCACCCAGGGCGACGCCGATGCTGATGCCGGTGGTCATCCATGTCAGCCCTTCGGTGATCCTCGACGGCGGGATGATGATCGTCCCCAGCTTCATGACCACGACCATCGTTGGCGCAAAGGATATGCCGGCGATAAACAGCATCGCCGAGAGGACATAAACGTCAGGTGAGAACAGCGGCAATACGCCTGTGATGGCCGTGACCAATATCCCGATAAAGAACTGCTTTTCTATCGGCAGGGAAACCCTCAAGGCACCGAACGTCAAGCCCGCCACCAGCGAACCGAATGCATAGGCGGCGAGGATGAAGGTCGCAGAGGCAGGCCAGCCTTGCGCATTGGCGAAGGCGACAACGGCGACATCGATCGAGCCTCCGATTGCCCCCATCGCCAACAGCGCCAGCACGATGGTGGGAACACCGGGAATCAGCAGGGTTGAACCCGTATGCCTCGTTTGACCCACAACAACCTTGGGTTCGGTCTGACGCTGCAGGACAAACGCCGTCACCCCGACGGCCAGCAGCCCGACCGCGACTAGCGGCCCGGCTTCGGCAAAAAGGCTCACGCTCAAACCGATCGCCAAGGGTGGGCCGATGATGTAAGCGAGTTCGGTCAGCACCGTATCCAGAGAGAACGCCGTGTGCAGCTGCGGCTTGCCCCGGAACAGTTGCGTCCAGCGGGCACGGATCATCGACGGCATGCTCGGCATGGTGCCCGCCAATGCAGCCAGCACAAAAAGCAATGCCGCCGGCGCCCTCATATAAACGGCAAAGATCAGCGCCAGCAACATGCCGATGCTGAAAGTCGTCACGACGGGCAACACACGGCTCTGGCCACGCTGATCGACGAGTCTCGAGATGTACGGGCCGATCAGCGCATTGGCGAGGGTGAACGTACCGGCGACTGCACCGGCCAGCCAGTAGACCCCGGTTTGCTCCACCAGCATGGTAATGATGCCAATGCCGATCATCGCCTGCGGCAATCGCGCAATAGAGCTCGCGAGCACCAACCCCGTTGCACCAGGGGTTGTCAGGAGTTCGCGATAGTGGTTTGCCATGATGTCTCCATTCCATAAACGTCGCCGACCAGCATCCCGCTGCAAGGGCTGCAGCCCATGTTGGCCGCGTCAGACATCAAGACCTACGCGCAGAGCAAAAGCAACCACCGCCTGAACAGCAGAAAAACAAAAACCCGCACAAGGCGGGTTTTGTTTTGAAGCCAATCACAGCAATCAGTCAGCCAGACGCCAGGTCGTGCCGCCTTTGCCGTCTTCCAGCACCACGCCCATGGCGGTGAGCTGGTCGCGGATGCGGTCGGATTCGGCCCAGTCCTTGCCGGCACGTGCCGCCAGACGTGCAGCGATCAGCGCGTCGACTTCAGCTGCATCGACACGCCCTTCGGCGCCGGCCTGCAGGAAGTCATCGGCTTCGAGCTGCAACACACCCAGCACGCTGGCCAGTTCTTTCAGGCGCGCCGCCAGACCGGCCGCTGCATCGAGATCGCTCTCGCGCAGACGGTTGATCTCACGCACCATCTCGAACAGCACCGCACAGGCTTCCGGCGTGCCGAAGTCGTCGTTCATCACCGTGGTGAAACGCTCGACGAAGGCTTCGCCGCCAGCCGGTGCCACGTTCGGCAGGCCTTTCAACGCGTGGTAGAAACGCTCCAGGGCGCCCTTGGCGTCCTTGAGGTTGTCTTCCGAGTAGTTAATCGCGCTGCGGTAGTGGCTCGACACCAGCAGGTAACGCACGACTTCCGGGTGGTACTTGTCGAGCACGTCGCGAATGGTGAAGAAGTTGTTCAAGGACTTGGACATCTTCTCGCCATTGATGCGGATCATGCCGCAATGCATCCACGCGTTGGCGTAGGTCTTGCCGGTGGCCGCTTCGCTCTGGGCGATTTCGTTTTCGTGGTGCGGGAACTCGAGGTCGCTGCCGCCGCCATGAATATCGAAGGTCTCACCGAGGCAGCAGGTGGACATCACCGAGCACTCGATGTGCCAGCCCGGACGCCCGGCGCCCCACGGCGATTCCCAGCTCGGCTCGCCCGGCTTGACGCCTTTCCACAGCACGAAGTCCAGCGGATCTTCCTTGGCTTCGTCGACCTCGATCCGCGCACCGATGCGCAGATCTTCGATCTTCTTGCGCGAGAGCTTGCCGTAGCCCATGAACTTGCCGACGCGGTAGTACACGTCGCCATTGCCCGGGGCGTAGGCGAAACCCTTGTCGATCAGGGTCTGGATCATCGCGTGCATGCCAGGGATGTGATCCGTGGCGCGCGGTTCCATGTCCGGCTTCTTGATGTTCAGACGCGCTTCGTCTTCGTGCATCGCGGCGATCATGCGTTCGGTCAACGCTTCGAACGACTCGCCGTTCTCGTTGGCCCGATTGATGATCTTGTCGTCGATGTCGGTGATGTTGCGCACGTAGGTCAGGTCATAACCGCTGAACCGCAACCAGCGGGTCACCAGGTCGAACGCGACCATGCTGCGGCCGTGGCCCAGGTGGCAGTAGTCGTACACGGTCATCCCGCAGACGTACATGCGCACCTTGTTGCCATCCAGCGGCTTGAAGACTTCTTTGCTCTTGGTGAGCGTGTTGTAGATCGAAAGCACGATGGTTCCTTAAGACTTGATCACTGGCCCCACGAATCACGCAGGGTCACGGTACGGTTGAATACCGGCTGGCCTGGTTTCGAGTCCTTGATATCCGCGACGAAGTAGCCTTCGCGCTCGAACTGGAAACGGTCTTCCGGCTGTGCATTGCCCAGCGAGGGTTCAGCACGACAACCGGTCAGCACTTGCAGTGAGTCAGGGTTGATGTTGTCCAGGAAACTCGCGCTGTCTTCGGCCTTCTCCGGGTTCGGAGAACGGAACAGGCGATCGTACAGACGCACTTCGCACTCGACGCTGGCAGCGGCCGGCACCCAGTGGATCACGCCTTTGACCTTGCGGCCTTCAGGGTTCTTGCCCAGGGTGTCCGGATCGTAGGAGCAACGCAGCTCGACGATGTTGCCGTCGGCGTCCTTGATCGCTTCGTCGGCACGGATCACGTAGCTGCCGCGCAGACGCACTTCGCCGTTCGGCTCCAGGCGCTTGTAGCCTTTTGGCGGCTCTTCCATGAAGTCATCGCGGTCGATGTAGATTTCACGGGCGAACGGCAGCTTGCGCACGCCGAGGTCTTCTTTCTGCGGATGACGCGGCAGTTCGAGGTTCTCGACCTGGTCTTCCGGGTAGTTGGTGATCACGACTTTCAACGGACGCAGCACGCACATGGCGCGCGGAGCGTTGGCGTCCAGGTCCTGACGGATGCTGAACTCGAGCATGCCGAAGTCGACTACACCGTCGGAACGGTTGGTGCCGATCATGTCGCAGAAGCTGCGGATCGACGCCGGGGTGTAGCCACGGCGGCGGAAACCCGACAGCGTCGACATGCGCGGATCGTCCCAGCCATTGACGTGCTTTTCATCGACCAGTTGCTTGAGCTTGCGCTTGCTGGTGATGGTGTAGTTGAGGTTCAGACGGCTGAACTCGTACTGACGCGGGTGCGCCGGCACTGGCAGTGCGTCGAGGAACCACTCGTACAGCGGACGATGGCTTTCGAACTCCAGGGTGCAGATCGAGTGGGTGATGCCTTCGATGGCGTCCGACTGACCGTGGGTGAAGTCATAGTTCGGGTAGATGCACCACTTGTCACCGGTCTGATGGTGATGGGCGTGGCGGATGCGGTACATGATCGGGTCGCGCAGGTTCATGTTCGGCGAGGCCATGTCGATCTTGGCGCGCAGCACGCGGGCACCGTCCGGGAACTCACCGGCGCGCATGCGGGCGAACCAGTCCAGGTTCTCTTCCACCGAACGGTCGCGGAACGGGCTGTTCTTGCCCGGCTCGGTCAGGCTGCCGCGGTATTCCTTGGCCTGCTCAGGCGTCAGGTCGTCGACGTAGGCCTTGCCGGCCTTGATCAGCTCGACGGCCCAGTCGTGCAACTGGTCGAAGTATTGCGAGGCGTAGCGCACTTCACCGGACCATTCGAAGCCCAGCCATTTGACGTCGCTTTCGATCGCGTCGATGTATTCCTGGTCTTCCTTGGCCGGGTTGGTGTCGTCGAAACGCAGGTGCGTGACGCCGCCGAACTCCTGGGCCAGGCCGAAGTTCACGCAGATCGACTTGGCGTGGCCGATGTGCAGGTAGCCGTTGGGCTCAGGCGGAAAACGGGTGACGATCTGGGTGTGCTTGCCCGAGTCCAGGTCTGCCTGGATGATCGGCCGCAGGAAATTGACCGGCACGGCAGGGCCGGACTTGGCATTCGAGGTAGGGTCGACAGTGGGCTTGCTCATAGGATCCTTGACTTACATGTGCGCGGCCGCAAAGGGGGCCAGACAAAACAAAGCCGCTATCATAGCCGATGCTGTCAAGGGCCTGACAGAGCACACTCTTATAAAGGCGCGCATTTAATCGCCGGCAATTGAAAAACTGCCTCGAAATTCGCGCCTGTCACGCTAAACTGCGCACCTTGGCCTAAGCAGGCTGAACCGGTTGCGGGGCGTGAGGCTCCAAAACCACGAATTCCTTATAAAGAGTACTGACCATGACTCAAGTCAAACTGACCACCAACCACGGTGACATCGTCATCGAACTGAACGCTGAAAAAGCCCCGATCACCGTGGCCAACTTCATCGAGTACGTCAAAGCCGGTCACTACGAAAACACCGTTTTCCACCGTGTCATCGGTAACTTCATGATCCAGGGCGGCGGTTTCGAGCCAGGCATGAAGGAAAAGAAAGACAAGCGTCCAAGCATCCAGAACGAAGCCGACAACGGTCTTTCCAACGACAAGTACACCATCGCCATGGCCCGCACCATGGAGCCGCATTCGGCTTCCGCGCAGTTCTTCATCAACGTGGCCGACAACAGCTTCCTGAACCATAGCGGCAAGAACGTTCAAGGCTGGGGCTACGCGGTATTCGGTAAAGTGACCGCCGGTACTGAAGTGGTCGACAGCATCAAGAAAGTCTCGACCGGCTCCAAGGCTGGCCACCAGGACGTACCTAGCGACGACGTGATCATCGAGAAAGCCGAGATCATCGAAGCGTGATATTGCTGATTTCAGACTTGCATCTGGAAGAGGAGCGCCCGGACATTACCCGGGCGTTTCTGGATTTGCTCGCCGGACGCGCCCGCTCGGCGAGTGCTCTGTACATCCTGGGCGACTTTTTCGAGGCGTGGATCGGCGACGATGCCATGACCCCTTTCCAGCGCTCCATCTGCCAGGCCCTGCGCGAATTGAGCGACAGCGGCACGGCCATATTTCTGATGCACGGCAATCGCGACTTTCTGCTCGGCAAGGCTTTCTGCAAGGAAGCCGGCTGCACGCTGTTGAAGGATCCGAGTGTCGTGCAGTTTTACGGCGAGCCAGTGCTGCTGATGCACGGCGACAGCCTCTGCACCCGCGACGAAGCCTATATGAAGCTGCGTCGTTACCTGCGTAATCCGGTCACCCTGTTCATCCTGCGGCACCTGCCGTTGAGCACCCGCCACAAACTGGCGCGCAAGCTGCGCAGTGAGAGCCGGGCGCAGACGCGGATGAAAGCCAATGACATCGTTGATGTCACGCCGGAGGAAATTCCGCGGATCATGCAGGAATACGGGGTGAAAACCCTGGTCCACGGGCACACCCACCGCCCGGCCATCCACAAGTTGCAGATCGGCGATCAGGCGGCGAAGCGGATTGTGCTGGGGGACTGGGATCGTCAGGGCTGGGCGTTGCAGGTGGATGAGAACGGGTTTGTGTTGGCGCCGTTTGATTTTGCACCGCCGCCTTCACTGCCCGCCCCTGCCACCGTCTGATGATCGTTCCCACGCTCTGCGTGGGAATGCCTCAATGGACGCTCCGCGTCCGCTTCGGCATGGGACGCGGAGCGTCCCGGTCTGCATTCCCACGCAGAGCGTGGGAACGATCTTGCAAACTTAATGGCCGCTGGCCGCCGGGCCTGCCTTGGCAGCAAACGGCGGCTTCGCCAGCCAAACAATCAAGATCAACCCCATGAACCCCCACCCCAACAGCGTGAAGTAATCCACGGTCGAAAGCATATACGCCTGACTGGTCAGCACATGATCAAGCTGCGCATACGCCGGATTACCCGCCCCGCCCAGGTTGTTCAGCGCTTCCCGGGTCGCCGGCTCATAGGTGCTGATGCTTTCACTCATGTAGGCATGATGCTGGTCCGCCCGGCGAATCCAGATCCAGGTGGTCAGCGACGCCGCAAAGCTACCGCCCAAGGTCCGAAGGAACGTCGCCAGACCGGCGCCGTCGGCGATCTGGCTCGGTGGCAGGTCCGACATCAGGATGCTCAGGGTCGGCATGAAGAACAGCGCCACACCGATGCCCATGAACAGTTGCACCAGCGCGATGTGCTGGAAGTCCACTTCGTTGGTGAACTCGGCGCGCATGAAGCAGCTCAGGCCGATCGCCAGGAACGCCAGTCCGGCCAGCAGGCGCAGGTCGAACTTGTGCGCGTACTTGCCGACAAACGGTGACAGCACCACCGGCAGAATGCCGATCGGCGCCACCGCCAGCCCGGCCCAGGTCGCGGTGTAGCCCATCTGGGTCTGCAGCCATTGCGGCAGGATCAGGTTGATGCCGAAGAACCCGGCGTAACCCAACACCAGCACCAGCGTGCCGATGCGGAAGTTGCGGTGGGCGAACAGGCGCAGATTGACCACCGGATGCTGGTCGGTCATTTCCCAGATCACGAACACCGCCAGGGCAATCACCGAAATCGCCGCGCCGATGATGATGAAGTTCGATTCGAACCAGTCCAGGTCATTGCCCTTGTCGAGGATGACCTGCAACGCGCCCACGCCGATGATCAGCGTGATCAACCCGACGTAGTCCATCGGCTGACGGCTGGTGACCACCGGACGTTTCGCCAGTTGCGAACGCACCACCATCACCGCGAACACACCGATCGGCACGTTGATGAAAAAGATCCACGGCCAGCTGTAACTGTCGGTGATCCAGCCGCCGAGAATCGGGCCGGCAATCGGCGCCACCACCGTGACCATCGCCAGTAATGCCAGGGCCATCCCTCGCCTGGCGGGTGGATACACCGCGATCAACAGCGTCTGGGTCATCGGGTACAGCGGCCCGGCCACCAGCCCTTGCAGGACCCGGAAGCCGATCAGCTCGGGCATCGAGGTAGAAATACCGCAGAGGAACGAGGCCAGCACGAACAGCATGGTGGCCCAGAGAAACAGCTTCACCTCGCCGAAACGCCGGCTCAACCAGCCGGTGAGCGGCAGCGCGATGGCGTTGCTCACGGCGAATGAGGTGATGACCCAGGTGCCCTGCTCCGAACTCACACCGAGGTTGCCGGAGATAGTCGGCAGCGCCACGTTGGCGATGGTGGTGTCGAGCACTTGCATGAAGGTCGCCAGCGACAGGCCGATGGTGCTGAGCAACAGGCTGGGCGGCGAAAAAGAGGCGTTATTGCTCATCGCGAATCCTATGAAACCGGGTTGGCACTGCGTACTTGCAGACGCAGCCGCCCTTGTGGGAGCGAGCTTGCTCGCGATGGCGGTCTGTCAGATAAATTAATGCTGAATGACACACCGCTTTCGCGAGCAAGCTCGCTCCCACAGGGGAAGGGATCAGCGTTGCGCGGTCTTGCTGACTGCAGCGCTGTTGTCGTGGATCAGTTGCGCGATCATCGCGTCGGCTTCGCCCAACTGGCGGTCGTAGACGCTGGTGCTGAACGAGGCCTGTTGCGGCGGTTGCTGCGCCAGCACCGGACCGCTCTGGTCGTGCAGATTGACCTCGACATTGGTCGACAGACCGACGCGCAGCGGATGCTTGGCCAGTTCTTCGGCGTTGATGTGAATCCGCACCGGTACACGCTGCACGATCTTGATCCAGTTACCGGTGGCGTTCTGCGCCGGCAACAGGGCGAACGCACTGCCGGTGCCCGCACCGAGGCTGTCGACGGTGCCGCTGAATTTCACGTCGCTGCCGTAGATATCGGATTCGATGTCCACCGGCTGGCCGATGCGCATGTCGCGCAGCTGGGTTTCCTTGAAGTTGGCGTCGATCCACAGCTGATCCAGCGGAATCACCGCCATCAGCGCGGTGCCCGGCTGCACGCGCTGGCCGAGTTGCACGGTGCGCTTGGCGACGTAACCGGTAACCGGCGCGATCAGCGTGCTGCGAGCGTTGGTCAGGTAAGCCTGACGCAGATCCGCAGCGGCCGACATCACGTCCGGGTGCGACGAAACCACGGTGTCATCGACCAGCGCGCTGGTGGTTTTCAGTTGTTGCTGGGCGTTGGCCAGGGCGTTTTGCGCCGAGGTCAGGTCATCGCGAGCGTGGGACAGTTCTTCCTGGGAAATCGCGCCGCCGGCGGCGAGGTTTTTCCGGCGGTTGTAGTTGTCCTGGGCTTTCTGCACGTTCGCCTGTTGCGCGTTGACCTGGGCCTTCATGCCATCGACGTTGCTGTACAAACCGCGAACCTGGCGCACGGTGCGCGCCAGTTTGGCCTGGGCACTTTGCAGGCCGACTTCGGCGTCGTTCGGGTCGAAGTTGACCAGTACCTGACCTTCGTGAACCAGATCGCCATCGTCGGCGCCGATGCTGACCACGGTGCCGGTGACCAGCGGGGTGATTTCCACGACGTTGCCGTTGACGTAGGCATCGTCGGTGCTTTCGTTCCAGCGACCGATGAATTCGTGATACGCCCAGACGCCGGCACCGGCGAGGGCAACCACGACGGCCAGCACCAGCAGCATCACTTTGCGTTTGCGCGGATTGCCGGTGTCGGGGGTGTTGTCTTGAGCTTGAGTGTTTTCGGCAGTGGCCATGACAAATACCTTGAATTAGTTGTGCGTGGTGGCTGGGCTGGCGTTGCTGGCAGTCAGGGTCTGCCCCTGGAAGCCGCCACCCAGCGCTTGCATCAGTTGAATCGACAGGTCGATCTGCTCGGCATTCAGGGTTGCCAGCTGACGCTGGGCCTGCAGCAATTGCTGCTCGATGCTGAGCACGTCCAGGTAGTTGCCGATTCCGGAACCGTAACGCTGGACCACGGTGTTGTAAGAATCCTGGGCAATCTCGGTCGCGTGCTGCTGGGCGCCGATCTGCCGGCCGATGTCACGCAACTGGTTGATGGTGTCGCCGACATCACCCAGGGCTTTCACCAGGCTTTTGTTGTACTGCGCCACGGCCAGGTCGTAATCGGCATCGCGAGCGTCGAGGTTGGCGCGCAAGCGTCCGCCATCGAAGATCGGCAGCGAAAGGGTCGGGGCGATGTTGAAGAAGCGGCTGGCGGACCCGAACATCGCATCACCCAATAACGATTCGGCACCGGCGGAGGCCGACAGGTTCAAGTTCGGATAGAACCGGGTCTTGGCCGAGTCGATGTCCTTGCTCGCCGCCTCGACGCGCCAGCGCGCGGCGACCAGATCCGGGCGACGACCCAGCAATTCCGCCGGCAGTACCGAGGGCACAGCGACGGCACTGGCCTGCAGGACTTTCGGCCGGGCGATTTCGTTGCCGCGATCCGGGCCTTTGCCAAGCAATACCGCCAGAGCGATTTTCGCGCTGTTCAGGCGCTTTTCGGCGTCGATCAGGCTGGCTTCGGAGCTGGCTTCCAGGCTTTGGGTCTGCTGGAACTGGTACTGGCTGTCGATTCCCGAGCTCAAACGACGCTGGCTCAAGTCGAGCATCTGCTTGGTGCGCTTCAAATCTTCGTTGGCCAGGTCATAAACGATATGCGCCTGACCCAGATCGCTGTAAGCCCGGGCCACGTCGGCGGCGAGTGTCAGCTGCGCCGCCTGACGGTCGACTTCAGCCGCGCGGGCTTGGCCGAGTGCGGCTTCCCAGGCGTCACGCTGGCCGCCCCAGAGGTCGAAGTTGTAATTGAAGCCGGCGCTGATGTTGCGCACGGTGGCGTAGGCATCGCCCTGCCCTCGCGGGTCCTGATCCTTGGCCAGGCGCGAACGGGTAATGCCGGCGCTGGCGTCGAGGGTCGGATAACGTTCGGCATCGGCGGCATACGCAGCGGCGCTGGCCTGATGGGCGCGGGCGTCGGCGATCTGCATGTCCGGGCTGTCGTGCAGGGCTTCGCGGATCAGGCCGTCGAGCTGCGGATCGCCGAGGCTGGTCCACCAGTCGCTCTTTGGCCACGCGGCCGGCGACAGCGTCACGCCATTGAGGGACTGGCCGACCTTGAGGTCTTTCGCATCAAGGTTTTTGCCATGGGTATCGAGGCCACTGTAGTTGGCGCAACCGGTGAGAATCATCGCCGACAGCACCAGTGTCAGGCTGCTGCGCAAGGTTTTACCGCTCATTGTGTTCACCTAACCGCTGGATGGTGATGGGGTCACCGGCCGCCAGCAAAATTTTCTTGAGGATGTATTCCAGGGTTTTCAACTCGTCCGGAGTAATGCCGCCGGCCAACTCGTTCATAGCGTCGGCACCGATGTGCGGCAGACGATCGGCCAGCGCCTGACCTTGCCCGGTGAGCTTCAACTGCACCTGACGGCGATCGCCTTCGCTGCGCTGGCGCACCAGGAAGTCTTTCTGCTCCAGACGGTCGAGCATGCGGGTCATCGAACCGCTGTCCAGCGACAGGTGCCGGCACAACTCGGCCGGGGTGTCGACGCCGTACTGGGCCATGATGATCAACACCTTGAACTGCGCGGCGGTGATGCCGTGGGGTTCCATGTGGGTGTCGATGATCCTGTCCTTGAGCAAGGCTGCACGGCCGAGCAACAGGCCGAGATGGCAATGCTTGAATTCGTCCGGGGTGAAATGCTTCATGTGCGCACCTAATAACTGCCTAGGCAGTGAATGTATGTCGAGATGTTACTGCCTAGGCAGCGAATGTCAACGTAATAGTTAGGTTGCTTTGTAATTAGTTGACCAGCGGACTGGGTTTTTCTGCCGGGCAGCGACTCGGCATGAAGCCGCTCAGGATTTGTCGGAGGGATGATTCATCGAGGGCGGCTGAAGGGGATGGACTTCCCGCCCACGCAAAGCCGTTGCCGCATAACCACAGGCGCGTTTGGCTACCGCATAAATGCTGTGCCAGCCCGGCGGCGTCGGCTCGATGGCAGCATGCAGCGCCCACACGTAATCAAGCAGCAACCCCGGCGTCCAGGCCATGGCCTCGGCGCGTTTGCGCACCTGGGCCGCGACCCAGAATTCGGGGCTGGTGATGACCCGGGCAAAATCCAGCATGCTCGAATGGCCGCGATTCATGGCACCTTCCAGTGCCGCTTCCAGGCTGTGCGCAACGGCACTCGAGCAATTGCGGCTGGTGAGGTTGTAGGTGGTGTTCTGCCGATAGTCCGCCCAGAACGCCTGCAGCCGTGCGGCGTCGTAATGCACGAAACTGACCTGAACCGACGACGGGCACCAGTCGTCAACTTCGCTCGCATAGTCCTGCAGAAACCTGCCGGGAACATCGTTGTTCGGCGTGGCCCGCAGCAACCGCACAAAATCCCCTGCCGAACGATCGATATCGTCCAGCGGATAATGACTGATGTAGAGGTCCCGCCCACATTCCAGTGCCGCGTGGCCGGCGGAGATAACGCCGTTGATATCGACCGCCGCGATATATCGGTTGAGCAACCGATTGCGCACCAGGGTGTCATCAACCGTACCACTGGGTGTCCAGACATGGATCACCAACGCGCCACCGTTTGCCGGTGCGTACACCGGGGAAGGTGCCACCGGCGAATGCCCGTTCCTGAACCGCAAGGCCTGCTGCAACAGGGCGCAGCCCGAGAGAAAGATACTCATGCCGATGCAGAACGGCACCGTCCCCTTGTAAAGCGTCGGGTACGGTTCGAGGATGAACAGCGCAAAACCGATCTCGAACAACCCCGCCAGCAGTGACATTTGCCAACCGACGAAGCGCACGACTACTGCAGCCGCCAGTCGAAAACCGCCGTCGAGCAGAAAAGCCGCACCGAACAGCACCGCGAGAATCAGGCCGGCAGCATGTTGCCGGTCGACAATCAGCAGCCCCAACAGCAGAAAAGCCAGCCCCCGCGCCTTGCGCAAAGCCGCCGCCGTGCCGGTTTGCGGGGCCGGCACCAGCAAGATGATCAAGGCTTCGAGCAACAACAGATAGCCGAACACATGCAGCGGGAAATACAGGACACCGTCCAGCGCATCGATGAAGATCGCCACCCCGGCCGCGCCCCAGACAACACCGGTCAACGCCAGTGCTGACCAGCGCCGGCGGACAAAATCCTTGCCGAGCAAAACCATACTCAAACGAACCATGGGCGCCCCCGGGACGTTTCGGGCAGTCGCAATCTGCAGCCTTGAAGCTGAGGTCAGTCTAATACATCAAAAAAAAGCCGGATCGTGGGAACACGATCCGGCTCTGTGAGAGCGAGGCCTAGAAGTCCCGCTTGTAGAAGATGTCCAGCGAACTGGCCACGCCGCTGGCGGCTTCGAGGTAGACCTTTTTGCTCAACTTGTAGCGCAAGGCAATGGTGTTGGCCGGCTCGAACACGCCGACGCCGTAACGCAGGCTGAGCTTCTCCGAGATATTGCCGCTGGCCACCACGCTGGTGGTATTGCCGCTGCCCTGGGTGTCGAGCTGGAAATCCTGGATGCCCAGATCCTTGGCCAGGTTGCTGGTCACCCCGGAGCTGCCCATCAGCCCCAGACCCAGCGCCGCTTGCGCGAGCATGTTGTTGTCTTCGCCGTTGCTGCTCAGCGGACGCCCCAGCACCAGATAGGACAAGGCCTGCTCCTGGCTCATCGCCGGCTCGGAGAAGATCTGCGTGGTCGGTTGCTCGGCGCTGCCGCTCAGGCGGATGCCGGCGATCACGTCGTCGGTCTGGCGAATCGCTTCGATATCCAGATACGGCTGATCGATCGGCCCGGCAAACAACAGACGCGCACGGCGCACCGTCAGGCGCTGGCCGTAGGCACGGTAGCGACCATCGTTGAGCCAGAGTTCGCCACGGGTGTCCATGTTGTCGCCGATGTGCACGTGACCTTGCAGGTTGGCAGTCAGGCCGAACCCGGCGAAGCTCAGTTTGTCCTCGCCGACCACCACGTCGATGTCCATCTTCATGGCCATCGGTGGTTTGCCATCTTCGGTCTGCGCACCGACGATGATCGTGTCATCGGAGACTTTCACCGTCGATGGCGGCAGTTCGCGCACGGTGATTTCGCCTCGGGGCACCAGCACTTTGCCGGCAATCGCCAGCTCGTCGCCGGCCATGGAAATCTTCAGGTCCGGCGCCACTTCAAGCTTGGCGTAGGGTTCGACGGTGACCGGCAGTTGCGTGCCCTTTAGCGCCAGATCCACCATCAGCGCCTGACCCCAGGCAACGTTGCCGCTGATGCTGCCCTGCCCGGTCTTGCCGCTTTTCCAGCCGCCGTCCAGGCGCACCGATTCGCCGGCGATCACCGCTTGCAGTCGCAGATCCTGCAACTGCAACGGCAGTTCCGGGCCGGACACTTCACCGTCACTGAGTTGCACGGTGCCGTTGACCAGCGGCGCGAGCAGCCCACCGGAAATCGTGCCGCTGCCGTTCAGGCGTCCGGTGAGTTTCTCGACCATCGGCACGAACGGCCGCGCCACCGACAGATCCAGCCCGCTGAGACGGAACGAGCCATTCAGCGGCTTGTTCTTCGGCAGCGGATTGAGCTGTGCCTGCACCATCAGCTCACCAAGTTTGCCACCGACGAAATTGAGGTCAGTGTCGATGCGTTTCGGCGTGAGTTTGCTGGTCAGCTTGAGGGTCTGGTACGGGAAGTCCAGCCACTGGTCCTTTTCCTTCATGCGCAAGGTGCCGCCGCTGGCATTGACGCTGATCTGACCGTTCGGGCCGCTGGCCGGCAGGTCCAGTTGCAGGTCGGCATTGAGCTTGCCCTGCCAGGCGAAATCCTTGGGCAGCCATTGCGCCAGGCTTTCGATCGGGAATCGCTTGAGGTGGTAGCGCAGCTTCGGCTCCGGCATCAACCGCTGGTCTTCGCCGCACAGGCTGGCATTGCCGGACATCCAGCAATGGGCGCCGAAGTTGATCTTGCCGTCAGCCAGACGCTCGAGTTTCGCCGGGTTTTGCAGCTTCCAGTCCTGACCGCCGGCCTGAATGTCACCGCTGGCCAGACGCCCGCGCCAGTTGCCTTTGTCCAGATTGCCGTCCAGGCCCAGCGCGAGTTTCAGCTTCGGACCGAGCAGGTCGAGGTTGAGTTTCTGGCTTTTGATGTCGCCCTGCGCGCTGACGGTCAGCACACCCAGGTTCGTGTCGCCCGCCTGGATGCCGCTGCCCTTCAGATCGATTTTCGCCCGCTGGGCGCTGTCGAGGGTGGCATCGAGGTTGAGGCTCTGCAGGCGATTGTCCTGGAACACCAGTTGCGAGCCCTGAAGGTCGAGCTTGCCTTGCGGGGCTTTCAGCGTACCGGCGACATCGACCCGACCGTTGACCTGTCCGCGCAACTGCGGCCAGAGCTGGGCCAGACGCGGAAGCTTGATATCGATCTGCCCGGCGAGCTTCTGTTGCAGGCTGCCCTTGCCGTTGATGCTGTTGTCGCCGAGGCGGATTTGCAGGGCATTCAGATTCCACTGTTCGCCGGCGCCGTCAGCCTTGGCTTGCAGCACCGCCGGTTGCCCGCGCAGTTTGCCTTTTAGATCGAGGTCGGCGTTGAGGCTCAGGCGCTCGTTTTTCATTTCGCCCGTGCTTTTCAGCGGCCCGGCCAGTGTGCCCGGCAGCTCCGCCATCCAGTACGCCGGGTTGAGCGCGGACAATTCCAGCGCCGTGTCCCAGGCAATGCCGTCGGCGAACTGCACGTTCACATGCCCTTCGGCCTTGCCCTGCCCCGCTTCGAGTTTGAATTGCGGCAGGAAGATCTGCTTGAGGTTGCCACTGAACGGGCTGCTCAGGCTGAACGCCCCCGCCGGGCCATCCAGTGCGGCGGCGAAATTGCCGAGGTATTGGCCGTCGGTGTAGGAGACTTCTCCGGTGAACGTGCGCAAGGCGACTTGCGGCTCGTCGATCTCGGAATAGAGCCGATGCCACGGGAAATCCTGCCAGTTGATGTTGGCCTGGGCGCTGAGGCCTTTGCTCCAGTCGACATTGCCGGTGAGCTTGAGGCTTTGTTTGTCGTTGGCGGTCAGGTCGAGGCCGGCAATCTGTGCGCCCTTGGCGTCAACCTTGCCCTTGAGCAGCAGCGCCACCGGGCCTTTATCGGCTGGCAACGTCGCATTGCCGAGCAATTGGTAGCCGTTTTTCAGGTCACCTTCGCCGGTCAATACCAGTTGATTGAGTAGCAGGGTGTCCGGCAGATCGGCGCTCGGCTTGAACGCCTCCGAAGTGATGCGCACCTTGGCCGGCAGGTTTTCCGCCAGCGGTTGCAGTTCGCCGCTCAACTGGCCGTCGAGGTAGCCACGGCTGTCGGCGTGCAGATTGAGAGTCTTGAGCAGATCGCCGTCGACTTTGAGTGCCAGCGCCCATGGGCCGGTGCCTGGAGACGGTAAGGTCAGATCACCGGCAATGCTCAACGGCCAGTTGCCGGTCGGTTGCAACAGGCCGGAAAGGTTCAGGCTCAGGTCGTCGCGCTGCAGTTTCACGCTGTCGATCTGCATGCCCTTGGCGGTCCAGTGTGCCGCCAGTTGCAGGCCTTTAAGCTGCTCGCTGCCGTTGAACAACAGGCTGCCGACTTGCACGTCACCCAGTTCGATGGCCACCGGCAATTGCAGGTCCGGCAGTTTGATCGGGCCGCTGTCGGTGGTTTCTTCGCCGGGCGGGAATTGCAGAATGACCTGATCGGCCTTGAGCTGCTCGATACACAGCGTCATGCGTGTCAGGCACAGCGGCGACCATTCGAAGATCGGTTTATTGAGTTCGACGCGACTGCCGTCCTGCTGCCAGAGCAAATGATCGGCGCTCCACTGTCCACCGAGGCGACCCTGGAAATTATCGACACTCAAACCCGGAACCAGCCCCAGCACCCAACGGCTGCCAGCCTGGGTGCCGAGCACAGCGGCAATGCTCAATACAATCAACAGCACCAGCGACAACAACGCCAGCGCCGAAATTTTCAAACCACGCTTCACAGCTCAGGCCCCATGGAAAAGTGCAGCCGGATGCCGCCATCGTCGTCCAGCGCATGGGCCAGGTCGAGGCGGATCGGCCCCACCGGCGAGACCCAGCGCACACCGATACCGACCCCGGTCTTGAGGTTCGGCAGTTCGAGTTTGTTGAAGGAGTTGCCCTGGTCGACGAAGGTCGCGACCCGCCATTTTTCGGCGATCGAGTATTGGTACTCGACGCTGCCGGCCACCATGTAGCGCCCGCCGATGCGGTCGCCTTTGGAGTTTTCCGGGGACAGACTCTGATAGTCGTAACCGCGCACACTCTGGTCGCCACCGGCGAAGAACCGCAGCGATGGCGGCACCGAACTGTAACCGTTAGTGGCACTCCCACCGACCTGGACACGTCCGAGGAATCGGTGGTTGTCGAACACCGTGGTCAGGCCTTTGATCAGCGCCGTGCCGTACAGCAAGTTGTTGTCCGAGCCGAGGCCTTCTTTCGCCACCTTGCTTTCGAAGGTCAGGCGATAACCGTTGTGCGGGTCGATGCGATTGTCACTTTTCAGGTACGAGTAACTGATGCCGGGCATCAGCAAGGTACTCAGGCCCGAATCGTCACCGAGCTGGTATTCCTCACGCTGCCATTTCAGCGAGATCACCCGCTGCCAGCCGCTGGGCAACTTGCTGTGCCATTCCGGGCCGAAGGTCAGCAGCTTGCTCAGGGTGTCGGAACCGTCGATGTCTTCGTACTGATAACCGCCGGCCCAGCGCAGTTTGTCGGTCAGCGGCGGATCCAGCGGAATGTCGTAGAACAGGCCGACGTTCTGCCGTGGCGCCGAGAGTTCGGCCTCCCAGCCGTAGCTGTCGCCCTGCGGATTGACCCAGTGACGGGTCCAGTTGGCCTTGATCCGCGGGCCGACGTCGGTGGAGTAACCGAGACCGAGGCCCATGGTGCGCGGCTTGCGGGTGTCGAGTTTGACGTCCACCGGGATCACGTCGTTTTTTGCGGCGGTCGGCGCGGCGTCGACCCGCACGCCTTCGAAGTAGCCGCTCGATTGCAGATCGCGATTGAGTTCGGCGATCAGCTCGGAGTCGTAAGGCTCGCCCGGTTTGAACGGCACCATTCGCTGGAGCAGGTCTTCGTCGAACGGGGTGTCGCCTTCGAAACTGACTTTGCCCAGCGCATAACGTGGACCGCTCTCATAAATCAATTCGACATCGGCCACCCCGGCGCGGGGATCGACCATCAGTTTCTGGCTGGTGAAATGACCACTGAAGAAACCGAAGCGTGAGGCCTGATTCTGGATCAGGCGCTTGGCGTCTTCGTAGCGGCCATGGTTAAGCACCGCGCCGGGCTTGAGCACGTCGCTTTTCGGTACACGAAAGGATTTGAGGGCGGCAGCGGGTCCGTCGACCCGCACGGTGACATTGCGCAGGCGAATCGGCTCACCGGGATCGATCTTCAGCACCAGGCGCGGCTTTTCACCGCCCTTCACTTCGCTGTCGATCTGCGGCTGGTAGTAACCCAAGGCCTGGGCGGCCTTGCGCGCCTGCTCTTCGGCACCGCGACTGAAGCGCTGCAAGGCTTCTTCGTCACGATCGCCGAGGCTGCCGATATAGCCTTCTATATTGGCCTTGAGTTCATCGTTGGACGGTTTGACCCGCACATCCAATTCACTTTGCGCCAGCGCCGCGCAGCTGGTTAACAGCATGAGCACGCCACTGGTAAATCTTCCTGGAAACTTCATAGGGGCGGATGCTATCACGTGCTTGGGAGCGTGATAGAACCAGACTTTTCTGAAAAAGTTCGATGGTTATGCCGTTGCAGTTTGTAACACCTGCGGATTGGCGTGGAAAAACACATGCTCACGTACCGGGCCGACGGCGACTTCGCCGATCTCCTCATACCCCTGACGTTTGTAAAATTCCAGGTAACGCGGGTTGCCGGTGTCGAGGATCACGCCCTGGGAGCTTTCGTCCACCGCGCACCAGTTGTGCACCGCTTGCAACAACTGTTCGCCGAAGTGTTTGCCCTGAAATTGTGGATGCACGCCCAGCAGCGGCAGCATGTGCACCGAATCGGTCGGCACACAGGCTTCAACGGCGGCGTGATATTCCAGATAACGCCGGGTGCAGCGGAAACCGGTACTCAACACCATGCGCAAACGCCAGGCCCAGCTCTCGGTAACGCCCAGACGGCGTTGCGGCGGCGCGATCAGGGCAATACCGATCAACCGATCATTGACCAGCAGGCCGATGGCCGGCAAATCCTGCAGGAAATGCTGTTTGACCAGTTCCCGCACCGTGGCACGCACCCGTTGCTCGTAACCCGGACGCTCGGCCTCGAAAAGGTAAGCGAAGGTCGGCTCGTGACGATAAGCCTGATACAGCAGGGATCGCGCTTCACGGGAATAGCCGCGGTCGAGCATGTGGATGTCGGCAATGGCGGTCGAGGTTTCAGGCATGACGGTGATTCTCCCTGGACGGGACTCAACAGGCCCCGTTCTTGTTATACGAGCCTTGGGCTGAAGGGATCGTTCCCACACCCGAAAGACATTAGCAGCGCATATGGACTACCGCCACGCTGGCCCAGATCCTACATGTCAGCTAGCATCGCCCTTTTGCCAGGACTGCCGACCATGAAGATCGTTTCCTTCAACATCAACGGACTGCGGGCCCGCCCGCATCAGCTGGCGGCGCTGATCGAAAAGCATCAGCCGGACGTCATCGGCCTGCAGGAAACCAAGGTCCACGACGACCAGTTCCCGCTGGAAGAAGTGCGGGCCCTGGGTTATCACGTGTATTTCCACGGCCAGAAAGGCCATTACGGCGTCGCCCTGCTCTCGCGCAAAGAACCAATTGCCGTGCACAAAGGCTTCGCCACCGATGAAGAAGACGCTCAGCGACGCTTTATCTGGGGCACTTTCGCCGACGCCAACGGCGTGCCGGTGACGATCATGAACGGCTATTTCCCACAGGGCGAAAGCCGCGACCATCCGACCAAGTTCCCGGCCAAACAGCGCTTCTACAGCGATCTGCAAACGCTGCTGGAAAGCCAGTTCAACAATGAACAGCCGCTGGTGGTGATGGGCGACGTGAACATTTCTCCGGAAGACTGCGACATCGGCATCGGCCCGGAGAACATGAAGCGTTGGCTGAAAACCGGCAAATGCAGCTTCCTGCCGGAAGAGCGCGAGTGGATGGCCCGCCTGAAAAACTGGGGCCTGACCGACAGCTTCCGTCACCTGAACCCGGACGTGGCCGACGTCTTCAGCTGGTTCGACTACCGCAGCCGTGGCTTTGAAGACGAGCCGAAACGTGGTCTGCGGATCGACGTGATCCTGGCTTCCCATGGCTTGCTGCCACGGGTGAAAGCCGCCGGTGTCGACTATGAACTGCGCGGAATGGAAAAGCCTTCGGATCATGCGCCGATCTGGCTGGAATTGAGCTGATAGCAAAATCGCCGCACATCGCTGTGGGAGTTCGCTCCCACAGCCTGAACACTGTCATCTTTCAGAAACTTCCCTGACTTAATCTCCCCGGCAATCCCCTTGGCTGCATTCGGTGCCGGCATGACCCTGCGCGTTCTGTTTGTCTTTCTCCTGAGTGCCTGGCTGCAGGTTTCGGCCGCTGCATTGCCCATTTCCGAGAACGGCCCGGTCCTGCGCATCCAGGGTTCCAACACCATTGGCGCAGCCCTAGGCCCGGCGCTGGTTGAAGGCCTGCTCGAAGAGCAGGGACTTTTGAAAGTCCACAGCGAAACGCCGGACACCGCTAACGAACAACGGGTCGTCGGTCTCACGGCTCAAGGTAAACGGGTCGTGGTGGAAATCGCCGCCCATGGTTCCAGCACCGGTTTCTCCGCGCTCAAAAACAACAGCGCCGATCTCGCTGCGTCTTCGCGCCCGATCAAGGACAGCGAACTCGCCAGCCTTGTTTCGCTTGGCGATCTGAAAAGCCCCGGCGCCGAGCAGGTCATCGCCATTGATGGCCTGGCGATCATCCTTCACCCCGACAATCCGCTGAATCAACTGAACACCGAGCAACTGGCGCGGATCTTCAGCGGCGAGGCCAAGACGTGGGAAGAACTCGGCGGCAAGAGTGGGACAATTCATCTGTATGCGCGGGATGATCAGTCCGGCACCTACGACACGTTCAAGGAACTTGTCCTCAGCCGTCGTGGGAAAACTCTGAACAGTTCGGCGAAACGTTTCGAGTCGAGCGAGCAATTGTCCGATGCCGTGAGCGCCGATCCGCAGGGCATCGGTTTTATCGGCCTGCCCTATGTGCGCCAGGCCAAGGCCGTGGCCATCGTCGACGGGCAGTCCCAGGCCATGCTGCCACTGGCCAGCCTGATCGCCACCGAAGACTATCCGCTGTCCCGCCGGCTGTTCTTCTATCTGCCGCCTGACAATCAAAATCCGTGGGCCGCCGCCCTGGTGGATTTTGCGCAAAGCCGCCAGGGCCAGGCGATTGTCGCGGCCAACGGCTTTATCGCCCAGACCGTGCACGCCATCTCGGTCACGCCGAATGCGCTGATGCCCGAGGGTTATCAATCCCTCAGCCGGCACGCCCAGCGTCTGACCGTGAATTTCCGCTTCGAAGAAGGCAGCGCCAGCCTCGACAACAAGGCCCGCCAGGATCTGGCCCGGGTGTTCGACTATATAAAGCACCACGACAAGACCGACCGCGCGGTAACACTGGTGGGATTCGGCGATGCCAAGGATGATCCGGCGCGGGCGGATCTGCTGTCGAAGCTGCGGGCGATGGCGGTACGGCGGGAGCTGGTGAAGAACGGCGTGGTGCTGCGCGAGGTGCGCGGGTTTGGTGCGCTGATGCCGGTGGCGACCAACAGCGGGGATGAAGGCAGGATCAAGAATCGGCGGGTTGAGGTTTGGGTTTATTGAAGTAATCAATCAACTGCGAACACATGTCTCTAAAAGTCACTTACTTGACCTTTAAAGCCAGTCTCACTGTCACTTCTGACAGGTGATTTCTTTCAAGAAATGCAGCGAAATGCTCCTACCCCATTCCCTTGGGGCAGCACTCAGAGGAACACTCGCATGAATACTTCAACTGCCCCCCGCAAACCTGGAGATCTGGACGAAAGCTTCGGCCTCTTCGGCTCCATCGTCGGCCCCGCAGATGGAATAGTGAAATCTATCGTGGCGGCTGCAGACGATAAACTGACCCTAGCAGTTCAGATCTCGAACCAGAATGCCTTTGAAATTCACCGATTGCTAAGCGAGGGGAGGAAGGACCCGGATTTCGGCAACGACGGTGTCGTCACAGCGCAGTTCGGAAATGACGGGACCTCCATGGCCAGCCGATTGATTCAGCGAGATGAAAAAATCTGGCTGATTGGCGATCTGACTTCAGGCGATGGAGGAGTGCCGGCAATTACCCGTCGCAACGCAGATGGAAGCCCTGACCTGATTTTCGGCACTAAGTTGCTTTCTGCTCCTGCCACTTCATCAAACAGATTTCCGTCGGACGGTTGCCTGCAGGCGGATGGAAAACTGCTTGTTCTGAGCGCACGGATCCAAGATTCAGGTACCACTATCAAAGGGGTGCTGACTCGCTTGCTGAGCAACGGCGAGAATGATTCTGAATTTGGGGTTGACGGCCAGACCGAAGTCACCTTTGGAGATCAGCAAAGCTCAATGGTCAACGTTATCGTTCAGCCTGATGGCAAGATTGTGGTAGGCGGTAACTACAGCGGCGGCGACGGCAATCAAATAGCGTTGATGCAATTTGATCCAAATGGAACGCTCGATAAAACCTTCGGCGACAACGGCCGTATTTTATACGGGCACAACCATAGTTTGGCGCATTTGAGCCAACAGGCGGATGGAAAACTGCTCTGCGCTGGCACCGGAGACTCAGCGGCGCTATTGATGAGATTCACTGCCAACGGCCGGGTTGACACCACCTTCAATGGTGGTCGTGAAGTATTGGCCAATTTGGGGGAGCCACAGGGCGGAGTATGGAGAGCGCTGGTCATCCAGGCCGACGGGAAAATTGTTGCGGCAGGCTGGAACGCCAGCCTCTATCAGAAAATGTTCTGCGGCAGATTAAATCCAGACGGCACTTGGGATCCCTCTTTCGCTAACGAAGGATGGGGTGAAATCCGTGATATTCCAGGAACCCCCTACTCCGCAACAATTCAAAGCCAAAGCAGAATCATCGTCGCCGGCAGCCGTATTCAAGGCTATTTTTCGGTAGTGGCCGGTATTCAGAACTGACTTAATCGCCCATTCGACGGTAATGCGCCAGCAATCAATGATTACTGGCGCGCCCTGCCTTCAGCGCTCGCTACGCAGCATTTCCTTCGGCACATACTTGCCGATCTCGAACTTGCCGATCGCCGCACGGTGCACTTCGTCCGGGCCGTCGGCCAGGCGCAGGGTGCGTTGCATGGCGTACATGTAGGCCAGCGGAAAATCGTTCGATACCCCTGCCCCGCCATGGATCTGGATCGCCCGGTCGATCACCCGCAACGCGACGTTCGGTGCGACGACCTTGATCTGCGCGATTTCGCTCTTGGCGACCTTGTTGCCCACGGTGTCCATCATGTACGCCGCTTTCAGCGTCAGCAGGCGAGCCATGTCGATTTCCATCCGCGAGTCGGCGATCTTGTCGACGTTACCGCCCAGACGCGCCAGCGGTTTGCCGAACGCGGTGCGGCTCACCGAACGTTTGCACATCAGTTCCAGCGCACGTTCGGCCATGCCGATCGAACGCATGCAGTGGTGAATCCGGCCTGGGCCAAGGCGACCTTGAGCGATTTCGAAGCCGCGTCCTTCACCGAGCAGGACGTTTTCGTACGGCACCCGCACGTTGTCGAACAGCACTTCGGCGTGACCGTGGGGTGCGTCGTCGTAACCGAACACCGGCAGCGGACGGACGATCTTCACGCCGGGGGTGTCGACCGGCACCAAAATCATCGAGTGCTGGGCGTGGCGCGGGGCGTCGGGGTTGCTCAGGCCCATGAAGATCAGGATCTTGCAGCGCGGATCACAGGCGCCGGAGGTCCACCATTTCTTGCCGTTGATCACCCACTCGTCACCATCGCGCACGGCACGGGCGGCCATATTGGTGGCGTCGGAGGACGCGACGTCCGGCTCGGTCATGGCGAACGCGGAGCGGATCTCGCCGCGCAGCAGCGGTTCGAGCCAGCGTTGTTTCTGTTCTTCGTTGGCGTAACGCACCAGCACTTCCATGTTGCCGGTGTCCGGTGCCGAACAGTTGAACGGTTCGGGACCGAGCAGCGAACGGCCCATGATTTCCGCCAGTGGCGCGTATTCGAGGTTGGTCAGGCCGGCGCCCAGTTCCGACTCAGGCAGAAACAAATTCCACAGCCCTTCGGCCTTGGCCTTGGCCTTGAGCTCTTCCATGATTGCGGTCGGCTGCCAGCGGTCGCCCTCGGCAACCTGCCGTTCGAACACAGCTTCGGCCGGGTAAACGTAAGTGTCCATGAACGCGGTCACGCGCTCACGCAGTTCCTGAACCTTGGGCGAATAAGCGAAATCCATGAGCGATTACCTTCTGTGGCAGAGGTTGTTTAGGTCATGCAATCGATGCTAGAACAGCGCTGATAATTTACCTAGCCTATTCTCGGCGTGTATAAACATTCATCACCGATATATGATTGGTTGATTTTCCTGGCCGCCCTGACCCGCGCCATCCACCTATAAAAAGAGAGCCGCGTAATGAATCTGAGCAAGGTCGACCTCAACCTTTTCATCGTCTTCGACGCGATCTACACCGAAGCCAACCTGACCCGTGCCGGGCAGATTGTCGGCATTACCCAGCCGGCGGTGTCCAACGCATTGGCGCGGTTGCGCGAGACCTTCAACGACCCGCTCTTCGTACGCACGGCCCAGGGCATGGTGCCGACGCCCATGGCGCAGAACATCATCGGCCCGGTGCGCAACGCGCTGTCGCTGCTGCGGGTTTCGGTTCAGGAAAGTCGCATTTTCAACCCTTCGCAAGCGGTCAAGACCTACCGCATCAGCATGACCGACCTGACCGAAGCAGTGATTCTGCCGCCACTGTTCCAGCGTCTGCGTCGCCTGGCGCCGACGGTGATCATCGAAAGCTTCCTGTCCAAACGCCGGGAAACCACCAAGGAACTGGCCGCCGGGCGCCTCGACTTTGCGGTGGATGCACCGCTCAACACCGACCCGCAGGTGCGCCACGTCAAGCTGATGGAAGACCGTTACGTCTGCGCGATGCGCAAGGGCCATCCGCTGGCGACCAAGGAAAAATTCACCCTCGACGATTACCTGTCGCTGACCCACATTCATATTTCCAGCCGCCGCAGTGGCTTGGGCCATGTCGATCTGGCGCTGGGCAAAATGGGCATTCAGCGCAAGATCGCCCTGCGCTCGCAGCACTATCTGATGGCGTCCCAGGTGTTGCAGCAGACCGACATGGTGATGACCGTGCCGGAGCGTTTCGCCCGGCGCCATGACCTGCACGCCTTCAATCTGCCGGTCAACGATGTGCCGCCGGTGGAAACCCATTTGTACTGGCACGAAAGCACCGATCAGGACCCGGCCAACCGCTGGATGCGCGAGCAGATGATCGAGCTGTGCCAGCAAGTGACGGCGCACGAGAAGAAGCTCGACAAGCTGCAGGCGCCCGCCACTTGACGTAAACGTCAACCTGCCATTAGCTTAGCGCCAAGACCTTATTTCGAGCGCTTTCATGAGCAGCCAGACCTACAGCATTTCCGACCTCGCCCGCGAGCTGGACATCACCACCCGGGCGATCCGCTTCTATGAAGAACAAGGCCTGCTCAGCCCCGAGCGCCGAGGCCAGGAACGCATCTATTCGCCGCGCGACAAGGTCAGCCTGAAGCTGATCCTGCGGGGCAAGCGCATCGGTTTTTCGCTGGCCGAGTGCCGCGAGCTGATCGAGCTTTATGACCCTTCCAGCGGTAACACCAAACAACTCAACAGCATGCTGGCGAAAATCAGCGAGCGTCGCGAACAGCTTGAACAGCAACTGCTGGACATCGAACAGATGAAGCTCGAACTCGACACCGCCGAAGAACGCTGCGTGCAGGCGCTGGAGCAGACGCTCAAGAGTCAGCAAGTCGCGCAGTAGCCTCCCGACAATTACAACAGGTCAACGCCATGTCCCTCCCCTCCCAAGTACGCCTGATCGAAGTCGGCCCCCGTGACGGCCTGCAGAACGAAGCCCAGCCCATCAGCGTTGCCGACAAGGTGCAACTGGTCGACGCGCTGAGCGCCGCCGGCCTCGGCTATATAGAAGTCGGCAGTTTCGTTTCGCCCAAGTGGGTGCCGCAGATGGCCGGCTCCGCCGACGTGTTTGCGCAGATCCAGCGCAAACCCGGCGTGACCTACGGCGCGCTGGCGCCGAACCTGCGCGGCTTTGAAGACGCGCTGGCCGCCGGGGTCAAGGAAGTCGCGGTGTTTGCGGCTGCATCCGAAGCGTTTTCGCAACGCAACATCAATTGCTCGATCAGCGAAAGCCTGGCGCGGTTCGCGCCGATCATGGAATCCGCGAAACAGCACGGCGTTACCGTGCGCGGTTACGTGTCCTGCGTGTTGGGTTGCCCTTATGAAGGCGAGGTCGCCCCGGAGCAAGTGGCCATGGTCGCCCGCGAGCTGTACGCGATGGGCTGCTATGAAGTGTCGCTGGGCGACACCATCGGCACCGGCACCGCTGGCGCGACCCGCCGGCTGTTCGAAGTGGTCTCGAAACAGGTGCCGCGAGAAAAACTCGCCGGCCACTTCCACGACACCTACGGCCAGGCCATGGCCAACATCTACGCCAGTCTGCTGGAAGGCATCGCGGTGTTCGACAGCTCGATCGCCGGCCTCGGCGGTTGCCCGTACGCCAAGGGCGCCAGCGGTAACGTCGCCACCGAAGACGTGGTGTACCTCCTCAACGGCCTGGGCATCGAGACCGGTATCGACCTCGACGCCTTGATTGCCGCCGGCCAGCAGATCAGTGCCGTGCTGGGTCGCCCAACTGGATCGCGCGTGGCCAAGGCCCGTAGCGCACAGTGAGGGCGAAGGTGTTACCGCTGTGTCCGAAACGTGGGCATAGACGAGTAACACGGAAACAAATTGTCTGGTTTTGTCTGAAGGAAAAATCCTTAAAAAATCTCAAACCATTGATTTACAAGAGGTTTTAAAAGTTGGCACGGCTTCTGCTATCTCTATGGCATAACAAGAATAAAAAGCAGCAAACCAATAAAAATAAGACGTACCGACTCTGACATAACAAAAACAACACGGCAGAGACGCAGCTAACAGATTTTTTTGGAGAAGGTGTGCTTTTCAGGGTATTCCTCGGAATGACCCGCAACCGGGCAGAGAACAATAAAACTACCTTCAGGTAGCTCCCGAATCGGTTGGATCGCCTAGCGAGAAAGCAGATCAGCGCTCAAAAAAATACGTTTGCTCTTGACCCCGGATGGGGGTCGCCAAAAACAGCGGTAAAGGGCCACGGTTGCCAAAAACAACAACAGACCGACCCTCAATAATAAAAAAGAGCACGCGACGACAAAATTAAAGGGGAGCTTCGGCTCCCCTTTGTGCTGTCTGGCGTTCTGAAATTGTCCGCGACGGATCTCCTCCCCCCATCTCGATTTTCCTATAAGCGCTCACTCTGCATGGTTTCACGCGCCTCGACTTCCAGCCACTCACATGCTGGCAACCCCATCTAAATCACTAAGGATTCACGGCTTTCGCTGTGTGTAAACACGACGGCGCACGGGCGTTTAAAATACACGAACCGTTACGCCATAAGGGCTACAACACCTTGCGTCGTTGCCTACGCGTACGCCAGAATCCGCCGGCTTACGCGGCTATGGGGTGGGCTATATCGTTTCCCTGTCACTGAAAAACAGTGATCGGGTTTGGTAGCCCGTCTGTAATAGCTGTATGGCAACACCGTATGCAGGTCCTTTTGGGGGCTCTGTTTTATGGTGGTCATGCGTGGGGCTCATTCGTGAGCGCCGGGTTCCTATTGCAGCCGGTCTACCAACCCGCGTA